>NZ_CP049867.1:3000000-3600000 GCF_011299595.1 Nocardioides sp. HDW12B | reverse complement strand
CGTACGCCTGCCGGGTGACGCCCCCGCCGACACCTACCTGCGCGCCGACCTGGTCCTGGAGGCGGCCCGGCGCACGGGCGCGGACGCGGTGCACCCCGGCTACGGCTTCCTCAGCGAGAACGCCGACTTCGCCCGCGCCGTCCTCGAGGCCGGGCTGACCTGGATCGGGCCGGCGCCGGAGTCGATCGAGGCGATGGGCTCCAAGGTCGCGGCCAAGGAGCTCATGGAGAAGGCCGGCGTGCCGGTGCTGCGCAACCTCGACCCGGCCGAGGTGACCGGGGCCGACCTGCCGGTGCTGGTGAAGGCGAGCGCGGGTGGTGGCGGTCGCGGCATGCGCGTCGTCCGCCGGCTCGAGCACCTGACCGACGCCGTGTCCGGCGCGGAGACCGAGGCCGCCTCGGCGTTCGGCGACGGCACCGTCTTCGTCGAGACCTACGTCGAGAAGGGCCGCCACGTCGAGGTCCAGGTCCTCGGCGACGCCGCGGGCACGGTCCACGTCCTCGGCGACCGCGACTGCTCGGTGCAGCGACGCCACCAGAAGGTCGTCGAGGAGGCGCCCGCCCCGGGCCTGCCCGACGCCGTGCGCACCGCGATGCACGACGCCGCCCGCGCCGCCGCCGAGGCGATCTCCTACCGCGGCGCCGGGACGGTGGAGTTCCTCTACGACCCCGTCCGGGAGGGCTTCTTCTTCCTGGAGATGAACACCCGGCTCCAGGTCGAGCACCCGGTCACCGAGTGCGTCACCGGTCTCGACCTGGTGGAGCTGCAGATCCAGGCGGCGGAGGGGGCGGGGTCAGGACTGGCGGGCAGGTCACCGGGTCTCGACACGCTCGCTGCGCTCGCTGCTCGACCAACGGGTGGCGACGCTGCTCGACCAACGGGTGGCGACGCTGCTCGACCAACGGGTGGCGACGCTGCTCGACCAACGGGTGGCGACGCTGCTCGACCACCGGGTGGGGTCTCGACAGGCTCGACCGCCGTGACTCCCCAGGGGCACGCGGTCGAGGTGCGGCTGTACGCCGAGGACCCGGCCGCCGACTACCAGCCGCAGTCCGGTCGGCTGACCCGCTTCGAGGTCCCCGACGTCGACGTCGAGCTCCAGCCGCTGACGTCGTACGGCGTCCGCCTCGACTCCGGCTTCCGCGCCGGCGACGAGGTCGGCACCCACTACGACGCGATGCTGGCCAAGGTGATCGTCTGGGCCCCGGACCGGCCGACCGCGCTGCGGCAGCTGGCCGGGGTGCTGCGCCGGGCCCGCCTCCACGGACTGGTCACCAACCGCGACCTGCTCGTCGAGATCCTCAGCGAGCGCTCCTTCGTGGACGAGCAGCTGAGCACCGACTTCCTCGCCGGCGCAGCCCTGACGGCGCTCGAGCCGACGCACGGACCCGTGGGCTCCGCGAGCGAGCAGGCGCTGGCCCTCTTCGCTGCCGCAGTCGCCTGCACCGAGCGGGCCGTGGCTGGGCGCCGCGTCCAGGCCGGCGTCCCCACCGGCTGGCGCAACGTCACCTCCGCGCCGCAGATCACCCGCTTCGACCACCGCGGCACCGAGGTCGAGGTCGGCTGGCACGGCGACCGGGACGGCTACCGCTTCGCCGACGTGCACGGCGAGGTCGGCGAGGCCCGCGCCACGTCGGTGGAGCACACCGTGACGGGGTGGCGCGTGATCGTCGACCAGGACGGCCTGACCCGCACCTACGACGTCGCCCTGTCCGACCACGGCGCCACGACCCGGGTCGACGTGGACCACGCAGCCGGCCACGTCGCGCTGACCCGGCTGCCCCGCTTCGTCGACCCGGCCGACCAGGTCGCCGAGGGGTCGCTGCTCGCGCCCATGCCCGGCACCGTCATCGCCGTGCGCGTCGAGGCCGGCGCGACCGTGACCGCGGGCCAGCCGGTCCTCGTCATGGAGGCGATGAAGATGCAGCACACCATCAACGCGCCCACCGACGGCGTGGTGAGCGAGCTCGCCGTCGCGGTGGGCGAGCAGGTGACCGCCGGCGCCGTGCTGGCCGTCGTGAGCACCCCGTACACCGACCACGAGACCGAGAACCCCGAGGAGACCGCATGAGTGTCGAGACCCAGACCATGTTCAGCGAGCCCGAGGAGCGCCAGGCGCTGCGTGAGGCGGTGCGCAAGCTGGCGGCGTCGTACGGCCGGGAGTACATCGAGCGCCAGGCCGCGAACGGTGAGAAGACCACCGACCTGTGGAACGACATGGGCAAGCACGGTTACCTCGGCGTCTCGCTGCCCGAGGAGTACGGCGGCGGGGGCGGCGGCATCGGCGACCTCGCGGCGGTCCTCGAGGAGGCCGCCACCGCCGGCGCCCCGCTGCTGCTCATGGTCGTCTCGCCGGCGATCTGCGGCACGATCATCGCGCGCTACGGCACGGAGGCGCAGAAGCAGCGCTGGGTGCCCGGCATCGCCGACGGCTCGATCACCATGGCCTTCGCGATCACCGAGCCCGACGCCGGCTCCAACTCGCACAAGATCACCACGACCGCGACCAAGGACGGCGACGACTACGTCCTCAACGGCTCCAAGACCTACATCTCCGGTGTCGACGAGGCGCAGTACGTCCTCGTCGTGAGTCGGATGGCCGACGCGAAGACCGGCAACCTCAAGCCGGCGCTCATCGTCGTGCCGACCGACGCGACGGGCTTCGAGGCCCGCGCGATCCCGATGACGTTCACCGCGCCGGAGCACCAGTTCACGCTGCACCTCGACGACGTCCGGGTGCCGGCGGACTCCCTCGTCGGCGACCCCGACCACGCCGACGCCGGCCTGCTGCAGCTCTTCGCCGGCCTCAACCCCGAGCGCATCATGGGCGCGGCGATGTCGCTCGGCACCGCGCGCTACGCGCTCGACCGGGCGGTGGAGTACGCCAAGACCCGCTCGGTGTGGAAGGACCAGCCCATCGGCACCCACCAGGGCATCGCCCACCCGCTGGCGAAGACCAAGATCGAGCTGGAGCAGGCGCGGCTGCTCATGCAGAAGGCGGCGGCGCTCTACGACGCCGGTGACGACGTGGGTGCGGGGGAGTACGCCAACATGGCGAAGTACGCCGCCGGCGAGGTGGCCTGCAACGCCACCGACGTCGCGGTGCACACCCACGGCGGCAACGGGCTCGCGCAGGAGTACGGCCTCGGCCAGATGCTGCTGTCGGCCCGGCTCGGCCGCATCGCCCCCGTGTCGCGGGAGATGATCCTCAACTACGTGGCCATGCACAGCCTCGGCCTGCCCAAGTCCTACTGATCCACGTCCGGCGAGGAGCACCGATGAGCAGTCCCGTGGAGTACGACGTGCAGGCCGGCGTCGCGACGATCACCCTCGACCACCAGGCCACGCGCAACGCCCTGAGCAAGGCCCTCGTGGCCGGGGTGTTCGACGGCGTCGACCGGGCCGAGGCCGACGACGACGTGCGCGTCGTGGTGGTGCGCGCCGCCGGGAGCGTGTTCTGCTCCGGCGCCGACCTGTCCGAGGCGACGGGTGAGGGCATGGAGGAGGGCGCCCGCACGATCGTCGAGCTGCAGCGCCGGATCGTGGCCTCGCCGAAGCCGTTCGTGGCGCGGGTGCACGGGGCGGTGCGTGCCGGTGGCATCGGCATCGTGGCCGCCTGCGACATCGCGGTGGCGGCCGACTCGGCGACGTTCGCGCTCACCGAGGTGCGCCTCGGGCTGGCGGCCTCGGTCATCTCGCTGACCGTGCTGCCCCGGATGACGCCCCGCTCGGCGTCGCGCACGCTGCTGACGGGGGAGAAGTTCGACGGAGCGGCTGCCGCCGACATGGGCCTGGTGACGGTCGCCGTGCCGGAGGCCGAGCTGGACGCCGAGCTCGACCGGGTGGTGGGCGACCTGCTGAAGGGGCACCCGCAGGGTCTGGCGGAGGGCAAGAAGCTGCTCAACGCCGACCTGCTGGCGGGGCTGGAGGCCCGCGGCGAGGAGCGTGCCGCGCTGTCGGCACGGTTGTTCGGCTCCGACGCCGCTCGCGAGGCGATGCTCGCTTTCTTGTCGAAGGGACGTTGACGCCTCAAACCTGAGGTTTCGCTGAACGCGGGTGCGGGTAGACCAGATCAACCCATCACCTCGGGAAGGCGGACCTCGGTGTCTGACCAGACGACCACGCGCGACAGTGAGCTCGACCCGGACGGCGAGGGCGGTCTGAAGCGGTCCATCACCGGACGGCTCCTCTTCTTCTACGTCCTCGGCGACGTCCTCGGCTCCGGCATCTACGTGCTCATCGGCGACGTCGCCGGCGCCGTCGGAGGCGCCTTCTGGATCGCCTTCGCCGTCGGCGTGACGGTCGCGACCGTGACCGGCATGGCCTACGCCGAGCTCGTCACGAAGTACCCGCAGGCGGCGGGCGCCGCGCTCTACGTCAACAAGGCCTTCAAGAACCGGGCGCTGACCTTCCTGGTCACGGTCACGTTCCTCGCCTCGAGCTTTGCTGCCGCGGGAGCGCTGGCCACCGGCTTCGCGGAGTACTTCGCCGAGGTGTGGGAGCTGCCGCCCACCCTCCTGGTGACGCTGGTCTTCATCTGCCTGTTGGCCGTCATCAACTACGTCGGCATCTCCGAGTCGGTGGTGGCCAACATGGTCATGACCTTCGTCGAGGTCGCCGGCCTGGTCATCGTCATGATCATCGGCGTGATCTACGTGGTGCAGGGCAACGCCGACTTCGGCACACTCACCGAGTTCGACGCCGGCAACAAGAGCCCGATCTTCGCCATCATCGCCGGTGTCGCGCTGGCCTTCTTCGCCATGACCGGCTTCGAGAACGCCGCCAACGTGGCGGAGGAGACGGTGAACCCGTCGAAGACCTTCCCGCGCGCCCTCGTCGGCGGCATGGTCGCAGCCGGCGTCATCTACGTGCTCGTGGCCATGACCGCGGCGCTCGTCGTGCCCGTCGACAAGCTCGCGAGCTCCGACGCCGCGCTGCTCGAGGTCGTCAAGGCCGACATCCTGCCGATCTCGGTCGGCGTCATGACGATCGTCTTCGCCGTCATCGCCATGACCGCCATCACCAACACCACGCTCGTGGCGGTGGTGACGCAGGCCCGCATCCTCTACGGCATGGCCCGCGAGGACGTCGTGCCCGACGCCTTCGCCAAGGTCCACCCGGTGCGCCGCAGCCCGTGGGTCGGGCTGCTGTTCTCGGCCGCCGTGGTCTGCGGGCTCCTCGTCGTCGGCACCGTCCTCAACAACGCCGGCTTCGGCATCGACATCGTCTCCCGGCTGGCGACTGTGACCGTGGTGCTGCTGCTGTTCATCTACGCGATGGTGATCGTCTCGGCGCTCAAGCTGCGCGGGCAGGACGAGACCAGCGAGACCTACCGGGCCAACACGGTCCTGCTGGTCATCGGACTGGTCGGCAACGGCGCCCTGCTCTACTACGTCGTCGACGACGACCCGGCCTCGCTGATCTGGTGCGCCGGCCTCATCGGGCTCGGGTTCGTGCTCTTCCTCATCGAGTACTTCCGCGGCTCGCAGAACCGACCGTCCGGCACGAGCCGTGGCGAGTCCACCCTCGGAAAGGACGCCTGAGATGCACGTCATCGTCGCCACCGACGGCTCGAAGCAGTCCCTGGACGCCGCCAAGCGGCTGAAGTCCTTCGCCGACCCGAGCAAGATCACCGCCATCTCGGTGGTGGCGGTCATCCGGCCGCTGGCGGCCGTCGCGTTCGCCGACGACCTCTCCGGTGGGCAGAAGACGCCCGCGGACAGGGACACCTCGGGCTTCCGCGCCGCCGCCGAGAGCGCGATGGCCACCATCGCGAAGGAGTTCGACGGCTGGGGTCCGAAGGTCCACCAGCGGCTGCGCAGCGGCTCGCCGGCCAACGAGATCATCAAGACCGCGCGTCAGCTCGACGCCGGCCTGGTGGTCGTCGCCGCCGGCGGACGCGGCATCAGCGAGACCGTGCTCATGGGGTCGACGGCCCAGCGGGTGCAGCACTACGCGCCCTGCCCGGTGCTCGTCGTACGGCCGAAGCCGCGCAAGAAGAAGAGCTGACCACGCGACCGTCCGGTGGGCCGGACGGGACCGGGTCAGGTCAGAGCTTGGTCATCTTGGAGTAGGGGCTGACCACGCGCACCGTGTGCGACCCGAAGTCGACGGTGACGGCGGCGGCCTCGACGCCGGAGACGCGGCCCAGGCCGAAGGAGTCGTGCGAGACCCGGTCGTCGACCTCGAAGACCTCCACCTCCTGCGCCGGCTTCGGCTGGAAGGGACTGGACGCGAGGTGGCGGCGGGATCCCGCGGGACGTGAGGTCATGAGACCTCCAGTGTGCGCCCTCGGAGGGGCAAACACCTACTCCGGGGCGTGATCGGGTCTAGCGGAAGGCCTGCTCGCCGGTCAGGGCCTGGCCCAGCACGAGCGTGTGCATCTCCACGGTGCCCTCGTACGTGAGCACCGACTCGAGGTTGTTCATGTGCCGGATCACCGGGTACTCCAGCGAGATCCCGTTGGCCCCCAGCACCGTGCGCGCGCTGCGGCAGATCTCGAGCGCCTCGCGCACGTTGTTGAGCTTGCCGATGCTCACCTGCTCGGGCCGCAGCTGCCCGGCGTCCTTGAGCCGGCCGAGGTGGACGGCGAGCAGCGTGCCCTTGGTCAGCTCGACGGCCATGTCGGCCAGCTTGGCCTGCGTCAGCTGGAAGGCGCCGATCGGCCGGTCGAACTGGATGCGGGTGCGCGAGTAGTCCAGCGCCGCCCCGTACGACGAGCGGGCCGCGCCCATCGCGCCCCAGACGATGCCGAAGCGGGCCTCGTTCAGGCACGACAGCGGCCCCTTGAGGCCCCGGACCTCCGGCAGCACCGCCGAGGCCGGCAGCCGGACGCCGTCCAGGACGAGCTCGCTGGTCACCGACGCCCGCAGCGACATCTTGTGCTTGATCAGCGGCGCCGAGAACCCCGGAGTCGCCGTGGGGACCACGAAGCCGCGGACGCCGTCGTCGGTGTGGGCCCAGACCACCGCGACGTCGGCGATCGAGCCGTTGGTGATCCACATCTTGCGCCCGTCGAGGACCCAGTCGGCGTCCTCGCCGGACCCGTCACGCCGGGCGCGGGTGCGCATGGACCCGGGGTCGGAGCCGGCGTCGGGCTCGGTCAGCCCGAAGCACCCGATCTTCTCGCCGGCGGCCATGCCGGGCAGCCACTCCTGCTTGTGCTCCTCCGAGCCGAAGGCCCAGATCGCGTACATCGCCAAGGACCCCTGCACCGACACCAGCGAGCGGATGCCCGAGTCGACCGCCTCCAGCTCCAGGCAGGCCAGCCCGTACGCCGTCGCCGACATGCCCGCGCAGCCGTAGCCCTCGAGGTGCATGCCGAGCAGCCCGACCGAGCCGAGCTCCTTCACCAGGCCACGGACGTCGTCGACCTCGCCGCGCTCGAACCAGTCGGCGACGTGCGGGGCCACCCGGTCGGTGGTCACCTTGCGCACGGTCTCGCGGACCGCGCGCTCCTCCTCGGTGAGCAGCGAGTCGACGTTGCCCGGGTCGAGCGGGTCGAAGGCGGGCAGGGGACCGGCGGCGGAGCTCGTGCGGGAGGCCATGTGGGCACGGTATGTCACGCTCGGGGCATGCCGCCGGGACACGTCTCTCCCTCCGTGGCCGGGGCCACCCCGGAGCCGGTCAGCCCGACCGCCCCCGCCCTCACCGGGCCGGTGCTGATGAACCAGGACTGGCTCGACCTGACCTTCCTGCACTGGGCCGTCGACCCGGGCCGCGTCGCGCACCTCATGCCCCGCGGCGTGCGTCCCGACGTGCACGAGGCGACGGGGTCGACGTACGTCGGGCTGGTGCCGTTCCGGATGAGCCGCGCCGCGCCGTTCCGGCTCCCGGGGGTGACGTGGCTCGGCACCTTCCTGGAGACCAACGTGCGCCTCTACAGCGTCGACCGGTACGGCGTGCGCGGCGTGGTGTTCCTCAGCCTCGACTGCGAGCGCGTCGTGGTGACGGCCGGCGCCCGGGCCGCCTTCGGCACGCCGTACCGGTGGGCGCGGATGCGGCACCGCACCCGCGCCGTGACCGGGGACGGGACCGACCACACCTACACCGCCCGGCTGCGACGGCCCTGGCCGCCGCACACCAGCCGCGTCACGGTGCGGGTCGGCGAGCCGCGGCGGCCCGACGACCTCGACCACTTCGTCAGCGCCCGCTGGGGGCTGCACACCTCGGTGCTCGGGTGGCCGATGTACGTGCCCAACCACCACGAGCCGTGGCCGCTGCACGACGCCGAGGTGGTCGACCTCGACGACGGCCTGCTGGGCTCGGTGGGCTTCGGCGACCTCGCCGCCCGCGCCCCGGACCAGGTCGCCTTCAGCCCCGGGGTGCACACCGACTTCGGGCTGCCGCGCCGGCTGCGTCCCCGCCCCTGACACCGCCGGGAGACCGAGAGACCGGGAGACCTGGAGACGCAGCCAGGGGCCGCCCCCTCGCGTGAGGGAACGGCCCCTGGCCGGTCGTGCGTCGGTGCTGCGGGACTCAGCGAGCGGCGTGGTTGCCGTGGTTGTCGAAGTCCTGCGCGGCGGTGCGCTCGCGGGTGGCCTGCCGGAAGCTGCCGTCCTCGAAGAAGCCGGTCCGGGTGGTGGCCAGGCGCAGGACGGCGTGGGCCGCGGCGTCGCCCATCTCCGACAGCGCCGCCGTGCTCAGGTTCGTCATGTCGTCGCAGGCCTGGTGGTAGCAGGGGTCGTAGGGCTCCCCCGCGGTGCCACCGAAGATCGCGGCCTCCTCGGGCGTCTTCACGCCCTCGGCGCCGGTGAACAGACCACCGGCGGGGATGCCGACCGCGATGAACGGGCCGTAGTCCGAGCGACCGCTGAACTGGGTCGGGGCCGAGGCCAGGTCCTGGCTGTCGAAGTAGTCGACGAACAGCTCCTCGATCTGCGCCGACCCGGGCGGGCCGGCGGGGTCGGTGTCGGAGCCGTCGCCGTCGTAGACGAAGCGCACGTAGTTGGGCGAGCCGACCATGTCGAAGTTGAGGTTCGCCACGATGCGCGACAGGGCGCGGTCGCTGAGGCTGTCGACGTAGTGCTCGGAGCCGAGCAGGCCGGACTCCTCGGCACCCCAGAACGCGAAGCGGACCTTCTGGCGCGGCTTGACGCCGGCCTCGGCCATCTCCTCGGCGATCTCGAGGATCGTCGACGTGCCGGAGCCGTTGTCGTTGATGCCGGCGCCGCCGTCGACGGAGTCGAGGTGGGCACCCACGACGAGCGTGCGGTCACGGTCGCCGCCACGGGTGTCGGCGATGACGTTGCTGGTCTGCGCGTCGGGGTCGAAGGAGGTGTCGGTCGCGACGGTCATCACGACCTCGGCGCCACCCTCGAGCTGCTCCTGCAGCGCGGCGCCGTCGGCGTACGACAGCCCCACGACGGGGATGTCGCCGGGCTCGCCGAGGGTGCCGCCGGGCAGGTCGGTGCGGCCGTCCTGGCCCTCGTTGAAGATGATGGCGGCGTCGTAGCCCGCCTCCTGGGCGTACTGCGCCTTCTCGCCGAAGGAGCACGTGCCGCGCTGGATCAGCGCGACGGCGTCCTCGCTCGGGGCGGGGTCGAAGTCGGAGACGCTGCAGCCGGCGTTCGTCTCGCCGGGCGCGGCGGTGACCGGCACGGTGTTGCCGTCGGCCGCGGTGAGCGGGCCCGTGACCGTGCCGCTGCCGGAGTACTCGAAGGTCTCGGTCTCGTAGTCCGTGGCGACCGGCGAGTCCTGGGTCAGCGTGGCCGGGGCGTTCTCGGTGAACTTCGGGAACGTGAAGTTCTGCACCCGCACGTCGTAGCCGGCGGCGCGGAGCCGCTTGGCGACGTACGCCGCGGACGCGTCGTAGCCCGGGGTGCCCGAGGCGCGCGAGCCGTCGTTGCGGTTCGCGATGCGCTGCAGCACGCGCTCGTGCTGCAGGACGCCACCGACGGTGACGGCCTGGCGGAAGGCGGCGCTGCTGGGGGCCGGCGCGGCGTCGGCCGCCAGCTGGGTCGAGGTCAGGCTGAGGGGCAGCCCGATCGTGAGGGCAGCTGCCACCCCGAGCTGGGCGGCTCGTCGTCTCGTCATGGTTCCTCCGTGTGGTGTCCGGCTCGTGACCGGATGTGCGGGCGCGACCTGTGGTGTTCCTGGTCACATCGCGGCACCCTAGCTCGGGACGAAGGCCCTGGGTACCCCCCCAGCCTTGGTCCCGGATCGCCCACGACGCCTCGCGCGGGGAGGGGCGGGGGACTCGGTAGAGTGGTCGGTTCTGACGGGGGCCTGACCGGGAGCGGTTCGAGCGGGCCGGCCCGTCGACCGTCCGTCCCTCCACCTCCTGAGGAGTCCGCCCCGGTGAGCGGTGAGCCCAGCACCGACCTCGTGGCGCGCGAGACCGCGCACGAGCAGGCCTTCGTCGACGGCGTCTACCGCCAGCTCGAGACCTCGACGCGCAACGCGCAGGCGCTCGCGGCCGAGGGGCACGGACGCGCCCGCCTCGGCCACGAGGGCGGGCTCGTCGAGCGCGACGCGATGGTCTTCCAGGCGGCGCGTCGCATCGCGAACCTCGACGCGGCCCACGAGGGTCTCGTCTTCGGCCGGCTCGACCTCAAGGACCGCGCCGAGGCGCCGCGCTACATCGGGCGGATCGGGCTGCGCGACGAGAACCGCGACACCCTGCTCATCGACTGGCGCGCCCCAGCCGCCGCGGTGTTCTACCAGGCCACGGCCTCGGAGCCCCAGGGCGTCGTACGCCGCAGGGTGCTGCGCTGCGCGGGACGCACCGTCGTCGGCGTCGAGGACGACCTCCTCGACGCGGAGGCGGGCTCGGACATGCCGGTGGTCGGCGAGGGTGCGCTGATGGCGCAGCTGGCCCGGGCCCGCGACCGGTCCATGCACTCCATCGTCGCCACCATCCAGGCCGAGCAGGACCGGGCGATCCGGGCGCCTGCCAAGGGAGTCGTGGAGATCAGCGGCGGCCCGGGCACCGGCAAGACGGTGGTCGCGCTGCACCGCGCCGCGTTCCTGCTCTACACCGACCGCTCGCGCTACGAGCGCGGCGGCGTGCTCGTGGTCGGTCCCTCGGGCGTCTTCATGCGCTACATCGAGCGGGTGCTGCCGTCGCTGGGCGAGACCGCGGTGGCCCTGCGCGCCCTCGGCGAGGTCGTCGACGGCATCCGGGCCGACCAGCACGACCCCCCGGCCGTGGCGGCGGTCAAGGGCGCGGCGCGGATGGCCGAGGTGCTGCGGCGCGCCGCCCGGCAGGCGGTCCCCGGCGCCCCCGAGGACTTCCGCTTCTTCTACCGCGACGACACCCTGGTGCTCACCTCGCGCGACCTGGCCCGCATCCGGCGCACCCTGCTGGGTCAGGGCCGCCGCAACGCCCAGACCCGCCGGGTGCCGGCCGCCCTGGTCGACGCGCTGTGGCGCCAGGTGCGCGGCGAGCGCGCCCTCGACCGCGGACGCGAGGCGTTCGTCGACGAGATCCTGTCCGACGACCGCTTCCTGACCTTCGTGCGCACCTGGTGGCCCCCGCTGGAGGCGCCCGAGGTGCTGGGCTGGCTGGCCGACTCCGCGCTGCTGCGCCGCGTGGGGGAGGGCGTCCTGGAGAGCGGCGACGTCGAGACCCTCGCCGGCGCCTGGTCACCGGAGCTGTCGGTCGAGGACGTCGCCCTCGTCGACGAGCTGCGCTACCTGCTGGGCGACCCGCCGGAGGAGGTCGCGGACGTGGACGACCCGCTCGCCCACCTCGTCGACGCGAACCTGCCCGAGCTCGGCAGCCTCGGCGAGCGGCGTCGCGAGGGCACCGACGAGCAGGAGTACGCCGGGCCGCGCACGACGCGCCGCACCGACGACGACACCTACGCCCACGTGCTCGTCGACGAGGCGCAGGACCTCTCGCCGATGCAGTGGCGGATGCTCGGCCGCCGGGGCGAGGCCGCGACCTGGACGATCGTGGGCGACCTCGCGCAGTCGTCGTGGCCCGACGCGGCCGAGGCCGAGGCGGCGCGCGAGGTGGCGCTGTTCGGCGAGCCGCTGCGCGGCCGGCAGCGCTGGTCGGTGCGCTCCTCGCGGCCGCGGCACTCGTTCCACCTGGCCACCAACTACCGCAACAGCGCGGAGATCTACGAGCACGCCGCGGCGTACGCCGAGCGCGCCGGGCTGGCCGCCGACCTGCCGACGGCGGTGCGCCGCACCGGGGTGCCGCCGGAGGAGCGCGTCCTGGCCGACCCGGACCCACGGGCCGAGGTCGAGGCCGCCGCGCGCGAGCTGCTCGGGCAGGTCGAGGGCACGGTCGGGGTGGTGGCCCCGCTGGCGCGGCTCGGCGAGGTCCGCTCCTGGCTGCGCGCGACGGCGGACCTGGCCGAGGAGACCCGCGGCGAGGACGCCCGGCTGGTGGCGCTCAGCGGCCTGGACACCAAGGGCCTGGAGTTCGACGCGATCGTGGTCCTCGACCCCGACGCGATCGAGGCGGAGTCGCCGACCGGCACCGCCACGCTCTACGTCGTGCTGACGCGCGCGACGCAGCGACTGGTCACGCTGCGCCGCTGAGCGGTCGCGAAAGCACCGAGACCCGCATCGCCTCCACGCGACACGGGTCTCCGGGCAGGACGAGAGGCCGGCTCACCACGATGCCGGCCTGCCCGCCCCTTGTGTTGCTGTCCCCCTGGGCTCCCAGCGACGGCGTCTCCGCCGCCCCCTCCTCTGGTGCCTTGTCGATCCCCCCGGGTGATGCTCCCCCCGGTGGTGCAACCCCCCTGGTGCTGCGTTCCCCCTGCGTCCCCCTGCTGACCCCCGTGTCCTGCGTCCCCCCGGCCGATCCCTGCGGCCGTGGCCTCATCCTGGTCGCCGGGCCCATCCCCGCGGCAGGGCAGTATGTCCGCTTTCATCGGGACCCACCGGCCCGACCTCGGGGGTCCTTCGTCCCGGTCGGGTCCCTGGTGGGCCGGGACGGGACGACGGGCCGGACACGGGTGCGGCGTTGGTAGCGTGCGGCCATGACGACCGACGTGCCCGGGATCCTCGCCGACCTCGTGGCCCGGCCCGCCTGGGCGGTCATCCGGATCAAGGACTCCGCCGACGTGCTGCTGGTGGGCGGGCGTCCCTCCGCGGTCGACTCCCTGCTCGACGTACCGCTGGAGGACGGGGTGCCCGAGGCCGGGCGCACCGTCGACCGGCTCCTCGCCGTGCCCTTCCGCCAGGTCGCCGAGCGCGGCTTCGAGGCCCACGACGACGGCGCTCCGCTGACCGTGGTCGACGTCGACCTCGAGCTGCGCCTGCCGCTGGCCGACGTGCTCGCCGCCCTGCCGACCGGAGGCGTCGGCTTCCTCGACCGGGGTGGGTTCGAGACCACCGACGAGGAGTACGCCGCGGTCGTGCGCCGCATCATCGACGACGAGATCGGCAACGGCGAGGGCGCGAACCTCGTGGTGGGCCGCCACTACCGGGCCCAGCTCGCGGAGTGGGGACCGGAGCCCGCCCTGGCCGTGCTGCGCCACCTGCTCGAGCGCGAGCGGGGCGCCTACTGGACCTACCTGTTCTTCACGGGCGAGCGCTACCTGGTGGGCGCGAGTCCGGAGCGGCACGTGTCGGTCCACGGCGGCGACGTCCGGATGAACCCGATCAGCGGCACGTTCCGGCTGGCCGGACTGGCCGAGGAGGAGCGCAAGGCGAGGCTGCTGGAGTTCCTGGCCGACGAGAAGGAGATCTACGAGCTCTTCATGGTCGTCGACGAGGAGCTGAAGATGATGTGCGACCTGTGCACCGAGGGCGGGCAGGTGCTCGGGCCGTTCCTCAAGCCGATGACCCACCTGGTGCACACCGAGTACCTCCTCGCCGGACGCACGACCCGCGACGTGCGCGAGGTGCTGCGCGACACGATGTACGCCGCCACCGTCACCGGGGCGCCCGTGGAGAACGCGTGCCGCCTCATCAAGGCCTACGAGACCGAGGGCCGCGGCTACTACGGAGCCGCGCTGGCGCTGATCGGCCGTGACGCCCACGGGGCGCCGACCGCCGACAGCCCGATCGTGATCCGCACCGCCGACGTCTCGCCCGACGGTGCGCTCAAGGTGACGGCCGGTGCCACCCTCGTGCGTGACTCCGACCCGGCGTCGGAGGTGGCCGAGACCTGGGCCAAGGCGGGCGGCATCCTCACCGCCTTCGGGCTGCGTGACGCCCCGCCGGAGCCGACGACCGGCATCGCGTCCCTGGCCGCCGACGAGGACGTGCTCATCGCGCTCGGCTCGCGCAACCAGCGGCTCAGCACCTTCTGGCTGACCGACCAGGGCGACGCCGTGCCCGCACCGGCGCTGAAGGGGCGCACCGCGGTCATCCTCGAGGGCGAGGACGACTTCGTGAACATGCTGCGCCACGTGCTCACGGTGCTGGGCATGAGCTCGCGCGTGGTGTCGCACCGCGACTACCGGCCCGGCGCCCTCGACGGCGACGACCTCGTCATCGTCGGTCCCGGTCCCGGCGACCCCCGCGACGGCGACCACCCGAAGATCGCGGCCTTCCGGGCCGCCACCGAGGAGCTGCTGGCCTCGGGCCGGCCGTTCCTGTCGGTCTGCCTCGGCCACCAGGTGCTGTGCGACCGGCTCGGGATCGCCCTGGCCTACAAGGACATCGTCTTCCAGGGCACGCAGGCGCGCGTCGACCTCTCGGCCACGCGGGACGCCTCGCCGGCGGGGGCCGACGAGACGGTCGGGTTCTACAACACGTTCGTGGCGCGCCCCGACGCCCCGCTGCCGGACGGCGTCACGGCCGCCACCGACCCGGTCACCGGCGACGTCCACATGGTGCGCGGACCGCACTTCCGCGGCGTGCAGTTCCACGCCGAGTCGGTGCTGACGCAGAACGGCTTCGCGCTGCTGCGCGACCTCGTCCTCGATCTGCTGACCTGAGAGCCGGTGGCCGATGGCGCGAGCGCGGCCGGACGTCGTGGTGGTCGACCACTACGACTCCTACACGTGGAACCTGGTGCACCTGGTGGCGTCGGTGACGGGCGCGCTTCCGCAGGTGGTCGAGCACGACCGGGTGCGGCTCGCCGACCTGGACCGGTTCACCCACGTGGTGCTCTCGCCCGGCCCCGGTCACCCCGACGACCGTGCCGACTTCGCGGTCGGGCGCGAGCTGCTGCGGACGGGTGACCGGCCGGTGCTCGGCGTGTGCCTCGGCATGCAGGGCCTCGTGACGACGTACGGCGGGGTGGTGGCGCGGGTCCGCCCGGCGCACGGGGAGGTCGCGACGGTGACCCACGAGGGCACCGGGCTGTTCGCGGGGGTGCCCTCGCCGGTGGAGGTCGTGCGCTACCACTCGTTGGCGGCCGTCGCGATGCCCGACGAGCTGGTCGTGACCGCCCGCAGCGAGGACGGCACGGTGATGGCGGTGGCGCACCGGACGCGGCCGCTCGTCGGGGTGCAGTTCCACCCCGAGTCGGTGCTGAGCGAGCACGGTGCGCGGCTCGTGGCCAACTTCCTCGCCCCGGCACCGGCCCCGGCACCGCAGGTGACCTCGTGAGCGACGCCGAGGTCGCGGCCTTCCGGGATGCCGCAGCGGCGTCCCCGCGGATGTTCTGGCTCGACGGCGGTGGCGCGCGGCGCCAGGCCGGGGTCGCGACGTCGTCCGCGCTCGGCGTGCTGGCCGACGACGACGTGTCGCTGACCTTCGACGCCACCGCGCGGCAGGTCCGCCGTCACCAGCACGGCCGGTCCACGGTCGTCGGCGACGACGTGTTCGCCGTCCTGGGCGACGAGGTCGACCGGGACGGCGGCGACCCGGAGGTCAGCTGGGTGGGCTACCTCGGCTACGCCTGCCGGCCGGACCTGCCCGGCCGCCCGTCCGCGACGCCCGGCGTCCCCGACGCGGTGTGGATGCGGGTCCGCACGCCCGAGCCCCTGCCGCGGACGTCGTACGAGACGGTCGCCGGCGCGACCACGCCCCCTGACGTCCGCGGTGGTGCGGGGAGCGGGCAGCCGGCGGCGGACGCCGGCGAGCCGGTCCCGGAGGAGTACGCCGCCGCCTTCGCCGAGGTCCAGGAGCAGCTGCACGCCGGCAATTCCTACGAGGTGAACCTGACCTACCGGGAGGCGGTGCGGTCCGGGGTCGACCCGGTGACGGCCTACGTGCGGTTGCGCAGCGACAACCCGGCGCCCTACTCGGGCTACCTGCAGCACCACGGGGTGCACCTGCTGAGCTCGAGCCCGGAGCGCTACGCCACCGTCGACCGGCAGCGTGTCCTCGAGGCCCGTCCCATCAAGGGCACGACGCCCCGCGGCCGCACCCCCGCGGAGGACGCCGCCCTGGCCGCGCACCTGCGTGCCGACCCCAAGCTGCGGGCCGAGAACCTGATGATCACCGACCTGATCCGCAACGACCTCGCGCTCGTCTGCGACGTGGGGTCGGTCGAGGTTCCGGGCCTGATGGAGGTGGAGTCCTACGCCGCGGTGCACCAGCTGGTGACGACCGTGCGCGGACGCCTGCGCGACGACGTCCCCACGATCGCGGCGCTGCGGGCGCTGTTCCCGGCCGGGTCGATGACCGGGGCGCCGAAGCGGCGCACGATGTCGGTCATCGACGCGGTCGAGGCGACCCCGCGCGGGGTGTACGCCGGCGCCTTCGGCTGGATCTCCGGGGACGGACGGGCCGACCTCAGCGTCGTCATCCGCAGCCTGGTGGCGACCGCCGCGGGCTCCGGGGTCGAGGGGTGGCGCTACGAGCTCGGCACCGGCGGCGGGATCACGGTGCGCTCCGACCTCGCCGAGGAGTGGGCCGAGACCCGGTGGAAGTCCGCCCGGGTGCGGGCCTGCCTCGCCTGAGCGGCGGCGCCGCCCCCGGATCGACGGTCTGGGAGGTCCCGGACCCGGGGGCGACGTCCGTGGCTCGGACGCGGGTCCGAGCGGGAGGGCACGTCAGGGAGAGGACGTGTCCGCGTCGCTGTCGAGCGTGGCCTCGAGCGTCTGGGTCTCGCCGTCACGCTGGACCACCAGCGTCACGGTGTCGCCGGGACGGTAGCCGCGGATCGTGGCCACGAGCGCGTCGATGGTGCTGATCGGCTTGTCGTCGACCCGGGTGACCAGGTCGCCGGGCTGGAGACCGGCCTCGGCGCCGCCGGACCCCTCCTGGACCTCCTGGATCTCGGCGCCGTTGGCGAGCCCGTTGTCGTCGGGGGTGTTCGCCACCGTGACGCCGAGCCGCGCGTGGGTCGCGGTCTCGCCGTTGCGCAGCTGCTCGACCACCGGCAGGACCTGCGTGATCGGGATGGCGAAGCCGAGACCGATGGAGCCGCCCTCGCCGCTCAACGAGGTGCTGTTGGAGCGGATCGAGGAGTTGATGCCGACGACCTCGCCGGCCATGTTGACCAGCGGACCGCCCGAGTTGCCGGGGTTGATGGCGGCGTCGGTCTGGATCGCGGGGTAGACGGTGTCGGGGGCCTCCGCCGAGGCGCTGGCCTCGCTGATGGCGACCGGGCGGTTGAGGGCGCTGACGATGCCGCTGGTGACGGTGGCCTCGAGCCCGAACGGGGAGCCGATGGCGACGACCTCCTCGCCGACCCCGAGCGCGTCGGAGTCGCCGATGGCGGCCGGGGTCAGGTCGCTGACCCCGTCGGCCTGGATGACGGCCAGGTCGGTGACCGGGTCGGTGCCGACGATGGAGGCGTCGGCGCTGCTGCCGTCGTCGAAGCTGACCGACAGCTGGCCCCCGTCGGCCGCGACCTCGACGACGTGGTTGTTGGTGAGGATCTCGCCGTCCTCGCTGATGACGACGCCCGAGCCCGAGCCCGAGCCGGCGGCGCCGCTGACGTTGATCTTGACCACCGAGGGCAGGACGGCCGCGGCGACGCCCTCCACCGAGTCGGCGGGAGCCTCGGCGCCCGTGCTGTCGGTGGTGCCGCTCTCGTCGCTGCTGTCGTCGCTGCCGGAGCTGCTCAGCGGCTCGCGCGCCGACGCGTTCGTCGCGGCCGGGCTCGGGGAGGAGACCGCGGCGGGCTCGTCGGAGAGGGCGTCGTAGCCGGTCGCGCCCAGCACGCCGCCACCGACGCCGAGCACGAGGGCGCCGGCGAGGATCCCGGCGGTGCGGCGGCGGGGCCGGGGGGAGCGGCCCGCGGGGGCGTCGTGCAGCGGAGGGGTCGGGCCGGACCCGGCCGGTCCGACCGGGCCGACCTGGCCCGTGCTGCCGCCCGACGGGTCGTAGGGCGGGAGGACCTCGGTGTCGCTGCGGCCGGACGTGGCGGTGCTCCCGGAGTACGGCGGGAGGGGGGTGGTGTCGCTGTCCGAGGGGAAGCGGTGGGTGTTGTCGCTCATGTCTCCAGCGTGTCGACCGTTGCTGAATCGGGCCTGAGAGGGCGCTGGGACCCCTCTGTCACTTCCGCGTCGTCGTCGGCGGCCGCGGCGGAGGAGGCGGGCGGCGGGCCGAGGGGCAGGCGGAACCAGAACGCTGCGCCGCCCTCCTCGGCGCGTCCGGCCTGCACGAGGCCGCCGTGCCGCTCGGCGATCCGGCGCACGATCGACAGCCCGAGACCGGAGCCCGGCATCGTGCGGGACTCTCGCGAGCGGTAGAACCGCTCGAAGACGTGGGGCAGGTCCTCCTCGGCGATGCCGGGGCCCTGGTCGGCGACGTAGAGGCTGCCGCCGTCCAGCCGGACCGTGACAGTGCCGTCGGGCGGGCTCCACTTCACCGAGTTGTCGAGCAGGTTGGTGATGGCACGCTCCAGCGACGCGGGCTCCCCGGTCACCCACGACGGCGCGAGCGTCACGTCGAAGGTGACGTCGAGGGCGCGGCGCCGGACGCGGTCGACGGCGCGGGCCACGACGTCGGCGAGGTCGACCGGCTCGAGCTGCGAGGCGATCGGCTCGTCGCGGGCGAGCTCGGTGAGGTCGCCGATGAGTGTGGTGAGCTCGTCGATCTGGAAGCGGACGTCGTCCATCAGCTCGATGCGCTGCTCCGGCGACAGCCCGCCGCGGCGGTCGGCCTGGGCCAGCAGGTCGAGGTTGGTGCGCATCGAGGTCAGCGGCGTGCGCAGCTCGTGGCCGGCGTCGCCGACGAGCTGGCGCTGCCGGTCGCGGGACGCGGCGAGGGCGGTGAGCATGGCGTTGAACGACGTCGCCAGCCGGGCGATCTCGTCGTTGCCCTCGACCGCGATGGGGTCGAGCTGCTCGGTGCGGGCGATCTCCTCGGCGGCGTCGCTCAGCCGGCGCACCGGACGCAGGCCGTTGCGGGCCACCGCCCAGCCGGCCAGCGCCGCCGCGATCACGCCGACGACACCCGCCAGGAACAGGAGCACCCCGAGCTTGCCCAGGGTGTCCTGGGTCGAGCGCATCGACTGCGCCAGGATGACGGCGCTGCCCTGTTCCTTGCCCGGTACCGCGCACACCCGGTAGGGGCCGTCGTTGGTCATCACCGTGCGGGTGGAGTAGGAGGACAGGCCGCGCGCCACGTTCAGCTCCGGGTCGCCCAGCTCGATCGGCCCGACGGGATCGGGCAGCGGATCGAGGTCCGGCGGGTAGTTCACCTCCCTGTTGTCGTAGAGCATGGCCACGCGGACCCCGGCTGCGCCGGTGACCCAGGGCGGAGGCTGCTCGGTCAGGAAGCTGGACGAACCCATTCCGGCGACCTCGGCCGCCCGCTCCTGCAGGGACTCGTCGAGGGAGGCCATCAGCTGGTGCTGCACGCTGACGTAGGCGATGGAGGCGACGAGCGCCACCGAGAGGCCGACCGCGACCGCGGCCAGCAACGAGACCCGGGCCGCCAGGGTCCCGCGGAAGCGCATCAGCCCTCCCGCAGCACGTAACCCACGCCCCGCACGGTGTGGATGAGGCGGGCCTCGCCCTCGGCCTCGGTCTTGCGCCGCAGGTAGCCGACGTAGACCTCGAGGGAGTTGGCGGTGGTCGGGAAGTCGTAGCCCCAGACCTCCTCGAGGATGAACGAGCGGTCGAGCACGCGCCGCGGTCGGCGGACGAACATCTCCAGCAGGGCGAACTCGGTGCGCGTCAGCTCGAGCAGCCGGCCGGCCCGGCGCACCTCGCGGGTGGCGGGGTTGAGGGTGAGGTCGGAGAAGGTCAGCTGCTCGGCGTCGAGGTCGTCGGGCGCCTCCTGCGTCGTACGCCGCAGCAGCGCCCGCAGGCGCGCGAGCAGCTCCTCCAGGGCGAACGGCTTGGCCAGGTAGTCGTCGGCGCCGGCGTCGAGACCCTCGACGCGGTCGCCGACGGTGTCGCGGGCGGTCAGCACGAGGATGGGGAGGTCGTTGCCGGCGGCCCGCAGCGCGCGGGTGGTCTCGATGCCGTCGAGGCGCGGCATCATCACGTCCATCACCACGGCGTCGGGCGGCTGCTGCGCGATCCGGGCCAGGGCGTCGGCGCCGTCGGTGGCGAGCGCGACGTCGTAGCCGTTGAACTCCAGCGAGCGTCGCAGGGAGTCGCGGACGGCCCGGTCGTCGTCGACGACGAGGACACGGTGCTGGGGGGACTCGGCGCTCACCCGTCCAGGGTGCCACCGGCACCTGAGGTCACGCTGAAGGCCGCGTGAGGGTGTCGTGCGGCGTCAGGGCCGCGTCACGACCGGGCGAGCGTCGTCGACAGGGCGTCCACCAGCGCGTCGGTGGTGCGCTCCACCATCGCCAGCACGGTCGCGAAGCCGTCGTCGGCGCCGTAGTAGGGGTCGGGGACGTCGCGGTCGCCGTCGGTGGCGGCCGGGTCGAGGTCGCGGTAGCGGAGCAGCCGGGAGGTCTCGGCGGGCCCGCCGGGCTCGCCCGGCTCGTCGGTCCCGGCGAGGTCCTGGAGGTCCGCGAGGTCCTGGAGGTTGCTGCCGTCCATCGCCAGCACGAGGTCGGTCCGCGCGAACCAGTCGGCCTCGAAGCGCTGTCCGCGGTGCCGGCTCGGGTCGTGGCCGGAGTCCCTCAGCGTGGCGGCCGCCCGACGGTCCATCGGCTCGCCGACGTGCCAGCCGCCGGTGCCGGCGCTGCGCACGTGGACACGGTCGTCCAGCCCCGCCTCGACGAGGCGCGCCTCGAGCACGACGTGCGCCATCGGGGAGCGGCAGATGTTGCCCAGGCAGACCAGCGCGAGCCGGTAGACGCCCGGCTCGCGTGGCGGGGGCAGGGCGGGCTGCGTCACGGGCCGTCCAGTCGGGGTCGGGTCGGGGGGCGGTCAGTCGTCGGTCAGGGTGCCGAGGACGGCGGAGACGATCGAGATGATGATGCTGCCCAGGACCGCGGTCCAGAAGCCGTCGACGGTGAAGCGCAGGCCGAGGGCGTCGGAGATGCTGCTGGTCAGCAGCAGCATGAGGGCGTTGACCACGAGCAGGAACAGCCCGAGCGTGACGATGATGAACGGCAGCGAGAGCAGCTTCACCACCGGCGTGACCAGCGCGTTGACGACGCCGAAGACGGCGCCCACCCCGAGCAGCGTCAGCAGCTGCTGCTCGGTGTCGCCCCCGACGCGGATGTCGTCGAGCAGCCAGGCGGCGGCCCCGAGGGCGAGGGCGTTCACCACGACACGGATCAGGAACGTCACGCGCTCATCCTTTCACGGGATTCCCATGGCCCGGATGGACTAGGAGGGACGAGCCGTGCACCCGATCAGTTTGTCTGGTTTGGGAATTTAGAGTAGATGCAGCGCCCCGGGCCTGACATGTGTTGGGGGGATCGGGGCGCAGCGGTCGGATGACCCGTGGGGGCACGGGTCATCCGGCCCGGCCGCACACCGACGGGAGGGTCGGCAGGCGGCCGCGACGGTCGGGAGGGAAGGTCGGGAGGGAAGGAGCACCCGCTCCGGTGTCGCTGTGGAGGGGACGCCGTAGCCTGGGACGAGTGACCGGTGCTCCGACCCCCCGACCAGCCGACCGCCCCGTCCCGCGCGCCACGCTGGCCGACGTCCCGGCGTACGTCGCCGGCCGTCCGCCCACGCCGCGCGAGGGCGTACCGACGTACAAGCTGTCCTCGAACGAGAACCCCTACGCCCCGCCGGCGGCGGTCCTCGCGGCGGCGGAGAGCGCGGCTCGGACGATGAACCGCTACCCCGACATGGGCAGCACCGCGCTCTTCGAGGCCCTGGGCGACGAGCTCGGGGTCCCGACCTCCCACCTCGCCGTGGGCACCGGGTCGGTGGCGCTGCTCTACCACCTGGTCCAGGCCTTCTGCGAGCCCGGCGACGAGGTGGTGTTCGCCTGGCGCTCCTTCGAGGCCTACCCGATCGCAGCCGCGGTCTGCGGCGCCCGGGCGGTCCAGGTGCCGCTCACCTCCGACGGACGCCACGACCTCGACGCCATGGCCGACGCGGTCACCGACCGGACCCGCGTGGTGCTGGTGTGCACCCCGAACAACCCGACCGGGCCGGCGGTCCGGCACGCCGAGCTCGCCGCCTTCCTCGACCGGGTCCCGGCCGGGGTGGTCGTCGTGGTCGACGAGGCCTACCGCGAGTTCGTGCGCTCCGAGGACCCCGTCGACGCCCTGGCGCTCGGACGTGGGCGCGCCAACGTCGTCGTCATGCGCACCCTGGCCAAGGCCTACGGGCTGGCCGGCCTGCGGGTGGGCTACCTGGTGGCCTCCGACGAGATCGCCGCCGCCGTCCGCAAGTGCGCGCTGCCGTTCGGTGTGTCCGCGGTGGCCCAGGCCGCCGCCGTCGCCGCGCTCGGGTGCACCACCGAGCTGGCCGAGCGCGTCGACGCGATCGTCGCCGAGCGCGAGCGCGTCGTGGCTGCCCTGCGTGAGCAGGGATGGAGCGTCCCGCAGGCCGACGGCAACTTCGTGTGGCTCGGCCTCGGTGAGCACACCCCGGCCTTCGCCGCGGCCGCCGACCAGGCGGGCATCATGGTGCGTCCCTACGGCACCGACGGCGTCCGGGTCACGATCGCCGAGCCGGCCGGCAACGACGTCTTCCTCGGTGTGGCCGACGCGTTCGAGCCGAAGGTCTGAGCCCCCCGGCGTCGGACCTCGTCGCAGCCGCGTGCCAGCCGCGCGTCAGTCGGCGGGGTCGAAGGAGCCGTGGCGACCCGCGCCGCCGGCGAACCGCCGTGCCCCGTCGAGCGCCTCGGCCAGCGACTGCTCGCCGTGGCGCAGCTCGGTGGCCAGCGCCTCGTCCTCGTCGAGGCCGTGCTGCTCCCGCATCGACGCCAGGTCGTGGCGCATCGTGGTCTGCGGGAAGGCGGCCAGCTCGGCCGCGAGGCGCTCGGCCGCGGCCCGGGTCGTGCCCGACGGCACCACGCGCGTCGCCAGCCCGATCCGCAGCGCCTCGGCGGCGTCGACCGGCCGGCCGGTGAGGATCAGGTCGGCCGCCACGCCCTCGCCCACCACGCGCGGGAGCCGGACGGTGCCGCCGTCGATGAGCGGCACGCCCCACCTCCGGCAGAACACCCCGAGCACGGCGTCCTCGGCCACCACGCGCAGGTCGGCCCACAGCGCGAGCTCGAGGCCGCCGGCCACGGCGTGACCCTCGACGGCCGCCACCACCGGCTTCGTCAGCCGCATCCGGGTCGGCCCCATCGGCCCGTCACCCGAGCCGACCGGCCGGACCACGTTGCCGGTCCCGGTGCCCAGCGCGGTCAGGTCCGCGCCGGAGCAGAACGTGCCGCCGTCGCCGTGCAGGACCGCGACGCGGGCCTCGTCGTCGTCCTCGAAGGCGCGGAACGCAGCGGCGAGGGCGTCGGCGGTCGGTCCGTCCACCGCGTTGCGGCGCTCAGGCCGGTGCAGCAGGACCGTGGTGACCGGGCCGTCGTGCTCGACACGGACGGCCGGGACGTCGGGAACCTCGGGGTGCGGGTGGCTCATCCGGCGACGCTAGCCCGTCGGGCGGGGATCCGGGTCCGGTCGCGGGGTGGGTCCCGGGGCCGGTACGGTGGTCCCGACCGGCCTGTGTCGCCGGTCACACTGCACCCCGGCCCACCACCCCCGGGCCGAGGGTGCGGACTCCAGCCCGCCGGACGCGGTGACCCCGCGCCGACCTGACCGAGGAGTGCAGCGCACTGATGAATCCCGACCCCAGGACCAGCGACTTCGGCCCCGACCCGAGCGCGGTCTTCGGACCCGCCCACGTCGACGGCGGCCCCGACCTCGTCCAGCTGCTCACGCCCGAGGGGGAGCGGGTCGAGCACCCGGACTTCTCCTTCGGCAACGGCCTCAGCGAGGCCGAGCAGGCCGAGAAGGTGCGCGGCTTCTACCGCGACATGGTGCTCACCCGGCGCATCGACGTCGAGGCCACCGCGCTCCAGCGCCACGGTGAGCTCGGCATCTGGGCCCAGCTGCTCGGCCAGGAGGCCGCCCAGATCGGCTCCGGCCGCGCGCTGCGCACCCAGGACTTCGTCTTCCCGACCTACCGCGAGCACGGCGTGGCCCACTGCCGCGGCGTCGACCCGCTGGCCCTGCTAGGCCTCTTCCGCGGGGTCGACCAGGGGTCGTGGAACCCCAACGACAACAACTTCGGCCTCTACACGATCGTCATCGGCGCGCAGACCCTCCACGCGACCGGCTACGCGATGGGCGTGCAGCGCGACGGCCACGTCGGCACCGGCGACCCCGACCGCGACACCGCGGTGGTCGCCTACTTCGGCGATGGTGCCAGCAGCCAGGGCGACGTCAACGAGGCCTTCATCTTCGCCGCCTCCTACAACGCCCCCGTCGTGTTCTTCTGCCAGAACAACCAGTGGGCGATCTCGGAGCCGATCGAGCGCCAGTCCCGGATCCCGCTCTACCAGCGTGCCCTCGGGTTCGGCTTCCCCGGCGTCCGCGTCGACGGCAACGACGTGCTCGCGACGTACGCCGTCACGCAGGCCGCCCTGCAGCGCGCCCGCGAGGGTCAAGGACCGACGTTCGTGGAGGCCTACACCTACCGGATGGGCGCCCACACCACGACCGACGACCCGACCCGCTACCGGCTGTCGGCCGACCTGGAGAGCTGGAAGCTCAAGGACCCGATCCAGCGCGTGAAGGTCTACCTGACGAGGAACGGTCTCGCCGACCAGGCCTTCCTCGACGACGTCGACGCGGAGGCCGAGAAGCTGGGCGAGCACCTGCGCGAGGGATGCCGGGCGATGGCGGACCCGCACATCCTCGACGTCTTCGACCACGTCTTCGCCGAGCAGACCGAGGAGCTGGCGGCCCAGAAGGCCGGCTACGCGGCGTACCTCGACACCTTCGAGGAGGCCACGGCATGAGCGCCACCGGCAACCCGACCGGCTCGAGCCGGATGACCCTCGCCAAGGGCCTCAACGCCGGCCTGCGACGGGCCATGGAGGACGACCCGAAGGTCCTCGTCATGGGCGAGGACGTCGGCAAGCTCGGCGGCGTCTTCCGCATCACCGACGGCCTGCAGAAGGACTTCGGCGAGGACCGCGTGATCGACTCCCCGCTGGCGGAGTCCGGCATCCTCGGCACCGCGGTCGGCCTTGCCATGCGCGGCTATCGCCCGGTCTGCGAGATCCAGTTCGACGGGTTCGTCTACCCCGCCTACGACCAGATCGTCAGCCAGGTCGCCAAGCTGCACTTCCGCAGCCAGGGCCGCGTGAAGATGCCGATGGTCATCCGCATCCCCTTCGGCGGCGGCATCGGAGCGGTCGAGCACCACAGCGAGTCGCCGGAGGCGCAGTTCGCCCACACCCCGGGGCTCAAGGTGGTGGCCTGCTCCAACCCCGTCGACGGCTACTGGATGATCCAGCAGGCGATCGCCCACGACGACCCGGTCGTCTTCCTCGAGCCCAAGCGGCAGTACCACGCCGACAAGGCCGACATCGACGTCGAGGCGACCCCGGCGCCGCTGTTCACCTCCCGCATCGTGCGCGAGGGCACCGACCTCACGCTGCTCTCCTACGGGCCCATGGTGAAGGTGTGCCTGGCCTCCGCGGAGGCGGCGGCCGGCGAGGGCAAGAGTGTCGAGGTCATCGACCTGCGCACGCTGTCCCCGCTCGACATGGCCCCCGTCCTGGAGTCCGTCCGTCGCACCGGGCGCGCGATCGTGGCCCACGAGGCGCACGTCAACCTGGGCCTCGGCTCCGAGCTCGCCGCCCGCATCACCGAGGAGTGCTTCTACTCGCTGGAGGCGCCGGTCCTGCGCGTCGGTGGCTTCGACACCCCCTACCCGCCCGCGCGGGTGGAGGAGGAGTGGCTGCCCGACCTCGACCGGGTCCTGGACGCCGTCGACCGATCGCTGGAGTGGTGAGCATGGCTGTCTTCGAGTACAAGCTGCCCGACCCGGGCGAGGGCCTGACCGAGGCCGAGATCGTCAGCTGGCAGGTCAAGGTCGGCGACGTCATCAAGGTCAACGACGTGGTGGTGGAGATCGAGACCGCCAAGTCGCTGGTCGAGCTGCCGTCGCCGTACGCCGGGGAGGTGACCGCCCTGCTCGTGCCCGAGGGCGAGACCGTCCCGGTGGGCACCCCGATCATCGCGATCTCCGACGGCACGGAGGCCCCGGCCGCTCCGGCGGCTCCGGAGCCGGCGACCGCCGAGCCGGAGATGGACCTCTCGAACCCGTCGGCGGGCGTCGAGAACGCCACGCTCGTCGGCTACGGACCCAAGTCCGGCGCCGCCCGGCGCCGTGCCCGGCGCGGACCGGCGACCGCCCGGACCGACGCCGGCTCGGCGACGCAGCTGCAGGTGCAGGGCTCCTTCACGCTCGGCCAGGCCGACACCTCCGAGGTGGTGGAGGGCGACGAGGACCCGGTGCCCGCGACCGCGGCCCGCGAGCCCGAGCGGTCCCCGGAGGTCCGCGCCTCAGGCGCCTGGTCGGTGGGCGGTGTGCTGGCCAAGCCCCCGGTGCGCAAGCGCGCCCGCGAGCTCGGCGTCGACCTCGCCACCGTGACCCCCTCGGGTCGCGGCGGGGTCGTCACCATGGCCGACCTCGAGGCCGCGGCGGGTGGCGGCGACGTCGGCACCGCGTGGGTCGGCTCCTCCACGCCGGTCGAGCCCGTCGCGACGGTGGGCTCCGCGCCGGCCGGACCGTCCACGTCGTCGCGCGCGACGCTCGAGGACCGGCGCGAGCCCATCAAGGGCGTGCGCAAGATGATGGGCCAGGCGATGGTCGACTCGGCCTTCACCGTGCCGCACGTGACCGAGTGGATCACCGTCGACGTCACCCGGACCATGAAGCTGGTCGACCGGTTGCGCGAGGACCGCTCCTTCGCCGACGTGAAGGTCTCGCCGCTGCTGGTGCTGGCCCGCGCGGTCTGCCTCGCGGCTCGTCGTACGCCGGAGGTCAACGCGCACTGGGACGACGCGGCCCAGGAGGTCGTGTTCAAGGGCTCGGTCAACCTCGGCATCGCCGCCGCCACCCCGCGTGGCCTGGTCGTGCCCAACGTCAAGGGCGCCGACGGTCTCGACCTGGTCGCGCTCGGCCGTGAGCTGAACGCGCTGACGGCCACGGCCCGCGAGGGACGCACGCAACCGGCGGACATGGCCGGCGGCACCTTCACCATCACCAACGTGGGCGTGTTCGGCGTCGACGCGGGGACGCCGATCATCAACCCGGGTGAGTCGGCCATCCTGTGCTTCGGGGCCGTGCGCAAGCAGCCGTGGGTGCACAAGGGCCGGATCAAGGCGCGCGACATCACCACGCTGGCGCTGTCCTTCGACCACCGCTTCATCGACGGTGCGAAGGGCTCGCAGTTCCTGGCCGACGTCGCGGCGATCCTGGAGGACCCGGCGGTCGCGCTGCGCTTCTGAGGGGCCCGCGGGGTTTGAAGGTTGAACCTTGGAGCATCATGGGGACATGGCTGATCTCCGTTTCTACTTCGACCCCGCGTGCCCCTTCGCCTGGATGACCAGCGAGTGGGTGCGCACGGTGCGTGAGCAGCGCGAGTACGACGTCGAGTGGCGTTTCATCTCGCTGCGGCGCATCAACGACCGCCTCGACTACGAGACCCACTTCCCCGCGGGCTACATCGCCGGTCACACCTCCGGCCTGAAGCTGCTCCGGGTGGCCGCCGCGGTACGCGCCGCCGGCGGACCCGACGGGGGCAACGACGGCGTCGACCGGCTCTACGCCGCCCTCGGCAACAACATCTGGAACGTCGAGGGCGGGGTCGACTGGACCGAGCAGGTCGACCGCCTCGACGCCTGGGTGCGCCCGGTGCTGGCCGAGGCCGGCCTGTCCGAGGACCTCGCCACGAACGTCGACGACGAGTCGTGGGACGAGCAGATCGTGGCCGAGTCGGAGGAGGCGCTCGCGCTCACCAGCAAGGACGTCGGCACCCCGATCCTCCACGTCGAGCCCGACGCCGCCGACGGCGGCATCGGCTTCTTCGGCCCCGTCATCAGCCGCCGGCCCAGCGCCGACGAGGCTGCCCAGCTGTGGGACCACGTGGTCGGGCTGGCCCGCTTCGGAGGCTTCGCCGAGCTCAAGCGATCGCTGCGCGAGACCCCGCAGCTGCGGGCGATGGGCTACGACCCCGAGGCCGGCGACGACGCCGCCGCCGAGGAGGACTGGCAGGCCGGACGCCGCGCGTCGCAGGCCCCCGGCGCCGGCAGCAACGGCAACGACGACAGCGCCAACGACAGCGACGACGGCGCCGCTGCCTGAGCCCGGCTCACCTCACGCCATCGCGACGCCCCGTCGCCAGTAGCCCATGAAGGCGACCTGGCGGCGGGGCATCGCTGCGTCGTTGACCAGCAGCCGACGCAGCGCGCGCACCATGCCGGACTCGCCGGCCACCCACGCGTAGAGGTCTCCTCCTCCCGCGGCGTCCTCGACCGGCTCCCCCGAGGCGGAGTACGTCGGCGTCTCCCACACGTCGTCCACGGGGGCGTCGGGGTCCTGCGCGCCCACCGGGACCGAGCCGGGCAGCCCGAACAGCGCGCCCACGGCCGCGGTTGCCCGGGCACCGTGCTCGCCGCCGTGCCGGGGCAGCCACGTCACGCGCAGGCCGGGCGGGGCCACGAGGTCGAGGACGTCGGCGGCGCTGGGCACCTCGAGGTAGGCCGCTCCGGAGACACCGGTCGGCTCGGCCGCGAGCGCCTCGAGGACGGACGCGATCGCCGGCACCGCGGTCTCGTCGCCGACCAGCAGCACGCGTCCGGCGTCGCCGGGGTCGAACTCGATGCCACCGAAGGGCAGGCCGCGCCGGGGCGCCACGACCACGACGCGGTCACCGGGGCGGGCGGTCGCCGCCCAGCGGCACCCCGGACCCTGCGGCGTGTCCGGCCCGGGCTCGTGCACGACGACGTCGACGACCAGGACCGGCCCGGTCGGTCCGGGCCGCAGCGCCCGCACGGTGTAGGTGCGCAGGTGGCCGCGCTCGGCCTCCGGCAGGGCGAGCCAGGGCGTGTACCAGCCGTCGGGGTGGTGCGGGTCGAGGCGCGGCAACGCTCCGGACGGGCCGGGCAGCAGCAGCTTGATGCGCTGGTCGAGGAAGGGTCCGTCCACCCCGATGTCGGCCACGGCGGGCCCGCCGAGGAGCAGCCGCACGAAGCAGGGGGAGAGCCGCTCCACCCCCACCACCTCGACCTCGTCGAGCACGAACGGGACGGGCGGGCTGACGGTGGCGGTCATGCGGCACCTCCGGGGGTGTCGGTCGGGCGGACGGGGACGGGGTGGGCCGGGCCGGCGCGGTGGTGCCGCCCGAGGGGTACGACGAGCGGGGTGCCGGTCACCGGGTCGGGGACGACCCGGCACTCCAGGCCGAGGACCTCGTGGACCAGCCGCTCGGTGACGACCTCGGCGGGCGGCCCCGCGGCGTGCACGCGTCCGTCGCGGACCGCCACCAGGTGGTCGGAGTACCGGGCGGCGAGGGTGAGGTCGTGCAGCACCATGACGACGGTGGTGCCGCGGTCGCGGTTGAGGTCGAGCAGCAGGTCGAGGACCTCCACCTGGTGGGTGAGGTCGAGGAAGGTCGTGGGCTCGTCGAGCAGGAGCAGGTCGGTGCGCTGGGCCAGCGCGACGGCGAGCCAGACCCGCTGGCGCTGACCGCCGGAGAGCTCGTCGACCACGCGCTCCGCGAGACCGTCGGTGCCCGTGAGCGTCAGCGCCTCGGCCACCGCCGCCTCGTCCTCGGCACCCCAGCGGCGGAACGCCCCGCGGTGCGGGTGGCGCCCCCGCGCGACCAGGTCGGCCACGGTGACCCCGTCCGGCACGACCGGGCCCTGCGGCAGCACCGCGAGCCGGCGGGCCACCTCGCGGGTCGGCAGCCGGTGCACCGCCTGGCCGTCGAGCAGCGCGGTGCCGTCATGGGGGCGCAGCAGCCGGGCGAGCCCACGCAGCAGCGTCGACTTCCCGCAGGCGTTGGCGCCCACGACGACGGTGACCTTCCCGTCCGGGACGGTGAGGTCGACCGCGTCGACGACCGTGCGCTCGCCGTACCCGAGGGTGAGGCGCTCGGCGCGGAGGCGGCCCTCGGCGACCACCGGGGTGGGTGCGGGGCGGGTGAGGGTGGTGTTCATGCCGTTCTCCTTCGGGAGGTGAGGAGCCAGAGCAGGGCGGGGGCGCCGACGGCGCCGGTGACGACGCCGACGGGGTAGTTGCCGCCGGGCGCGAGGTAGTCGGCGACGTAGTCGGCGGAGACGACGAGCACGGCGCCGACCAGGGCGCTGCCGGCGACCGTGGTGCGGCCGCGGTTGAGGACCCGGGCGGCCGGTCCGGCGAGGAAGGCGACGAAGGCGATCGGGCCGGTGGCCGCCACCGCCACCGCGACCACGAGCACGGCGGTGAGCAGCGCCAGGTCGGTGCGCCACGGTGCCAGGCCGAGGCCGCGGGCGGCGTCGGGACCGAGCTCGGACAGCGGCAGCGACCGGGCGGCGAGCACGACGAGCGGCAGCAGCACCACGAGCAGCACGGCGAGGAGGCGGATCGTCGACCAGTCGGCCTGGCTGACGCTGCCGGTCAGCCAGCGCAGGGTGAGCTGGGCGTCGTACACGTCGGCGCGGGTGAAGAGGTAGGAGATCACCGACTGCAGCGCTGCCGCGGAGGCGACGCCGACCAGCACGAGGCGGTAGCCGACCTGGGCGGTGCTCGCGCCGCCGGTGCCCGCGGCCGCGCGCATGCCGAGGGCGGTGAGGACGGCGCCGAGGACGGCCAGGGCCGACACCGGCAGCCCGCGCAGGTCGAGCTCGACGATGGCGAACACCGCGGCGGCGCTGGCGCCGAGGCTGATGCCGATGATGTCGGGCGAGGCCAGCGGGTTGCGCAGCACGCCCTGGAACAGCGCGCCGCCCGCCCCGAAGGCGAGGCCGGCGAGCAGCGCCAGCAGGGCGCGGGGGAGCTTGACCTCCATCACGATGTACGACGCCCCCGGGATCAGCTCGCCGCGCAGGATGCGGACGAGGTCGGGGACCGTCACGGTGAAGTCGCCGAGCAGCACCCGCGCGGCCAGCGCCGCGACGAGGCCGAGGAGCAGCCCCGCGAGCACCCGACGGTGGTGGCGTCGGGGTGCGGCCAGCGCCCGTCGGAGCCGCTCGCGGGGGTCCGGGTCGGCCGGCGCGGCGGGTCCGCGCGAGGCGTCGAGGAGGTCGCTCACAGCGCCACCGTCCGGCTGCGCTTGCACAGCACGATGAAGACCGGGGCGCCGAGGACGGCGGTCATGATCCCGACCTGCACCTCGGTGGGCGGCAGCACGACGCGTCCGGCGGTGTCGGCCAGCACGGTCAGGACGCCGCCGAGCAGGGCGGAGGCAGGCACGATGCGGGCGTGCCCGGGGCCGAGCAGGATGCGGGCGGCGTGGGGGACCACGAGCCCGACGAAGGCGATGGGGCCGGCCAGCGCGGTGGCCCCGCCGGCGAGCAGCACGACGGCGAGCCCCACCAGCACGCGGTCGCGGCCGGGGTGGCCGCCGAGGCCGCGGGCGAGCTCGTCACCGAGGGCCAGGTTGTCGAGGACGTCGCGGCCGAACCACGCCAGCGCCAGGCCGACGAGCAGGAAGGGTCCGACGACGGCGACGGTCTCGAGCTGGCGGCCCCCGACGGTGCCGACCATCCAGAAGCGGAAGGTGTCCATCGTGGTGCGGTCGATCAGCAGCACCGCGGAGACCCAGCTGGTGGCGAGCGCGGAGATGGCGGCGCCGGTCACCACGAGGGTGACCGGTGTCGCGCCGCCGGGCGCCGCGGAGGCCACGGCGTGCACCACGACGGCGGCCAGGGCGGCGCCGGCGAAGGCGAACCAGACGTAGCCGCTGAGGTCGGAGATGCCGAGGTAGGCGATCGCGACGATCATGCCGAGCGCGGCGCCGGCGTTGACGCCGAGGAGCCCCGGGTCGGCGAGCGGGTTGCGGGTGAGGCCCTGCGCGCAGGCACCGGCCACGCCGAGCGCGGCGCCCGCGGCGAGCGCGACGAGCGTGCGGTCGAGGCGGACCAGGGCTATGGCGTGCCCGGGGTCCGCGCCGTCGAGCAGCGCGAGAGGGGAGACGGCCTGGGAGCCGACCAGCACCGACAGCAGGACGGCGGCGCCCAGGGCGACGCCGAGACCGACCCGAGGGCCGGTCCCGGTGCCGACCCGGGTGCTCATCAGCCGACCGTCGGGGTGCCGTCGACGGCCTTCGCCAGGGCGGGGACGAACTCCTCCATGGCGTAGGGCACCGACAGCGGCGAGGGGCCGGACATGCCGAGCGAGGCGGTCTGGTCCAACGACATCAGCACGTGGCCGCTCGCGATCCCAGGGATCCGGCCGAGCAGCGGGTCGTCCTGGAACGTCGCGAGGTCGCTCTTCTTCACCCCGTAGGTGATGTAGACGTCGGACTCGAGGTCGGTGGCGCGCTCGGCCGAGATGGTGCCGTAGAACTGGCCGGGCTTGCTGAGCCGCTCGATGACCGGGGCGTTGACCATGCCGAGCTCGGTGAGGATCCGGGGCCGGTTGTCCTCGGGCGTGTAGTAGTCGATCTTCGAGGTGTCAGCGGTCGAGATCGGACCGAAGATGAAGCTCTTCCCCTCCAGCTGCGGGTAGGCCTCGCGCGCGGCGGCGATCGACTCCTCGGTGGCCGCCTTGACCTCCGCGGCCTCCTCGGTGCGTCCGAGGGCCTGCCCGATGAGGCTCAGCCCCTCCTGCCACGAGGTGGTCCAGGGGGCGTCGGGGAAGGCGACGGTGGGGGCGAGCTTGGAGAGCTTGGCGTACTCCGCCTCGGTGATCCCGGTGGCGGTGGCGATGATCAGGTCGGGCTGGGTCTGCGCGATCTCCTCGATCGGTACGCCGTCGGCGTCGCTGTAGCGGGCCGGCTCCTCGCCCCCGAGCTCGGCCAGCTTCTCGTCGAACCACGGAGTGCTGCCGTTCTCGTTGCCGCCCCAGGTGATCTCGACCGAGCCGACGGGGACGACGCCGAGGGACAGCACGGTGTCCTGGTCGCCCCACCCGACGGTCGCCACCCGGGTCGGCTCGGACTCGACGGTGGTCTCGCCGTACGCGTGCTCGACGGTGACCGGGAAGGCGTCGGAGGCGGCGGTGCTCGGCTCGGTGGCAGCGGTGCCGGTGGAGGTGTCGGACGTGCTGCCGGTGCTGCAGGCGGCGAGGACGCCGGACAGCGAGAGGGCGGCGGCGACGGAGGCGGAGCGGAGGGCGCCGCGACGGGAGAGGGAGGGCATCGGGATCCTTCGAGTTAGGGTGACCTAAGTTAGGTTAGCCTAAGATAAGCCCGAGGGATCACGGGGTCGTCCTGCGAGGTCGCCGGGCGTCACCCCCGGCCCCGACCACCCCCCCGAGATCGCCCCGCCAGGCGTGCCAGGCGGGGCAGGGTCCGCACCAGGCTCGAGGTGACGCCGCCCAGGGGCGCCGGCAGGACCCGTCCGCGCGGCCGCGTCGGCCAGGTGAGGGCGTCGGTGCCTCCGTCGACGACGAGCACCGAGCCCACGAGCAGGCCGGCCTCCTCCGACAGCAGGAACGCGATGGTCCGCGCCACCTCCTCCGGGCGTCCGGGGCGCCCGATCGCGGTCGGGTAGCGGTCGGCGAAGCGGCCGAGGACCGGGTCGGCGCGCACGCCGTCGGTCATCGGGGTGGCCACGAGGCCCGGGGCGACGGCGTTGAGCCGCACGCCGGCCCCGATCCAGTCGGGCGTCACACCCTCGCGGCGCACCCACCACGCGAGCGCGGCCTTCGTGGCCGGGTAGACCAGCACGGCCTCGCGCGCGCCGGCCAGCTCGCGCGCGTCCGGCTCGTCGCCGGCCAGGCAGCGCCGCGCCACGCCCAGGTCCCACCCGGGCTGGCAGGTCACCGAGTTCGACGACAGCACGACGACGGCCGAGGGCTCGCCCGCCGCGGCGGCCGCCGCCAGGGCGGGACGCAGCCCCGCGACCACCTCGACGGCGCCGAAGTAGTTCACCGAGACGAGCCGGGCCGAGTCGGCGCCGGTGACGCCGGCCAGCCCGGCGCACGGGACCACGCCGTTCAGCCTCCCGGAGCAGGCTGCGAGGATCTCGCGCACCGCCCGGGCCCGACCGTCGGGGGTGGCCAGGTCCGCCACGACCTCCGCGTCCTCACGGTCGACGCTGACGACCCGGTGGCCGCGCTCGCGGAGCACGGCGGTCGTCGCGGCCCCGATGCCGGAGGCGGCTCCGGTGACGGCGTAGGTCCCCATGGCGGACCAGGCTAGTCGGCGGACGGCATACTCAAGGTCTACTGGGACGCTAGAGTTAATCGCGCTGTTGTCAGTCGAGACCGGTGCGACGCCGCGCTCCCCCGGAAGGACCTCCATGGCCAGGCTCCGCGTCCCCTCACTCCCGCGCCGGGCCGCCGGCTCCGCCGCTGCGCTCCTGCTGCTGGCCACGGCGGCGGGCACGGTGGCGGGCACGGCCGCCTCGGCCGCCTCGGCCGCACCGGCGGTGCCGATCCCGCAGGACCCGGCCCCGGACGCGCCGGCGTACACCGGAGCCCCGGCGACGCCTCGTCCGCTGTCGGCTCCGCGGCCGCCCCGGCACCCCTTCATGGCGCCGAACCCGCGCAACAACATCCACGACGACCCCTACATGACCGACACCTACCGCGGTCCCGGGCCGCTGGGGAAGGACCCGGCGAGCACGTCGACCTTCCAGAACGCCGAGTGCGCGTCGGTCACCTTCGACGACGCCGGGCGGCTCGTGACCGTGTGCGTGGGCGTCAGCACCGTCACGTTGAAGCTCCTCGACCCGGTCACCCTCGAGCAGCTGGCGTCGTACCCGCTCCCGCCGCGGCGCACCTCGCCCGGCGGTGGGTTCAACGACTTCAGCGGGGGCGGCTACTTCTACCTCGACCACCGCGACCGGGCCGTGGTGCCGACGTCGACGAACCACCTGTACGTCGTCGAGCAGACCGAGGTGGAGGGGCAGCCGGGCTTCCGGCTCGCCCGCGACTACGACCTGACGCCGGCCATCGGCACCGAGGACAAGATCGTCTCGGTCATCCCCGACTGGGCCGGGCGGCTGGTTTTCGTGACCAAGGAGGGCGTCGTCGGCGCCGTTCGTCGCGGCAGCGGGGCGATCCGCCTGCTCGACCTCGACGAGACCATCGCCAACTCGTTGGCCGTCGACGAGGACGGGGGCGTCTACGTCGTGACCGCCGCGGCGCTCTACCGCGTCGACGTCACGCGCGCCGGGCGCCCGCAGGTGACCTGGCGCGAGCGCTACGCCAACACCGGCGAGCAGAAGCCGGGCCAGGTCTCGGCCGGCAGCGGCACGACCCCGACGGTGATGGGGCGGCGGTGGGTCACGATCACCGACAACGCCGACCCGATGCGGGTGGTCGTCTACCGGCGGGGCGCGGGGGTGCGCGGGGACCGCGAGGTCTGCTCGGTGCCGGTGTTCTCCCGCGGGTCGAGCGCCACCGACAACTCCCTGATCGTCGCCGGCCGCCGGATCGTGGTGACGAACAACTACGGCTACTCCGGCCCGGCTGCGGTCGAGGGCGGGGCCGTGACCACCCCGGGCATCGAGCGGGTCGACGTCGACCGCGACGGGCAGGGGTGCCACAAGGTCTGGGCCAACGACACCCACCGGTCCCCGTCGTCGGTGCCGAAGCTGTCGCTGGCCACGGGGCTCGTCTACACCGTCCTCAAGGACCCGGTGGCCCAGGACGAGACCGAGGACGCGTGGTACCTCGGCGCCTTCGACGTCCGCACCGGGGAGCTCGTCTACCGCGTGCGCTACGGCACCGGCCTGGGCTTCAACGTCAACTACGCGCCCGTCACGCTCGGGCGCGACGGCACGGCGTACGTCGGGGTGCTGGGTGGTCTGGTGAGGATCGCCGACACCCGGTGACGGCGGTGGGCGGTGTCCTGCGGCCGTCGCCTCGCGGGCTCGTGGCGTCCGATTGATCCCCGCTCGGGACGGGCCACAGGTCCTGGTTGGCTAGCCCGGCGGCGGTCCGGAGGCGCCGATCGGTATCGGGGGACGTCCGTGGTCACTCATCGACGGGCATCACCTGAACGCCCTTCGAGAGGAACCACCATGTCCACCGTCATCGACCGCCCCCGCGTCACTCCGACGACCTCCGCCGTGACCGCGACGTCCGCGGCGCCGACCCGCTCCGCAGGACTGCGGGCGGTCGCCGAGGCGGGGCTCGACCGGCTCGCCGGCCTCCTGGCCGCCCACAGCATCACCGTGCTCCGCGTCAGCCTCGGCGTCGTGTTCCTGACCTTCGCCTCGTTCAAGTTCGTGGCCGGCGCCAGCCCGGCCGAGGGCCTGGCCGTCGCGACCGTCGACAAGCTGACCCTCGGCATCGTGAGCGGCGACGCCGCCCTGCTGATGACCGCGGTCATGGAGACCGTCATCGGTCTGTGCCTGCTGACCGGGCGCTTCCTGCGCTTCGGCCTCGTCGTGCTCGCCACGGCGCTCGCCGGCATCATGTCGCCGCTCGTGCTGTTCCCCGACCAGATGTGGAGCGGCAACGGCCCGACCCTCGTCGGTCAGTACGTCTTCAAGGACATCGTGCTGATCGCCGGCGGGCTCGTCGTCGCCGCCCACGCCCTGGGCGCCCGGCTGCAGCGCGACTGACCTCCGGGTCACCGCTCCACGCGGCGGTCCCCTGCCTCTCCGGCGGGGGACCGCCGCTGTCGTGTGCGGGGATGGTCGAGATGCATCGAACACCACCCCGCACGGCCTGGCCTTCCTCGTCGACCACACCGGCACCCGCCGCATCGACCCGTCCGAAGCCCGGTCGATCCTCGAGGCTCCCGCCGGTGTCGACGTCTACCCCTCCGACCTCAGGGTCGAGCTGGACCTGAAGAGCTGAGTCGACCGCGCTCGCGTCAGAGCACCGCGGGGCGGGGCGGCTGCAGGCAGAGCTCGTTGCCGTCGGGATCGGCCAGCACCACCCAGGCGACGTCACCCTGACCGATGTCGAGGGGGGTGGCGCCGAGCCCGACGAGTCGCGCCACCTCGGCGTCCAGGTCGTCGTCGGCGGCGAGGTCGAGGTGCCACCGGTTCTTGCCGTGCTTGGGCTCCACCGGCGGGCCGCCCCAGGTGATCTTCGGTCCGCCACGCGGCGAGCGGATCGCCGTCTCCTCGTCCTGGTCCCACACCAGCGGCCAACCGAGGGCCTCGGCCCAGAAGTAGCCGACCTGCTGGGTGCCGTCGGAGGACACCGCCCCGAGGAACCCGCAGTCGGCCAGGAACTGGTTGCCCGGCTCGATGACGCAGAGCTCGTTGCCCTCGGGGTCGGCCAGCACGACGTGGTCGACCTCGCCCTGACCGATGTCGAGGTGGCGACCACCGAGCGCGAGCGCGCGGGCGACCGTCGCCGCCTGGTCGTCGGTCGACGTGCTCGTGAGGTCGAGGTGCATCTGGTTCGGACCGGTCTTGGGTGCGTCGGTCCACGCGAAGCGGATCCGGAACCCGGCATCGTCGTCGGGGAGCAGCGCGATCTCGTCCTGCGCGTCCTCGAGCATCTCCCAGCCCAGCACGCCGCTCCAGAACCGAGCGAGACCGAGCGGGTCGTGGGCGTCGATGCAGATCGCCATCAGCTGGGAGCTCATGCGGTCCGACGTTAGGCGTCGCGGACCGGGCGGGCAACGCGTTTGGCCACCGCACGCAACCGATCACCTGTCGGCAGCGTCTTCCGGGTGCAGGCACCAGGAGGACCCATGAGCAGACCACCGACCGACGCGTCGACCCCACCGACCGCGACGCCCGTCACCGACGGGCGACGCCGACGCGACCGACGGGTGCGTGCAGCCCTCGTCGTCGCGGCCGGGGCTCTCGCTGTCGCCGTGGTCGCCGGGGTCGCTGCGGTCGCCGCCGGGGTCGTCCGGGTGGACGCGCTGCGCGACGGCGACGAGTCGTCGGCCGGTCCCGACGTCGTGTCCTCGCCGGCGGCCGGCGGGTCCCCGAGCACCGTTGCCCGCGGACCGGTGCAGGTGGGCCGCGACAGTGTCGGGGGGCTGCCGTTCGGGACGAGCCGCGGCGAGGTGCTCAGCACCGTGACGGAGCGTCTGGGTGAGCCCGAAATGACGGTCGACCCGACGGCGTACGAGCGCATCCCCGGCCAGCGGGGCTGGTTCGAGGACGGCGCCGACAACCTCTCGCCGAGCTGGGCCCACCGCGTCGCCGCGGTCACCTGCTGGCAGCGGTTGTGCGTGATCTTCGGCGGCGGCACCCCCGAGGACCTCGCCCTGCGCGGGTGGGAGCTCGCGGACCACAGGCGCTGGGGCGACGAGCCCGGACCGGTGCGGGGCCGCCAGGACCCGGAGGTGCGGGTCGAGGGCGGTACCACCCTCGGCGACACCTGGGGCCGGTTGTCGACGGCCTACCCGCGCCTCACCGTCGCCGGCGGCGAAGGGGCGTCGGTGACGGTGCGCGACCTGCCCTGGCCGGGCATCTTCGACGGGGTCGGCGAGTGGCGGCTCTCGGGCCCGTGGGACCCGACCCGCCCGGCCGAGGCACCCGCCGGCGCGCGCGTGACCCGGCTCTCCGGCGGTGAGGGCCCGGAGCCCGGCTGCTGCTGATCGCGGACAGCGGGGGGTGCCGGAGGCCGGGCGTGCGTGCCAGAGTGGACGCACGATGTCCAAGGTCGCGGTGGTCGGGGCGGGCGCCGTGGGCACAGCGATCGCCTACGCGGCCCAGATCCGTGGCGTCTGCCGACGCCTGGCGCTGTACGACGTCGACGCCGCCAAGGTGCGTGCCGAGGTCCTCGACCTGAACCACGGCCTCCAGTTCACCCCGATGGCGCAGATCGTCGGTGGTGACGACCTCGAGGTCTGCGCCGGCTCCGACGTCGTCGTGATCACGGCCGGGGCGAAGCAGAAGCCCGGTCAGACCCGGCTCGACCTCGCAGCGGCGAACGTCGAGATGTGCCGCGGGCTCGTGCCGCGGCTCGTCGCCATCGCGCCCGACGCGCTGCTGCTCGTGGTGACCAACCCCGTCGACGTGGTGACGTTCGCGGCCCAGCAGTTCTCCGGCTGGCCCTCCCACCGCGTCTTCGGCTCGGGCACGGTGCTGGACTCCTCGCGGCTGCGCTTCCTGATCGCCGAGCACACGGGCGTCGCCGTGCAGAACGTCCACGCCTACATCGCCGGCGAGCACGGCGACTCCGAGGTGCCGCTGTGGTCGACGGCCTCGATCGGCGGGGTCCCGGTGCAGGACTGGTCCCACACGGGGGACACCCCGCTGGACGCCGCGGCCCGGGCCGCGATCCACGAGCGGGTGGTGCGCGCGGCGTACGAGATCATCGCCGGCAAGGGCGCGACCAGCCTGGCGATCGGGCTCGCCGTCGCCCGCATCCTCGAGGCGGTCCTCCACGACGAGCACCGGGTGCTGCCGGTGAGCTCGCGCCTCGACGACGTGCACGGGGTGAGCGGCGTGTGCCTGTCGATGCCCTCGGTGGTCGGGCGCCAGGGCGTGGAGCGGGTGCTGCCGACGCCGCTCAGCGCCGAGGAGCGCACGCAGCTCCTGGTCTCGGCGGAGGCGGTGCGGAGCGCGGCCCAGAGCCTCGGGCTGAGCGACCACTGACCCCGCGCGCAGCCGCCCCGCCGTACGTCGACGCGTGGCCGGTTCCGGTCCGGTTCCGTCCGGAACCGGTCCTAGCGTGGCCGGCATGACGACCTCGGACCACCCCGCTGCCTCCGCCTCGACCGTGCCGGACGCCGCGGTCCTCGACTGGCTCCTCGCCGGCGACCCCGCGATCCGCTGGCAGACGATGCGGGACCTGACGGCAGCGTCCGCCGACGAGGTCGCCGCGGAGCGGGCCCGGGTCGAGACGGAGGGGTGGGGCGCCCGGCTGCTCGCCCTGCGCGATGCCGATGGCCTCTGGGCCGGCGGCGCCTGCTTCCCGCGGAAGGTCGTCGACGACTGGAAGGCAGGCATCGAGCCCGACTTCTCCGACGGTCAGCCGTGGACCTCCACCCTGCCGGTGCTGCGGGTGCTGCGCGACCTCGGGCTCGACCCGGGGAGCGCGGCGGCCCGGGAGACCGTCGCGCTGGTGACGGAGAACGGCCGCTGGGAGCACGACGACCAGGCGTTTTTCGACGGCGAGGTGGAGCCCTGCATCAACGGCCAGACCCTCGCGATCGGGTCGTGGTTCGGCGCCGACGTCGACGTCCTGGTCACCGGGCTGCTCGGCGAGCAGCTCGCCGACGGCGGCTGGAACTGCGAGACCGAGCGCGGCTCGACGGTGTCGTCGTTCCACACCACGATCTGCGTGGTCGAGGGCCTGCTCGACTACGAGCGGTCCGGCGGCGCCGTTCCGGTCGCCGACGCGCGACGACGGGGCGAGGAGTACCTCCTCGAGCGGCACCTGCTCCGCCGTCGGAGCACGGGGGAGGTCGTGAGCGACGGGTGGCTGCGGTTCGCCTGGCCGCCGCGGTGGCACTACGACGTGCTGCGCGGTCTCGACCACCTGCGGGCGGCGGGCGGACCGCCGGACGCACGCACCGCGGACGCCGTACGGCTCGTGCGGGACAAGCAGCAGCCGGACGGACGCTGGCTGCTGGAGCGGACCCACGGCGGGCAGACGTGGTTCGCGTTCGAGGAGGACGGCGAGCCGAGCCGCTGGAACACCCTGCGCGCGCTGCGCGTCCTCGCCTGGGCGGACGGCGCCTGAGCCGGCCGGACTGACCGCGGGTGAGGGCGGCGTCGGCTCAGAGCGCCTCGACCACGGCCTTCAGCGTGGTCAGGTCCGCGGCCACGGTGGCGGCGTCCCGCTCGACCTCCTCGTCGGACGTGCCCGGCGCCTGGCGCAGGGTGAAGACGACGTCGCACTCGTCGCCGTCGCGGATCACCCGGACCGGGTTGTGCACCACCTGGCCGGACGGCAGCGTGACGTCGTGGTCGAGGACGCCGAGCTCGTTGCGGGGAGCGAAGGCGAAGGTCACGCGCCCCATCGGTGACTCGGTCACCCACTGCTCCCCGTCACGCTCGACCGTGGCCCCGGCGAGACCGGAGGCCCAGCGGGGCAGGTTCAGCGGGTCGGCGGCGAAGACGTAGACCTCGCTCATCGGCCGGGTGATGTGGACGTCGATGTGCCTGGTCCGGGATTCCATGACCACAACGTAGCCAGACCGCGCGCGTGCGAGGACACTGACCGACATGGAGGAGCGGGACGCTGCGCTGGAGCGGGCCCACGCCCACGCGGTCGCGTGGCTCGCGTCGCTCGCCGACCGCCCGGTGGCACCGCGCGCCGACGTCGACGAGGTGGCGGCCGCGCTCGGCCGCGAGCTGCCGGTCGGGCCGTCGGACCCGGTCGACGTCGTCGACCTGCTCGCGGGTGCCAGCGAGCCGGGTCTCACCGCCATGCCGTCGGGCCGGTTCTACGGCATGGTCATCGGTGGGACCCACCCGGCTGCGCTGGCCGCCGACTGGCTGGTCAGCGCCTGGGACCAGAACGCCGGGCTCCGCACCCTGACCCCCGCCGCCGCAGCGGTCGAGGAGGTCACCGCTGCCTGGCTGCTCGACCTGCTCGGTCTGCCCGAGGGCGCGGCCGTCGGGTTCGCCACCGGCGCCACCATGGCCAACTTCACCTGCCTGGCCGCCGCCCGTGACGAGGTGCTGCGTCGAGCCGGCTGGGACCAGGCGTCGCAGGGGCTCCACGGCGCACCGCGCGTGAGGGTCCTGGTGGGCGAGGAGCGTCACGACAGCATCGACCTGGTGCTGCGCTACCTCGGGCTGGGCACCCCCGAGACCGTCGGGTCCGACGAGCAGGGTCGGATCAGGCCCGACGCGCTGGCGCACGCCCTGGCCGACCGGTCCGGGCTGGCGGTCGTCGTGCTCCAGGCGGGCAACGTCCACTCGGGCGCGTTCGACCCGTTTGACGAGGCCGTGTCCCTGGCCCACGAGCACGGCGCCTGGGTGCACGTCGACGGCGCCTTCGGGCTCTTCGCCGCCGCGGCGCCGTCGCTGCGGCACCTGACCCGGGGGCTCGAGCGGGCCGACTCGTGGGCCACCGACGCCCACAAGACCCTCAACGTGCCCTACGACTGCGGCCTCGCGATCGTCCGGGACGCGGTGGCGCTGCGCTCGGCGATGACCATGCACGGCGACTACCTGATCCAGGACGCCGCCGGGGACCCGTTCGAGAAGGTGCCCGAGCTGTCACGCCGCTCCCGGGCCGTGCCGGTCTGGGCGGTGCTGCGCAGTCTCGGGCGGTCCGGGGTCGCCGACCTGGTCGAGACCCTGGCCTCCCACGCCCGGACCTTCGCCGAGCAGGTCGGTGCGCTCGAGGGTGTGGAGGTGCTCAACGACGTCGTGTTCACCCAGGTCTGCGCGAGCTTCGGCAGCGACGGTCGCACCCGCGACGTCGTACGGCGGGTGCTGGCCGACGGCACGACCTGGATGTCGGGATCGCTCTGGCACGGCCGGGCCGTGCTGCGCATCTCCGTGTGCAACTGGTCGACGACCGACGCAGACGTCGCCCGCAGCGTCGAGGCGGTGCGCCGCGCTGCGGCGGGGTGAGCCGAGCGCCTACCTGTCCTCGACCTCGGCGGCGAGCGTCTCGTAGCCGGGGAGGAGCTCGCTCCAGCGCTCGCGGGTGTCGCGGCGCTCGACCCCGCGGACGTGCGCGGAGAGGTCCTCGACGTGGACCTGCAGACCGGCTCCGTAGGCGGCCAGCTGGTCGAGCGGCATCCCGCGCTCCTCGAGGGCCAGGACGGTCTGGTCGCCGTCGGCGGTGAGCGTGACCTGCATCGTGTGCTCGCCCGGCTCCTCGGCGTCCCACGTACGCACGAGCCAGTGGTGCGGCGGGTCGCAGGTCTCGACCCGACCGGTGCCCTCCCACCCGGTCGTGACGAACCGGGCACGGAACTCGCCGCCCGGACGGAGGTCACCACGTCAGCCCTCCCGCGCCGCCCACCGCTCGGAGTCCTCGGCGCGGCCGAGCAGCAGCGACCGCTCGCTCTCGTTGGACGTGAGGGACGCCGCCTCGCGGAACGACGCTGCTGCGTCGGAGTGCCGGCCGGCCCGCGCAAGCAGGTCGCCACGCACGCTGGCCAGCAGGTGGGACCCGGTGAACGCGCGGTCGGGGATGCGGTCGAGGACCGCGAGGCCGGCGTCGGCGTCGTACGCCCGGCCGTGGGCGACGGCGCGGTTGACCTCCACGACCGGCCCGGGTGCGGCCTCGGCCAGCACGTCGTACAACCGCGCGATGGCGCGCCAGTCGGTCTCCTCCGCCGTCGCGGCGCGCGCGTGCCGGGAGGCGATCGCCGCCTGCAGGGAGTAGCGCCCGACGGGCCTGCCCCGGGCAGCGAGCCGCTCCGCGCGCTCGAGGGCGGCGAGCCCGCGCCGGATCAGCAACGCGTCCCAGAGGCTGCGGTCCTGGTCGTCGAGCAGCACCGCCCGTCCCGCGGCGTCGACGCGCGCTGCGGTGCGCGAGGCCTGCAGCTCGAGCAGCGCCTGGAGCCCGTGCACCTCCGGCTCGTCCGGCACGAGGTCGGCGAGCATCCGCGCCAGGCGGATGGCCTCGTCCGTCAGGTCGGTCCGCATCCAGTCGGTGCCGGCGGTGGCGGTGTAGCCCTCGTTGAAGATCAGGTAGACCACCGCCATCACGTCGTCGAGCCGTGCCGTGCGCTCCTCGCCGGTGGGCAGCTCGAAGTCCGCGTGGGCCTCGGCCAGCGTCCGCTTCGCCCGGGAGATCCGTTGCCCCACGGCGGTCTCGCCGGCGAGGAAGCCGCGTGCGATCTCCGCGGTCGACAACCCGGCGACCAGGCGGAGCGTCAGCGCGGCCCGGGACTCAGGGGTCAGCAGCGGGTGGCAGGACAGGAAGACCAGGCGGAGGACGTCGTCCTCGATGAAGTCCACCTGGGAGGAGAGGTCCGGCACGTCGTCCTCCTCACGGACGCTGCGGACGTCGCGGTCGAGCTCTGCGGTCTTGCGGCGCAGGCTCTCGGCGCGGCGGAAGCCGTCGACGGCTCGGCGCCTGGCGGCCGTCATCAGCCACGCGCCGGGGTTGTCGGGGATGCCGCGGACGGGCCAGCTCTCGAGCGCGCTCACCAGCGCGTCCTGGGCCAGGTCCTCGGCGAGGTCGAGGTCGCGGGTCATCCGGGTCAGCGCGCCGACCAGTCGGGCGGACTCCGCTCGCCAGGTGAGCGTGATCGCCTCACCCGTGGTCCCGGCCATGCGGCCAGCCTAGGGCCGGCCGCACGACCGCTTGAGGGAGCGCCGTCAGGCGTCGGAGGGCTCGGGCGGCGCCTCGGAGATCTGCCGCAGCGTGGCGACCATGGTGCACTCGGGCCAGTGCTTCGCGTGGAGCTCGGCGAACTCCTGCTGCGCGGCGACGGCCTCCTCGAGGCTGTCGTACTGCAGCAGCGACCAGCCGCCGACGACCTCCTTGGCCTCGGCGTAGGGACCGTCGACGCGGGTGGTCTCACCCTGACGGACCACGAAGTTCACAGCGTCCTCCGTGCCGAAGAGCCCGCCTCCGTCGAGGAAGTGACCCTTCTGCGCCTGCTCGCCGATGTAGACGTCCATGGCCTCGAACAGCGCCTGCGGGGGCATGCCGCCGCCCTCTTCCATCTTCACCAAACCCATGAACCGTGGCATCGCTGTGCTCCTCAGATCGGTGGGCCACCGCTGATCGGTGACCGACTCACCCCTACGTCGAACGGCATCCTCCGCCTTCGACATCGTCCACGAAAGTTTTCTCGACGGATTTCTCGGGGCGCGCGGCGCCACCGGGCGGGGGTGCTGAATCGGGTGATAGGGGACTAAGGTGACGCGGGCCCCGGACGACAGCGTGCCGGGACGACTCTTCGAGGAGACCCCGTGGTGCGCAGGATGTGGCTCTCGGCAGGCGTGCTGGCGCTCGCCACGACGTTGTTCGTCCCCGCCCAGCAGGCGGCGCAGGCCGAGCAGGCCGAGCCGACCGGGAGCGGCTCGGCCCAGCGTGCGCCGGGCACCGGCGGCATGGACGTGTGGAGCTACAACATCACCGGTGCCGGCACCAACGAGAACAACCCCCGGGACATCAACAACGGTGGGCGTCCCCGGGCGGTCCGCCCGGTCACCAACGCCATCGATGCCGGGCACCGGCCCGACGTCATCGCGCTGCAGGAGGTCTGCCAGTCGCAGTTCACCTACCTGAAGCCGAAGCTCGAGGCGGTCGGCTACACGGTCTCCTGGCGCCCGACGAAGTCCCAGAGACGATGTGCGGCCTACAAGAACTACGCCGAGAGTGCCCCGAAGGGCCACGGGGACCTGATCGCGGTCCCGAGCGGCTACAACCCGACGGCGTACAACTACGACTTCGACCTGGGGACCGCGCAGGTGACCGGCGAGGGCCTCACCTGCCTGGGCTTCCACAAGCTGTCGCGCTTCGTCGTGGCGTGCTCGACCCACCTCTCGGGCACGAACGACCAGCGCACCGCCAAGACCTTCCGCATGCGGCGCGACGAGATCGAGCCGTGGAACGCCCAGGGGTACGGCGTCATCATCGCCGGCGACTTCAACACCGAGCCGTCGCAGGAGCCGATGAAGAACCTCAACCACAGCAACGGGATCATGTACGAGGCCGACCGGACCCAGAACCGGTGGACCCACCAGAACCGGAAGTCGCCGTACGAGCGTCGCAAGATCGACCACGTCTACTTCTCCCACAACTGGTTCCCGCGGTCGAGCTTCGTCAGCGCGCTCGACGCGAAGCCGGAGTACTCCTACCACCGCTTCTTCGCCGCCAGCGCGACCATGCGCTGAGTCTCGCGGTCGAGGCGACTCAGCGCCCCGCGCGGTGGAGCTCCCGGGCGGCGGCGCCGTCGACCACGGTCAGACCGACGAGCGCGATCGCGGCGAAGGTGCCCGCTGTGCCGCGTCGCACGAGGATCGCTGCCTGGACGAGGTTGAGACCGGCTCGAGCGGTCGCCCAGGGCCACCGCGGCCGGCCGGCGAGCAATCCGGTGGCGCACACGGCGTCGGAGATCCCGACGAGACGAGCGAGGCGCCGGTCGTCGATGCCGCACAGGGCGCCTACCGGACCGGGCGCGGCGGTCATGGCCGCGCCGACGACGATGGTGACGACGGCGGCGCCCGAGGTGGTGGTGAGTGCGGACTCCAGCTCCATCGGAGGACAGTAGCCGAGCCGCGACCCCGGGCGCCTCAGCCGGCCGTGCGGCTGGCGACGAGGCCGTTGACGTCCTGGCGTCGCAGCCACGACAGCTCGTGCCGCAGGACGGCGCCGACCCGCTGGCAGAAGGCCTCGGGCTCGTCGGCGGCGTCCGGCAGCTCGGGCACGATGACGTCGACGATGCCGTCGGCGCGCAGGTCGAGCGAGCGCACGCGCTGCGCGCGGGCCAGGTCGGGGGCGTGCGAGGTGTCGCGGTGCACGATCGCGCTCGCGCCCTCCGGCGGCAGCGGGGAGAGCCAGGCGTGCTGGGCCGCCACGACCCGGTCGGCGGGCAGCAGCGCGAGCGCGCCGCCGCCGGTGCCCTGGCCGAGCATGAGCGACAGGGTCGGGGCGCGCAGGGTCACCAGGTCGGCCAGGCACCGGGCGATCTCACCGGCCAACCCGCCCTCCTCGGCCTCGACCGACAGGGCCGCGCCCGGGGTGTCGATGATCGTGAGCAGCGGCATCCGCAGCTCCTCGGCCAGCCGCATGCCGCGCCGCGCCTCGCGCAGCGCCGCCGGGCCGAGGGGGCGCAGCTCGGTCTGCCCGCGGCGGTCCTGGGCCAGCACCACGCACGGCGTCTCGCCGAAGCGCGCCAGCGCCAGCATCAGCCCGGGGTCGTGCTCGCCCTGGCCGGTGCCGTTGAGCGGGACGACGTCGCTGGCGGCGTACTTCAGCAGGCGGCGCACGCCGGGGCGGTCCTTGCGCCGCGACCGGGTGATCGAGTCCCACGTGTCGACGTCGCTCACGGGCGGCAGCGGAGCGACCGGCACCACCGGGTCGCCGGGAGCCAGCAGGATCGCGAGCGCCCGGTCGAGGATGTCGCCGATCTCCTCGGGCTCGACGACGGCGTCGATGAGGCCGTGGGCGTAGAGGTTCTCCGAGGTCTGGACGCCCTCGGGGAACGTCTCGCCGTACAACGCCTCGTAGACCCGGGGGCCGAGGAAGCCGACAAGCGCCTCCGGCTCGGCGACGGTCACGTGGCCCAGCGACCCCCACGACGCCATGACGCCGCCGGTCGTGGGGTGGCGCAGGTAGACCAGGTAGGGCAGGCCGGCCGCCTTGTGGGCCGCGACGGCGGCCGAGATCTGCGCCATCCACACGAAGGCCGGGGTGCCCTCCTGCATCCGGGTGCCGCCCGACACGGGTGCGGCGACGAGCGGCAGACCGAGCGCGGTCGCACGGCGTACGGCGGCGACGATCCGGCGGGCCGAGGCGACGCCGATCGACCCGGCCAGGAAGCGGAACTCGCCCGCCACCACCGCGATGCGCCGTCCGCGCAGCCGCGCGGCACCGGTGACGACCGACTCGTCGACCCCGCTCTTCTCCGCGGCAGCGGCCAGGGCGGCCGCGTAGTCGTCGCTGATCGCGTCCCGCTCGGGCGCGGTGTCCCACGACTCCCAGGAGTCCTCGTCGAGGACGAGGTCGATCAGCTGGGCGGAGTCGAGGCGTTCGCGGCGGGGCACCGCTTCATCCTCACGCACCCCGCGCGGGGGTCAACCCCGATCACAGCTCCTTCGCCATGAGACTCACCACATGGTCGGCGGGACCGCTGCGCCCCACCTCGACGTAGCCGCGGCGGGCGTGGAAGGCCAGCGACGGCGGGTTCGGCGGGTCGACGTTGACCTCGAGGGTCATCCGGCCGAGGCGGCCGGCCTCTGCCTCGAGCTCGTCGTACACCGCGTGCCCGACGCCCCGGCCCCGCGCGGGGCCGGCCAGCACCACCCGGTCGAGGTAGAGGAACTCCTCGTAGGTCTGCGTGAAGAACGCGTAGTGGTCGCCGTCGTACGTCGTGCCCGACTCGATCACGATGACGAAGCCGCCGAACGCGCCGTCGACCTCGATGACGTCGAAGCGGTGCGCCCACCCGTGCAGCTCGGCCATGCGCGCCTCGTCCATGGGGGCGAGGAGGTGGACCTCCTGGGCGTTGAGGGCCAGCACGTCGTCGTGGTCGGCGGCGGTGAGCGGGCGCAGGCGCACCTGCGGGTCGGTCGCGGCGGGCATGGCGCCAGCCTGTCAGCAAACCCGGTCGACAGGCACGCACCCGCCGACGAGACTCGGGCCATGGTCGACCAGCCCCCTTCCGACAGGCCGCCGTCCTGGGACGAGCGCGCCACGCTGCTGACGATGCTCGACTACACGCGACGGTCGGCGTTCGCGAAGTGCGAGGGGCTCGCTCCCGAGCTCGTCGGCGCCACGCCCCTGACCACCTCGCCGCTCATGTCGATCGGCGGCGTGGTCAACCACCTCCGCTGGGTCGAGCACTCCTGGATCGAGAACCGCTTCGTCGGCGGCCCGGACCTGGGGCCGTGGACGCGGGAGGAGCCGGAGAAGGAGTTCTCCGACGGTGCCGTCGCCCCGATCGAGGAGACGCTCGCGGGCTACGAGGAGCAGATCGCCCGGACCGACGCGATCATCGCGGGGCTCGACCTCGACGACCGCTCCCGGACGCCGTTCCGCTCCGGCGAGGCACCCACCCTGCGCTGGGTGATCCTGCACCTCGTGGAGGAGAACGCCCGCCACAACGGCCACCTCGACATCCTGCGCGAGACCCTCGACGGCACGCGCGGGGACTGACCGCTGCGTCAGGTGCGGCGCTCCAGCAGGACGAGGACCTCGGCGTGGTCGGTGTGGGGGAACATGTCGAACAGGCGGCCACGGACCGGGCGCAGGCCCGGCATCGCCTCCAGGTCGCGGGCCAGCGACACCGGGTTGCAGCTGGAGTAGAGCAGGTGCGCCGGACGGGTGGCCTCCAGCGAGGCGCACAGGTCGGGCCCGAGCCCGCGCCGCGGCGGGTTCACCACGACCAGGTCGGCGGCGTCCGCCGGGTCCTGGTCGCGCACCCAGGTGACGGCGTCCCCGGCGACGAACCTCGTGTCCTCGGGCGCGCTCTCCTGCGCCGCCGCCACCGCTGCCTCGCTCAGCTCGACACCGGTCACCCGACGGCCCGGCGCGGCCAGGTGGCGGGCGAAGCCTCCCACACCGCAGTAGAGGTCCCACACCGACGACGGCGCGACCTCGCCGGCCCACTCACGCGCCTGCCGGTAGAGCGCCGCCGCGACGTCGGTGTTGGTCTGGAAGAACGACTGCGGCCGCAGCGGCAGCACGAGGTCGTTGACCGGCATCGGCAGCGTGGCACCGTGGAGCAGCTCCTCGTGCTCGCCCTCGAGCACCGCGGCGTGCTGCGGCTGCACGTTGACGCTGACCACGTCGAGCGGCAGGTCGCTCAGCAGGTCCGGCAGGTGCTTGCGGATCCGCGCCAGCGCCTCGGTCGAGCGCAGCACGAGGCGCAGCATCAGCCGGCCGTCGCGGTTGGCGGTCAGCAGCAGGTGCTTGAGCTCACCGCGCCGCTCGGGCACGGAGTACGGCGTCAGCCGGGCGTTCGTGACGAACGCGGCCAACCGGGGGAGGGCGTCGTGGATGGCCGGCACGTGCAGGTGGCATCCGCGCAGGTCGGTGCCCCCGCCGGCGGCGTCGAGGATGCCGAGCGTCGGGTCCTCGACCGTTCCGGCGACGACCATCTTGGCCTTGGTCCGGAACCGCTCCTCGGCGCTGGCGACGGGCGGGAGCCACGTCGGGACGCTCAGGCGCTCCTCGACGGCGGCCTGCTTGGCCGTCAGCTGCTCGTCGTACGGCGTGCGGAGGTGGGTGCAGGACCGGCAGAGGTCTGCCTCGAAGTACTCACAGCGCACCCCGTGACTGTAGGGGCACGGACGGGCCGCGGTTTTCGGAGCGGTCGTCAGGCGGCGGCGAGGTCGGCCAGGGCCGCGAAGGAGCCGAGCAGCGCCCGCTCCTTCTTCATCGCACCGGCGATGGCGGGGTGGTCGGCGTGGGCCTCGAGGATCCGACGGGCGTGGGCCTGGCGGCGCTGCACGGCCGCGAAGGCCTTCATCACGTCGGCCTGGAGGTCGCCGTCGCCGGCCTCGATCTTCACGTAGATCTCACCGGCCAGCGCGGTGCGCCAGTCGCGCTGCAGCTCCTCGAGGATCGCGGCCTCACTGGTGAAGTGGTCCCACACGTGGGGGACCAGCCGCCAGGGCTGCTCGTAGGTGCCGGTGCGGCCCGCGGTCGCGACCATCTCGGCCAGCACCTGGTGCCGCTTGCGTCGTACCACTCCTGAGACCCACATGGCGTCCTCCCAGTGACTGACCCTGTCTGACCGTGCTTGACCCTGCCCGGTGTCGGCGACGCCGAGCGGTTCCAACGGCCCTCCCAAGCCAAAGGTCCCGCACCGGACATCTCCTGACACATGTATGCCCTGAGATGTGGATCACAAACACGTCCGACACGCAAATTGCGACACGCGTTGGCGGCGCACGGAAAAACCGTGAGGCCCCCGGCTCCAGAGCAGGAGCGGGGGCCTCACGGGTGGTGCGTGACGGCTCAGAGGGAGCCGATGAGCAGGGCGCCGTCGTCGTCCTCGTCGTCGGGCTTGTCGGCCTTCTCGGCGGTGGGCTTCGACTCCGGAGCAGCCTTCGCCGGCTCCTCCTTCTTCTCCTCGGCCGCGGGCTCGGGAGCCTTCTCGGGCTCCGGCTCCGGCTCGGGGGCCTTCTCCGGCTCGGGGGCCTTCTCGGGGGCCTTCTCGGGGGCCGGAGCAGCGGCGGCCGGGGGCTGGGCCTCGGGCTTGTCGGTGCTGACCGGCTCGGAGGTGCCGGAGGTGGAGTTCAGCGCGCCCTCGAGCTCCGCCTTGACCTCCGCCAGCACCTCCGCCTTGAGCTCCGCCTTCAGCTTGGCCTTGAACTCGCTGATGTCCACCTCGTCACCTTCCAGGATCGACTCGACGTCTTGGTTGTCCCACAGCGCGATGACGCCCGCCGGATGCGGCGCGGTCGGCTGGGTGGTCGGCGAGACCGCGGTTGCGGGCTCGGGGTCCGGCTCGGTCGGGAGAGCCGGGGTATCGGGGTGCGCGGCGTCGTTGTGCTCGACGGCCTCGCTGCCGCTGGTCCGCTCGAAGCCGCAGCCCGCGATGGTGCAGCGGTACGTCGTGCCGTCGGTGACGAAGTGGACGTCCGTGCCGTCGGAGAGCAGGAACGGCTGCCACCTGTCCTTGACCGGGAGCGGGCCGGAGAACGGCTGGCCGTCGCGGCGTACCGCTGCCAGCAGCATCTGCGCGACGTCGAGGACCTCGACCTCCTCGCGGGCGTCGCCGGAGTCCTGCAGCGCGGTGAGGCCGTCGGAGAGCATGACCCGGCAGAACGGGCAGCCGACCGCGATCTGGTCCGCGCCGGTGCCCACCGCCTCGGTGGTCCGGTTCACGTTGATGCGCGAACCGATGTTCTCCTCCATCCACATGCGCGCGCCGCCGGCGCCGCAGCAGAAGGACCGCTCGCTGTTGCGCTCCATCTCCTTGAACTCGGTCGAGGGGATGACCGACAGCAGCTCGCGCGGCGGCGTGTAGACCTGGTTGTGACGACCCACGTAGCAGGGGTCGTGGTAGGTCAGGGTCCGCTTCGGGCCGTCCTCGGCCGCGACCGGGGTGAGGCGACCCTCGCGCACCAGCGTGTTCAGCAGCTGGGTGTGGTGGACGACCTCGAGCTCGACGCCGAACTGCGCGTACTCGTTCTTCAACGTGTTGAAGCAGTGGGCGCAGGTCGAGACGACCTTCTTCGCCTTGGCCTCGGTGAGCGTCGCGGCGTTCTCCATGGCGAGCTGCTGGAAGAGGAACTCGTTGCCCGCGCGACGGGCCGAGTCGCCGGTGCAGGTCTCGCCGTTGCCGAGGACGGCGAAGTCGACGCCCGCGGTGGAGAGCAGCTCGGCGACCGCGGCGGTGGTCTTCTTCGCGCGGTCCTCGTAGGCGCCGGCGCAGCCGACCCAGAACAGCCAGTCGACCTCGTCGAGGCTCTCGACGTCCTCGCCGACGACCTTGACGTCGAAGGGCAGGTCCTTGGCCCAGTCCATGCGCGCCTTCGCGCTCATGCCCCACGGGTTGCCCTTGTTCTCCAGCTGCTTGAAGAGACCGTTGAGCTCGGCGGGGAAGTTCGACTCGATGAGCACCTGGTAGCGACGCATGTCGACGATGTGGTCCACGTGCTCGATGTCGACCGGGCACTGCTCGACGCAGGCACCGCACGTGACGCAGGACCAGAGCACGTCGGGGTCGATGACGCCCGAGCCGTCCTCCGGCATGTAGAACCAGTCGTCGCCGGTGTCGCCGATGAGCGGGCGCTCGACCTCCATCGTCAGGGAGGTGCTGCCGTGGCCCTTGCCGCCGGCGTGGGCGGCGCCGGCGCCGGTGATGTCACCGGGGCCCGAGCCGTTGAGGCCGGACTTGTTGGCGTCGGCGGCGAGCAGCTTCTCGCGCTTCTCCTCGTCGGCGAGGATGTACGGCGCCCTGGCGAACGCCGCGTCGCGCAGCGCCATGATCATGAGCTTGGGCGACAGCGGCTTCTCGGTGTTCCAGGCCGGGCACTGCGACTGGCAGCGACCGCACTCGGTGCAGGTCGCGAAGTCGAGCATGCCCTTCCAGGAGAAGTCCTCGATCGAGCCGACGCCGAGCTTGGTGTCCTCGTCGAAGTCGTCGGCGTCCTCGAGGTTGAGGACCTTGCCGTCGCTCATCAGCGGCTTGGCGGCGCCCAGGGCGACCGGCCGGCGGCCGAACATGACGTTCAGCGGGGCGACGAAGATGTGCAGGTGCTTGGAGTTCAGCACGATGATCAGGAACACCAGCATCACGCCGATGTGGAGCATCAGCCCGACGCCCTCGAGGATCTCCAGCGTGTGCTCGCTGAGCCCGGACAGCAGGGCCCCGACACCCTGGGAGACGAACGCCCCGTTGCCGTAGGGCAGGTTGTCGTTGGCCGCTCCGGCGCCACGGAACAGGAACATCGTCCAGATGACGTTGAAGATCATGAACAGCACCATCCAGGCGCCGCCGAGGTGCGAGCCCTTGAAGCGGGACTGGCGTCCGAGCTTCTTCGGGGAGTTCTTCAACCGGATCTGAGCGAAGAGAGCCAGACCCACGAGCGCCAGGACCGCGATCATGTCCTGGGCGAAGCCGAGCAGGTCCCACCGGCCCACGATCGGGATGGCGAACTCGTCGGGGAAGGTGAACAGTGCGCCGTAGGCCTCGACGTACACGGTGCCGAGGATGAGGAACGCCCAGAACACGAAGGCGTGCGCGACGCCGGGCACCGACCACTTCAGCAGCTTCTTCTGGCCGAACACCTCGACCAGCTGGGTCTTCAGGGCCAGACCGACGCGTCCGGTGACGCCCCTGATCCGGTCAGGGGCGGGCTGGCCGCTGGTGATCAGCCGCGCGAGGAAGCTCACGCGCTTGGCCGCCAGCGGCAGGGCGACCGCGTTCATCAGCAGCCCCAGGATCAGCACCCAAGTCACTCGTCCACGCTCCGTCCGGCGTCAGGGGGTGTCGCTTCCGCGAGCCTATTGCGCCGGGCCCCTGGTGCGGGGCGCTTCGGTGCCCCGTCATCTTACTCACGGGTAACCACGACGGAGGTCGGCCTGTAGCCGGGGTCACAGGTCACGTGACGGTCCGGGCACGGCGTACCGGCCCGTGCTTCCCGAACGAACCTGGCGCTTCCCGAGCGATGCTTCGCTCGGGAAGCGCCGGTTTCACCAGGTACCTAGTGAAACCGGCAGCCCCCTCACACCAGGCGGCCGGCGCGGGTGAAGTCGAGCCGGACCCTGGTGAGGTCGCCGTCGGCGGCGCGGGCGCAGTAGGTGAAGCGGGTGCCGAGGCGCTGGTGCGGCTGACCGGCGCGCAGCAGGACCTCCTTGACGGTGAGGCCGGACCGCAGGCCGCGGATCAGCGAGGCCTTCTTGGCCACCGACGGCTGGCGGCAGGCGTCGTTGCTGACGCCCTCGGCCCGCTCCCACATCTGCAGGTAGGCCTCCGCGCCGCGCATCATGTCGTCGCGGATGGCCGCACCGTCGGAGCCCGCCACGTGCTCGAGGTCCTCGAACCAGTCGGGGTAGAGGCCGTAGTGCGCGACCCCGTCGGCGTTGATGTCGTAGACCCGCTCGCCGCTGACCTGCTTGCGCACGGTGACGCCGCCGTAGCCCTTGAAGGGGTAGGTGACCGGGTTCTGCGCCGCGGTGGGGCGCGGGTCGCCCTGCGCGCCGAGGCCGTTGATGTCGGCGCCGTAGCCGAAGCCGAAGTAGAAGCGCCCGTCGGCCCACTTCAGGTGCTGGCGCCACTTGCCGACGAATCCGGTGGAGTCGCCGGCGTACGGCGTGATGAAGCCACCCATCTTGTAGATCCGGGGGTAGGCGTCGGGGGTGGCCCAGGAGTGGCTCGAGAGCACGCCGGGGTAGTCCATCTCCTCGAGGACGTCGAGGCTCGACTGACGGGCCTTGACGCTCATGTGGTCGGGGTCGAAGACCATCTTGCGCTGGGCCAGCCGCTTGACGAGGTGCTCGCCGAGGCTGCTCAGGCCGGTCTGGTTGCAGTGCGGGGCCGGCGGGTAGACCGGCGCCGGCTGCAGGGTGTCGCCGAACAGGTCGGCGATCGCGCCGAAGAGGGCGTCCTGCTGCTGGGCGTCGATGTCGGGCTGGGCGTACTGCTCCTTGTCGTGCACGCCCGGCTCCACCGGCTCCTCGCAGGTCTCCATCCGCCAGAAGGACCCGGTCTCGGCGAAGTTGGCCGAGTTGACCACCGCCCCGGTCTGGCCCTCGTCGCCGGTGATCCCCGACAGCGCGTTGTCGAACTTGTTGACGATCTCCATCTGCCGCACGCCCATCCGGTGCGCACGGTCCAGGGCGGCGTCGATCGACGCCTCGTCGCACTGCGGCACGGTCGCCTTGACGGAGCAGCCGAAGGGGATCGAGGTCTCGATGCCCATGATCACCGCGAGCTTGCCCTGGTTGATGACCCGGCGCGCCTCGAACGGGCTGGTGACGATGCGGTACCAGCCCTTGCCGGGACCGCCGTACTGCGCGTCGATGTACTTCTCGAAGTCGCGCATGTCCTGGGCCTGCAGCTCGACCGACTTGGTGTCGTCGCACTGCGTCTTCGCGAAGGTCTCCGCGTCCTTGAACGGGTAGAGCTGGCAGAGCTGGTTGTTCTCGACGAGCAGGTTGGTGAACAGCCGCAGGCCGCCGCGCCAGGACCGCTCCATCCACTTGTGGTAGGTGCCCTCGTGGGTGAGCGACTCAGGTGCCGGCCAGTCCTTGAAGGTCGGCCACCCGACGGGGTCGTGCCGGGGCTCGCCGGTCAGGGCGGCCTCGAGGGCGTTGACGCCGTTGGTGGCGCGGTGGTCGGGGCAGTCCACCAGCGCCTGCGTCACGCCGTACGGCGACCACGGTTTGCCGCAGTGCGCTCCGCCCGAGAGGAACCGGAAGGCCATGCCGTGGGTGTGGTTGTCGGTGGTGCCGCGCACCTCCTGGAAGGAGCTGGTGCCGGCGAAGGGGCGCCCGCTGATCTGGGTGCCGATCTCGGGCCACGCGCTGCACCCGTCGACCAGGCGCAGGGTGAACTGCGTGCCGCGGCCGGTGGTCAGGGGGCGACCGGAGGTGAGCCGGTCGGTGCCCTGGGCCAGCACGAAGCCGTCCGGCTTGGTGACCGTCCAGATCGACGACTCGTCGGCCTCGGTCGCGGCCGTCACCGTGGGCGCCAGCGGCAGGTCGTCGCTGGAGAGGAAGGACTCCTCGGAGTCCCAGAGGAGGTACTCGCCCAGCGTCGTGGCCTGGAAGTGGAAGGGCTCTGCCGCGCCGGCGGTGGCGGCCCGGGACGCGTAGCCGGCACCGTCGCGGACCACCCAGCCCTGGGGACCGCGCAACGCGTAGCAGCCACCCGCCATCACGTAGCGGTTCTGCGGCGAGGTGCGTCGCTCGGACGGCGCGGGGACCCGGACCAGCTCGGGGTCGGGCTCGGCGCGCTGCGCGACGACCGAGGCCTCGTTGCGCCGTGCCTGGGCGGCGGTGGTCGGGTCGACGGCACCGGCCTCGGCGCCGGCGCGGGAGACCGCGTTCTTGGTCGCGGGGTCGCTGTGGTCGTGCCCGTGCCCGTCATCGGCCCCGGCGGGCTCGGCCAGCAGGGCCACCGGTCCGGCGTGCGTGTGCGGGCGCGACTCGTCCGTCGAGGCGCTCGCTGCGCCCCGGTCGGCGGCGGCCCGGTCGTAGGCCTGGATGAGGGCCTTCTTCTCCGGGGTCGCCTCCCGCGCACCGCCGCCGTAGGACGGCACGACGGCGGTCAGCCCGAGCACCACGCCGAGCGCCGTGACGAGGGAGAGGACGAGGCGCGAGACAAGCCGACGGTCAGTCATCGCCTCATCATGCAACGCCGTGTGTCAAACGTCATCCGATTGAGGCGACCCGGTCGCTCCGGTCCGGATCAGCGGCCCGCGAGGCGGGCACCGAGCTCGGCCGCGGTGCGTCGTACGGCGTCGACGGTGGCTGTGTCGACCCGGTCCACCACGCCGTCGCGACCCTCGCCGCCCGGGTAGGTGACCGCGAGCCCCGCCACCGGGTAGCCGTTGTGGTCGAGGACAGCCGCGGCCACCGAGGCGAAGCCCGGCGTGACCTCGCCCTCCTCGGTCGCGTGCCCGCGCCGGCGGGTGTCGACCAGCAGCGACCGCAGCGCCGACGGGGAGGTCGGCCCGAGGCCCGTCCGGTCGGTGAAGGCGTCGCGGTCGGGGTAGAGCACCCGCACCTGGGCGGGGGTGAGGGCGGCCAGCACCGCCCGGCCGCTGGCGGTGAGGTGCGCGGGCAGCCGGACCCCGACGTCGGTGACCAGGGGCGGTCGCCCGGGAGCCCGCTCCTCGAGCACGTAGAGCACGTCGCGACCGTGCAGGACGGCGAGGTGCGCGCTCTGGCCGACCCGGTCGACGAGCCGTGCCAGGGGTCGGCGCGCGATGCGGGCCAGCGGCGCCTGGCGGCTGTAGCCGCTGCCGACCTCGAAGGCGGCCACGCCGAGCCCGTAGCGGTGCTCCTCGGCGAGGTGGACCACGAAGCCTTCGGCCGCCATCGCGGCGAGGAGGTGGTACGCGGTCGAGCGGGGCAGGTCGCACGCCGCCGCGAGGCGGTCCAGGGGGACCGGCTCGGGCTGTCCGGCCAGGAAGCGCAGGACCCGGAGCGTGCGGGTCGCGGCGGGCACGTTCGTCACGGCCCCAGCATCGTCCAGTCTCGGATCCGAGACAACAGCAGGCGGTGCCCCCTGGTGGCCACGATCCGGCAGCGGTGTGATCGAGGCATGACCGCGACCCGCACCACCTCCCCGGCCGAGCCCGTGCTCGTCGGCACCGGACCGCTGTCGGTGGCCGACGTCGTCGCGGTCGCCCGGCACGGCGCCCCGGTGCAGCTGACCGACGAGGCCGTGGCCGCCATCGGGACCTCCCGGGCCGCGGTCGAGCGGCTGGCCGCGGCCCCGACCCCGGCGTACGGCATCTCGACCGGCTTCGGTGCCCTCGCCACCCGGCACATCGAGCCGACCATGCGCGCGCAGCTGCAGCGCTCGCTCGTCCGCTCCCACGCCGCCGGCAGCGGTCCCGAGGTCGAGCGCGAGGTGACGCGGGCGCTGATGCTGCTGCGGCTCTCGACGCTCGCCACGGGCCGCACCGGCATCCGGCCGGAGACGGCCCGGCTGCTGGCCGACCTGCTCACCCGCGGGATCACCCCGGTCGTCCACGAGTACGGCTCGCTCGGCTGCTCCGGCGACCTCGCGCCACTGTCGCACTGCGCCCTCGCCCTGATCGGCGAGGGCCCGGTACGCCGAGCCGACGGCAGCCCGACCGACGCCGCCACCGCCCTGGGGGAGAGCGGGCTGCGACCGGTCGAGCTCGGCCCCAAGGAGGGCCTGGCCCTGATCAACGGCACCGACGGCATGCTCGGGATGCTGGTCCTCGCGCTGCACGACCTGGCCACGCTGGTCCGGACCGCCGACGTGGCCGCGGCACTGTCGGTCGAGGGCCAGCTCGCCACCGACCGCGTCTTCGCCGCCGACCTCCAGGCCCTGCGGCCGCACCCGGGGCAGGCCGCGAGCGCGGCCAACCTGCGCGCGATCCTCGCCGACTCCGGCGTCGTCGCCTCCCACCGCGGGCCCGACTGCAACCGGGTGCAGGACGCCTACTCGCTGCGCTGCAGCCCGCAGGTGCACGGCGCGGTGCGCGACACCGTGGCCCACGCCGCCGCCGTCGCCGACCGCGAGCTGGCCAGCGCCATCGACAACCCCGTGGTGCTGCCCGACGGCCGGGTCGAGTCGAACGGCAACTTCCACGGCGCCCCGGTGGGCTACGTCCTCGACTTCCTGGCCATCGCCGTGGCCGACCTCGCCTCCATCAGCGAGCGCCGCACCGACCGCTTCCTCGACCGGACCCGCAGCCACGGGCTGCCGCCGTTCCTGGCCGGCGACCCGGGGGTCGACAGCGGCCACATGATCGCGCAGTACACGCAGGCCGGGATCGTCTCGGAGCTCAAGCGCCTGGCCGTCCCGGCCTCGGTCGACTCGATCCCCAGCAGCGCCATGCAGGAGGACCACGTCTCGATGGGCTGGGCCGCGGCCCGCAAGCTGCGCCGGGCGGTCGACGGCCTGACGCGCGTGCTGGCCGTCGAGGTCCTCACCGGCGTCCGCGCCCTCGACCTGCGCGCCCCCCTGGAGCCGTCGCCGGCGACCGCCGCGGTGCGGGCCCTGGTCCGCGAGCACGTCGACGGCCCCGGACCCGACCGGCACCTCGCCCCCGAGATCGAGGCCGCCGTCACGCTCGTGGCGAGCGGCGACGTCGTACGCACCGTGGAAGCAACGATCGGAGAGCTGGCATGAACCCGACGGACGAGACCAACCCGCGCCTGCCGATCCGCGCCGCCCGCGGACCCGGGCTGACGGCGCGCTCGTGGCAGACCGAGGCGGCGCTGCGGATGCTGATGAACAACCTCGACCCCGACAACGCGGAGCGTCCGGAGGACCTGGTCGTCTACGGCGGCTCCGGCAAGGCCGCCCGCGACTGGCCGTCGTACGACGCCCTGGTGCGGACCCTGGAGACGCTGGCCGACGACGAGACCATGCTCGTGCAGAGCGGGCGCCCGGTCGGGGTCTTCCGGACCCACACCTGGGCGCCGCGGGTGCTCCTGGCGAACTCGAACCTCGTCGGCGACTGGGCCACCTGGGAGGAGTTCCGCCGCCTCGAGCACCTGGGACTGACGATGTACGGCCAGATGACGGCCGGGTCCTGGATCTACATCGGCACCCAGGGCATCCTCCAGGGCACCTACGAGACCTTCGCCGCTGTGGCCGAGAAGCTCGCCACCGGGGTCTCGACGGGCTCGACCGACGCGCCGGGGGCGGGCGGCTCCCTGGCCGGCACCATCACGCTGACCGCCGGCCTCGGCGGCATGGGCGGCGCGCAGCCGCTCGCGGTCACCATGAACGACGGTGTCGCGATCTGCGTCGAGTGCGACCCCGAGCGCATCGAGCGCCGCCTGGAGCACCGCTACCTCGACGTCCGCGCCGACTCGCTCGACCACGCCCTCGAGCTCGCCGTGGCCGCCCGCGACGAGCGCCGCCCGCTGTCGATCGGGCTGCTGGGCAACGCCGCCGAGGTGGTGCCCGAGCTGCTGGCGCGACGCGCGCCGATCGACGTGGTCACCGACCAGACCTCGGCGCACGACCCGCTCTACTACCTGCCCGTCGGAGTCGCGGTGGAGGACTGGGCGACGCTGCGCGAGAAGGACCCCGAGGGGTTCACCGAGCGGGCCCGCGAGTCGATGGCGCGCCACGTCGAGGCGATGGTCGGGTTCGCGGACCTCGGCGCCGAGGTCTTCGACTACGGCAACTCGATCCGTGACGAGGCGCGCAAGGGAGGCTTCGACCGCGCCTTCTCCTTCCCCGGCTTCGTGCCGGCCTACATCCGGCCGCTGTTCTGCGAGGGCCGCGGCCCCTTCCGCTGGGCGGCGCTGTCCGGCGACCCCGCCGACATCGCCGCCACCGACCGCGCCATCCTCGAGCTCTTCGGCGACGACGAGCGCCTGCGCCGGTGGATCACCATGGCGGGGGAGCGGGTCGCCTTCCAGGGCCTGCCCGCGCGCATCTGCTGGCTCGGGTACGGCGAGCGCCACCGGGCGGGGCTGAAGTTCAACGAGATGGTGGCCAGCGGGGAGCTGAAGGGCCCGATCGTCATCGGCCGCGACCACCTCGACTGCGGCTCGGTGGCCAGCCCCTACCGCGAGACCGAGGCCATGCTCGACGGCTCCGACGCGATCGCCGACTGGGCGCTGCTCAACGCCCTGGTCAACACCGCCTCGGGCGCGACCTGGGTCTCGATCCACCACGGCGGCGGGGTGGGCATGGGGCGCTCGATCCACGCCGGCCAGGTCTGCGTGGCAGACGGCACCGAGCTGGCGGCGCAGAAGATCGAGCGGGTGCTGACCAACGACCCCGGGATGGGCGTCATCCGCCACGCCGACGCGGGCTACGACCGGGCGGTCGAGGTGGCGGCCGAGCGCGGCGTACGCCTGCCGATGCGGGAGGGCGACCCCGCCGCGCCGGACCGGGCGTGAGACCTCAGGAGCGGGCGTGGCCGCGCGCGACCCGGGCCGCGACCTGGGCGCGGGAGCTGAGCCCGAGCTTGCGCAGGATGTTCTCCACGTGACCCTGCGCGGTGCGGATGGAGATGACGAGCCGGTCGGCGATCTCCTGGTTGGACAGGCCCTCGCCGAGCAGGGCGGCCACCTCGCGCTCGCGGGTGGTCAGCCCCTCGACGCCGTCGGCGAGGCGCTGCGGGCCGGGGCCGCCGCGCGGCTCCTGGCCACGGGCGAGCCGGATGGCCTCCGCGGTGCCGAGCTGCTGCCCGCGCCGGAAGCTGCGCTCGAAGGACCGCTCGGCCAGCAGGCTGCGCGCCAACGCCTCCCCGACGTCGCGCTCGGCGGCGATGAAGGGGGCGGAGGCGGGGGCGCCCTGCACGAAGCTCCAGATGGCGCGAGCCGCGCCGAAGAGGGTGGCGGCGCGCTCGCCGTCGCCGCGGGCGGACGCGATGCCGGCCAGCGCCTCGAGCACCATGGCCAGACCGGGGCGGTCGCGCAGCACCTCCTTCATCGTCAGCGCCTCGAGCTGGAGCCGGGCGGCGCGGTCGAGGTCGCCGGCGTCGCGGGCCGCGACCCCGCGCCACCACAGCGCCAGCGAGCGGGTGTAGAGCTCGCCCGCGGCCCGGGTGGTCTCGAGGCACGCCTCGATGGCGCGCTCGGCCGCCTCCCGCTCGCCGCGGTGGTCGTGGCAGACACCGGTGATCATCAGGCAGACGCTGACGTGGTTGACCACGCCGACGTCCTCGAAGCGGGCGAGCGCCTCCTGGGCCCGGGTGAGGGCCTCGTCCATGTCCCCGGCGAAGAAGGCGACGCTGGCGCGGGTGAAGGCCTGGTAGGCGACCAGCAGCCCCAGCGGCTGCTCCGCGACGAGCGCGTCGTTCTCGGCGAGGTGGGCCGCGGCGTCGTCGGTGTCCCCGCGGATCGCGGCCAGGTAGGCGAGCATGCCGTGGGCCAGGGCCCGCTCCGGCACCGTGCCGGTGCCGTGGGAGAGCGCGAGCTCGAGCCAGTGCCGGGCCTCGGCCAGCAGGCCGGTCACCAACCAGTAGCCCTCGAGCGCCATCACGACCCGCAGGGCGGTCGGGGCGTCCTCGGGGTGCCCGGCGCAGTGCTCGAGGACGATGCGGAGGTTGGCGTGGTTGCGACGCCAGTGCTCCAGCCAGACGGCCTGGGTGGGACCGGTCCACTCCACCCCGAGCCGCATCGACAGGTCGACGAACCACTGCTCGTGCCGGTGGCGGTAGTGCTCGAACTCGCCGGCCTCGGCCAGCCGGCCCATCCCGAACTGCCGGATGGTCTCGAGCATCCGGTAGTGCAGGTCGTCGGCGGGGTCGCGGGTCACCAGCGACTTGTCGATGAGGTTCTGCAGCACGTCGAGGACCTCGCCGGCGTCCAGGCCGCTGCCGCTGCAGACGTACTCCGCCGCCTCCAGGCCGAAGCCACCGGCGAAGACCGACAGCCGGGCCCAGAGCAGGCGCTCCTGCGGCGAGCAGAGGTCGTAGCTCCAGGTCACCGAGGCCAGCAGCGAGCGCTGGCGGTCGGGGGTGTCGGCGTACCCGCGACTGAGCAGGCGGTAGCGGTCCTCGAGGCGTTCCAGCATCACCTCCGGGGTGAGTGCCGTGATGCGAGCGGCCGCGAGCTCGAGCGAGAGCGGGAGACCCTCGAGGGCGCCGCAGAGCCGGCCGATCGCCGCCGCGTTCGCCTCGGTCGCCCGGAAGCCGGGCATGGCCGCCGCGGCGCGCTGCAGGAAGAGCCGGACGCCGTCGTACCTCTCGAGGTCGGTCAGCGCCACCTCGTCGTCCGGGCCGGGCACCGACAGCGGCGGCACCGGGTAGACCACCTCACCGCGGACGCCGAGCGCGTGGCGGCTGGTGGTGAGCACCCGCAGGTGCGGGCACCGCTCGAGCAGCTCGACGACGAGGAAGGCCGCCGCGTCCCCCACCTGCTCGCAGTTGTCGAGCACCAGCAGGGCGGGTCGGTCGGCGACGAGCTCGGCGACCGCGTCCACGGGGCTGTCGGTCGGGCGGATGTGCAGCCCGAGGGCCTCCACGACCGCGAGCCCGACGAGGTGCGACTCGGTCACGTCGGCCAGCGGAACCGTCCACACCGCGGAGCCCTCGGGCTCGCTCTCGGCGTACGAGCGGGCGAGGCGGGTCTTGCCGGCGCCGCCGATGCCGGTCAGGGTCACCAGGCGTGCTCCGGCGAGGGTGCGGCGCACGTCGACGAGCTCGCGTCGGCGGCCGACGAAGGGGGTGGCGTCGAGCGCGAGCGCGGTCATGGTCTCCCCGTCGCGAGCACGCGACGGGGACGCTCACGCAGCGGCGTCGCCCAGGACATCCTCCCAGTGTGTCCGAGGCGACGCCGCGCGTCTGCACTTGTGGCCCGGCGATCGGCCGCAGTGCAGCAGCGAGAGGCCTCACGACCCCCCTGGACGATTGTCCAGGTCGGAGGACCAGGAACACACGGGGAGAATTACGGGTATCGGTGTGCGGGCGCGTTGCGGACGCCGCGACGGCGGGCCCTACCAGCGACCCCGGTGGGTGACGTCGGCGACCGGGGGGCGCCCACGACGCGCGGACCCGGCCGGGCCCGCGTCGTCGGTGCGGTGCCCCAGCGACACCACCCCGACCGGGGTGTACGCCGTCGGCACGTCGAAGGCCGCGCGGAACCGGTCCACGGCCGGACCGGGCAGGCCGAAGAAGCAGGCCCCCAGGCCCTCGTCGACCGCCGTGAGCAGCATGAGCATCGCCGCCATCGCGGTGTCGGTGTGCCAGTAGGGCACCGGCCAGCGTGCCTCGTCCCGGTCGCTCCACCCCTTGTCGGGCTCGGCGTAGCGCTCGAGGTAGGCGTCCTTGCAGCTCAGGGTCACCACGAGCACGGGGGCGGTCATCAGCCCTCGCAGCCACCGGTCAGGAGCCTCGACGCGGTCACCGGCGGTGGCCCGCCAGTAGCGGGCGACGTCGTCGGGGTTGTCGAGCAGCAGGAAGGCCCACCCGGCGCTGTTGCCGGCGCTCGGGGCCCGGTGCCCGGCGGCCAGGACGCGGTCCACCACGGCGGCCTCGACCGGCTCCGACGAGTAGTTTCGGACCATCCGGCGGCGGCGTACCGCCTCGCTGAGCTCCACGGCACAAGGATCACACGCGACGTCACCTCGAGGAGGGACAGGTCATGAGCGCGACCCTCGGGACGACCCCGGACTGGGAGGCGATGTGGGGCGACCTGGCGCCGGTGGGACGGGCGTCGAGCGGCGGCTACCTCCGTCAACCCTTCACCGCCGCCGAGCGCGAGGCGCGCGCCTGGTTCCTCCAGGAGTGTGCGCGGCGGGACCTGGCGGTCGAGGAGGACGGCTTCGGCAACGTCGTCGCCTGGTGGCGGCCGGATTCATGTCGCCCTGACCAGAAAGCGGTGCTGACCGGCTCGCACCTCGACTCCGTGGTGCAGGGCGGCGCCTTCGACGGTCCGCTCGGCGTGGTCTCGGCGCTCGCCGCCCTCGACGAGCTGCGCGAGCGGGGGGTGGAACCCGTGCGTGCGCTGGGGATCGCGGTCTTCAGCGAGGAGGAGGGCTCGCGCTTCCCCGTCGCCTGCCTCGGCTCGCGGCTCGCCGCCGGGGTCCTGGCGTGGGACGCCGCGCGCGAGCTCCGCGACCGCGACGGCGTGCCGTACGCCGACCTGGTGCCCGGGCCCGGGCACGGCTCCGACCTGCTGGCCGAGGTCGGGGTCTTCGTCGAGCTGCACGTCGAGCAGGGGCGCGACCTGGTCCACCGGGAGGCCGCCGTCGGCGTGGCGGAAGGCATCTGGCCGCACGGTCGCTACCGCTTCGACCTCACCGGCCGCGCCGACCACGCCGGTGCCACCGCGATGGCCGACCGGCGCGACCCGATGACGACGTACGCCCACGCGGTGCTGGCCGCGCAGGAGGCGGCGCGGGTCGCCGGGCAGCGGGCGACCTTCGGGCGGGTCCAGGTCGCACCCAACGGCACCAACGCCATCCCCTCGGCCGTGACGGCCTGGCTCGACGCCCGTGCCGCGACCACCGACCTGCTCGAGGAGCTGGTGGCGGCGGTCCGGGGGCGCACCGCGGACCAGGCCGGCCGCGACGGCACCGGGCTCGAGGTCACCGCCGAGTCGGTGACCCCCGCCGTCGCCTTCGACCCGGTGCTGGCGCAGCGCCTCGCGCGCCACCTGGGACGTCGGCGACCCGGACCGCAGGCCGAGCCGCTCCCGGTGGTGCCGACCGCGGCCGGACACGACGCCGGGGTGCTGTCGACCGCGGGGGTGCCCACCTCCATGGTGTTCGTGCGCAACCCCACCGGCGTCTCGCACGCCCCCGACGAGCACGCCGGGACCGCCGACTGCCTCGCCGGCGTCAGCGCGCTCGCCGACACCCTGGAGCTGCTGCTGGCCCCGGACGCCCCGACGCCGGACCCCTCCGACCCCGAGACCCAGGTGAGCCCGTGACCGCGCCCCCGTCCACGACGTACCGCCTCGAGCACGCCTGGGTGGCCGGCGCCGCCGGCGCCGACGAGGTCCGCTCCGACGTGCTGGTCGGAGTCGCCGACGGGCGGATCGTCTCCGTCGACGAGGCGGGAGCCGGCCGGGCGCGGCCGGGTCCCGCGGCCGTCCGGCTGCCGGGGCTGACGCTGCCGGGCTTCGCCAACGGCCACAGCCACGCGTTCCACCGCGCCCTGCGCGGTCGCACGCAGCGCGGCCAGGGGTCGTTCTGGACCTGGCGCGAGCAGATGTACGACCTCGCGGGACGCCTCGACCCCGACACCTACCGCACGCTGGCCACCGCGGTCTTCCGCGAGATGGCCGCGGCGGGCTGGACGGCGGTCGGGGAGTTCCACTACCTGCACCACCAGCCGGACGGCACCCGCTACGGCGAGCCGAACGTGATGGCCGAGGCGCTGGTGGAGGCGGCCCGCGACGCCGGCGTCCGGCTGGCGCTGCTCGACACCTGCTACCTCAGCGCCGGGCTGGCGCCCGACGGGTCGCCGCTCGCGGTGGAGGGGGTGCAGCGCCGCTTCAGCGACGGCACGGCGGAGGCCTGGCAGGAGCGCACCGACGAGCTCACCGCCGAGCTCGGGGGCGACGTCGTGGTCGGGGCCGCGCTGCACTCGGTGCGCGCGGTGCCGCTGCGCGACATGCGGCTGGTCGCCGAGTGGGCCGACCGGTTCGAGACCCCGCTGCACGTCCACCTCTCCGAGCAGGTGGCGGAGAACGAGCAGTGCCTGGCGGCGTACGGGCGCACCCCGACCGAGGTCCTCGACGAGGCGGGCGCGCTCACCGACCGCACCACCGCCGTCCACGCCACCCACCTGACCGGCACCGACGTCGGCCGGCTCGGCGCCGCCGGAGGAGCGGTGTGCTTCTGCCCCACCACCGAGCGCGACCTCGGCGACGGCATCGGCCCCTCGCGCGAGCTCGCCGCGGCCGGGGCGCACCTGACCGTCGGCTCCGACAGCCACGCCGTCGTCGACCCCTTCGAGGAGATGCGCGCCGTGGAGCTCGACGAGCGGCTGCGCGCCCGCGCCCGCGGCCACCGGGAGGCGGCGGAGCTGCTGCGCGCCGGCACCCTGGCCGGGCACCGCTCGCTCGGCTTCGGCGACGCCGGCCGCATCGCGGTGGGCGCCCGCGCCGACCTGGTCACCGTCGACCTCACCACGCCACGCACGGCGGGCGGGGGCGCGACCGCCGAGACCGCGGTGTACGCCGCGACCGCCGCCGACGTGCGCCACGTCGTCTCGGGCGGGCGGGTGGTCTTCGACGGCGACCACGAGTCGGTCGGCCGCGCGCTTGACGCGGCCGTCGCCGCGGCGTGGGGCGACCGGTGAGCGCCGCCGTGCCCGAGGCGCGCGGGACCGTGCTGGTCACCGGCATCGGCGAGCTCGTCACCCACGACCCGGCGCACCCCGGTCCGCTCGGTCTGCTCACCGACGCCGCGGTCGTGGTCGAGCGGGGGCGGGTCGCGTGGACCGGGCCTGCGCACCGGGCGCCGGCCGCCGACGAGCGGATGGACGTCGGCGGGCGGGCGGTGGTGCCGGGCTTCGTCGACTCCCACAGCCACCTGGTCTTCGCCGGCGACCGCGCCGCCGAGTTCGAGGCGCGCATGGCCGGGCGTCGCTACGACGGCGGCGGCATCCGCACCACCGTGGTCGCGACGCGCGCGGCGGCCGACGAGCAGCTGGAGGCGAACCTGCTGCGCCACCTGGCCGAGATGCGGGCGCAGGGCACGACCACGGTCGAGGTCAAGAGCGGCTACGGGCTCACGGTGCTCGACGAGGCCCGGTCCCTGGCGATCGCCGCCCGGTTCACCCCCGAGACCACCTTCCTCGGCGCCCACGTCGTGCCGGACGAGTACGCCGAGGACCCGGCCGGCTACGTCGACCTCGTCACCGGCCGCATGCTGGAGGCCTGCGCGCCGTACGCCCGATGGATCGACGCCTTCTGCGAGCGGGGCGCCTTCGACGCCGACCAGGCGCGGGCCGTGCTGGCGGCCGGCGCCGCCGCCGGGCTGCAGGGGCGGCTGCACGCCAACCAGCTCGGCCCCGGGCCGGGGGTGCGGCTGGCGTGCGAGCTCGGGCTGGCCGCCGTCGACCACTGCACCCACCTCGACGACGCCGACGTGGCCGCGCTGCGCGACAGCGGCACGATCGCCACGCTGCTGCCGGGGGTGGAGTTCTCCACCCGCTCGCCCTACCCGGACGCGCGCGCCCTCGTCGACGCCGGCGTCGAGGTCGCGCTGGCCTCCGACTGCAACCCCGGCTCGTGCTACTCCTCGTCGCTGCCGTTCTGCCTCGCGCTGGCCGTGCGCGAGATGGGCCTGACCCCGGCCGAGGCGCTCCGGGCCGCGACGCTGGGCGGAGCCCGGGCGCTGCGGCGCGACGACGTCGGGCACCTGCGCGTCGGGGCCCGCGCCGACCTGGTCACGCTGGCCGCGCCGTCGTACCTCCATCTCGCCTACCGCCCCGGCGTCCCCCTCACCACCCCGCTCGCCCTCGCGCCACCCCCCGTCACCCCCTGAGAAATCGCGCACAAGACCGCTCATGGGGCTCATGGGGCGATCTCCAGCCCCATGAGCGAACTTGTGCACGGTTCTGGGGGCGTTTGTGCACGGATCTGGGGGCGGGCGGGGAGGGGGGCGGCGTAACCTGCCACGCATGTTGTCGCTTCGACGGTCCCGGTCTCGTGTCGTCTCCCTCGTCGCCGGGGCGTCGCTGCTCGCGGCCGGGCTGGTCGGGGTCGGGACCACCGGCGCCGGGTCCGCCTGGGGCGCCCCCGGTGACCCGGTCGACCCCGCGCAGGAGCAGAACACCTACGCCAAGACGCAGGAGCGGGCGGAGGTCTACCTGACGCCGGCCGGGCTGGCGGCCCTCGCCACCCTGGGAGCGGAGACCTTCGTCCAGGCGCTCGTCGAGCAGGGCTCGGACCCCGAGCGCTTCTACCTCTCCGACGCCTGCTGGTCGGGGTCGCTGACGTGCGCCGGCGACGTACGCCTGGCGCGGTGGCGCGAGGACGGCCACGGCAAGGTGCGCGAGGTGCTCTACACCGCGCGCAACGGCGCGACGCTCAACGGGCACGTGTGGGCCACCGACGCCGGCCCGCGCAAGCGGCCGCTCGTCGTCATCACGCCCGGCTCGGTGCAGGCGCCCGAGCAGCTCTACTGGTGGGCGGCGCAGACCCTCGCCAAGCAGGGGTACGTCGTGCTCACGCGCGACGCGCAGGGACAGGGCCAGTCCGACACCTTCGGCGAGGGCGTCGACTTCCTCGACAGCGTGCCGTCCCAGACGACCGGCGTGACGTTCTTCGACGGCACCCAGGACAGCCTCGACTTCGCGCTGTCCAGCAAGGCGGACCCCTACTGCCCGCGCCGCAGCCGCTCCGGCACGAGCCACTGCGACAAGCAGGAGCGGCGGGCGGCCGCGGGGCTCAACGCCGGCTGGAACCCGTTCGCCCGGCTCGTCGACCGCACCCGGGTCGGCCTCGCCGGCCACTCGTACGGCGCCGCCGGCGTCAGCTGGGTGGGCCAGCAGGACCGCCGGGTCGACGCGGTCGTGGCCTGGGACAACCTGTGCGACGTCACGGCGGCGACCCCGCCGCGGCTGACGGCCGGGGGCAACGTGCCCGCCGGGTGCCTCGAGGGCGGTCTCGGGTCGCCGAAGCCCCGGGTGCCCTCGCTGGGCATCTCCAACGACTACGGACTCACGCCCACGCCGTTCCTGACCGAGCCCGACCCGCGGGCCAAGTCGCAGGGGTCGCGGGTGTTCTCGAAGGCCGGCGTCGACTCCGGCCAGCTGGTGGTCCGGGGCGGCACGCACTACGAGTACTCCTTCATCCCGACCCCGACCTTCGGGGCGACGCGGCGCGGCATCGACCTGGCCTCCTGGTACACCACGGCCTGGTTCGACCGCTACGTCAAGGGCAGCGGGGCCGGGGCCCTCGACCGGCTGCTCACCGACGGCTGGCGCCACGACGCCGTGGACCGCGAGGTCGACCCCGAGGGCGGCGGCGACCTGCTGAGCGAGCGCTACCGCTCGCGCCTCGACATCGGGCGCGACGGCGGGCTGCGCGTCCGGTGCGAGGACCTGCGCGGCGACTGCGCTGCCCTGCGCGCCGACGACCGCCCCTCGTCGTACTCCTACGTCCGGATCGCCACCTCTCCCGACCGCTGACCGTCCGACGAGCCCGGATACCGCTAGTATCCGAACGATGAGCAGCTCCACGGACGACCGGTTGGCGACCATGACCCTGGGCCAGCGAAAGCACGCGCCGGTGCCCCGCAGCGGGCTGCCCCGCGGTCCCCGAGGACCGGCGATCGTGCAGTCGGCCGCGCTGATGCGCTTCCGCCACCAGTTCGTGCCGTGGCTCCGCAAGCGGTACGGCGACGTCGCGACCGTCAAGCTGCTGCCGGAGGGCCGCCCGCTCGTGCTGTTCAGCCGCACCTCCACCACCAAGGAGATCTTCGGCAGCGACCCCGAGGTCTTCCACGCCGGCAAGGGCAACGCCGTGCTCGGGCCGATCATGGGGGCGCACTCGCTGCTGCTGGTCGACGGGGCGAAGCACAAGCGGGCCCGCAAGCTGCTGATGCCCGCCTTCCGCCCGTCCGCGATGGAGGGCTACCGGACGGTCGTGGCCCAGCTGGCCCGCGAGGAGGTCGCCTCCTGGACGCCCGGCGAGGAGCTGCGCAGCCTCGAGCGGATGAACGCGCTGACGCTGGAGGTCATCCTGCGCGTCGTCTTCGGCGTGGCCGACGAGGAGCGGCTGGCCCGGCTCCGCCCGCTGGTCAACGCGACCGTCGACGTCAAGCCGGTGGTGCTGCTCGGCTGGGGCTATCCCGCCCTGCAGCGCTTCGGGCCGTGGAAGAAGGTCGTGCAGGTGCAGCGCGAGCTCGACCGGCTGCTCTACGCCGAGATCGCCGAGCGACGTGCTGCGACCGACCTGGCCGAGCGCACCGACGTGCTCTCGCAGCTGCTGCTCGTGGGCCAGGGTGAGGCTCAGGACGGGCGCGGCGCCGGGGGTGAGGCGCCGCTCAGCGACGAGGAGCTGCGCGACCAGCTCGTCACCCTGCTGCTGGCCGGTCACGAGACGACCGCCTCGGGCCTGGCCTGGGCGCTCTACGAGCTCGGACGGCACCCCGAGCTGATGCGGCGCGCGCAGCAGGCGGCGCGCGAGGGCGACGACGACCACCTCGAGGCGGTGGTGAAGGAGTCGCTGCGGCTGCACCCGATCATCCCGATGGTGGTGCGCTTCCTCATGAAGCCGGCGGTCGTCGGCGGCCACGAGCTGCCGGCCGGGGTGTCGGTCGGGCCGTCGATCCTGCTGGCGCACGCCGACCCCGACAACTTCCCGCAGCCCGACGAGTTCCGGCCCTCGCGCTTCCTCGACGAGGAGGTGCGGCCGAACACGTGGATCCCGTTCGGCGGCGGCGTGCGCCGGTGCATCGGTGCCGGGTTCTCGCTCATGGAGGGCGTGGAGGTGCTGCGCCAGGTGCTCACGACGTACGACGTGGGCGTGGTCCCCGGCCACACCGACCGGCCCCGGGTCCGCAACATCACGAGCGTCCCCGACCGCGGCGCCCGCGTCGTCGTCACCCCCGTCTGACCCCGCCTCCCACGCGGAGCGTCGCGTCCGCGCCGTCGACGCGGCACCCGGCAAGTCACAGGTGACGCACAGGCGGCTCACCGGTCGTCCTCGGGGTGCGGGTGCCAGAGTGGGTGGAGCGTCGCGGCCACCGGCCCGACCGGACCCCAGGAGGCGTCGTGCCCGAGACCGTCTTCGGACTCCCCGTCCACCCGCTCGTCGTGCACGCCACCGTCGTGCTCGTCCCGCTGACGGCGCTGGTGCTGCTGCTCGCCGTGCTGCTGCCGCGCTTCCGGACCTGGGCCGGGTGGCTGCCGCTGGGCCTGGCCGTCGTGTCGACGGTCCTGGTGCCGATCTCCACGAGCTCGGGAGAGAACTTCGAGGAGCAGCTCGGTGGCTCGAAGCTGATCGAGGAGCACGCCGAGCTCGGGGAGATGCTGATCTGGTGGTGTCTCGGCATGCTCGCCGTCGCGGTCGCCCTCACCGTCGTGGGGCGCCGCTCGGCGAGGTCGTCGCGAGCCCCGTCGAAGGGCACGGCCCTCGCGCTCGCCGTGGCCGGGGTCGTGGCCTGCGTCGGCACCTTGGTCCAGGTCGTGCTCATCGGCCACTCGGGCGCCGAGGCCGCCTGGGGCGGCCTCGCCTCCAGCTCGTCGGCGGACACCGACGGCTGACCCGCCCGGACGGCCGAGTCAGGCCGTCGGGCGGTTGCTGCGGATGACCCCGGCGGGGTCCACCGCGGCCTTCACCGCCCGCAGGCGCTCGGCCACCTCCGGGGTGAAGCAGGACGTGGCGTCGCTGCTCGAGCCCCGGAAGTTGAAGAAACCGCGCTCGGTGGACTGCGGGGACAGCGCCTCGCGGACGGCGGCGAAGCCCGCCTCGATCGCCGGCACCAGCTCGGGGACGGCCGGGACGCCGAGGGTGAAGAACGAGTAGTTCTCGCTCAGTCCTCCCTGGGGCACGTCGTCGCGGGTCGAGCGGGCCAGCGCGCCGCCGAGGTGGCGGATCTGCACGACGTTGAGCGCGAGCTGCGCACCGGCACCCGCCACGCGCAGCAGCCGGTCCACCGTGGTCGTGTCCAGGTCGGCGAGCAGGCCGGAGCTCTCCATGGCCGGCATCGGGTCCACCGGCTCGGCGGCGATGTCCCCGAGCCGGCCGAGCGGCACGTGGCCGACCGTGTCGAGGATGAGGGCCGGCACGCGACGCAGCGGCTCGAGGATCGGGCCCAGGTCGGCCTCGTCGCCGAGGTAGGTCAGGTCCACCGCGACGAAGGACTTGCCGCGGATCTCCTCGGGGAGCTCCGGCATCGGCGGGAACCGGAAGATCTCGGCCCACATGGTCAGCGCCTCGGGCGCCTCGGCGGTCGCTTCGCGGAAGGAGTGGAGCACCGGGTGCGCCATCTCGAGCGGCCACATCAGCCGTCCGCCGACGACCGGCGGCGCGGGCGTCAGGCGCATCTCGATGGTGGTGACCACCGCGAAGTCGCCACCGCCGCCGCACATCGCCCAGAACAGGTCGGGGTCGGAGGTGGCGGTGACCCGCCGGGCGGTGCCGGTGGCGTCGACGACCTCGAACGCCTCGACGTTCTCGGCCGCGCTGCCGATGCTCCGGCTGAACCAGCTGAGACCGCCGCCGACCGTGAAGCCCACGACGCTCGGGTCGGGGCTGCTGCCGGCCGGCACGATCATCCCGGTCGGCTCCACGGCCGCGAGCACGGCGCCCCACTTGACGCCGGCGCCGACCCGCACGACCTGCTTCGCGACGTCGACCTCGATGTCGTCCAGCGCGGCGGTGCGCAGCAGCACGGTCCCGGTCAGCGCCTCGGTGGCGCCGTGGCCCACGGGCTGGGCCGAGACGCTGAGCCCGTGGCGGGCCGCGCAGGTCACGGCGGTGACGACGTCGGCGACGTCACGGACCGCCACGACGGCGGCCGGCTCCTGCGGCACGTTGACGACCCACGCCATCCGGGCGGGTACCCAGGCGGCGTCGTCGGGTCCGACGACCCGGCCGGGGAGCAGGTCGCGCAGCTCGGCCAGGGCGCCGGCGGCGTCGGGCTCGATCGCCGTACGTCGTGCCTGGTGCGGCAGCTGCGGGGCCAGGGTGGTGGGGGTGGTGACCACGTCGGTCATGGGAGGTCCTTTCGTGAGGGCCCGGAGGCCGGGGCCGCGCTCGTGGCGCGGTGTCGGGAGCTGCAGGGTGTGTGCCGGTGAGGCACGAGGTGGCATGGATCGGCGCGTCGGGTGCTCCGGACGCGGTGCCGGATGCTGAGGAGTCTTGGACGCCCCGCGTGATACCGGCCAGGGACGGAGGTCTGGACGACCGGGCCCTCGGTCCGGACCCGCCCGGGCCCGTTCGGACCTGTCGGGAGCTGCCCGGGCCCACCCGGGCTCAGCAGGAGACCGAGGGGTTCCAGCTGGCGAAGACGCCGGCGGGGTTGCTGTCGAAGAGCCAGACGTGAAGGTCGTAGTGGACCGGCATCTGCGGGTCGTGGCCCGGCATCGGGCCCTCGAACGGCCGGCCCCACAGGGAGGGGCGGTCGTCGTCGGTCCCGAGCTGCTGGTCGGCGTCGGCCTGGAACCACTCGGCCCCGATGAGCCGGCGGCCGTCGGGGTCACCGTCGGCGGTCGGTCCGTAGAGGAGGATGGCGGGCTTGGTCGGGTCGACCGGGGCCATGGCACGGGCGGGGTTGAGGTAGTGGTAGCCCATGCCGCCGTCGGGCGACTCGGTGCAGGGCGAGACCGGGATGAAGCCGTCGGCCAGGGCGCGGTCGACGTCGCGGTAGGGCGACAGCGACTTCTTCAGCGCGGCCAGGGGAGCGCCGTCGCGGGCGTGCGCCGCCGAGGCGCTCGTCGACCCGCTCGTCGACCCGGCGCTGTCGTGGGCCGAGGCGGAGGGGCCGATCATCGTGCTGGTGACCGCGGCGGTCGCGCAGGCGCCGACCACGGCGAGCCGGGTGACCGCGGCGCGGCCGGGACCGCGTCGGCCGCGGACGAGGGTGGGGCGGGTGACTCTCATGCTGTGCTCCTGGGTCTGTCCGGCTGCGGGGCCGGTCCGTTGGTGTCGTGGTCGACCCTGGTGGAGCGTGCTTGAGGTTCTCTTGCGTCCGGCTTGACCCCGCCTCAGAACGCCGCGCGGACCTGCTCGGCGGTGAGGCCGTAGTCGGCCAGGTCGTAGTGGTGCCGGGGGGCGCGGGGGCCCTCGCGGGAGCGGCGGTGCTCCTCGGCGACGGCGCTCGCCACGTCGTCGTCCCAGGGCAGGTCGAACGCGTCGTGGACGCCGCGGACGGTGCCGACCGGGTCGCCGACGAGGTCGTCGTACGCCACGTCGACGAACTGCGCGGCGTCGTAGCGGCCGCGAGCCTCGGCGAAGACCTCGGCCTCGCGGCTCAGCGAGGCGAGGACGTCGCGCCCCAGCCTCTCCCCGACGAAGACCTCCGACCAGCCGCGGGTCGTGGTGGCGGCCAGCGAGCACGCCGAGCCCACGCAGGTCACCGGGTCGCGGTGCGTCTGCACCACGAGGGCGTCGGGGAAGACCGCCATCAGGGCGTCGAGGGCGTCGAGGTGGCTCGGGTTCTTCAGCACCCACCGCCGGCCCGGGTCGTTGAGCCCGATGAGCTGGAGGTTGCGCCGGTAGCGCGCGTAGGCCGGGACCCAGTCGGCCTGGCGCAACCAGGCGGCGTACTCCGGCAGGTGCGCGAGCGCCGGGTACGCCGCGGTGGTCAGCGACTGGCGCAGCAGCTGCCAGCACTCCTCGACGGTCTCGGCGCTCATGTAGTGGATGCCGGCGAGCTCGGGGTTCTCGACGTGGTGCTGCTCGAATCCGTCGCGCAGCATCGCGTAGACCGGGTCGGCCTCCCAGGTCTCCCGCGGCGGGCGCGGCTGGGGCAGCTGGGTCAGCCACATCTCCAGGCCCTGCGCGGCGGGGTCGGCGTGCAGCAGCCGCTGCATCATCGTGGTGCCGCTGCGCTGGATCCCGGTGACGAAGACCGGGCGCTCGACCGGGACGGCGGTGTGCCCGGGGTGCTGGGCGAACCCGGCCTCCGACATCAGGCGGGCCGCCAGCGCCCCGCGCAGGAACGAGCGCACCATCGTGTTGCCGACGCCGGTCAGGCCCGCGGAGTGCGCGTAGGAGTGCAGCAGGACCTGCAGCGGCTCGAGGTGCTCGTCGGCCCCGAAGTCGTCGAGGCCGGTCATCCGGGTGGCGGCGTCGTGCAGGTCCTCCAGGCTGCCGACCGAGTCCCGCTCGCGGACCGGGCTCACCGGTGGAACTCCCCGCAGCTCGCGTCGAGGCACACGCCGGTGATCGTGGAGGCCAGCGGGGAGGCCAGCAGGACCGCCGCGTCCGCGATCTGCTCGGCGGTGGCGAGCCGCTTGAGGTCGTTGAGGTCGGCCTTCTCGGCGTAGACGTCGGCGTGGGTGACGCCGCGCTCGGCCGCGAGCCAGTCGAAGTAGGCCTTGTTCACGTCCTCGTAGATGTAGCTCGGCGCCAGCGAGTTGACCCGGATGCCGCGCGGGCCGAGCTCGGTGGCCAGCGACTGCGCCATGTGCAGCATCGCGCCCTTGGTCAGCTTGTACGCCGCGAACTCGGGCTGCGACTGCCAGAGCACGCCGGAGTTGACCATCACGATGTTGCCGTGCGCCTCCGCCAGGGAGTCGGCGAAGACCGAGGCCAGCCGCAGCGGCGCCATCACGTTGACGTCCATCGCGCGGCTGATCCTGCGGTGGTCGACCTGGGTGAGCGGGTCCATCGGGGGCATCCGGAAGGCGTTGGCGAACAGCACGTCCACGCGGCCGAAGGCAGATCGTGTCCGGTCGACAAGATCGCGGCACGCCTCGTCGCTCTCGACGTCGGTGGCGACCGCCAGCGCCTCGTGGCCCGCCTCGCGCAGCCGCTCGACGGCGTCGTCGAGCTTGTGCTGCGTCCGCGAGGCGAGGACGACCCGGGCGCCCTCCTCGGCGCTGCGGGACGCGAGCGCGGCTCCCAGGCCGGGTCCGTAGCCGGCGACCACCACGACGCGGCCGCGCAGCAGCCCGAACGAGCGTGGGGACAGGTCGGTCTCGAGCGCGCTCAACTCAGCATCCGTCCCGCGACCCCGAGCTGGCGCGCCGCGATGCGTGCGGCCCACTCGTCCGGCGTCGCCCGGTTGTGGTCGTGGTGGGGCAGGGCGCCCGCGAGGTCGTCGACGGGCACCTTCTGCAGCGTCGGACCGTCGGCCGCGGCCAGCGGTCCGTCGAGCCGCTGCCAGCGGAACTGGAGGTAGCCGCGGTCGTGACCCAGGCGCTCCACCCAGTTGTGGACGCCGGGGTCGCGCTCGCTGACGACGATGCGGATCATCCCGTCGGGGTCGACCTGGGCCTGCTGGCCGTTGAGCGAGGTCTGGTGGTCGACGTACTCGAGCGAGGTGTACCAGACCGTGCCGAGCTGGAAGCCGAGGTACGGCGCCGTCCCGCGCGGCACGGTGAGCACCAGGGCCTCGTCGTCGGCGAGGTCGTAGTGGCCGACCGACGACCACTGCGACGCCAGGCCTCCCGGCGTCGGGCGCGGCTCGGTCAGGGTGTTCACCGGCTCGTTGAGGTAGAACCACTCGGGGAACGCGAACCACGTCCGGATCCGGCCGAGCAGCATCTTCGCCGCCACGGCGTAGCGCTTCTCGACCGACTCCCGGGTCGGGGGAGCAGCCGGCGAGGTGCCGAGGGTGTCGGCCCGGTGCAGGGTGAGCGACCCGCGCGGCGCGGCCCAGTCGTCGTACACCTCGCGGATCGCCAGCATCGCGGCGGACTCGGGCAGGACGACGTGGTGGGCGCTGGCGTGCGGCGACCCCGCCGGGCCGAGGCTGAGCTCGAAGGTGCCGTCGGCGGCCACGGTGAGCTCACGGTCGTCGAAGGCGGTGGAGCCGTCCGGGGTGGAGCTCGGGGTGTAGTCGCCCCCGAGCACCTGGAAGGACAGGTCGACGGTCCGGCCGCGCACCCCGCGCACGACGTACGTCGCGTCGGGGCGCAGGTTGGCGTGGTGGTAGACGGTGTCGGGGTTGTCGAGGCCCATCTTGGTGTGCTGGTTGGTGCTGTTGACGAGGAAGGGCCGCTCGGGGCGGTAGGACCACGCCATCTGGAGCGAGGCGCGGATCGAGCCCGCGAGGTAGTCCAGGCCCTCGGTCAGGTCCTGCTCGGTCTTCACGAACGGCGCCGAGCGGACGAGCGCCTCGGCCTCGGTCACGGCGGCGTTGAAGCCGGCGGTGCTGCTCGGGCCGCCGGCCGCCGTCACGGGTTCACCTTCGCCACGACGTCCTCGGCGAAGCGCTCGAGGTGCTCGACCTTCTTCTCCAGCGGCTCGGTGTCGGGCCCGACGACGTAGGGCAGGCGGAACCCGACGATGACGTCGGTGACCCCGCGGTCCTCCAGCCGGCGGCAGCCGTCGACGCTGAAGGCGTCCATCGAGATCACGTGGGTCTCGAAGGGACGGTCGGCCACCCCCTCGGCCCGGCGGACCTCGTCGAGCCGGTCGAGCAGGGCGTCGAGCTCCTCGGGCGGACCACCGCCGTGCATCCAGCCGTCGCCGCGCACGGCGGCGCGGCGCAGGGCGGCGTCGGCGTGCCCGCCGACCAGGATCGGGATCGGCTCGGTGGGTGCGGGCGTCATGGTGACCGGCTGGATGTCGTAGAACTCGCCGTGGAACTCGAACTCGCCGCCCGAGGTGAGCCCGCGCACGACGTCGATGCACTCGTCGAAGCGCCTGCCGCGGCGCTCCCAGGGGACGCCCATCACGGAGTAGTCCTCCTGCCAGGGGCTGAGCCCGACGCCGAGGCCGAGCCGGTTCCCGGTCAGGTAGGCGACCGACGAGGCCTGCTTGGCCACGAGCACCGGGGGCCGGATCGGCAGCTTGAGCACGAAGGGGGTGAGACGCAGCGTGGTGGTGACCGCGCCGAGGGTGGCGCAGAGCGTGAGGGTCTCGATGAACTCCTTGCCCTCGAGGAACTCCCGGTTCCCGTCCTCGGTGTAGGGGTACGTCGAGTCGCTGTGCGTGGGGTAGACGAGGCTGTCGGCGACCGTCATGGAGTGGTAGCCGGCCGCCTCCGCAGCCTGGGCCAGGGGCACGTAGTAGGTCGCGTCGGTCATGGCCTCGGCGTAGGTGAACCGCATCCGGCGATACTAGAACGTGTTCCAGTTCGGGGCTAGGGTCGCCCCCATGACCCCCTCGACCGAGTCGCGCGAGCACGGCGAGGGGCTCGGCCTGCTCCTCGACCGGCTCGCGGTCGACGACCTGCTCACGACGTACACGATGGCGGTCGACCAGCACGCCTGGGACCGGCTGGACGACGTCTTCACCCCCGACGCGCTCGTCGACTACACCGCGACCGGCGGGATCGCCGGGCCCTACCCGGAGGTCAAGGCCTGGCTGGCCGCGACCCTGCCGCTGTTCACCGGGATGCAGCACGTGCTCGGGCAGCGGCAGGTCGAGATCGACGGCGACAGCGCCGTGGTCCGCGCCTACTTCACCAACCCGCTGCTCATCGACCGCGAGGGCCGGGCCCCCTGGCGCGCGGACCTCGGCGGCGTCTACGTGCACACCCTGGTGCGCACCCCGGCGGGCTGGCGCAGCCGGCAGCTGGTCGAGGAGCTGCTGTGGCGCGACACCCGTGAGTGACGCCCGGCTGGCCCGCCGCTGGCGTGGTAGGTGACACTGGGCCCATGGCGAAGTACGAGGACGAGCGACCCGGGCGCACGCTGCTCACGGCGGTCGCCGCCATGCTCGGGGTCGCCCTGGTGGTCGGCCTCGTCATCGGCGGGGTCGCGATGGTGGCCCTCAAGGACGTCCTCGGCGGGTCCACCGAGGCCGCGGAGCAGGAGAGCGAGCAGTCGCTCTTCATCCCGAAGTACCGCGCGACCAAGGGGGCCGACGACGACCCGAAGATCCCCGGCGTCCAGACCCCGTCCTCGACCGAGCCCCTGGAGCAGACCAAGGAGCCGACCAAGGCGAAGGTGACGCTGTTCGTGGCGCCCCAGCAGGTCTCGCCCGGCGAGCGCATCAACTTCAACGGCGTCTACGTCGACGGCGAGGGCGCCTCGCTGCAGATCCAGCGCCGGGAGGGTGGCACCTGGACCGACTTCCCGGTGACGGCCAGCGTGCGCGGGGGATCGTTCGAGACCTGGATCCAGACCAGCCGCACCGGCGAGCAGGTGTTCCGGGTCTTCGACGTCGCCGAGGAGCGCGGCTCCAACACGGTCACCGTGACGGTCGGCTGAGCCCGTCCAGCACCGCCCGGGCGTACGCCGCCTCGGGGCTCACGTCGAGGTAGCGCTGCTCGTCCGCGCCGCGTCGCACCGTCACGGCGTACCCGGGCGGGGCCTGCTCGGGTCCGAGGTCCGGCGAGGCGACCACCGCCAGGCTCACGAGGTCCTCGCCGAGCTGCTCGCGCAGCTGGTGCTCCAGCGGCAGCCACACGGCCTCGTCGACCTCGATGCTGTCGAGGGCCCACTCGGTGGTGCCGTTGAAGGCCAGCACCGGGCCGACCGCGGTCTGCACGACCTCCACGACCATGTCGCTGACCACGAAGACGGTGTCGTCCAGGTCGCGGTCGGGTACGACGAAGTGGTCGCCCGGTCGGGGGTCCCAGCGGAGCCCGCGGGCGCGCCGGGCCCGGGCGAGGGCGAGGCCGAGCTCGAGGTCGATCACCGCCCCAGTATTCCCGCGGACCCTGACCGGGCCCTGTCGGACACCTCACAGGAGTTGAGTTGAACGGACTCAACTCTTTTGACACACTCGAGGAAGCGGCCCGTCGAGGGCCCGCTGAGAGGCCCGGACCCGGGCCCCCCGAACCCCATCCGTCACCACGGAACCCACGCACGGAGGTAGGACACATGGCACGAGCGGTCGGTATCGACCTGGGCACCACCAACTCGGTCGTCGCAGTGCTCGAGGGCGGCGAGCCCACCGTCATCGCGAACGCGGAGGGTGCGCGGACGACCCCGTCCGTCGTCGCCTTCGCCAAGAACGGCGAGGTCCTCGTCGGTGAGGTCGCCAAGCGGCAGGCCGTCACCAACGTCGACCGCACCATCCGTTCGGTGAAGCGTCACATGGGCACCGACTGGTCCCAGAAGATCGACGACAAGGACTTCACCTCCCAGCAGATCTCGGCGTTCGTGCTGCAGAAGCTCAAGCGCGACGCGGAGGCCTACCTGGGCGAGACGGTCACCGACGCGGTCATCACCGTGCCGGCGTACTTCTCCGACGCTCAGCGCCAGGCCACCAAGGAGGCCGGCGAGATCGCGGGCCTGACGGTGTCGCGCATCGTCAACGAGCCCACCGCGGCCGCCCTGGCCTACGGCCTCGACAAGGGCGACGACCAGATGATCCTCGTCTTCGACCTCGGTGGCGGCACGTTCGACGTGTCCCTGCTCGAGATCGGTGAGGGCGTCATCGAGGTCAAGGCGACCTCCGGTGACAACCACCTCGGCGGCGACGACTGGGACCTGCGCCTGGTCGAGTGGATGGTCAAGAAGTTCAAGGACAACAACGGCGTCGACCTCGCGAAGGACAAGATCGCCAAGCAGCGCCTCCAGGAGGCCGCGGAGAAGGCGAAGATCGAGCTCTCGTCGTCGACCGAGACCACCATCCACCTGCCCTACATCACGCACGGCGAGAACGGCCCGCTGCACTTCGAGGAGCGCCTCAGCCGCTCGGAGTTCCAGAAGCTGACCGCCGACCTGCTCGAGCGCACCAAGGCGCCGTTCCGCTCGGTCATCAAGGACGCGGGCGTCGACGTCGCCAAGATCGACCACGTGGTCCTCGTCGGCGGCTCGACCCGCATGCCGGCCGTGGCCGACGTCGTCCGCGAGCTGACCGGCGGCAAGGAGCCCAACAAGGGCGTCAACCCCGACGAGGTCGTCGCGGTGGGCGCCGCCCTCCAGGCCGGCGTCCTCAAGGGCGAGGTCAAGGACGTGCTGCTGCTCGACGTGACCCCGCTGTCGCTGGGCATCGAGACCAAGGGCGGGGTGATGACCAAGCTCATCGAGCGCAACACCACCATCCCGACCAAGAAGTCCGAGGTGTTCACCACCGCCGACGACAACCAGCCCTCGGTGATGATCCAGGTCTTCCAGGGCGAGCGTCAGATGGCGGCGCAGAACCAGCCGCTCGGCAACTTCGAGCTGACCGGGCTGCCGCCGGCACCCCGCGGCGTCCCGCAGATCGAGGTCACCTTCGACATCGACGCCAACGGCATCGTGCAGGTCTCGGCGAAGGACCGCGGCACCGGTCGCGAGCAGAAGATGACGATCACCGGCGGCTCCGCGCTGTCGAAGGACGACATCGACCGCATGGTCCGCGAGGCCGAGCAGTACGCCGAGGAGGACGCCAAGCGTCGCGAGACCGTCGAGGTCCGCAACCAGGCCGAGACCCTGGCCTACTCGACCGAGAAGTTCCTCTCCGAGAACGAGGAGAAGATCCCCGAGGACGTCCGGACCGAGGTCCAGGGCGACATCGAGGCCCTCAAGAAGGCGCTCGAGGACACCTCCGACACGGCGGGCGACGAGATCGCCGCGGCGGCCGCCAAGCTCGGCGAGTCCAGCCAGAAGATGGGCGCGGCGATGTACGCCGCCGGCGAGGCCGACCAGGCCGCGTCCGGAGCCGGCGACGCCGGCACCGGTGACGCCGACGACGACGTGGTCGACGCCGAGATCGTCGACGACGAGGAGGAGAACAAGTGACCCAGTTCCCCGACGAGGGACAGGTCGCCTTCGACCCCGAGACCGTCGACGAGACGGCCTCGGGGTCGGCCCCCGGGGCCGCCGCCGAGGACCTCGCCCCCGAGGTCGCCGACGGTGCCGCCTCCGACGCGGCGCTGGCCGGTGAGGCGCCGGGGACCGGCGCCGCCGCGGGCGACGCGGGCGACGCGGCGACGGCCCCCGGGTCCGCGGCCTCGGAGACCGAGGTCCGCGCGGCGGAGCTGACCGCCGACCTGCAGCGGGTCCAGGCCGAGTTCCTCAACTACAAGCGGCGGGTCGACCGCGACCGCGAGCTGGTCAAGCAGAACGCCACCTTCACGGTGCTGTCCGCCCTGCTGCCCGTCCTCGACGACGTCGACCGGGCCCGCGAGCACGGCGAGCTCAGCGGCGGCTTCAAGGCCGTCGCCGAGGCGCTCGAGCGGGTGGTCGCCGGCCAGGGGCTCGACAAGTTCGGCACGCCGGGCGACGCCTTCGACCCCCGGCTGCACGAGGCCCTCATGCACGGCCTGTCCAGCGAGGTCGACACGACCACGTGCGACAAGATCGTGCAGGCGGGCTACCGCATCGGGGAGCGCGTGGTGCGTCCCGCGATGGTGACCGTGGTCGACCCGGACCCGTCCGGGGCGGCCGCGCCGCAGGACTCCGAGCCCGCTCCCGAGCAGCAGGGCTGAGCGGGACGGAGGACCTGCACGACAGCAGCAACCAGCACGACGACGACCGGGGAGGTGAGCGATGACCAACGCCGACTGGGCCACCAAGGACTTCTACCAGGTCCTCGGTGTGGCCAAGGACGCGCCGGCGGCCGAGATCAAGAAGGCCTACCGCAAGCTCGCCCGGGAGAACCACCCGGACTCCCACCCTGGGGACACCGCTGCCGAGGACCGCTTCAAGGCCGTGGCCGAGGCCTACGACGTCGTGGGCGACACCACCAAGCGCGCCGAGTACGACCAGACCCGGTCGATGTTCGGCGGCGGCGGAGGGTGGAGCCCCGGTCCCGGCGGCGGGTACGGCGACGGCGTCCCGTTCGACATCAACGACCTGTTCGGGGCGGGGGCCGGCGGGGCCGGGGGCGGCTTCTCCGACGTGCTCGGCGACGTCTTCGGTCGGGCCGGCGCCCAGCGGGGCACGGGGCGGCGTACCCGGGCGTCGGCGCGACGCGGGGCCGACCTCGAGACCTCCACCACGATCGGGTTCACCGACGCCGTCGACGGCGTCACCGTCTCGCTGCGACTGGCCTCCGACGCCCCGTGCGAGGCCTGCCGCGGCACCGGCGCCAAGGCCGGCACCGTGCCGCGGATGTGCCCCGACTGCCAGGGTGCGGGCATGCGCGCCGCCTCGGCCGGGGGCGCCTTCACGCTCAACGAGACCTGCCCGACCTGCCGCGGACGCGGCATGGTCGTCGACGACCCCTGCCCGGTCTGCCGGGGCGCGGGACGGGGGCTCTCGGACCGCTCGGTCCAGGCCCGCATCCCCGCCGGGGTCAAGGACGGCCAGCGGATCCGCCTGCGCGGCAAGGGCGCGCGCGGTGAGAACGGCGGTCCCGCCGGCGACCTCTTCGTCGTCGTCCACGTCCAGCCGCACCGGCTCTTCGCACGCACCGGCGACAACCTCACGCTCACGGTGCCCATCGGCTTCGACGAGGCCGTGCTCGGGGCCGAGGTCAAGGTGCCGACGCTCACCGGCCCCGTGACGGTGAAGGTGCCGCCGGGGACGCCCAGCGGCCGCACCTTCCGGGTGCGCGGTCGCGGCGTGCCGCGCCGCGACGGCCTCAAGGGCGACCTGCTGGTCACCGTCGAGGTGCAGGTGCCCGCCTCCCCGAGCGACGAGGTCCGTGCCGCGGCCGAGGCCTACCGGGAGGCGACCGCGGGCTCGGACCTGCGCGGCCGGCTCTTCGAGGCCACCGGTCCCACGGGCTCGTCCGGGGGCGGCGGCGATGCCTGAGCGGGAGCGGCGGCGCGGTCCTGCGCCCGCCCCGCCGGCGCCGGACGTCCCCGTCTACGTCATCTCCGTCGCCGCCGAGCTGACCGGTCTGCACCCGCAGACGTTGCGCACCTACGACCGGCTCGGCCTGGTCTCGCCCGGTCGGAGCGGGGGCGGCGGTCGGCGCTACTCCTGGCGCGACATCGAGCTGCTGCGCGAGGTCGCGGAGCTGACCGCGGCCGGCATCGGGCTCGAGGGCGTGCGCCGCATCCTCCAGCTCGAGGCGATGCTCGCGGGGCTCCAGGACCGCCTGCGTCAGCGCGAGGACGAGGTGGCCGCGCTGCGCTACGCCCTGCAGACGGCGCGAGCCGACCGGGGGAGCGCGGCCAACCTGCCCGCGGTGCTCGGCACCGACCCCGGGCGCTCCGTGGTCGTCTGGCGTCGCGGTCCGTCGAACCCGTGAGGAATCGTGGCATTTGCCGCTATCATCGCTCCGGGCTCCCCGGGGGACGGGGCGCCCCCCGCGCGTGGTGGCGCGACGCCGAGATGAGGGGGTGACCCGTGACAGTCGTTCTGGCAGAGGACGACGTCGACATCCGCGACCTCGTGCAGCTCGTCCTCGAGGGACTCGACCTCGAGGTCACGGCCGTCGGGAACGGCGAGGAGGCCCTCGCCGCCTGCCGCCGCGTCACGCCGCGCCTGCTGCTGCTCGACATCACGATGCCCGGGATGAGCGGGCTCGAGGTCTGCCGCGCGATCCGCGCCGACGAGAAGCTCGCCGACCTGCCCATCATCTTGATGACGGCACGGGCCCAGGCCTCGGACGTCACGGCCGGCATGGAGGCCGGGGCGGACACCTACATCATCAAGCCCTTCGGGCCCATCGAGCTGCGCGAGCACGTCGAGGCGATCCTCGGCACCTGAGCGGCACCTGCATCACCTGGGCAGCACCCGCGGGGCCGCTCAGACCTCCTCGAGCAGCGGCAGCCGGATCGTGAACGTGCTGCCCCGGCCGGGAGCCGACTCGATGTCGATGCTGCCGTCGTGGCCGTTGACGATCGTGGCCGCGATCGACAGCCCGAGCCCCGCGCCCTGGATGGCCTGGGTCTGGGCCTCGCTGCCGCGGAAGAAGCGGTCGAAGAGCTGCTCCTGGTCCTCGGACTCGATGCCGATGCCGGTGTCGGTCACGCTGAACACCGCCTCCCCGGCCTCGGCGGCGAGCCGCACGACGATCTGCTCGCCGGGGTTGGAGAACTTGACCGCGTTGGAGAGCAGGTTCTCGAAGGCCCGCTCGAGCTTGTCGGCGTCGCCGGCCACCAGCACCGGCTCGGTGGACACCCGCTGCTCCAGCGCGAGGTCGCGCGCCGGCAGCAGCGGCAGCGTCGACTCGACCGCCAGGGCCAGCGGCTCGCGCGCGTCGAGGGGGACCCGGGTGAAGCCGAAGCTGCCGACCTCGATCTGCGACATCGCCAGCATGTCCTCGATGAGGCCCATGAGCCGCCGGCCGTTGCGCTCGATGCGGCCGACCACCTGGCGCTGGATGGCCGGCAGGTCCGAGGCGTCCTGGCCCATGAGCAGCTGGGAGTAGCCCAGGATGCTCGTGATCGGGGTGCGCAGCTCGTGGCTGACGGTGGAGAGGAAGTCGTTCTTCGTCTGGTCCAGCTGGGCGAGGCGGTCGACCACGAGCTTCTCCGAGGCCAGCGCCTCCTTGACCTCCCGCTCCTGCTGGCGCCGCTCGGTCACGTCCTCGGCCACGGCGAGGTAGCCGGCCGGCGTGCCGTTGGCGGCGTACCGGCGGCTCAGCGCGACCGACACGGTCAGCCGGGCGCCGTCGGCACGCAGGAAGCCCCAGTCCTGCACCACCGTGCCGTCGGAGGCGTCGAGGACGGGGTCGACGACCTCGCGCAGCGGTGCCTCGCCGGACGGGCCGGTGCCGTCCTCGGCGAACGTGAGCAGGGGCTCGGGGCCGGGGGTGACGACCACGCGGGCGCGGCCCAGCAGGGCGGAGGCCTGGTAGCCGGAGAGGTGCTGCGCGCCGACGTTGACGTACTCCACCCGCCCGTCGAGGCCGATGCCGACGATCGCGGTCGCGGTGGTGGCGGCGAGGATGGCGTCGAGCTCCTCGTGGCTGCGGGTGACCTCCGCGAGGGCCAGCAGCCGCTGGGCCTTGATGAGGGCCAGGGGCAGGGTGACCAGCGCGGAGGCGAGCAGGTGCGCCTGCAGCAGGGTCCCGGCCAGCTCGGGAGGCTGGCCGGCGTCCCGGATGGCGTCGAGGTAGGGACCGCCCCGCGTGGTGGTCAGCACCGCCACGGCGCCGCCGGCCACCAGCAGCTGCAGCGCCGTCACCCAGGGCTCGGCCCGCAGCGCGCCCCACACGAGGATCGGGTAGATCAGGAACACCAGGGGCAGCCCCTGGGTGCCGAAGAAGACCGCGCCGACCACCAGCGTGAGGGTGGCCCACTGCACGAGCACCTCCGCGGGGCCCGCGGCGTGCTCGCGGTCCCGCGGCAGCCGCATCGAGAGCGGGACGATCAGCAGCATGGAGGCGAGGTGGGAGGCCAGGACCGCGCGGCCGGTGACCAGGGCGTCGCCGTCCTGGAGCAGGCCGATGGTGGCGCCCGCGAGCACGGCCCCGAGGGCGGACGCGAAGGCGCAGGCGACGAAGAGCCGGATGAAGTCCTCGACCGACTCGAGCCGCGGGCGGTCGTCGTCGGGCCGGTCGGCCGGGAGGCCGGTCGCGCTCAGCGCGGGTCCCGGCGACCCGTGACCGGTGACCGGGGGCTCGTCGCGGGCCTGGGCGAGCAGCCAGAAGGCGAGCCCGGCCTCGGCCGCGTTGGCCATGGCGAACCCGGCGGAGACCTGGAGGTCGCGACCGCCGAGCAGGTTCGCGAGCACGGTGACCAGGAAGACCCCGCCCAGGGTGGCCGGACGCCAGCGCCGCGAGCTGAGGATCAGCGCGACGACGGAGAGGCCGGAGTTGGGCCAGTACGCCGCCACCGAGCTCCCGGGCGGGGCGAAGCGCACGGCCATCTGGCCGAAGACGACCTCGAGGGCCAGCACCGCGAGCACGACGAGCCCGAGGACCCGGTGACGCCCGAGGCGCCGGACCCACGTCACTGTCGCCGTTGCCTCGCCCACGAGCCCTTCCCGGGATCCGTTTGTCGGACCAAACCTAGGGCGTCCGGGCCCTCGCTCACGAGTTTCGCAGGAAATCGAGGGTTGAGTGGAACAGACTCAACTTCGGGCGGGTTGCACTGGTCGAGGAGTCAGGACGCCCCCGACCCCTCCAGGCACCGACGCACGACGCACACCCGAAGGACATCCGATGGACAGCTCGAAGTTCACCACCCGCACCCAGGAGGCCATCGCCGCGGCGATCTCCGGGGCGTCCACCGCCGGCAACACCCAGGTCGAGGCCGTGCACCTGCTGGCCGCCCTGCTCGCGCAGCCGGACAACCTGACCCGCCCGCTCCTCGCCGGCGCCGGGGTCGACGCCGCCGCGGTCGAGGCCGCCACGAAGGCCCAGGTGTCACGGCTCCCGGCCGCCTCGGGCTCGACGGTCAGCGGTCCGTCGTACGCCCGCGCGGTGCTGCAGGTGCTCACCACCGCCCAGACGGTGGCCGCCGAGCTGAAGGACGAGTACGCCGCCGCCGAGCACGTCCTCGTCGCGCTCGCGACCGTCGAGTCGCCCGCCCGCACCCTGCTGGTCGAGGCCGGGGCGACCCCCGAGGCGCTGCGCGGGGCGTTGCCGCAGGTCCGTCCCGGACGCGTGACGAGCCCCGACCCGGAGGGCACCTACGAGGCGCTCGAGAAGTACGCCGTCGACCTCACCCAGCGCGCCAACGACGGGCTCATCGACCCGGTCATCGGCCGCGACGAGGAGATCCGACGCGTCGTGCAGGTGCTCTCGCGGCGCACCAAGAACAACCCGGTGCTCATCGGTGAGCCCGGCGTCGGCAAGACCGCCGTCGTCGAGGGCCTCGCGCAGCGCATCGTCGACGGCGACGTGCCCGACTCGCTCAAGGGCCGTCGGCTGCTGTCGCTCGACCTGAGCGCGATGATCGCCGGCGCGAAGTACCGCGGCGAGTTCGAGGAGCGGCTCAAGGCCGTGCTCAACGAGATCAAGGAGTCGGCCGGCCAGGTCATCACCTTCATCGACGAGCTCCACACCGTTGTCGGGGCCGGCGCCGGCGGCGACTCGGCCATGGACGCCGGCAACATGCTCAAGCCGATGCTGGCGCGCGGCGAGCTGCGGATGATCGGCGCCACCACGCTCGACGAGTACCGCGAGCGCATCGAGAAGGACCCCGCGCTCGAGCGCCGCTTCCAGCAGGTCTTCGTGGGCGAGCCCTCGGTGGAGGACACCGTGGCCATCCTGCGCGGGCTGCAGGAGAAGTACGAGGCGCACCACGGGGTCAAGATCACCGACGCCGCGCTGGTCGCGGCCGCGATGCTGTCCGACCGCTACATCACCGGGCGCAACCTGCCCGACAAGGCGATCGACCTCGTCGACGAGGCGGGCTCGCGGCTGCGGATGGAGATCGAGTCGTCGCCCGTCGAGCTCGACCAGCTGCGGCGTGCCGTCGACCGGATGCTGATGGAGGAGCTGGCGCTCGCGCGCGAGTCCGACGAGGCGTCCAAGGACCGGCTGCAGCGGCTGCGCGCCGACCTCGCCGACCGGCAGGAGGAGCTCCGCGTGATGGAGCTGCGCTGGGAGCGGGAGAAGGCCGGGCTGGAGGGCGCCGGCGAGCTGCGCAAGCAGCGCGACGAGCTGCGCTCGACCTACGAGCGGCTCGTGCGCGAGGGTGACCTCGAGGGCGCCAGCCGCATCCAGTACGGCGAGATCCCCGCGCTGGAGAAGCGGATCGCCGAGGTCGAGCACGCCGGGTCCGAGGGGGACGACGCGGCCGAGCCGATGGTGCACGAGGAGGTCGGGCCCGAGGAGATCGCCGACGTCGTCGAGGCCTGGACCGGCATCCCGACCGGCCGGCTGCTCGAGGGCGAGACGGCCAAGCTGCTGCGCATGGAGGACGTCATCGGCGAGCGGCTGATCGGCCAGCGGGCCGCGGTCACGGCCGTCTCCGACGCCGTACGCCGGTCGCGGGCCGGCATCGCCGACCCCGACCGGCCCACCGGGTCGTTCCTGTTCCTCGGCCCCACCGGCGTCGGCAAGACCGAGCTGGCCAAGGCGCTGGCCGACTTCCTCTTCGACGACGACCGGGCGATCGTGCGCATCGACATGAGCGAGTACTCCGAGAAGCACGCGGTGGCGCGCCTCGTCGGTGCACCGCCCGGCTACGTGGGCTACGAGGAGGGCGGCCAGCTGACCGAGGCGGTGCGGCGCCGGCCCTACGCGGTGGTGCTGCTCGACGAGGTCGAGAAGGCCCACCCCGAGGTCTTCGACATCCTGCTCCAGGTGCTCGACGACGGCCGGCTCACCGACGGGCAGGGCCGCACCGTCGACTTCCGCAACGTGGTGCTGATCCTGACGTCGAACCTCGGCTCGGCGTACCTCGTCGACCCGACGGTCGACGCCGAGGCCAAGCGCGAGCAGGTCATGGCGGTGGTGCGGCAGAGCTTCAAGCCGGAGTTCCTCAACCGGCTGGACGAGGTCGTGATGTTCGACGCGCTGACCCGCGACGAGCTGACCCACATCGTCGACCTGCAGGTGGCGCTGCTGGCGAAGCGTCTGCAGGTCCGGCGGATCGGCCTCGACGTCACCCCGGCGGCCCTCGAGTGGCTCGGGCGCACCGGCTACGACCCGGCGTACGGCGCGCGCCCGCTGCGGCGGCTCGTGCAGAGCGCGATCGGCGACCCGCTGGCGCGGATGCTGCTCTCGGGCGAGGTGCTCGACGGCAGCACGGTCCGCGTCGACCTCGAGGGCGACGGGCTCGCGCTGTCGACCGCCCCCACGGGCGGCTGAGGACCGGCCGAGCGCCACACGACCGTCCGGACGGGCAGCTCCCCCTCCCGCCGGCCCGGATCGGCCACGGGAGGGCAGAGCTGCCCGTTCGGGCGTGCGCCCTGCGGCCCGGATGAGCAGAATCCCCGGTGGCGGGCGGTCGGCTCGCCCATCATCGGAGCATGTCCCGTGACCGGTCGTCGAGAACCCTCCCGGCCCTGCCCGCCGTGCTGCCGTTCCTGCTGGTCGTCGTCGTCGGCCTGCTGCTCGGCCGTCGGGGTCGTCGTCGGGACGGCCAGGCGCCGCGGCCGGGCGTCGTACCGACTCCGATGCCGGTCGCGGCGGCGCCCTTCGAGCCGTTGCCGCGGGTCGCGCATGATGGAGCCGTGAGCGGGACCGGAGCGACGTCAGCGGCGGACCCGGCCTCCCCACGCCCTGTGCCGGACAGCCCCGACGACGCCACGCGCGGCGACGACCCCGCTCGAGCCCCGCGCCGCCGTCGCCGCTGGGTGCCGTCGAGCCTGCGGACCGTCCTCGGGCTCGTGCTCGTGGCCTCGGGGCTCGGCGTGCTGGGCTGGGTCGGCTGGCAGTACTACGGCACCGACTTCGTCGCCCGCCAGGCCCAGCAGGCGCTGGTGCAGCGCACCGAGGAGGCCTGGGAGGCCCAGGCCGCCGGCGACGGGCCGCAGGCGCCGCTCGAGGTCGGGGCCGCCGAGGCGCTCATCCAGATCCCGCGCTTCGGCGACGACTACGTGATGCCGGTGCAGACCGGCGTCGGTGACGACGTCCTCGCCGAGGGGTTCGGCCACTTCGAGGGCGCCGCCGCCCCGGGCGAGCGGGGCAACTACGCCCTGGCCGCCCACCGGGTCACCCACGGCGAGCCGTTGCGCAAGATGCCCGAGCTGCGCCCCGGCGACGAGGTGGTCGTGACGACCCGCGACGCGGTCCACACCTACGTGATGGACACCGACCCCAACGACCTCGTCATCGGCTTCGAGAACGTGTGGGTCGTCGACCCGCAGCCGCGCAACCCCGACGGCGGTGTCGGTCCGGCGTCCGGCGAGGACCGGCTCATCACGCTGACCACCTGCGCCGAGCTGTTCCACACCGACACCCGCATGATCGCCTTCGGCCACCTGGTCTCGTCCGAGCCCCGCTGACCCGACGGCCCCACGTCGTCAACGACGTACGGACGGTGGGGAGCTGGGCTGGGGCGTCCCCACGTCGTCAACGACGTACGGCGAGCGTCCTGGTGTCGTGAACGACACCAGGACGCCCGACTGCACTCAGATCGAGGCGTCCGTCCAGACCGTCTGGACGACCTCGACGCCGCGGTCGCGGGTGATGAGCTGGCCACGCCCCGAGACGCCCGGGCGGGGCTTCGTGGTGCCGATGAGCGGGCCCTCGTCGGGGCTGCCGGAGAGCAGCAGACCCGGCATGGCGAGGTCGCGCAGCGACTGGATGACGGGCTCGTAGAGCGCACGCGCCGCGCCACCGGAGCGCCGGGCCACCGCGAGGTGCAGGCCGACGTCGCGGGCCTGGGCGAGCAGCGGCACCAGCGGTGCCATCGGCGAGCTGGACTGGGTGGAGACGAGGTCGTAGTCGTCGATGACCACGAACACCTCCGCCCCGGTCCACCACGAGCGGTTGCGCAGCTGCTCGGGCGTGACGTCGGGGCCGGGCAGCCGACCCTCGAGGTACTGCGCGAGCTCGGCGATCGCCGGCTGGGCCTGGGTGGCGCTGGTCAGGTAGTGCAGGGCGTAGTCCTCGGGCACCTCGCCCAGCAGCGACCGGCGGTAGTCGACGACGACCACCTGGGCCTCCTCGGCGGTGCGCGTGCGCATCACCTCGGACAGGTAGGCCCGCAGCAGGGCGCTCTTGCCCGAGCGGCTGTCGCCGAAGGTCAGCAGGTGCGGCTCGCGCTCGACGTCGAGGCCCACCGGGGCCAGGTCCTTCTCGTCGATGGCGAGGTAGAGCCGGCGGTCGGTGGTGAGGTCGCGCTGACGCCCGACCTGCTCGTGCACCTGCGCCAGCTCGATCTTCTCGGGCAGCAGGCGCAGTTTCGGGCCCTGCTCGCCGCGCCACGCCTTGCGGGAGCGCTCGACCAGGTCCTCGACGCCGGTGCCCGTGGTGTTGCCGTCGGGCTCGCCGTCGATGCGGGGCAGGGCGGCGAGGAAGTGCAGCTTGGCCGGGACCAGACCGCGGCCGGGCCGGCCGTTGGGCACCAGCTGGGCGACCTTGCGGTCGATCTCGGAGTCCATCGGGTCACCGAGACGCAGCTCGAGCCGGGTGCCGAGGACGTCGCGGGTGGCAGCGCGGAAGTCGGCCCACCGGGCAGCGCCGGCCACGATGTGCAGGCCGAAGGTGAGGCCGCGCTGGGCGAGCGACTGCAGCGCCATCTCCAGCTCGTCGAAGTCCGAGCGCAGCGTGCTCCAGCCGTCGACGAACAGGAACACGTCGCCGTACCCGTCGTCGGCGCGGCCCTGGGCGCGGCGTGAGCGGTAGGTCTCGATCGAGTCGATGCCCTGGGAGCGGAAGTAGCGCTCGCGCTTGTCCACGATGCCGAGCACCTCGGCGTAGATGCGGCGCACGACGTCCGGCTCGGAGCGGGTGGCGACACCGGCGACGTGCGGCAGGTCGATCAGCGGCGCGAAGGTGCCGCCGCCGAAGTCGAGGACGTAGAACTGGGTCTCGGCCGGGGTGGTGGTCAGCGCGAGGCTGGTCAGCACCGTGCGCAGCAGCGTGCTCTTGCCGCTGCGGGGCCCGCCGACGACGGCGACGTGCCCGCCGGCTCCGGTGAGGTTCACCGTCAGGGTGTCGCGGCGCTGCTCGCGCGGCCGGTCCACCGTCCCGAGCGGTACGACGAGCCCGCCGCGTCCGCGCCACGACGGCGAGACCAGTCCGAGCTCGGGGTCCTCGGTGAGGTCCGGCATGAGCTCGTCGAGGGTGTCGGGCACGTCCAGCGGCGGCAGCCACACCTTGTGGGCGCCGGGGCCGTGCCCCTCCATGCGGTCGACGGCGATGTCGAGCAGGGAGCGGTGGTCGGCCGCCTCCTCCGAGCCGCTGCGGACCTCGACGACCTGGTCCTCGGGCTCGTCCTGGTGCGGGGCGAGGACGTGGCCGAGCGAGAAGGGCATCACGGTCTGGAGGCCGCCCGAGGAGCGGTTCACGGTGCCCCGGCCGACGCGCGGCGGCGGACCGGAGACGTAGGCGGCCTTGAACTTCAGCAGCGTGGACTGGTCGGGCTTGAGGTAGCCCAGGCCCGGCACCGACGGCAGCTCGTAGGCGTCCGGCACCCCGAGGACGGCCCGCGACTCCGACGCGGAGAAGGTGCGCAGGCCGATGCGGTAGGACAGGTGGCTCTCGAGGCCGCGCAGGCGACCCTCCTCGAGCCGCTGAGAGGCCAGCAGCAGGTGGATGCCGAGCGAGCGGCCGAGGCGGCCGATGGCGACGAAGAGGTCGATGAACTCGGGCTTGGCCGACAGCATCTCGGAGAACTCGTCGACGACGATGAACAGGCTCGGCAGCGGGTCGAGCTCGGCCTCGCCGCTGGTGCGCGCCTTCTCGTAGTCCTTGAGCGAGGCGTAGTTGCCGGAGATGCGCAGCAGCTCCTGGCGGCGCACCATCTCGCCCGACAGCGCGTCCTGCATGCGGTCGACGAGGGTGAGCTCGTTCTCGAGGTTGGTGATGACGGCCGAGACGTGGGGCATCTCGGAGAGCCCGGCGAAGGTCGCGCCGCCCTTGAAGTCGACGAGGACCATGTTGAGGACCTCGCTGGAGTGGGTCATCGCGAGACCGAGCACCAGGGTGCGGAGGAACTCCGACTTGCCGGAGCCGGTGGCGCCGATCACGAGGCCGTGCGGACCCATGCCCTGCTGGGCGGACTCCTTGATGTCGAGGAGCACCGGGCCGCCGCTGTCGCCGATGCCGACGGGCACGCGCAGCCGGTCGCGCTGGGGCCGGGTCTGCCACGCGGCGTCGAGGTCGAAGGTCCGGACGTCGGCCAGGCCGAGCAGGTCGGGCAGCTCGGGGGCACGGCTGAGCGAGTCCTCGCGGGCCGGGCCCTGGACGGTGTGGAGGGGGGCCAGGCGGCGGGCGAAGGCCTCGGCGCTGGCGAGGTCCATCTGGTCGCCGAGGGCGCGGAAGGGGTCGCGGTAGACCTGGATGCCGGTGAGCGGCACGGTGCCGTCCTCGGTTGCCTCGCCCTCGAGGTGCAGGCGGAGCCGGGTGGGGTCGGAGAGCTCGCCCCACTGCTCGGGCAGGTCGAGCACGGTGACGCCGTGGACGCCCTCGTCGGGGATCAGGTGGTTGCCGGGCGGCAGGGAGCCGCCGTCGACCACGAGCAGCAGGTGCGGCGTGGCCGCGGCTCCGGCCGCGCCGAAGCGCGGACGGTCGACGAGGTCCTTGGGCAGCATCGCGGCGAGGTCGTCGAGGCTGTCGCAGACCATGCGGCTGGGGCCGATGGCGTCGGCGTCCTCGGTGCTCTGCGCGTGGGGGAGCCACTTGGCCCACTCCCACGCGGCGACGCTCTGGTCGTTGGTCAGCACCGCGACGATCATCTCGTCGGGACGGTGGGCGGCGGCGGCGGAGCAGACCATGGCGCGCGCCAGCCCGCGGGCCGGGCCCTCGTCGCCGGTGACCTCGATGCGGCTGAAGGCCTGCATGTCGACCTTGGCCGGCAGGTCGGGCTGGTTGCGGTGCACGACGAGCAGCCGGTGCAGGGCCGAGGCGGCGACCGGGTCGAGCTGCTCGACGGGCGCGGTCTCCGGCGGCACGAGACGCAGGGCCAGGGCCTGGGGGCTGCGGCCGTAGCGCGTGAGCAGGAAGTCCTCGTGGTCGGGACCGCGCTCCCACAGGCGCTGGCGCTCCTCGGCCAGGGCGGGCAGCGCGGCGGGTGCGGGGTGGTGCCACAGCAGCGTGCGGCGCTGCTGGTCGGCCGCCTCGCGGACGACCTTGCGGACGCCGGCGAGGTACTGCAGGTACTCGCGGCGGGCGCCGCCGATCTTGGCGCTGCGCTGCTTGCGCTGGCGGTCGATCTGCACGCCGATGAAGCCCAGCGTGGCGACGAGGAACATGCCGGCGGCGATCATGCTCTTGCCGCCCGGCTGCGCCGCGGAGATGAAGACGATGGAGCCCACGCTGCCGAGCATCGGGAGCGCCATCATCAGGGCACCGCCGGCGCCCTCGTTGGGGGCGAGCTCGGGGGGTGCCTGCAGCACCAGCTCCCCGTCGGGCATCGTCGGCGGGTCGAGCCGGCTGCCGTGGCTGAGCGTGGTGGACAAGCGTGGACCTCCCCGTAGGACGTGCGCCGTGGCCCGCGCGGGAAGCAGGGGCGTCCCGGCGGATGCGGGGCGCATCGTGCCGACTCTTCGCAACCCGGACACAGTGGACTCCAGGTTCGTGCACGATGGTAGGACGCAAACCTGACGTCCGCGCCCGCTTCGTCCCATCGGACGGGCGGCGGGGACCGGCTGACGCAGGTGGTGGCCGGCCGTCGGGGCCCGGCGACCGGCGGCTCGACGGACGGAACATCGGCGGATCGACGAAGGTGGACGAGTGAAGGACGGGGGTGCGGGGTGAGCACCGATGCCCAGGCGGTGGCACGGTCCTCGGTCCGGGTGACGGTGGTCGGCCCGGACGGGACGGCGGACCTGGTCGTCCCGTGGTGGATGACCGCGACCGAGCTGACCGACGAGTACGCCGCGTACGTCGGCTCGTCGCGACCGGCCGGAGCGGGCCTCGTCACGGCCTCGGGGCACCCGCTGGATGCCGACCAGGAGCTCCAGCAGCTCGGCGTGGAGCACGGCGACGTGCTGATCGTGGCCGACGGCGGCGTGACCCCCGCCGCCCCGCAGACGCCCGGCGTGGGCACACCGGGACCGCGTCCCGACGCCCCGGTGGTCCTGACGACCACGGGAGCCGGTGCCGGCGGAGCCGGAGGACGCGCGGGCCGCGCGGCGAGCACGCGCGCCCGTGACCGCTCGGGCGACCCCGCCCCCGCTGACCCGTCCCGGCCCGGGGCCTCCGCGGTCCCGGCCCCCACAGAGGCGGAGCGAGCAGGCGCCGCCGACGCACGCCGCGCACGCCGTACGGGCGTGACGTCCGGTGCGACGCTGGGGATGGGCGCCGTCTGTGCCGTCGGCTCGGCCGCCGTGGTGGCCGTGCAGGGATCGGCGTCCCAGCGACTGGGCTGCGCCGCGTTCTTCGTCCTCGCCGCGCTGGCCACGGCCTTCCCGCTGCGCACCTCGCAGATCGGGGGTCGACTGCGGGCGGCCGCCAGCCCTGCCTTCGCCGCGGCGGCAGGCTTCACGGCCGGCTACTCCGACGAGACGGGCGGGCTGCTCCTCGGCCTCGCGGTGGCGGCACTGTGCGCCACCGGCGCCGCGGCCGTCGCCCGTGCCTGGCTGAGCCAGGAGGAGGAGGAGCTGACCGACGTCGCGCTCGTCGTCGGCGCCACGCTGAGCGGGCTCACGCTCCTGCTCCTGCTGCTCGGGTCGTCGGTGCTCTCGCTGCTCGCGATCGCGTACGGCGCCGCGGTGGTCGCCGCGCGCCTGCTGCCCTACCTCGTCGTGGACGTGCCGGACGAGGCGCTGCTCGACCTCGACCGGCTGCAGAACACGGCGTGGTCGGCCCGTGAGCAACCACGGGGCAGCCGGCGCAAGAGGGTCATCGTGCGTCCCGACGGGGTGGCCGCGGTGGTCCGTCGGGGTCAGCGGCTGATGACGTCGGGCACCGTGGTCATCAGCGCCGTGGTCGTCGTCGGGGGCGCGCTCCTGGTCCGCGACGCGGAGCTCGACGTGCTCGGTGTCTCGCGCGTGGCCATGGTGCTGCTGGGGGCGGCGGCCCTCGCGCTCGTGGCCCGCTCGGTCCGCGCCCGCGTGCCGCGGCTCGCGCTCCGGCTGAGTGCCGGCGTCGTCGCGGCCTGGACCGGGCTCACGCTGCTCGACGTGGGTGACCCCCGCGCCACCTGGTGGATCTTCGCGGTCGGCGGCGCGCTGGGCGCCCTCACCGTCTCGGTCGGGCTGGCCCTCGGGCAGGGCTGGCGCTCGGTGTGGTGGGCCCGGCTGGCCGACGTCTGCGAGGCGCTCGCGGTGGTCCTCGTCGTCGCCGCGGTGCCACTGGCCTCGGGCATCTTCGGCGCCGTGCGCTCGCTGGTGTCGTGACCCCGCCCGACACATGACGCGTCAACCGTCCCCGCAGCGTTTCGGGTGCCGCCGGCGCGGGAATCTAGGACGTGCGGCACTGTGATTTGTCCAGATCGGGACTTTCGATTTAGGGTCAAATCGCCGCCCTGGACGGGATTCCAGGGTTAACTGATAGAGGAACGCGAGTCGCCTGCCGACCGGCTGGGGACAAGTCTCGATCGTGGCACCGGACACGCCACGGCGGGGGATCGACAAGGAGGCTGGCCACATGGCTGGAGAGGTTTCAAAGCAGGATCAGTCACTCACCAAGGGTGCTCAGATGGTCTCGTCGGCACGTGGCGACCTGGACCAGCAGCTGGGCAGCCTGCGGGGCAAGCTCGCCGGCATCGGCGCCCAGTGGCGCGGAGCGGGCTCGAGCGCCTTCCAGCAGGTGATGACGCGCTGGGACGAGGACGCCCGCAAGATCACGTCGGCGCTCAACGAGTTCGAGGCGAACCTGCGCTCGTCCGAGCAGGTCTACAACGCCAACGACGAGTCGCAGTCCTCGACCTTCTCGAAGCTGTCCGGCCGCCTCGGCTGACCGGCTCCGACACCCACCCGACTTTTCACACACGCACGAGGGGAAACAGAACATGAGTGGAGCAGGAGAGCTGAAGGTCAACTTCGGCAGCCTCGACGCGGCGGCGGCTGACATCCAGTCGCAGGCCAACCAGATCGAGGGTCGTCTCGACGCCCTCGAGTCCGAGCTGGCGCCGCTGCGCTCGGACTGGACCGGTGAGGCGTCCAACTCGTACCAGGTCGCCAAGGCCAAGTGGGACACCGCGATGGCCGACATGAAGGCCCTGCTGGCCGAGATCGGCACCGCCGTCACGTCGTCCAACAGCGACTACCAGGCGACCGAGAGCCAGAACACCGCGCGCTGGGGCTGAGCCCCGCCCGGGTGCCGTGGCTCCAGCCGCGCGCGCCCAGCACGACGTACGACCTGCCGCGCGGGTCGGGACGACCTCGGTCGTCCCGACCCGTGAGCGGCGTCCGGGGCCCGGGAGGGTCAGGGCCCCGAGCAGCACACGGCTGAGCAGCACACACGACGGGGAGATCGGGGGCCGACAGGCATGGTGAACGCAGATTCCGGTGGCGGTGGCAGCACCGACATCCCGGCCGGAGCAGTCTCGGGACAGATCGAGATCACGATCGAGGCGATCCGACGCATCGCGCGCGACAACATGGCCGCGATGCAGGACAACGCCACGTCCCAGTCCAGCGACTTCCGCGCGCTGGACCTCGCCCCGTCCGCGTTCGGACAGGTGCCGATCGCCCAGACCGTCGGCCAGCAGCACCAGGCCGCCCACCAGGTCTTCATGGACACCATCGACGGCGTCATCGCCGACCTCGAGACCTTCGCGGCCAACATCGAGGCGAGCTGCAACGCCCACGAGGCCACGGACGAGCAGTCGGCGGCCGACGCCCAGCGCGCCGGCCAGGGTGCCCTGAGCGGCCTCAACGAGTCGATGAGCGGCTACCAGTCGCAGGCCGACCAGAACTTCGACAACGCCGGCGCCGAGCACCGCGAGGAGCTCGGCGACCCGCCGCCCGCCGCCGAGCAGCGCGAGGGGTCCGAGCCGCCCGCCGGCAGTGAGCGTCCCGAGGGCAACGACGGGGCCACCGGCAACACCGACTCCCCGGAGACCTACAGCTACGGCGCCGGGGACGACTCGGGGAGCACGGAGTCGTCGACCACGACGTTCGAGGGCGATGCCGCCCCGACTCCCATCGCCACGTCCTTCGACGCCGACGGCGACGGCACGATCGACGTGCTGGAGCCCGCCCTGCCGTCGTCCGGCTCGGGCACCCAGGCCCAGTGACGCAGTGATCCCGGTGCCCCCCTCGTCGACCTCGTCACCGCCCCCCCGTCGCGCCCGGCGCGTCGGGGCCGGCGTACTGGCCTGCGCGACGGCGGCAGCGGGCCTCGCCCTGGTGGCACCGACGCCGGCCGACGCCGCGAGCAGCCCGGGCGCCAGCTGGTGGTTCGAGGCGCTCGGGGTGCCGGAGGCGCACGAGGAGACCACCGGTGAGGGCGCGACCGTCATCATGGCCGACGGCTCGATCGACGCCACGGTCCCGGCCCTGGAGGGGTCGAGCCTCGAGCTGCGCCAGGGCTGCCTGGGCGAGCAGATGGAGAGCAACCGCGTCCCCGACGCCGAGCACGGCACCTGGATGGCCTCGCTGGTGGCCGGGACCGGACGCGGCAGCGGGTCCGCGGGCGGCGGCATCGCCGGCATCGCGCCGGACGCCGAGCTGCAGTACTTCACCCTCGACGCCGACCCCAACTCGCCGGGGATCTCCTGCAAGGTCGAGATGCTCGAGATCCTGGGCCAGGCCGTCCGCGGCGTCGAGGGCGGCCCGATCCTGAGCCTGTCGCTCGGCAACCTCGCCACCGGGTGGGACCAGCTGCAGCGTGACGTGGAGGAGCTGGGTGGTGTCGCCGTGGCGTCCGCAGGCGACTACGAGGACTCGGTCAACCGAGGGATGATGGACTTCCCGGCGGCGCACGCCGGCTGGGTCGCGGTGATGGCGCTCGACGACCAGGCCCGGCCGTGGGACGCCAACCCGCTGCCCTACCGCAGCCTCGGCAAGTACCGCGGCTACCCGACGATCGCGGCGCCCGGAGTCGGCGTCCCCGGCTACACCTGGAAGGGCGACCGCTTCGTCGCCGGCGAGCCCCAGGACGGGACCTCGCCCGCGACGGCGATCGTCGCCGGGGCGTTGGCCCTGGTGCGGTCGAAGTACCCCGAGGCCACGGGGAACCAGCTGATCCAGCACCTCATCCACTTCGACGCCGAGCCGGAGGAGTTCGCCTACTCGGACGCGGTCGGGTTCGGCGTCGTCTCGCTGCGCAACATGCTCGCCAACGACCCGACCGGGTGGCCGGACGAGAACCCGCTGATGGAGGGCAACCCGCAGCGGGTGATCGACACCTACCCGATGTCGGTCTACGGCCAGGCCGACGACGGAGCCGACGCCGAGGCCGACGCGGGGGACACCACCGGCGAGCCGGAGGCGAGCAGCGAGGACGGGAGCGAGACCACGGCCGAGGCCACCGGAGCACCCGCGCAGGCGGGCGACGACGGAAGCAGCTCGGCCCTGCCGTGGCTGCTCGGCGGCGGCGTCGCACTGCTGCTGGCAGCGGGAGGCGTCGTGCTGGCACGACGGTCCGGCGGCTCGGGCAGCACCACCAGGACGAACGCGTAGGACACGAGGGGAGTCAGGGACATGGCAGGACCGAACGAGCAGAAGCTCGCCAGGGTCGAGTCGGCGGAGCCGGGTCAGATCGACAGCGCCGCGACCGCGTGGAAGAAGGCGTCGACCGGCCTGGGAGACGTCAGTGAGGCACTCCGCTCGGCGAGCACGGCGATCGCCGCGGACTGGCAGGGGCGCGACGCCACGGCGGCGACGACCGCCTTCGACGGCCTGGCCGAACGCACCCAGGACTTCAGCTCCCGGATGAACGCGGCCTCGTCCGCGCTCACCACGGCTGCCTCCACGCTGCGGACCGCGAAGTCGGCGTACGCGAACCTGCCGCCCGTCCCGCCCTCGCCGACCGCGCCCGGCGCCGACGCGGCTGCGGACGAGGAGGTCCGCTACATCAAGCTGAACGCGCAGCGCAACCAGGCGGCGAACGCCCGGGAGTCGGCGGCGCAGGAGGCCTACGCCGAGATGACCACGAGCATGGAGAGCGTCAACGGCGACATCTCCGCGGCCTCCCAGCGCGAGGGCAGCGGCGGTGGCGGCGGTGGCGGCGGCGGTGGCGGCACGGGTGGCGGCGGTGGCGGCACCGGGGGGACCGGCGGCGGCTCCGGCTCCTCCTCGACCTACGCGGGTCCGGTGGGCACCTACTCCACCGCCTCCGGCGTGCGCGCGGTCACCGGCGGCGGTCGGGGCGGCCTCGACAGCGTCCTGGTCCTCGGCTCGGGCAACGGCGCCAACGTCCCCGCCATCGGCTCGACGCCGGCGACCGGCGTCACCGCCGACGGACAGATCGGCGGCACCACGGACCTCGGTGGCACCACCGGCCTCGGCTCGGGGGCGGCCTCCACCGGCGGGTCCGCGATCGGTGCCACGGGCGGATCGCCCGGCATCGGCCTCGGCGGCGTCGCCGCGGGCGCCGGCGCGCTGGGGGTCCTCAAGGGTGGCAGTCGAGGCCTGCTCGGAGCCCGGGCGGCGGGGGCCCTGAGCTCGACCGCCGTCGCCGGCACGAGCGGCAGCTCGGCGGCCGGTCGTGGCGGCGCGATCGGCGCCAGTGCGCGGTCCGGTCTCGCAGGCACGGTCGGGCGCAGCGGTGCACTCCCCGCCGGAGCTGCCGGCACCGGTGTCACCAGCGGCGCTGGAGGGACCACCGGCTCGAGCGCCGCGGGAGCCCGCGGCGGCACCATGGTCCCGGCGAGCACCACCGGCACCTCGACGGCCGGCGGCGCCCGGGGCGGCATGGCCCCCGGCTCCGCAGGTGCAGCCGGCGGTCGCGGCGGCGCGGCCGGCGCGGCCGGTGGCCGCGGGGCGGCCGGCGTGGCCGGGACGACCACCGGCGGACGCGGAGGCGCCGCCCGGGGAGCAGCCGGCGCGGCCGGTGCGGCCGGCACCGGGGGCCGAGGCGGTCAGGGCGCGCACGAGGACGAGGACGGCCACCGTCGCTCGATGCTGCTGGCCGACGAGGACGCGTGGATCGACGACGACGAGCTCGGACCGGACGTGATCCGATGACGCAGACCATGGAGGAGCCGACCTCGGCGGCGGCGCCCGGCGCCAGCCTCGTCCGGGTCACGGTCGTGGGCGGCGGACGCCGCGCCGACCTGGTGCTGCCGGCGACGTTGCCGGTGGCCGAGCTGCTCCCCGAGCTGTGCCGCACCGTCGGCGTGCTCGACCCGGCGACGGCGTACGCCGGCTACGAGCTGCACGCATCCGACGGCCGACGGCTCTCCGGCGAGGCCGGGCTGACCCTCCAGGGCGTCGAGGACGGAGCCGTGCTGAGCGTCGTCGTCGGCGCCGACCAGCGGCCTCCCCGGGTGTACGACGACATCGTCGAGGCGATGGCCGACGCGGTGGAGGGCGACCTCCAGCCGTGGGACCCGGCCTCGGGTCGTCGTACGGCGCTGTCGGCCGGGGCGCTCCTGCTCGGCCTGGGCGGGCTCGCCCTGGCGCTGCAACGCCCCGACCCGGTGGCCGGAGCCGCGGCGGGGGTGGGAGCGCTGCTGCTCCTGGCCGCTGCCCTGACCCTGGCCCGGGTGCGTGCCGAGCACACCGCGGCGCTGGTGCTGGCCTGGACGAGCGCCTTCTACGCCGGTGTCGCCGGCCTCACGGTCGTCGACTCCGGCCCGGTGCTCGAGCTCCCGCTGGCCGCCACCGGAGGTGGCGTCCTGCTGGTGGGCGTGATCGCGTTCTTCGGTCTCGTCCAGCGACGAGCGCTGATGCTCCCGGCGGCGGTCGTCGGCGCGGTGCTGGCCGTCGGCAGCGGCCTGGCGCAGGCCACCGACCTGGACCCGGCGAACGTGTACGTCGTCGCCCTCGTGGTGGTCGTGCTCGCCGGCAGCGCCCTGCCCTGGTTCGCGCTCGGCTCCACCGGCACGAACGTCGAGCAGGCCCACACCCACGCCGACCTGACTGCCGAGCCCGCCGACATCGACCCGGACGCCGTGCGCGCCGGGGCCCGGATGGGTCACGAGGTCCTGCTGGCCGTCACCGCGACGGTCGGCATCCTGCTGGTGCTCGTCAGCCCCCTCGCGGTGGGCCTCGGCGTCACGGGCGCCCTCGTGGTCGTCATGTCGAGCGTCGCGCTGATGCTGCGCACCCGGCAGTACCGCGTCGGCAGCGAGGTCGCCGTCGGCCTGGTGTGCGGCGTGGCCGGCCTGGCGGCGACGGCCGCCGCGGCGCTGCTGCTGCAGTCGTCCTGGCACGTCGGGCTCGCCCTCGTGCTCGCCGCGGCTGCAGCCGTCCTGCTCGTCAGCACGCTGGTCCCGATGCCTCCCTCGGTGCGCCGAGGGCGACTCGGCGACGTGGCGGAGCTGGTCGCCCTGGTGTCCCTCCTGCCCCTCCTCGTCGTCGCCATCGGCGTGGTCGGGGCGGTGTGAGGGCGCCGTGACCGACCTGACGGACCCGACGAGCTGCACGACCCACCGATGACCCACCCGTCCGGGGCGACGACGCCCCGACGTCCACGATTCACACGCATGAGAGAAAGAGGAAACACCATGAGATCTGGTCGCAGACTGGGCGCGGCGAGCCTGGTGACCGGGGTGCTGCTGATCGGGTTCGCCTCCCCGTCGCTCGCCGAGGAGATCACCGGTCCGTCCGGTGCTCTCGGTGACGAGACGGAGGCATCGTCGGCGGAGGCCGGCACCGACGCCACCGCGAAGAGGACGAGCAAGGCCTCCGACGCGCGGACACGCGCCCTCGCCGAGTGCGACGCCGCCTTCGAGGCGGGGTGCACGCCGAAGGACCTGTGCAAGGACGCCGACAAGCTCCCGAACGACCCGCGCCTGTGCGCGCCCAAGGTGACGGTCCAGGCGGTCCGCACCGCGGCCGAGTCCGGCCCCGCCGAGGGCGCCGCGGCCGACGGCACCGAGGGCTCGGGCACTGCCGTCGGCGAGGCCGCCGACGCCGGCACCGCGGCACGCGAGGGTGTCGAGGGGCTGCTCCCGGGCGACGGCGAGGACACCGACAACGGCGGCGGGAACGACCCCGACGACGGCGAGGGTCCTCCCGGGCCTCCCGGGGATCCCGGCGAGGAGGACCCTGACCTCCCTCCCGGCGGCGGTGACGACGACGACGATGACGACGACGGCGGCGGTCTCCCGGTGCCGTGCGACCCGGAGCTGGGCATCCCGGCCGACCCGGACGGTCTCTGCGACGACGACGATGACGACGACGGCGACCCGGGCGACGGCGACCCGGGCGACGGCGACCCGGGTGACGGCGACGACGACGGCGACGACGGCGGCGTGCCGCCGCTTCCCCCGATCGGCGGCAACGACGGCGACAACGGGAACGGCAACGGGAACGGCAACGGCAACGGCAACGGCAACGGCAACGGCAACGGTGGCGACACCAGCAGCGACGGCGACACCGGCAGCGGTGGCGCCGAGGCCGGTGGCGACGTCAGCAGCCTGGGAGCCGCTCCGCAGGGAGAGGTGAGCACCAACGACGACGCGGTGTGCACCGACGCCGCCGTGTGCGGGACGGTGCAGCCGGCCGCCACGACGACGACCTCCTCGAGCACCGGTCCGACGCTGCCCGACACGGGCGCGCCTGCCCACACCGGTCTGTGGGTGGCCAGCGGGCTGGGCCTCCTCCTCGCCGGTGGCACGCTGCTCCGCCCACGTCGACGGGCCGAGGTCCGCGACTGATCGAGCGACCGAGGTCGGGGGCAGCGGGAGACCGCTGCCCCCGACTGCTGACCTCACACCCACCCGCGTCACGAACCCGAGGCTGAATGTCCAGCAAGCGCGACCTCGTCGAGGCCCACTCCTTCAACCGGCGTCGTCTGGTGACCGCGTTCGTCAGCGGGGCGCCGGGTGGGCGCGAGGTGGAACCCGTCCGCTACGGCCGCACGCTCGTGGGCGGACTGGTCCTGGCCCTGCTCATCGTGGCGGGCGCCGCCGTGTCGGGCTTCATCAAGCCCAGCGTCCCCGAGGACTGGAGCAACGGCGGTCTCGTCGTCGGCAAGGACAGCGGGTCACGCTTCGTCGCGGTCGAGGGCACGCTCTACCCCGTCATCAACACGACCTCCGCCCGGCTGCTCCTCGCCAGCGACGGGGAGGAGATGAAGGTCAACTTCGTCCCGGAGGACCTCATCGCCGAGGCGCCGACCGAGGCGACCATCGGCATCCAGGGGGCCCCGGACGCCCTCCCCGCACCCAGCAGCCTCGTGCAGTCCGGCTGGACGGCGTGCACCGACAGCACGGGAGGCCTCGCGGTCTCCGTGGGCGACACGCCGGTCTCGACGCCCGTCACCGACGAGGCGTTGCGCGTCGTCGACGGCGAGGGGTCCTGGATCGTCACCGGCAACCAGCGCTACCAGCTGCCGGACGCCGCCAAGCCCCAGGCGGCCGTGCTGCGAGCGCTCGGCCTCGACGACCAGCCCGAGCGCGGCGTCACCGGGGTCTGGCTCGACCTGTTCCCGGTGGGGGACCCGCTGGTCCCCTTCGCCGTCGACGGCGCCGGCACGCAGGTCAACAGCACGGGCGTGCCCGGCCTGACCCGCGTGGGCACGCCGTTGCTCGTCGACGGCCGTCCCTACGCCCTGGGCCAGGGCGGGACCCTCATCCCCCTGTCGCCCTTCGCTGCTGCCGTCTACACGAGCTCCGGGCGCGGAGCCCAGCTCGCCCGGCTCGACATCGACGTCAGCAACTCCGACGTCGCCGGGCTCAACCTCGACGACGACACGCCCTACCCGGAGTCGTGGCCGCAGGAGATGGTCGAGGACTACGCGACGACCGACGTCGAGTGCGCGCGTCTGGACACCGAGGAGGGGGCCGCGCCCGTGGTCTCGCTCTCCGCCCCCACGGAGTCCGCTCCCGCCATCGTGGACGGACTCTTCTCCCGCGACATCCAGCCGGGGGGAGGTGCGCTCGTGCAGGCCTCGCCGGGCGGCGTGCTGGGGACGGGCAGCGTCTTCCTCGTCGACTCCACCGGGACGCGCTACGCCGTGGGCACACCGGCCGACTCGGCGAGCACGCGTGCGTCCCTCGGCTACGCCGCCGTGGAGCCGCCGTCGGTCCCGCTCCCGTGGACGAAGATCTTCCGGGACGGGCCGGCCCTGACCCGCAGCGCGGCCGGGCAGCCTCCGGTCGCCGACCAGCAGGGCGACTCATGACCCGGGCCAGGCGGACGCCCGCTCACGCGGGACCCGCTCGTCGGGCGGCCGCACTCACCGCTGCCGCAGCGGTCGGCCTGCTCCTGGTCCCGCCGGCACCCGCCGGAGCGGCCGAGACCGGTGAGGAGTGCCCGACCGCCGACGACCCCTTCATCGAGCAGAAGTCGGCGGCGATCATCAACCTCGGGTTCCCGCAGTCGTGGGAGCTGGCGACCGGGGCCGGGGTCACCGTGGCCGTGGTCGACTCCGGGGTGGACGTCGACAACCTGCACCTCGGCCCCGACGTCGTGCTCCCCGGCACGTCCTTCGTCAGCGGCCCCGGCGTCACCGCCGACGGCCGCAGCGACCTCTACGGGCACGGCACGGCCGTCGCCGGCGTCATCGCCGCCCGGGAGATCGAGGGCTCGGGCCTGGTCGGGACGGCGCGCGACGCCAAGATCCTCCCGGTCCAGGTCTTCGTCAGCGAGGGCGACGACGACGTCTACAACACCGGCGAGCCCAACTCCGCGCTGATGGCGGCCGGGATCCGCTGGGCCGTGGACAACGGGGCCGACGTCATCAACGTGTCCATGAGCACCGACTCCGAGGACGCGGACCTGCCGAGCCTGACGCAGGCGCTCGACTACGCGCAGAGCGAGGACGTCGTGGTGGTTGCCTCGGCGGGCAACCACGCCCCGGCGAGCGAGGACGACGCGCTGACCGCGTCCCGCTACCCGGCGGCCAACGAGAACGTCATCGGCGTCGCCGCCACCAACACCACCGGCGTCGTGGACGCCTACACCGTGCACGGTCCCGGCTCCGACGTGGCGGCTCCCGGGCAGAACGTGCTCGTGGCCTCGTTGGGCAACCGCGGCGACTGCGTCGGGGGAGTCGACCGGCCGTACTCCAGCTGGGCCGCACCGTTCGTGGCGGGGCTCGCGGCCCAGCTGCGCGAGCTGTACCCGCAGGCCTCGGCGGAGGAGATCGTCTACCGCATCCTCGCCTCGGCGGACCGGCCGAGGCTCGGCTACTCCGACCCGGTGCAGGGGTGGGGCCAGATCCGCCCGGTCGAGGCGCTGACGATGACCATCGACCCGACGATCCCCGGGCCGCCGCTCCCGCGGGGGCTCAAGCGCGAGCGACCCGAGGCGACGGCGGACGTCAAGGCTCTCGGTGCGGCCGTCGACCCGTGGGCCGACGCTCGCCAGGCGGCGCTGTGGTGGGGCCTCGGAGGCGTCGGACTCACCGCGCTCGCCCTCATCGTGCGGCCGGCGACGCGACGGCGTACGGCGTCCGCGGAGGTCTGAGGGCGGCGGCGACCCGTCAGGTGTCCCGGCGGCTCGCCGGGGTCAGCGGGCGCCGGGGCCGGAGGCGCCGCGGAGGCGTTCGGCTGCCGCGCGCGCCGCGATCTGCGCCTCGATGACCTCGGGGTCCTGGTCGGCCAGACGACGGAACTCGGCCAGCCCCTGCTCGATGTCGCGACGGACGGCGACCGCGCTCGGGTGGGTGTCCGCACCGGAGACGACGTCGTTCCAGGTGGTCTGACGGCGGTCGATGCGCTCCTGGACCCGCTGCATGGCGGGACCGAGCGCGCCACGACGGGCGTCCGTGGCGCGGTCGGCACCGGACCGCTCCTGCTCCTTGCGGAACTCGCGCTGCTCCGCCTGCGTCTGCGCGGTGAGGGCGCGCAGGTCCCGCACGGCGTCCCGGGTCTGACGGCGCGACTCCTCGAGCGCCTGCCGCAGACGGGGGTCGGACGAGAGGCTCATCGGTGCTCCTGGCGGGGGTCTCGGGCGTGACTGACGGGCGGGTGGTCGAGGCGGCGGGCTCAGCCGAACCCGGCGCCGGCCGTCTCGTTCATCATCCCGCCGGCGCGCGAGTTGGTCGCCGCGTTGCCGAAGTCGAGCACCCCGTCGGCGACGTTCAGCGCCGCGTTGACGTGCTTCATGACCGTGGCCACGGCCTTGGCCGCGGAGGTGAGCCGGTCGAGGGCCTCGATGGCCCGGTGGATCAGCGTCACCATCCGCTTCACCTTGCCAGGTGCGGTGAAGGCGACCTTGAGCAGGCCGACCCCTCCCGACGCGGCGGAGGCCAGCAGGTCCTGCGCGATGTCGTTGACGAGGTTGATGCAGGCGGCCACCGTGTCCACCGTGGCCTCGGAGACCTCGATGAGCGCCGTGAGCTGCTCGGCGATCATCTCCGCGGCTTCCTGCTGCTCGTCGTGGCTGCCCGCGATCGACGTGAGACGCCCGACGGCGGCCTCGGACGCGCTGCCCGTCCAGACCCCGGGCAGCTGCTGCCCGAGCGAGCGGTAGTTGTCGCCGACGGCGCCCAGCGCCACCGCGACCTCCTCCCAGGCCTGGCTCATGGAGTCCAGGGTGTTGAAGTCGCCGGCCAGCGGCTCGAGGATCGCCTCCAGCAGGCTCCAGCCCGTCACCTTGTGCACGGCCCAGTCGATGCCCCGGATCAGGAAGCCGCAGTTCTTCTTCGCCTCCTCGATCACCTCGCCCCGCCGGCCGGCGGGCGGCGACCCGCCCACCACCGAGGATGCGTCGAAGGCTTCGAAGACGCTCATCGGCTGCCCCACTCCTCGTTGCTGTCGTCGTCCTCGCGGTCGATGAAGTCGCCGTAGCGATCGTTGTCGTCCATCTGGTCCTGCAGGTCCTGCACGCCCTGTGCGACCTCCTGGGTGTTCTTGATGGCGTCGTTCACGCCGTCGTAGGCGCCCTTGTAGGCGCTGCCGGCGTCGAAGATGTCGCGGCGGTTGCCGCTGTCGACCGCGTCGCTGCTGCGCGACTCGCCGTAGGCGTCGTGGCGGGCCGCCGTCGCGTCCTCGTGGCTGCTGCCGTTCTCCCGGGCCTCCCAGTAGGCCCTCCACCCGGCCTCCGAGGCGCGGCCCTCGATGCGGTCGTGCATCGCGGTCGAGGCGTGGTCGTCGGCGCTGGCCCGGGCCATGTCACGGGCTTCCGTCGGTGAGTAGCCCTGGCGCTCGTAGTGCCGTTGCTGGGCGTCGTCGACCCAGCCGTCGAGCCAGCGGACGGCGCCCTCCTTCATGGCGCCGCGGGGCGTGAGCGCCGGGGTGTCGTCGTTGTTCGGGAAGACGGTGTCGTAGGGCTTGTTGACCCAGTCCGGCGCCTTCGGCAGCTCGTAGGGCTTGGGGTCGGCGAGCGCCGATCCCGGCATGGCCGGCGGACCACCGGTCGCGGGCACCGACGACCCGGACCCCGGCTTCTCGTACGGCGCCAGGTTGACGACGTCGCTGAAGGCGCGGTCGAAGCGTTGGTAGACCTGCCGGTCGCCCGTCAGGTAGTCGTCGCGGCAGCCCTCGAAGGACTCGTCGACGGTCCGGGCGACGTCGCCGAACGTCTGGACACCCTCACGGGCGGTGGAGACCGCCTCGGAGTACTGGCCCTGGAAGAAGCTCAGGACGCCGGTGAAGGCCTCGAAGCGGCTGCAGGCCGACGAGATGTAGCCGTCGACCTTCGCCAGGTGCTCGGCCTGCCGTCGCCCGACCTCGGCGCTCGCCGTCAAGCTGTCCGGATCCACCGTGAACTCGCCCACTCGTCCCCCTCGTGACGTGATCTCCATGATCCGACGAAGGCGCTCGCGACGTGACAAAACCCCGTAAATCGTCGGACCGGACGGAGCGCTACGCGCCGCGCTCGCGCTCCTCGCGCTCGGCCGCCTTGGCGGCTCGCTTGGCGTCCCGCTTCGCGTGGTGCTCCTGCATGCGGATGGCGTGCCGCTGGTCCGCGGTGAGGCCCGGGTCACGGCCGCCGTCCGGGCCGCCGGTGAGGTAGCCGCGCACCCCGATCACGGCGCCGACGACCACGCCCAGCGCGACGATGGTCCAGATCGCGATGTCGAACATGGGTCGATCATGCCCCGCCGGTCCTCGGACCGGGGGCGGATTCGGACGACGGCCGGGCCAGGCGTTCCCAGCGCGCCTCGCGGTCACGGTCCTGACGACGACGGTGGCGCACCCAGCCCACCGTGGCCCAGGTCCAGAACGTCGCCATCGCCAGGCCCCCACCAGGTGCAGGGCGCCGGCCTCCTCGGTGGCCCGGAGGCCGCCGTCCTCGGGGTAGACCTCCAGGGCGTCGCCGGCGTCGGGCCAGAGCCAGCGGTACTCCAGCGTGACCCGGTCGCGGCCGTCGACTGCCGGGGTGACCTGGACGGTGCGTGCGCTGGGTCGCGCGCCGGACCGCAGCGCGGTCGTGCCGGTGACGTAGCCCTCGACGGTGACCTCGGTGGTCTCGGCTCCCGCGGGGACGGTGCGGCTGTCGACCCACAGCGCCACCGGGAACGCACCCGTCGCGAGCCCCAGGACGACGCCGGCGGTGACGCTGCCGACCAGCGAACGACGTCGGTGGCGCCGTACGGACCGCAGGGTGCGCGCCGCCTGCTCCGGGGACGTCGGAGTCTTCCCCGACACCGGCGACGGGGGGACGTGCGCGGTCGGCGGCGTGGCGGGCGCTGCTGGAGGCGTCGTCGAGCCGCCGTCGCGGCTCCGCATCACCGTCGCGGTGACGACGGCCGTGCCGATCCCGAGGGCCACGAGAAGCATGAACGGCGTCACCCGGTCATGCTGCCACCCGTCGGGGCAGGGCCGGGCGGCCTGACGCAGGTGTCGGGCACGCGTGGTGCAATGGAGGCATGACTGACAAGCCGTCCCTGGAGCGGCCCCGCCAGGTGACCACCGCCTCGCTGCTGGCCGTCCTGGGCAGCGTCTTCCTCGTGTTCACGCTCATGGACACGCTGGGCAGCCTCCGGGGCAGCGACATGCGGGAGAGCATCGAGGAGATCCTGGCCGAGCCTCCCGGCGACGGCCTCGGGGTGAGCGTCGAGCAGGTCCTCGACGCCCTCCACGTGCTCGGCCTGGTCGCGGGTGCGCTCGCGGCCACCGCCTTCGTGCTGGGCATCTTCGCGCTCCAGGGTCACCGGGGCGCGCGGCTCGGGCTGACGATCGTCACCGGGTTGCTGGTCCTCACGATGCCGGTCTCGGGCGTCATGCCCGTGCTGCTGGCGATCGCGGTCGGGATGTACTGGTCCCGTCCGTCGCGCGACTGGTTCGACGGCAAGCCCCCGTCGCAGCCCGGCCCGCGGGCGAAGAAGTCCGCGCGACCGGGTGCGGGGCGCCACGACTCCGACGCCGCGGTCCCGCCGACCGGTCGCACGGCCGCCGAGCCGCTCGCGTCCACCCAGCCCACCGGTGGGTGGCAGCCACGGCCGGCCGCGGGGTGGCAGCCTCGTCCGGCCGCCGGGGGTGCGCCGCCGCAGGGTGCTCCCGGCGGTTCCTCGGGGTGGGGCCCCGGCCAGGACGGCCAGGGCTACCCGCAGCAGGGCTACGCGCAGCAGGGCTACGCCGGGCAGGGGTACGGCGGGCAGGGCTACCCGGGCCAGCCGGACCCGGACCGCCGTCCGACCACGGTGACGCTGGCCTGCTGGTCGGCGTGGGTCGGCTCGGGGTTGATGACGGCCCTCACGCTGCTCGGGATCCTGCTGCTCGCGGCCGCTCCCGACGAGTTCATCCAGGACCTCCGCGACGAGCTGAACATGAGCACCACCGAGGTCCAGACGCTGGCGTGGACGACGCTGGCGATCTTCCTCGTGTGGTCCGTCGCGGCCTTCGTGCTGACGATCCTGACCTTCCGACGCTCGCAGGTGGCTCGCATCCTGCTCGTCATCTCCAGCGCCATGACGGCCCTGCTCAGCCTGCTGGGCATCCTGAGCATCTTCTCGGCGTTCCCCCTGCTGCTGTCGGGGGCCACGGTGATCCTGCTCTTCACCGGGGGCGCCAACGACTGGTTCGCCCGGCGGACGCCGACCGGCGGGACCGGCTGGTCCGGCAGCGGCCAGGGCTGGGACCCCTACAGCCAGCAGGCCGCCGGCTACGGGGCCGGACCCTCCGGGTACGCCCAGCCCGGCTACGACCCGTACGGCTACGGCCAGCAGGGGTACGCCCAGCAGGGGTACGCCCAGCAGGGCTACGGCCAGCAGGGCTACGGCCAGCAGGGGTACGCCCAGCAGGGGTACGCCCAGCAGGGGTACGCCCAGCAGGGCTACGCGCAGCAAGGCGACGCGCAGCAGGGCTACGCCCAGCCCGGGTACGCCGAGCAGCCGGGGCACGCGCCGCCCGGGCAGTCGGGCCCGGGGCAGGGCGCCGCGACCGGGGACGCCGGCGCCGTGCCGGACTGGCACCGCGACGAGTCCGGGCAGACCGCGCCCCACCACGAGGGGGGCAACCCGCCGCGACCGGCGTCGACCGACGGCGCCGACCGGTCCGGGCACCACGAGGGGACGGACGCAGGAGCGGACGGGGGCACGGACCGTGCCCACGACGACCACGCCGGAGCCGCGCCCCAGGAGCAGCAGCAGCCCCCGGCGCCGGAGCAGCAGGCACCGCAGGGCTGGCCGCCCCCGCAGCAGTGGCAGCGTTCGCCGGAGGAGCCACGCGAGCCGCAGCAGCCCCGCAAGCCCTGGTGATCGGCAGGGGCTGGTCCCTCGGGCGCCCGACCTCGGGCCGCTACGCGGTGAGGTCCGCCCGGGCGAGCTGGTGGAGGGCGCGCTCGATCGACGAGCGGTTCTTGCAGAACGCCCACCGGATCAGGTGACGGCCGTCGGCGGGGTCGTCGTAGAACGCCTGCGCCGGTATCGCGACGACCCCGGCCCGCTCGGGCAGCGCGCGGCAGAACGCCTCGCCGTCGGGCCACCCCAGGTGCCGGACGTCGCCGAGGGTGAAGTAGGTGCCCTGCGGCACCACCGGGTCCAGCCCGAGCTCGGCCAGCCCGCCGCACAGCAGGTCACGGCGTACGGCGAGGTCGGCGGCCAGCGTGGCCACCGCCTCGTCCTCGTGGTCGAGCGCGTAGGCGATCGCCGGCTGCAGCGGGGCGGCGTTGGTGAAGGTCAGCCACTGCTTGGCCGCCATGACCGTGGTGACCAGCTCCTCGCTGCCGGTGGCCCAGCCGACCTTCCAGCCGGTGAGGGAGAAGGTCTTGCCGGCGCTGGAGATGGTGAGGGTGCGCTCGGCCATCCCCGGCTCGGCCGCCAAGGGGGCGTGCCGGACGCCGTCGTAGGTCAGGTGCTCGTAGACCTCGTCGACCACGACCACCACGTCGTGGCGGACCGCCACCTCCGCGATCGCGGCCCGCTCGGAGGCGTCCAGCACGGCCCCGGTCGGGTTGTGCGGGGTGTTGAGCAGCAGCACCGAGGTGCGGTCCGTCACGGTCGCGCGCAGCGCCTCGACGTCGAGGCGGAACCCCGACGCTGTACGCCGCAGGGGGACCGGACGACGGACGCCGCCGGCCATGGCCACGCACGCCAGGTAGGCGTCGTAGAACGGCTCGACGATCGCCACCTCGTCACCGGGGTCGACCAGCGACAGCACCGCGGCAGCCAGCGCCTCCGTGGCACCGGCGGTCACCAGCACCTCGCGGTCGGGGTCGAGGTCGATCCCGTAGTGACGTCGCTGGTGCGCGGCCACCGCCTGGCGCAGCTCCGGCACGCCCGGACCGGGGGCGTACTGGTTGCGCCCGCCCTGCAGCGCCGCGACCGCGCGCCGCACGACCTCCGGCGGTCCGTCCTCGTCGGGGAAGCCCTGTCCGAGGTTCACCGACCCGGTGCGCAGCGCCAGCGCCGACATGGTGGTGAAGACGGTCGGCGGCACGTCCTGGAGACGTCTCGCGAGGCGGCGGGTCATGGTCGCGATGCTAGTGCGAGGGTCCCGGCGGCAGGGGTGGCCGACTAGGGTCACGAGTCATGACCACCCTCGCGAACGACGACCGGCAGGCCCTCATCGAGCAGGTGAAGGAGAAAGCCGTCGTCCACGGCCGGGTCACCCTCTCGTCGGGGGCGGACGCCGACTACTACGTCGACATGCGACGCATCACCCTCGACGGCGTCGCCGCCCCGCTGGTCGGTCGCGTCATGCGCGACCTGGTCGCCGACCTGTCCTTCGACGCGGTCGGCGGGCTCACCCTGGGCGCCGACCCGGTCGCCACCGCGATGATGCACGCTGCTGCCGCCGAGGGCGCGGTCCTGGACGCGTTCGTCGTGCGCAAGGAGGGCAAGGCCCACGGCCTCCAGCGGCGCATCGAGGGGGCACCGGTCGAGGGCCGACGCGTGCTCGCGGTGGAGGACACCAGCACCACCGGGGGCTCCGCGCTCGAGGCCGTCGCCGCGCTGCGTGAGGCCGGTGCCGACGTGGTGGCGGTCGCGGTGGTCGTCGACCGCGACACCGGCGCCGCGGAGAAGGTCGAGGAGGCGGGCCTGCAGTACCGCTTCGCCATCGGCAAGGACGAGCTCGGGCTGTGATCGCAGCAGCAGCGACGGTCGCGCTCACCTCGGTCGCGAGGTCCACCGCGTCGCCCGGCGAGGACCTCACCGGCGTCGCCGGCTGGGCCGTCGACCTGATGGAGAAGCTCGGCGGACCCGGCGCGGGCATCGCCATCGCCGCCGAGAACCTCTTCCCCCCGATCCCGAGCGAGATCATCCTGCCGCTGGCCGGCTTCACCGCCAGCCAGGGGTCGTTCACGATCGCCGAGGCGATCTTCTGGACCACGGCCGGGTCCGTGGTGGGCGCGCTGATGATGTACGCGCTGGGCGCGGCCCTCGGGCGGCGACGCATGTACGCCGTGTGGGAGCGGCTGCCGCTGGTGAAGGTCAGCGACCTGGAGAAGTGCGAGGACTGGTTCGCCCGCCACGGCACCAAGGCGGTCTTCTTCGGCCGCATGGTGCCGATCTTCCGCAGCCTCATCTCGGTGCCGGCCGGCGTCGAGCGCATGCCGATCCCGGTCTTCCTGGTGCTGACGACGCTGGGCAGCCTGATCTGGAACAGCGTCTTCGTGCTCGCCGGCTACCAGCTCGGCGAGCAGTGGGAGCGCGTCGACCAGTACGCCAGCACCTTCCAGAAGGTCGTCATCGCGGCCGTCGTGCTGTTCGTCTGCTGGTGGGTCCTGCAGCGGGTCCGGTCGATCCGAGCCTCGCGTCGTGCCGTCGACTCCTGAGCCGGTGGATCACGGGTCCGCGGAGGACCGGCCCGCCGAGGACCGGCGGGCGCCGTACGACCCGATGCCGCACGGGCCGCCCGAGGTGGGCGTCGGACCGTGGCCGGGGCCGCGGCCCGAGGGCCCCGGCTCCGAGGTGTACGACGAGCACCTGCTCGCCGAGGGGGACCGGCGCAACGTCGTCGACCGTTACCGCTACTGGCGGATGGAGGCGATCGTGGCCGACCTCGACCGGCGGCGCCACGACTTCCACGTCGCGATCGAGAACTGGCAGCACGACTTCAACATCGGCACGATCGTGCGCTCGGCCAACGCGTTCCTGGCACGTGAGGTCCACATCGTCGGCCGGCGGCGGTGGAACCGCCGCGGCGCGATGGTGACCGACCGCTACCAGCACGTGCGCCACCACGAGACGCCCGAGGCGCTGGCCGCCGCGATGCACGAGGCGGGTGTCGTGGTGCTCGGCATCGACAACCTGCCGGGCTCGGTGCCGCTGGAGACCCTCCGGCTGCCGCGGCAGGTCTGCCTGCTGTTCGGCCAGGAGGGCCCGGGGCTGTCACCGGAGGCGCGCGCGGTCTGCGACGCGACGTTCTCGATCGCGCAGTTCGGCTCGACCCGCTCCATCAACGCCTCGGCAGCGGCAGCGATCGCGATGCACACCTGGGTCGTGCAGCACGCCGACCTGTCCGGCGGTGACAGCCCGGACGCCCGCGCGCCCTGGCGCGGCTGAGCCCTGTCGTCTCAGGTGAGGTCGGCCTCGGTGAGGAGCCGCTGCAGGCGCTCGCGGCCGCGCGAGCAGTGGCTCTTCACCGTCCCCTCGCCGATGCCGAGCTCGGCCGCGGTCTCGGCGGTCGAGAGCCCGAGCCAGTGCCGCAGCAGCACAGCCTTGCGCTGCATCTCGGGCAGCTCCTGCAGCGCGTCGAAGAGCGCCGACCGCTCCTCGACGTCGGGGCCCGCCGCTGGGCGGTCGTGGCCGTCGAGCCCGGACCGCTCACGACGCCACGGCCGGCGGGTCTCGTCGACGTTCGAGCGCACGATGATCCGCCGCACGAACGCCTCCTCGCTGCCGTGCTTGCGGAGCGTCGGCCAGGCGACGTACGCCTTGACCAGCGCGGTCTGGACGAGGTCGTCCGCGCGGTGCCAGTCGCCGCAGGTGGCGTAGGCGATCCGCCGCAGGTGGGTACGTCGCGCCGCGACGAAGGCAGTGAACGCGGCGTCGCGGTCCTCGGACCGGCGGCCCGGGGTCATCGGTAGCCTCCGCTGCTGCCGTCGGCCTCGTCGGAGTACGTCTCCGCTGCCTCGAGGAGGAAGCCCTCGAACGTCGCCGCGCTCGTCCTCGGGTCGACCGTGATGTAGTCCGGCTGACTGCTCGCGTCGTCGCGTACCAGCACGTACCACCGGCGTCCGTCGGCCCGGACCTCGGCGGCGGCCGTGCGGTCCTGGGGTCCGGAGAAGCGGGGCCCGAAGCCGAGGTCCTGCTTCTGGGCGAGCAGCTCGACGCCGTCAGCGGGGCGCAAGGAGCCGTCGGCCTGCAGCACCACGAACGGGTCGGCATCGGCCAGCATGGCGTCGCTGCGGTGGGCCAGCCAGTCCTCGAAGCGGTCGAACCCCTGGCCGGCCGGGTCGGCGGAGATCATCTCGCCCGCGTCGCCGTACCACTGGGCGATGACCCAGAACCGCTTCCCCGCGCGCTCGACCTCCAGGGCGAAGGTCCGCCGTGCGCCGCCGATCCCGGTGAGACCGACCGGGTCGACCAGACGGCGGACGACGACCGTGCCCTCGTCGGCGCGCAGCGCGCCGTCCGGGCCGAAGGTCAGGCCGAGCTCCTGCCCGGCGGGCAGCGGCGGCGGCTCCGTCGTGACGCCGTCCGACGGCGTCGGACCCGCCTCGTCGGGTGCGGGCGTCGGGGCACCCGAGGGAGAGGTGGCGAAGTCGCCGCCGCCGTCGGCCCCGCTGGCGCCGGTCAGGTCCCAGCTGCCGACGGAGACCGCGGCCACCGTCAGGACGCCGGCCGCGACCAGCCCGCCCACCGCGGCCCGGGTCGTCGTACGTCGCCGGCGGGCGCGCCGTCCGGCGAGCAGCAGCTCGTCGAGCGGCGCCGGGGCAGGGCCGTCGCCGAAGGAGGCGTCGATCGCTGCCGCCAGCTCGGCGTCGTCGTAGGGAGGTTCGGAGAGGTGTCGGCTCATGACACCAAGACGGAAGCACCCCCCGGCCCCGTTGTCACGGTCGGCACACCTTCGGTGACCGGTGGGTAGCCACTAGGGTGAAGCGCGACCCTCCGACCTTCTCCAGGAGACCTCCCTCATGCCTATCGCTTCCCCCGAGACCTATGCGCAGATGCTCGACACGGCCAAGCGCGACGCCTTCGCGTTCCCCGCGATCAACGTGTCGTCCTCGCAGACCCTCAACGCCGCCCTGGCCGGCTTCGCCGAGGCCGAGAGCGACGGCATCATCCAGGTCTCGACCGGTGGTGCCGACTACCTGTCCGGCCCGACCGTCAAGGACATGGTGGCCGGCTCGGCCGCCTTCGCGGCGTACGCCCGCGAGGTCGCGAAGAACTACCCGGTCAACATCGCGCTGCACACCGACCACTGCCCCAAGGACAAGCTCGACGGCTTCGTGCGGCCGCTGCTCGCGATCTCGGCCGAGCGCGTCAAGAACGGCCAGGAGCCGCTGTTCCAGAGCCACATGTGGGACGGCTCGGCGGTGCCCCTCGACGAGAACCTGCAGATCGCCGAGGAGCTGCACCAGGCCTGCCAGGCCGCCCGGATCATCCTCGAGATCGAGGTCGGCGTCGTCGGCGGCGAGGAGGACGGCGTCGAGGCCGAGATCAACGACAAGCTCTACTCGACCCCCGAGGACGCCATCGCCACGGCCAAGGCCCTCGGGTACGGCGACCGCGGCTACTACATGACCGCACTGACCTTCGGCAACGTGCACGGCGTCTACAAGCCCGGCAACGTCAAGCTCCGCCCGTCCGTCCTGCGCGACGCCCAGGACGCCGTCGTGCAGGAGTTCGGCCTGGAGAAGGGCGCCAAGCCGTTCCACCTCGTCTTCCACGGAGGCTCCGGCTCGGACCCGCAGGAGATCGCCGAGGCCCTCGACTACGGCGTGGTGAAGATGAACGTCGACACCGACACCCAGTACGCCTTCACCCGCCCGGTCGCCGGCCACATGTTCAGCAACTACGACGGCGTGCTGAAGATCGACGGCGAGGTCGGCAACAAGAAGGCCTACGACCCGCGCGCCTGGGGCAAGGCGGCCGAGGCCGGCATGGCCGCCCGCGTCGTCGAGGCCTGCGAGAACCTGCGTTCCACCGGCCACAAGCTCTGACCCCCACCCCCACCCACCCTGACCCCACCCGTATGTAACGCGGGGTTATGGACGCCCACCATGGGTCACACCCCTGGTGAGGCGTCCACAACCCTCGCGGGGATCGGGCTCAGGACGCGTTGGCGCTGTCCTGGTCGCGGCTCTCGGCGTAGTCGTGCCAGGCCGAGGCCACCGCGGAGCGGCTGTTGACGCTCCAGCGGGCGAACACGTCGCGCAGGTGCTTCTCGACGGTCTTGACGCTCATGCCGAGGGACTCGGCGACCTGGGCGTTGGTGAGACCGGCGGCGACCTTGGCCGCGACGGCCTCCTGACGGTCGGTCAGCGCGACCTGAGGGGCGAGCGTGCGTGACTCGACGATGCCGGCCAGCGTGGCGGGCAGCATCGCGCGGCCGTGGATGCCCATGACGCGGAAGACGCGCTCGAGGTGCAGCCGGACGGCGCGCTCGGTGAGGAACAGCCGCTCGGCGACCTGACGGTTGTTGAGGCCGCGGCTGGCGAGCTCGGCGACGTGGCGCTCGCGCGGCGTCAGCGCGTGCCAGCCTCCGACCGCCTCGGCGAGGTCCACGTCCGAGGGCACCTCCGGCCACTCCTCGTGGAGCCGTCCGGCGCGGCGCTCGAGCGCACTGACCGCGGAGGTGCGCGGGTCGGGCCGCCTCACGGTCTCGCCACGGCTGGCGCGGGCCAGCCAGGCCGACGCCTCGTCGATGCGCTCCTGCGCCACCGCGGAGGTGGCCAGCAGCTCGAAGGTCGCCTCCCGCATGGTCCACGGCAACCGCGGCAGGTCGCTGCCGCCGCAGGTCGTCACCACGATCGAGGTGGCCTCGGCGTGACGGCCCTGCAGGAAGGCGGCGTAGCCGAGCAGCAACCAGGTGGCGATGTCGGGCAGGCTCTTGCCGTTCTGGGTCGCGACCCGGCGGGCCCGGCGGTCGGCCTCCAGGCCGGCGCTGCGGTCGTCGGCGGCCGCGGCGATGACGGACTCGAGCGCCCGCCCGACGCCCTCGAGGGCGCTCATCGACATCCGGGCGGCACGGTCGGCGGCCAGGGAGGCCAGCGCGGCGCCGTCGCGCCGGCGACCGCGCAGCACCAGCGAGCGCGCCAGCACGAGCTCGTTGAGCACCAGGGCGATCGGGTCGCGGGGGTCGGTGGCCGAGCCGCCGGTGGCGACGGCGCGTCCGCGGGAGGCGGCCTCCTCGGCGGCCACGAAGCGACCGTTGAGCAGGGCGGCCTCGGCGACGAGGTACGTCGTCATCGGTGCGGCCGGGTCGTCGACCTCGAGGTCGAGCAGCAGGTCGCTGGCCGACTCGAGCGCGGCGGACACCGTCGCGGCCGGCGTACCGGGGGCGGGGCCGCGCACGGCCAGCCCGAGGGCCAGCGTCGCGGCCGCCTGGGCCCGGGGGCCGACGGCGTCGGCGCAGCGGCGGTGGGTGGCCTCGTCCATCGCCAGACGGGCCGTCGAGAGGGCGGCGTCGGGCTCGTCGGCCATCAGCTGGGCGAAGGCGACCTCGCACAGCAGCGCGGCGCGGTCGCGACCGTGCTCGGCGTACCCGAGGAGCAGGGCCGACAGCATCGTGGCCGCCTGCTGCGGGGATCCCTCGACGACGAGGTGGCGCAGGGTGTCCCACGCTTCCTGACGACGCATCGCTGTCCTTCTGTCCGTGCCTTCTCACGACCGTCCCGGCGTGTGGCAGCCGGTTCGACCGCGCCCGCCCTGGGTCGGCGTGGTCAGTATCGCAGCCCTCAGGTGTGAACGGGAGGGAGAGCGGGTAACTGGGTTCCTTCACGCACGATGCACACTGGGGCCATGACCTTCCAGGACCTCATGGCCGGACCCCCGCCCACCCACCTCCCCGCCGACCCCGCCGCCGCGGACCTCGCCGGCGGTGCGGCCCCGGAGGCCGTGGTCCGGGCGCACCCGGAGTCCCCCACCGCCTGGGCGGCCCTGGCCCAGCAGGCGCGTGACGCCGGGGCCGAGGAGCTCACGGTCTACGCCTACGCCCGCGTCGGCTACCACCGCTCACTCGACATGCTGCGCCGCAACGGCTGGAAGGGCACCGGCCCCGTGCCGTGGGCGCACGAGCCCAACCGCGGCTTCCTGACCTGCCTCGCGCTGCTGGCTCGCTCGGCCGCTGCGATCGGGGAGGGCTCGATCGACGCGCCCGCCGAGGCGGCCGACAAGGAGCAGGCCGCCGGCACGCCGGTGGGCGTCATCGGCTCCGGCGAGGCCGGCCGCTGCGCGACGTTCCTGCGCGACTCGTCGCCCGAGGCCGCGGCGCACTTCGGCTTCACCGTCTGACCTCCGGCACCCTCCCCGCGCCTGCCACCGCCTGATTTCCGCATGTAACGCGGGGTTATGGACGCCTCGCAAGGGTCGTGACCCGTGCGAGGCGTCCACAAGCCTCGGTCGGACGACGCGCCGCGCGTCAGCCGCCGTACAGCCGCTCGGCCTGGACGTACGCCGCCCGCACGCGTCGCGCGGTGTCCGAGCGTCGTCGCCCCAGCACCTCCGACCACACCGCTCGGAACATGCCGTAGCCACCATCCTGGCTGCGGCACCAGTCCTCGCGCTTCTTCTCCTCGATGACGACCTCGTGGGCCGGGCGGTCCGCGACGCCGCCGGCGTCCCGCCCGAGGTACTTCACCTCGCCGTCGAACTCCATGAGCAGCCGCCCTGCGCGGAGGTCGGTGTAGGCGTTGCGGTGGCCGTCGGTGAGGTGGAACTGCGTCTCGACCGGACCGATGTCGGCCTCCAACGCGGCCAGCCGGAGCAGCGACTCACCGGGATTCTCGGCGCCGCCGTCGGCGATCTCGAGAGCAGCGCGGACCGTCGTGATCCCGGCCCACGACCACATCCGCTCCGTGGCCGCCCACAGCTCCTCGCGCGTGCTGCCGAGCCGCAACGCCGCGTCCGCCGCGATCACGGCGTCCTCCAGGCTGAGCTCGCGCCCGATGTCGGCGGCGGTCCGCGCCAGGCCCAGCACCGGCACGTCACCGACGAGGGTGACGTCGCGCTCGTCGTACGCCGCGACGTGGTGGCTCACGCCGCCCTCGACCCGGCCACCGCCCACGCCGGGGCGGGTGACGTGGACGAGCTCGGTCCACCGCGGCCGCAGGGGCATGCCGAGCAGCGCCGCCGCGGAGGCGTGGCTGGGCAGCACGGGCGTGCGGGCCGCCAGGACGGCGGCGTGCACGCGCATGACGTACCGCGTGCGCGGGGTGCCGTGGTCCCACGTCGTGCGGAGCGTGTAGACGCCGCGCCGGACCGTCGCCCAGTCGCCCCGTGCGCCCGTGCGCGTCTTGACCTCGCGCTCGGTGCACCCGGCGTCGACGGCCTGACGTCGGGTGAAGAGCCCGCACTGCCGGGTCCGGAGGGCGGCCAGGGTGGGCGGGAGGTTCGTCATGCCCGCACCCTGCGTCGGGCCGGGAGGCCGTCGGGCGGGCTCGGGTCGCGCGGGGGACAACTCCGAGGTCGCGGGGGTTGGGGACGACACCTGGCTCGTCGTACGACGACCAGGTCGCCTGCGTGCCCCCCGAGAGGTTCTGACCAAGGCTTGTGGACGCCTCCCACGCGTCATGCGCCTTGGGGGGCGTCCATAACCCCGCGTTACATGGGGCCGGGGGGCAAATGGGTCAGGGGCGGAACATCGAGAGCGCCCCGCGCTTCAGCGACCAGGACTTGTCGGTGTAGGGACCGGCGATCTCGCCGTCGGCGACGCAGTAGAACCGCTCGCCCCGCACGCGCACCTCGGTGCCGGTCACCTCGGTGACCTCCTTCATGAGGTTGTGGGTGCCGAGCCGGAGGCGGGCGGCGTAGGAGAGCTTCGACCAGGTGCCGCGTGTCCGCGACACGATCACGGACAGCTTGCCGTCCTCCGGGTCGGCGCCGGGGATCAGCTGGGTCCCGCCACCGACGTCGGAGCCGTTGCCGATGGCCACCTGGGCGACCCGGTGGCCCCGCGTGAGCTCGCGGCCCTGCAGGACGGTGCCGTCGACGGTGACCTCCACCTTGAGGTACTTCGGCTGCAGGCTCGCGTCGAGCGCCCCGACGAGGTAGCCGACCTTGCCGATGCCGATCTTGCCGAACCGCGGCTTCCACTTCTCGGCCCGGCGGCTCGCCTGCGCCCCCACGCCCAGGTGCACGTTGTTGACCACGACCGTGCCCTCGTCGTCGACGATCAGGTCGGTGGCGACGGTCCGGCCGCCGCTGATCACCGCTGCGGCGGCGTCCGGCTCCAGCGGCAGGCCGATGCCGCGGGCGAAGTCGTTGCCGGTGCCGAGCGGGATCAGCCCGAAGTCGGTCGAGCCGAGCGCGCCGGCGCGGGACAGGGCGTTGACCACGGCGTGGAGCGTGCCGTCGCCCCCGCAGGCGACCACGGTGCGACCGTCGAGACCCGCGACGACCTCGTCGAGCTCCTCCGGGCTGCTGGTGGCGGCGACCTCGACCTCGGCGCCCTTGCGGAGGACGTCGAGGGCGGCGTCGACGGCTTCCTGCTCGTTGGTGCCGGCAGCGGCGTTGGTCACGAGCAGGATGCGGTTCACGAGCGGAACCTACTCCTGTGACGGCGAGCACCGCAGGTGCTGTGACCGACGCGGCAGACCCGCGCAGCGGCGTACTGCGGTGACGACGGACGCAGGCGCCGGGGCCCGCGGCGCGGACGAGCCCGGCGGCCGGGGCGCGCCGGTGTTAGCGTTGGGTCGCAAGAGCCCCGGGTGCTGTTGCGCCGACGGGGCTCCTTCGCGTCCCGGGCGCGGTCGGGGCGCGACGCCGACCGAGGAGTGACATGCCAGCCATCGTGGTGCTCGGCGCCCAGTGGGGCGACGAGGGCAAGGGCAAGGCGACCGACCTGCTGGGCCACAGCATCGACTACTGCGTGCGCTACCAGGGTGGCAACAACGCGGGCCACACCATCGTGGTGGACGGCGAGAAGTTCGCCACCCACCTGATGCCGAGCGGCGTCCTGACGCCCGGCTGCACGCCGGTCATCGCCAACGGCGTCGTCATGGACGCCCGAGTGCTCTTCGACGAGATCGACGGCCTCGAGGCCCGCGGCGTCAACGCCTCGCGGGTGCTGATCTCGGGCAGCGCGCACCTGATCACGAGCTACCACACCGCGATCGACAAGGTCACCGAGCGCTTCCTCGGCAAGAACCAGATCGGCACGACGGGGCGCGGCATCGGTCCGGCGTACGCCGACAAGATCAACCGCGTGGGCGTGCGGGTGGCCGACGTCTTCGACGAGAAGATCCTGCGGGCCAAGGTCGAGGCCGCGCTGGAGATGAAGAACCACCTGCTGGTGAAGGTCTACAACCGTCGAGCGATCAGCGTCGAGGAGATCCTCGAGGAGATCGCGGAGTACGCCGACCGCCTCAAGCCGCTGGTCGCCGACACCTCGCTGGTGCTCAACGACGCGCTCGACCAGGGGCAGACCGTGCTCTTCGAGGGCGCCCAGGCGACCATGCTCGACGTCGACCACGGCACCTATCCCTTCGTCACCTCCTCGAACCCGATCGCGGGTGGCGTCGGCGCGGGCGCCGGGATCGGGCCGATGCGCATCGACCGCGTCATCGGCGTCATCAAGGCGTTCACGACGCGCGTCGGGTCGGGCCCGTTCCCGACCGAGCTGCTCGACGCCGACGGCGACACGTTGCGCGAGGTCGGCAAGGAGTTCGGTACGACGACGGGTCGCCCGCGGCGCTGCGGCTGGTACGACTCCGTCATCGCCCGCTACTCCGCACGCGTCAACGGGCTCACCGAGTTCTTCCTGACCAAGCTCGACAACCTCGGGGTCTGGGACGAGATCCCGGTCTGCGTCGCCTACGAGATCGACGGCGAGCGGGTCGAGGAGATGCCGATGACGCAGACCGACTTCCACCACGCGAAGCCGGTCTACGAGATGCTCCCCGGCTGGAAGTCCGACATCTCCGGGTGCCGCACCTTCGAGGAGCTGCCCGCCAACGCCCAGGCCTATATCCGTCGGCTCGAGGAGCTCTCCGGGGCGCCGTTCTGGGGCGTCGGGGTCGGCCCGGGCCGCGAGGAGAGCATCGTCCTGCGCTGAGGCCCGGACCCCCATCCAACGCGGGGGTCGTTGAGGCTCGGACCCCCATGTAACGCGGGGTTATGGACGGGGACCAAGGCGTCAGCGCCAGGGCACCCGTCCATAACCCCGCGTTACATGAAGGGGGGCGGGCCCCGGCGGGTGTCGGCGGGTCGTCGTACGGCGACTAGCCTGGGGCCCGTGAAGACGCTGGTGATCGGGGGTGGGGGCCGCGAGCACGCGTTGGCGCTGGCGCTGTCCCGCGACCCGAACGTGACCGAGGTCCACGCCGCTCCGGGGAACCCCGGGATGGCTGCGTGCGCCACCCTGCACCCCGTCGACCCGATGGACGGGCCGGCCGTCGCCGCCCTGGCCACCGGGCTGGGCGTCGACCTCGTCGTGGTCGGGCCCGAGGCGCCGCTCGTCGGCGGCGTGGCCGACACCGTGCGCGAGGCCGGCGTCGCCTGCTTCGGCCCGAGCGCCGCCGCCGCCCGGCTGGAGGGCTCCAAGGCCTTCGCCAAGGACGTCATGGCCGCCGCTGAGGTGCCGACCGCGATGGCGCGGGTGTGCGACACCGACGAGGAGGTCGCCGACGCGCTCGACGCCTTCGGGGCGCCGTACGTCGTCAAGGACGACGGCCTGGCCGCCGGCAAGGGCGTGGTGGTGACCGAGGACCGCGACGAGGCGGTCGCCCACGCGAAGGGCTGCGTCCGCGTCGTCATCGAGGAGTACCTCGACGGCCCGGAGGTCTCCCTCTTCGCGATCACCGACGGCGAGACGGTCTACCCGTTGCAGCCGGCGCAGGACTTCAAGCGCGCCCTCGACGCCGACCAGGGCCCCAACACCGGCGGCATGGGCGCCTACACGCCGCTGCCGTGGGCGCCCGACGACCTCGTCGAGGACGTACGGCGACGCGTGCTCGAGCCGACCGTCGTGGAGATGGCCCACCGCGGGGCGCCCTTCTCGGGCCTGCTCTACGCCGGGCTGGCGCTGACCAAGCGGGGCCTGCGCGTCGTGGAGTTCAACGCCCGCTTCGGCGACCCGGAGACCCAGGCACTGCTGCAGCGCATGGACTCGCCGCTCGGCGTGCTGCTGCTCGCCGCCGCCGAGGGCCGCCTGCACGAGGTCGACCCGCCGACCTGGCGCGGGGGAGCGGCCGTGACCGTCGTGGTGGCCGCCGCCGGCTACCCCGAGAGCCCGCGCAAGGGCGACGTCATCACCGGGGTCGCCGCGGCCGACGCGCTCGAGGGCGTCGACGTCATCCACGCCGGCACCGCCACCGCCGGCGACGACCTCGTGACCGCCGGCGGCCGCGTCCTGGCCGTCACCGCCGTCGGGGACTCCGTCGCCGACGCCCGTGCCCGCGCCTACGAGGGCGTCGACCTGATCGAGATCGACGGCGCCCACCACCGCACCGACATCGCCGCAGGAGTCTGACGTGTCCCACCCCAACGTCCTGGCCAGTCGCTACGCCGGGGCCGACCTCGCTGCGCTCTGGTCGCCCGAGCACAAGATCGTGCTCGAGCGGCAGCTGTGGATCGCGGTGCTCAAGGCCCAGCGCGACCTGGGGATCGCCGTTCCCGACGGCGTCGTCGAGGCCTACGAGAAGGTCGTCGACCAGGTCGACCTCGACTCCATCGCGGCCCGCGAGCGGGAGACCCGCCACGACGTGAAGGCCCGGATCGAGGAGTTCTGCGCCCTCGCCGGCCACGAGCACATCCACAAGGGCATGACCTCGCGCGACCTGACCGAGAACGTCGAGCAGCTGCAGATCGTGTCCTCGCTGCGCCTCGTCCGCGGCCGGGTGGTCGCGACGCTGGCACGTCTGGCGCGGCTGGCGAGCGAGCACGAGGCGCTCGTCATGGCCGGCCGCTCCCACAACGTCGCTGCCCAGGCCACCACCCTCGGAAAGCGCTTCGCCACCGTCGCCGACGAGCTGCTGGTGGCGCTCGACCGGCTCGAGGACCTGCTCGGGCGCTACCCGCTGCGCGGCATCAAGGGTCCGGTCGGCACCGCCCAGGACATGCTCGACCTGCTCGACGGCGACGGCTCACGGCTGGCCGAGCTGGAGACCCGGGTCGCGGCCCACCTCGGCTTCGACCGGGTGCTGACCAGCGTCGGCCAGGTCTACCCCCGCAGCCTCGACTTCGACGTGGTCTCCGCGCTGGTCCAGCTGAGCGCAGCTCCGTCGAACCTCGCCACCACGATCCGGCTGATGGCCGGCATCGAGCTGGTCACCGAGGGCTTCAAGGAGGGGCAGGTCGGCTCCAGCGCGATGCCGCACAAGATGAACACCCGCTCCTGCGAGCGCGTCAACGGCCTGGCGGTGGTGCTGCGCGGCTACCTCTCCATGGTCGGCGAGCTCGCCGGTGACCAGTGGAACGAGGGCGACGTGTCCTGCTCGGTGGTGCGCCGGGTCGCGCTGCCCGACGCGTTCTTCGCCATCGACGGGCTGTTCCAGACGTTCCTGACGGTGCTCGACGAGTTCGGCGCCTTCCCGGCCGTGGTCCAGCGCGAGCTCGACCGCTACCTGCCGTTCCTGGCCACCACCAAGGTGCTCATGGCCGCCGTGCGGGCCGGGGTCGGTCGCGAGACCGCCCACGAGTCGATCAAGAAGGCCGCCGTCGGGGTGGCCCTCGACATGCGCCGCGGCCAGGCCGAGAACGACGTCTTCGCCCGCCTCGCCGCCGACCCCTCGCTCGGGCTGTCCGCGGCCGACCTCGCAGCGCTGGTGGCCGAGCCGATCGCCTTCACCGGCGCCGCCGTCGACCAGGTCCGCGCCGTGGTGGCCCGCGTCGAGCAGCTCGTCGAGCAGCACCCCGCGGAGGCGTCGTACACCCCGGGCGCGATCCTCTAGCCGCACATTCCGTTCAAAAGAACGTTCAGAACCTCGTTCGACGTCCACGGACCGGGTTCTGAACGAACAATTGAACGGATCTGCCGACCGCCGGTAACGGCGGTGGGGGAGCCGGACAAGGAGGGGGTGTGGACACGAGCACCCAGACTCCCGGGGTCGGGCAGGTCGCGCAGGTGAGGCGGCAGGAGGCCGAGGCCCGCTTCGCCGCCCTGTACGCCGACACGTTCGACCGGCTGCTGGCCTACGCGCTGCGCCGCGTCGACGAGCCGGAGCGCGCGGCCGACGTGGTCGCCGAGACGTTCCTGGTCGCGTGGCGGCGGCTGGCGGAGGTGCCGCCCGGCGACGACGCCCGCCTCTGGTTGTACGGCGTGGCGCGCCGCGTCCTGGCCAACGACCGTCGCGGTCGGGCGCGCCGACAGCGACTGGGCCAGCGGCTGCGCGACGAGCTGCCCCGGGCCGTGCCGGACCACGCCGATCGCCTCGCCGCCACCGCGACGGTGCGAGCCGCGCTGGACCGGCTCCGTGAGGCCGACCGTGAGGTCCTGACGCTCACCGTCTGGGAGGAGCTCGAGCCGCGCGAGGTCGCGATCGCCCTCGACCTCCCGGTCGGCACGGTCCGCGCCCGGCTGTCGCGGGCTCGCGCCCGGCTGCGCGACGAGCTCGGTGACGCCTGGGGCGCGGACGCGCCGGGCGTCGGCCGTCACGATCCAGGGCCACCCGGACACGAACCAGGAGACAGCGACACCCACCAGCCACGACCGCGCGGAGGAGGAGACCGATGAGCACCCACGGACACGAGACCAGCGGGTCGGCGTACGACGACGGTGAGCTCGCCGCCCTCCCGCTCGCCGGCGCGCGGCAGGACCTCCTGGAGGCGATCATGGCCACACCCGTCCCGACCCGTACCCCGGACCACGACTCCCTCGACGGCCGCCCCGTCTCCCGCCACCGCGGGTGGCTGGCGGCCGGTCTCGCCGCCGCGACGGTGGCCGCCGCCGTCGCCGTACCGGCGTTCTGGCTGCGCGGCGACGACCCGTCGCAGCCGCCCGTGGGCGCCGGCACGACCGCGGCTCCGGAGCCCTCCCCGGCCGACGACACAGGACAGGCGGAGGGCGCCGATGGCGCCGGACTCACCGCCGCGGAACCCGACGGCACGCTCGTCGGCCAGACCCGCGTGCTCCTCGACGAGCCCGGCTGGGAGGTCACCTACGTCGACCTGCAGGGCGGGCTCGGCACCCTGGTCCTGGGGCAGGGGGACCGCGAGATCGAGCTGAACTGGTACCCGGCGAAGGCCTACGACTCCTACTTCTCCGACCGCGACGACCCCCGAGGCGGCCTCGAGCGCCTCGGTGGCACCACCATGCTCGGTCGCTCGGCCACCTCCTGGGCCTACGGCCCGGGCGACTACGCGACCATGCGCACCCCCGAGGACGGCTCCTTCGTCGAGGCGCGCGGCCACGCCGGCGACCGCGCGGCGTACGAGGCCCTCCTCGACCGACTCGTCCACGTCGACCGGGCGACGTTCGAGGCGGCCCTCACCGGTGACGCCGTGGCGCCCGCCGACCGGCTCGCGACGATCGAGGAGATGCTCGCCGACGTCCCCGTGCCCGCCGGCTTCCAGGCAGGCGACGTCCCCGGGGGCGGCGACGACGCCCAGGACCGCTACCAGGTCGGCGCCGCAGTGACCGGGACGGTCGCCTGCCGCTGGCTGCAGCAGTACGAGACCGCGACCACGGCCGGCGACGACGCTGCGGCGACCGAGGCCGCCGACGCGCTGCGGTCCAGCCGGGACTGGGCGGTGCTGCGGGAAATGGAGGCCGAGGGTGACTATCCCGAGGTGCTGTGGGAGATCAGCCGCCAGGTCGACCGGGGCGAGGTCCCGCGGGAGTACGCCCAGGGTCTCGGGTGCGACTGACCGCGGGCGGAACGGGGGAGGAAACCGCGCGCCGAGCCGCCTACCGTGACCGGATGCGCATGTTCGTCGCCATCCGCCCGCCGGACCACGTGATCGAGGACCTCGACGACTTCCTGGCGCCGCGTCGCGAGGCCAGCCGGCTGCGGTGGACCCACCCCGACACCTGGCACCTGACGCTGGCGTTCATGGCCGACGTGCCCGACCGCTCGCGCGACGAGCTCGAGGAGCGGCTGGGGGAGGCCGCAGCCCGTCGACGGCCCTTCGACCTGCGGCTGGCCGGCGGCGGCGCCTTCCCCGACCCGACCCGCGCCAAGGTGCTCTACGCCGACGTGCGGGCCGACGACCCGGTCGAGCTCGACCGGCTCGCGGTGGGTGCGCGGAACGCCGCGGCGACCTCGGGGGCACCGCCGGACGGGGCGGCGTTCGTGCCCCACCTGACGCTGGCGCGGATGAACCGGCCGGTGGAGGCGACCCGGTGGCTGCGGGTGCTCGGCGCCTACGACGGTCCGACCTGGACCGTCGACGAGGTCGAGCTGGTCGCCTCCCACCTCGGCGAGGGGCCGCGCAACCGGCCCCGCCACGAGCCGGTGGCCACCTTCGGGCTCGTCGCGACGCGTGAAAGTCGACACGCTGAGTAGTCTTTGACCATGACGACCACCCTCGCCCTCCCGTCCTTCGACGACGCGACCGTCGTGGTCGCCGCCCCCGGTCCGGGGCCGGGCAACTGGTCGGGTGCGGCCAGCGCGGTGCTCGAGGACGGCGTCTTCTGGCTGACCTACCGCGTCCGCCGCCCGCTGGCGGAGGGGCGCGGCGTGGCGGTGGTCGTCGCCCGCAGTGACGACGGCGTCACGTTCGAGACGGTCGCTGAGGTCGCGCGCGAGGAGTTCGGCGCCGAGTCCTTCGAGCGTCCGGTGGTCGTACGACGCCCCGACGGCGGCTGGCGCCTCTACCTCTCCTGCGCGACCCCGGGCACCAAGCACTGGTGGATCGAGGCACTCGACGCCGACACCCCCGAGGAGCTGCCGACGGGCTCACGCACGCTGGTGCTGCCGGGGTCCGCGACCGAGGCGGTCAAGGACCCGGTCATCGTCCACGACGGCCGCACCTGGCAGATGTGGGTCTGCGTGCACCCCCTCGACGAGCCCGGCCACGAGGACCGGATGACCACGGCGTACGCCACCAGCGACGACGGGCTCACCTGGACCGGGCACGGCACCGTGCTGCGCCCCACGCCCGGCGCCTGGGACGCGCGCGGCGCGCGCGTCACCGCGCTGCTGAGCGCCGAGCCCCTCACGGTGCTGTACGACGGCCGCGCCCGGGCCGAGGACAACTGGCACGAGGTGACCGGGGTCGCGCGCGCCGACGGAGCGGGCGGCCTCGTCGCCGACCCGGAGCCGGCCCTCGTCTCGTCGCACTCCGACGGGGCGCTGCGCTACGCCGCCGTGGTGCCGCTGCCCGGCGGAGGCAGCCGCTGGTACGCCGAGGTGGCCCGTCCCGACGGCGCCCACGACCTCGTCACGGTGCTGGCTCCCTGACCCCGTCCAGGCGGGTTGCCGGCAGTTATCCCCAGGCCTGTCCACAACCGGTGGACAAAGGTTGGTAAGTCGATCGACTAGATATACATTAGGGCCATGTCGCCGCGCGTCCTGTCCTCCGCCCGTGCCTCCCGAGGCGGACGGCTCCCCGACTTCCTGCTGGTGGGCGCGCCGAAGGCGGGCACCACCGCCCTGCACGCCGCGCTGGCCGAGCACCCGGAGCTCTACCTCAGCCCGGTCAAGGAGCCGAAGTACTACCTGTGCGGGGACTCGCTCCCGCCGGCGTACACCGGCCCGGGCGACGCCCACAGCAACCGGGAGTGGGTCTGGCAGCGGCAGCGCTACCTCGACCTCTTCGCCGACGCCCGCGACGACCAGCGCACCGGCGAGAGCACGCCGTTCTACCTCTACCACCGCGACGCGCGGCGGCGGATCGCCGCGGACCTGCCGAACGCCAAGCTGGTCGCCGTCCTGCGCGACCCCGTCGACCGCGCCTACTCCAACTGGCAGCACCTCTGGGTCGACGGGCTCGAGCCGTGCGCCGACGTCCTCCAGGCCTGCGCGCGCGAGCAGGAGCGCATCGACGCCGGGTGGGCGCCGTTCTGGCACTACCGCTCGCTGGGCATGTACGGCCGCCAGCTCCAGGACCTCTACCAGCACGTCGAGCACGACCGCGTCCTGCTGCTGCGCTACCGCGAGCTCGTCGAGGAGCCCGCCGCGACGCTCGACCGCGTCTGCGCGTTCCTCGGCGTCAGCCAGGGCGTGCTCACGGAGGTGCCGGCCGGCAACTCCCGTCCGTTCGTGGTGCCGAGCGCCCGCACGCGCGTCCTCGGTCCGGTGCTGCGGGCCGGTGCCCGCCTCGGGGCGCACTTCCCGCCGCAGCACTGGCGGGCAGTGAGCAAGCCGATCATCGGCCAGCTGCACGGCCGCGGCGACCCGGCCCGCCCGCGCCTGACTCCGGAGCAGCGCTCCGCGCTGCAGGTGCCGTTCCTCGAGGACATCGACCTGCTCGAGAAGGTGACCGGCGAGTCCTTCGCCGACTGGCGGGCGCACCGCGACGGCGACACCTTCGCGACGCGGCGCGCCGGTCGCAGCCAACCCGTCGGCTGACGGGCGCCGGTCGGCACCGGGCAACGCCCCGGGCCGACCACCGCCGGGACCGGCCGGGCGCGAGGTGCGCACCGGACCAGACCACCGGAGCGCGGACGCCACGGGGGACGTCCGCGCTCCGGTCCCCGGACCGGGGACGAGCAACCTCGCCGAAACGCGGGAGCGATAGGGTCGGGCCGAACGTCCCGATCGGGCGTTCACCCCGACCTGACCCGACCCGACCTGCCGACCGCCGGCCGACGGCGGCAGCACCAGCGACGAGCTGCCCGCCGTGCGAGGAGGACTCCCGTGCCCTACCTGCTGCGGGTCGAGCTGCCCGACGTGCCGGGCTCGCTGGGTCGCGTCGCGAGCGCCATCGGTGAGGCCGGGGGCGACATCGAGGCCATCGAGATCGTCGAGCACCGGGGCGAGGGCACGGCCGTCGACGACGTGCTCCTCGAGATGGCCCACGGCGTGATGCCCGACTCCGTGGTCTCCGCGTGCAACCAGCTCGACGGTGTCCAGGTGCTGTGGATCAGCCGGTACGCCGCCGGCGGGCAGCTGTTCCTCGACCTCGAGGTCGTCGAGCAGCTGACCCAGGAGCCGAAGGCGGCCTACGACATCCTCGTCGACATGCTGCCGGTCGCGTTCCGCACCGACTGGGCGATGCGCCTCGCGCGCACCGACTCCGGCGTCAAGCAGGTCCACGCCACCTCGGCGGCGCCCGACCTCGGCGACGACCAGGCGGCGTGGTTCCCCATGAAGCGCGCCGGCCGCCTCGACGTCGAGCCGGGCTGGTCGCAGCTGAACGAGAACGTCGTGGCGGGCATGCCCCTGGACCGTGACGAGATCATCGTGACCGGGCGCCGCGGCGGCCCTGAGATCCTCGACTCCGAGCTGGCCCGGCTGGCCCACCTGGCCGCGCTGGCCGTCACCATCCGGCGCGCCTGAGGTGGCCGACTCGCTCTGGGAGCGCACGCTGCGCGAGCGGCACGGCGCCGACTACGCGCACGTCTACGCCGCGCACTTCGACGAGCTGGCCGCCACGGGCACCGACGTCCACGGCGAGGTCGCGTTCCTGCGGCCCCTGCTCGGTGACGGCGCCCGGGTGCTCGACGCCGGCTGCGGCACCGGCCGGGTCGCGCAGCGCCTGGCCGAGGAGGGCTACGACGTCACCGGTGTCGACGCCGACCCCGCGATGGTCGACGTGGCCCGCGAGCGGGCGCCCGGCGTCACCTGGGTCGTCTCCGACCTGGCCGACCTGGACCTCGCGACGACCTTCGAGCTGGTCGTGATGGCCGGCAACGTCGTGCCCTTCGTCGAGGCCGACCTGGACGCCGTCTGCGCCCGCCTGTCGGCGCACCTCGCGCCCCGCGGCCTGCTGGTCTGCGGCTACGGCCTCGACGCCGACCACCTGCCCGAGGGCGCGCTCGAGGTGCCCTTCGCGACGTACGACGCCGCGTGCTCGGCCGCCGGTCTGCACCTGGTCGGGCACCACGCCGGCTGGGAGGGGCAGGGGTACGACAACGGGGGCTACTCGTTGAGCGTGCACGTCCGCCCCGACCCCGAGGACGACCCGGACAACCGCACGGGCGACGACGCCGGGTCCTGAGCGGGCCGTGAGACACCTGTCTCATGTCGTTGGTCCGACCCCCGGGGTGATCTAGGGTCCGGCTCGTGAAGATCGCTGTAGCCCGTGAGACCCGCCAGGGTGAGTCACGTGTGGCGATGGTCCCCGAGCTGGTCGCCAAGCTGACCGCCCTGGGCCATGACGTCGCCGTCGAGCCAGGGGCGGGGGCCGGGGCGCAGTACGACGACGAGGAGTACGTCGCCGCGGGTGCCGAGGTCTCCCCGCACGCCTTCGAGGGGGCGGGGCTGATCGTCTCGGTGAACGCCCTGGACGCTCCTGCGGTGCGCCAGCTCGCCGAGGGCACGTCGACGCTGTCGTTCGTCCACACCAACCAGGCGCCCGAGCTGGTGGCCGACCTCCGCGACTGCGGCATCACCGCCTTCGCGATGGAGCTCGTGCCGCGGATCAGCCGGGCCCAGTCGATGGACGCGCTGTCCTCGCAGGCCCTGGTCGCCGGCTACCGCAGCGCGATCGTCGCGGCCGGCATGCTGCGCCGCTTCTTCCCCCTCAACATGACCGCCGCCGGCACGGTGCCCCCGGCCCAGGTCGTCGTGCTCGGTGCCGGCGTCGCCGGGCTGCAGGCGATCGCGACCGCCAAGCGCCTCGGTGCGGTGGTCAAGGCCTACGACGTGCGCGCCGCCTCGGCCGAGGAGATCCGGTCGCTGGGCGCGGTCGCCATCGACCTGGAGCTGGAGACCCTCGAGGGCACCGGTGGGTACGCCCGCGAGATGACCGCGGACCGGGCCGCCACCCAGCGCGAGAAGCTGACGCCGTACATCGCGGACGCGGACGCGCTCATCACGACCGCCGCGGTGCCCGGCCGGGCTGCGCCGATGCTCGTGACCACCGACATGGTCGAGCGCATGAAGCCGGGCTCGGTCGTGGTCGACCTGGCCGCCGAGACCGGCGGCAACGTCGAGGGCTCGGTGGCCGGCGAGGTCGTGCGGATCGGCCACGCGCAGGTCTGGGGCGGGCAGAACGTGCCCTCGCAGCTGCCGCAGCCGGCCTCGAAGCTCTACGCGCAGAACATCGTCAACATCGTGACGCTCATGACCCGCGAGGGTGCGTTCGACCCCGACTTCGACGACGAGATCGTCGCCGGGTCGTGCGTCACGCACGCCGGGCGCATCGTGCACGAGCCCACCCGTGAGGCCCTCGAGGGCCCCCGTCCCGACCCGGCCCCGGCCGGTGGAGAAGGAGCAGGCGCATGAGCGAGGGCGTCGTCTGGCTGACGATCTTCATCCTGAGCGTCTTCGTCGGCGTCGAGGTCATCTCCAAGGTGTCCTCGACCCTGCACACCCCGCTGATGTCGGGCGCGAACGCCATCCACGGCGTCATCCTGCTCGGCGCGATCCTGGTCACCGGCTCGACCGACGACGGCCTGGCCGTCGGTGTCGGCCTGGTCGCGATCGTGCTCGCCACCATCAACATGGTCGGCGGCTTCGTGGTGACCGACCGGATGCTGCAGATGTTCTCGCGCAAGAAGCCCGCCAAGCCCGCCAAGGCCGGCCCGGCCACCGGCGGCTCCACCGGAGGGGCGCGCTGATGCCGACCTGGGTCCAGCTCGTCTACCTGCTCTGCGCGGTCGGGTTCATCCTCGCGCTCAAGGGACTGTCCGGCCCCAAGACCGCGCGTGCGGGCAACCTCATCGGTGCCGCGGCCGCGACGGTCGCCTGCATCCTGCCGTTCCTGTACGTCGACAACCTGCGGCACCTGCCCCTGATCCTCGGCGCGATCGTCCTCGGCACCATCGGTGGCGTCTTCGGGGCCCAGCGGGTCCAGATGACGCAGATGCCTCAGATGGTGGCGCTGTTCAACGGCGTCGGTGGTGGCGCGGCCGCCCTGGTCGCGGCCCTGGAGCTGCACGAGCTCCTCGCGATCGTCGAGGGTCTGCCCCCGGGCGTCGACGCCTCGATCCCCGGCTTCGACCTCGCCGCGACCGCGTTCACGCTCTTCGTCGGCTCGGTGTCGTTCTCCGGCTCGCTGGTGACCTTCGCCAAGCTGCAGGAGCTGATGACCTCCCGCCCGGTGGTCTTCCCGGGCCTGCCGGTGGCGTTCGCGCTGCTGATCGTCGCCGCGCTGGTGCTGTCGGTGATGACGGTCCTCGAGCCCTCGATGCTGATCGCGGTCGTGCTGCTGCTGGTCGGCCTGGCCTTCGGGCTGCTGCTGGTGCTGCCCGTGGGCGGCGCCGACGTGCCGATCGTCATCTCGCTGCTCAACGCGTTCACCGGCCTGACCGTGGCCGCCGGCGGCTACGTGCTGTCCAACACCGTGCTGCTCGTCGGCGGCACGCTCGTCGGTGCGTCCGGCACGTTCCTGACGCTGCTGATGGCCAAGGCCATGGGCCGCTCGGTCACCAACATCATGTTCGGTGCGCTGAAGGGCGGCTCGACGCTGGGCGGCGGGGAGGTCTCCGACCGGCCCGTGAAGTCGGCCGGGGCCGAGGACGTCGGCATCCTGCTGGCCTACGCCGACCGGGTCATCATCGTGCCGGGCTACGGACTGGCCGTGGCCCAGGCGCAGCACACCCTGCGTGAGCTGGTCGACGTACTCCTGGCGCGCGGGGTGCGCGTGGACTACGCCATCCACCCGGTCGCGGGCCGCATGCCCGGCCACATGAACGTGCTGCTCGCCGAGGCCCAGGTGCCCTACGAGCAGCTCGTCGAGATGGACGACATCAACTCCGAGTTCAAGCACACCGACGTGGTGCTCGTCGTCGGAGCCAACGACGTGGTGAACCCGGCCGCGAAGACGACCAAGACGGCCCCGATCTACGGCATGCCGATCCTGGCCGCCGACGAGGCCCGCCAGGTCGTCTTCCTCAAGCGCTCGATGCGCCCCGGCTTCGCCGGCATCGAGAACGAGCTGCTCTTCGAGCCCACCACCACGCTGCTCTTCGGCGACGCCAAGGACTCCCTCGGCAAGGTCCTCAAGACCGTCGAGTCCCTCTGAGCCACCCGCGCCCGCGCACATTTCGTTCAAAAGAACGTTCAGAACCCCTGTCACGCCCTGACAGTCGGGTTCTGAACGTTCTTTTGAACGATTTCTGCGGCCTGAGGGAACCGGAGCGGGGGGCTCGGCGGTCTTAGTGTCGTGACCGTGCCCGGCGACGCCTCCCGCGAGGACTTCGACGCGTACGTCGCTGCGCGTCGGACCGCCCTGGTCCGCTCGGCCGTGCTGATGGGGTGCCCGCCCCATGACGCCGAGGACCTCGTCCAGGTCACGCTCGCCCGGTGCCTGCCGCGCTGGGACCGGATCGCCGCCGACCGGCCGGACGCCTACGTCTACCGGGTGCTGCTCAACTCGTTCCGCGACAGCCGGCGCCGCCGCTGGACCGGCGAGCACCCCACCGAGCAGCTGCCCGAGCCGGCGGCCACGACGACCGACCCCACCACCGGCCTCGCCGTACGCGCCGCGCTCGCGGCCATGACCAAGGACCACCGCGAGGTCCTCGTCCTGCGCTTCTACGCCGACCTGTCCGAGGCCGAGACCGCCCGCGTCCTCGGCGTGCCTCCCGGCACGGTCAAGTCCCGTACCGCCCGCGCGCTGGCCGCCCTGGCCGCCAGCGACCACGTCTCCGACATCGTCAGGAGCAGCTGATGCTCACCGAGAACGACGCCCGCGCCCTGCTCGCCCAGGCCGCCGACACCATCGAGGTCGGCCCCGCCGCGCCCGTCGATCCGGTACGCCGCCGCGCGTGGCCGCTCCTCGTGGCTGCCGTCGGTGTGCTGGTGGCCGGGGTCGGCGTGTGGGCCGGCGTCGCAGCGCTGGACGACGACGCCACGCCCGACCCGGCGGTCGACCCGGCGCAGATCGAGCCGGGCACGGTGCCGAGCGTCTTCGGCCACCAGCGCGAGGAAGCCACCCGGATCCTCACCGACGCCGGTCTGGAGGTCCGGGTCGTCGAGCGCCCGGCGTGCCATCCGCAGGGACAGGCCCTCGGCACGCTGCCGGGCACCGGGGTGCGGATGGAGCCCGGCTCGGTGGTCACCCTCCAGGTGGCGGACTTCGACGCCGCGGGGTTCTGCGCACCCGAGCTCACCCTCCCCTGGCAGCTGCTCGGCCTCGCCACCGGCGAGCTCGACTCCCCGAGCCTGCTCAGTGGTCCCCTCACGGCGTACGTCGACGGCGAGCGTCGCGAGGTGCCCGACGCCTCGGACCCGGCCGCCTGGGGCTCACCGTCCGCTCTCGAGGCGCTGCGGGCCGCCATCGACTGGGCGCCGGAGATCCCCCGCACCTGGCGCACGCTCGAGCAGCAGGAGCCCGGCTGCGACGGCGACGCGTTCGTGCCGAGCGTGGGCGCCGGGACCACCGTCCAGCGCTACGCGATCGAGTACGACGCAGCGGACGCCCCGTGCGCCCAGCTCACCGTGGCCGGTGAGTTCGGGAAGCGCCCGCTCGAGGTCGCCGTCGAGACCGCCGGCCTCGAGGTCGACGACGCGGAGCCCGCTCCGGAGCCGGGCACCACCGTCCCGGCCGTCTTCGGCCTCACCGAGGGCGAGGCGCTGGCCGCGCTGGAGGTCGCCGGGGTCGGCAACCTCGTCACGGTCGCGGTGCCCGAGTGCCTCTCTCCGGGCCGCGCCCTGGGCACCGAGCCGGCAGCCGGAGCGCCGATCACCGCGACGACGTCGGTCCGGCTCGAGGTCACCATTTTCCCCGAGGACGCCGAGTGCACGAGCTCGCAGCCCGAGTTCTTCTCGCTGCTGGACTTCGCACGAGGCGAGCGCCCGCCGCCGTTCGCCGGCGAGGTGCGGACCTGGGTCGACGGTGCGGAGTCGACGGTGGCGTCGCCCGAGGACCTTGGCGCCTGGGTGGAGGGCTCACCGGTGGCGTCGCTCCGTGCGGTCGCCGACGACCGCTACCAGGAGCGTGCCGGAGCCGACGGGGACCTCTCCCGGGAGGTCGGCGTCGGCGACCGCCCGGTCGGTTGCCGGGTCGGCGACTCGCAGACGCTCCCGGGTGCGGTGCAGGGGCGGCCCGCGACGAGCGCCTGGGTCGTCTACGAGCGCGGCGACGAGACCCGGGCGTGCTTCCTGCTCGACATGTACGCCGACGAGCAGGAGGGCATCGACGCCCTCGTCGTCCGCACGATTGACCCGGACGGCCTCTTGCCGGTCGGGGCAACGAGCGGCGCGGTGGGACTCTCGCCTCAGCAGGACACCGCCGACGCGTTGCGCGCCTTCGCCGACAACGAGGTCGAGGGCCCGCCGCCCCTCGCCGAGAGCGTCACGCTCCTCGACCGCGGCGACCCGGTCCGTGAGGCCACACCGACCGACCTGATGGACCGCGACGCCTGGGCGGTCTGCGCCGGGCTGAGCGACGCCTGTGGCGTCTCCGCGATCCAGCTGTTGTCCTACGCCGTCGACGTCCCGGTCGGCACGACGTACCCGGGACGCTTCGGACGCACCCCGACCGCGCCGGCGGGCGGCGCCGTTGTCGTCCTCGGTCCGACGACGGTCACCAGCTGTCAGCCGCGCGGGATCATCGGGCTCACGCTCGACGCGGACGGACGCATCGCGTCGGTCGACGTCGCCGGCGACACCTCACCGCAGTTCTGCAGCGAGGAAGGCCTCGAGCCCCCCGAGTGAGCGGTGGCGCTACTGCGCGAGGCCGTAGAGCCGGTCGCCGGCGTCCCCGAGCCCGGGCACGATGTAGCCCTTCTCGTTGAGCTTCTGGTCCATCGCGGCGGTCACCATCGTCACCGGTACGTCGACGTCGGCCAGGTCCTGCTCGACGCGCGCCACGCCCTCGGGAGCCGACAGCAGGCAGATCGCCGTGATGTCGTCGGCGCCGCGGTCGACGAGGAACCGGATGGCGGCGGCGAGCGTGCCGCCGGTGGCCAGCATCGGGTCGAGGACGTAGCACTGGCGTCCCGACAGGTCCTCGGGCAGCCGCTCGGCGTACGTCATGGCCTCGAGGGTCTCCTCGTTACGCGCCATCCCGAGGAAGCCGACCTCCGCGGTCGGGATGAGCCGCGTCATGCCCTCGAGCATGCCGAGCCCGGCGCGCAGGATCGGCACCACCAGCGGCCGCGGCACCGAGAGTCGCACGCCCTCGGCCGGGGCGACCGGGGTCTGCACCGTGACCGGCTCGACGCGCACGTCGCGGGTGGCCTCGTAGGCCAGCAGCGTCACGAGCTCCTCGGTCAGCCGGCGGAACGTGGGGGAGTCGGTGTCCGCGTCGCGCAGCGTCGTGAGCTTGTGCGAGATGAGCGGGTGGTCGACGACGTGAACGCGCATGGCGCTCACCGTAGCCAACTTCGCGCCGGTCCGGTCCAGCCGCCCGGCTCTGGTGGGCCCGTGCGGGGAGGTGCCATGATCGAGGCGGCGGCTGCTCCTGCGGACGCCGGCGTGCGATGTCGAGGAGGCCGTGGTGGCTGAGCCTGTCGAGGACGGAGTCGACTTCGCGCTCGCGGTCTTCTGCGAGGAGGGCGTCTGGCGGATCGAGGAGATCGACGAGGACCGGCTCCACGACACCGACATGCTGTCGGCCGAGCTGCGTCGCTGGCCCGGGGACTTCGGCTCGCTGGGCCTGGTGTCGGTCGACGAGGAGTTCTTCGTGCTGGGGCGGGTGAGCGGTGACAGCGCCCGCTGGCTTCTCAGCGACGTGACCGCCTCGCACGACTGGGCGCTGGCGCGCTCGGTGGTCGAGCAGCTGGGCATCCCGCTGCCGGCCGTCGACGACGAGCAGATGCCGGCCGGCGACCTCGCGATCGTCTCCGACCTCGGCATGCCGGCCAGCGCCCTCGGCGCGCTGCTCGACGACTACGACCTCTACCCCGACGAGATCCTCGAGCAGGTGGCCCGCGAGGTCGGCTTCGCCACGGCGTACGACGCGACCCTGGGTGCCCCGGCCTCGTGAGCACGACGTACGACGTGTCCGGCGGCGACTGGACCGAGCCGATGCGCGGGGCGCTGGTCGAGGCCCTGGACGCCCTGCGCACCGAGGACGTGCCCGTCGGCGCACTCGTCCTCGACGCCGACGGCAGCGTGATCGCGACCGGGCGCAACCGCCGCGAGGCCGAGCAGGACCCGACCGCCCACGCCGAGGTGATGGCGCTGCGCGGTGCCTCGCAGGTGCGCGGGTCGTGGCGCCTGGACGGCTGCACGCTCGTGGTCACCCTGGAGCCGTGCACGATGTGCGCCGGCGCGATCGTGCTCGCCCGCGTCGACCGGCTGGTGTTTGGCGCCCACGACCCGAAGGCCGGCGCCGCCGGCTCCCTGTACGACGCCGTGCGCGACCCTCGCCTCAACCACCGGCCCGCGGTCGTCTCGGGCGTGCTCGAGGTCGAGGCGGGCGAGCTGCTGCGGGAGTTCTTCCGCGCCCGCCGCGGCGCGCGGGGCGACCGGGGCCAGGCGCCGATCGTCCGCTGAGGGGCGATTTCTCCGCCTCGACCGACCTCTAGTACCCTCGTCCGCGGTGGCGTGTCCGAGCGGCCTAAGGAGAACGCCTCGAAAGCGTTTGTGGGTGAAAGCCCACCGAGGGTTCAAATCCCTCCGCCACCGCCGTGTGATGTCTCAGGACATCGACGAAGCCCTGTCCCGCGAACGCGGGACAGGGCTTCGTCCTGTGGCGTGGGGCCGCGCCCCGGCCGTCACATCTGCTCGGCACCCTGCTTGATGGCCTCGCGGATGCGCGTGTAGGTCCCGCAGCGGCAGATGTTGCGGATGCCGTCGAGGTCGGCGTCGGTGATCTCGCGACCCTGTCGCTTGGCCCGACGGACCAGGGCGACCGCAGCCATGATCTGGCCGGGCTGGCAGTAGCCGCACTGCGCGACGTCACGGTCCAGCCAGGCCTCCTGCATCGGGTGCAGGTCACCGCCACCGCCGTCGGGGGCGTCGGGCAGGCCCTCGATGGTGGTGATCTCGTCGGTGCGCTTGATCTGGTCGATCGGCACGGCGCACGGGTTGAACGCCTTGCCGTTGATGTGCGACGTGCAGGCCTTGCAGACGTTGATGCCACAGCCGTACTTGGGGCCGGTGACCCCGAGGATGTCGCGCAGGACCCACAGGAGCCGGACGTCGTCGGCGACCTTGACGGTGACGGTCTCGCCGTTGAGCTTGAAGGTGTGCTTCGGCATGGTTCTTCCTCGTTCGAGATCGTCGGGACTCAGTAGGTGAGCTTCAGGCCGTTGCGTGGCGACGGGGGGATCGGCGGCACGTAGGTCTTGGGGGTGAAGCTGAGCTCCTTGTGGTTGACCGGGAAGTACGTCGCCCGCCGGCCGGTGGCCTTCTCCCAGGCGCCGGCGACGGCGGCGAACGTCGAGGCGACGCCGGCCTCTCCCGCACCTCCGGTGACGTCGGTCCCGCTGTCGACGAGGATGACCTCCACCTTCGGCGGGGTGTTCCACTGCCGGGTGTAGAAGTAGTTGTCCCAGCTGGCCTCGAGGAAGTGCCCGTCGCGCAGGTGCATGCTCGAGGTCAGCGCCAGGGCGATGCCGTCGTTGATGCCGCCCTGCATCTGGGCCTCGAGCCCGCGCGGGTTGACCACCTGACCCACGTCGATCGCGAAGGTGACCCGGGTGACGCGCGGACCGGTGACGGCCTCGCGGATGTCGCGGTTGACCTGGCGCGGCCGGGCGTCGACCTCGACGAGCGCGGCGGACGCGCCCTTGTACTCCTTGTGGATGGCGATGCCCTGGGCGACACCCGACGGCAGGGAGCGACCCCACTGCCCGGCCTCGGCCACGGCCTCCAGCACGCCCCGGACGCGCTCGTCCTTGGCCAGCTCCAGCCGCAGCTCCAGGGCGTCCTTGCCGAGCTCCTCGGCGAGGTCGTTCATCAGCAGCTCGGCGGTGCAGCGCACGTCGGGGGAGTAGATGTTGCGCATCGAGCCGGTGTTGAAGCGCATGTCGACCTCGGTGAGGTTCTGCGCGACCGCGCCGACGTTGTAGCCGAGGTCCTGGGTCAGCTGGAAGACCGTCTGCGAGAAGGTCTGGTTCGGCGTCCCGCCCGGGCTCTCGGTGTAGAGCGCCGTGATGACCTCGCCCAGCCCGTGGCGGTAGTCGGTCTCCACCGAGGTGTGCTCCTGCACGAAGGAGACGACCTCGCCGGCCAGGACGTTGGCCTGGGCGCGGGAGGTGCACATCGGGTGGCCGCGCCCGGCGCGGGCGTCGTCGGCGCGGTGCCACATGAGCTTGACCGGCTTGCCCATCTTCTTCGAGATGAGTGCGGCCTCCATGGCGCCGTCGTAGAAGAGCCGACGCCCGAAGGAGCCACCCGCCGTGACGACGTTGCACTCGACCTGCGTCGGGCTCAGTCCCAGAGCCAGCGCGATCTTCTCCTGCGCGGTGATGGGCGACTTCATGCCCGACCAGATCCGCGCGCTGTCGGCGCGGACGTCGGCGATCGCGCTGTTGGTGTCCATCGCCGAGTTGCTGCGGAAGTGGAACAGGATGTCGCGGGTCAGGGTGGTGGCCGTCCCCGGGATCGACGGGGCCCCGTCCGGCAGCGTCAGCGGCACCTCGGCCGCACGCAGCTCGCGGGCGATGTCGGAGTCGCTCTGACCGGCCACCGGACCGTCCGCCCAGCGCGCCCGCACGCGTCGTACGGCGTCGATGCACTGGCCGAAGGTGCGCGCACGCACGGCGACCCCGAACTCCATCTCGGCGACGTCCTTGACGCCGCTCATGGCGAGGACCTCGCTGCGGTTCAGCAGACGCACCAGGGTGCCGTTGAGCGTGGGGGCGCGACAGACCATGGTGGGCAGCGCGCCGGGCACCTGGAGGTCGGTGGTGAAGTCCTTGCGGCCCGTGACGGCGTCGCGCGCGTCGATGCGGTCGTAGGGCCGACCGATGACCTGGAAGTCCTCGGCACCCTTGAGCTCGATCTCGCGGGTGACCTCGGGGAACGACGCGGTCCGGGTGACGATCTCGCCGTAGGTCAGGCTGCCGGACGGGCCGGTGACCACGCCCTCCTTCGACTCCAGGTTCGCCACCTCGTCGTCGAGCAGGATCGCGGCGGCGTCGAGCAGGGCGAGCCGTGCGGTGGCGGCGGCGACCCGGATCGGCGCGAACGTCGTGAACATGGTCTGCGAGCCGCCGGTGAGCTGGTTGAAGACCAGCTCGGGGCGGGCCGGCGCGAGCGTCACGTCCACCTGGGATACGGGGATCTCGAGCTCCTCGGCGATGAGCATCGCGACCGCGGTGGTGATGCCCTGACCCACCTCCATGCGGTGCAGCGCGAAGGAGGCCCGCCCGTCCTCACCGACCTCGACCTGGATGAGGTTCGCGGTCGGGCGGGTGGAGTCGTTGAGGAAGTCGAGCAGGTCGTAGGCCTCCGCGGGCTGCGGACCCGAGGGCACGACCGCAGCCGCGGGCGCGGTCACGGGCGACAGCAGGAAGTCGGCGCCGGCGACCAGGGTGGCCCCGCCCAGCACGTAGCCGAGGAAGCGTCGGCGTCCGACCTCGTGGTCGTGCATCAGCCCGCGGGGGCGGGCGTGCGTGGCGTCCGGTGCAGCGGCCGTACGCCGGTCCGGGCGCGGGTCGGACGGGGGCTCAGCGGTCATGGAGTGCTCCTGGGAGGTGGTGGCAGCGACAGGAACACACCTACAACGCCCGCTTCCTGTCCACCGACCGTAACCCGGGCGCGACCGATTCGGGCGCTTTCCGAGCCCGCGTCCTGATCGCGTGCTGCTCGTCTCGTGAGCTCGAGGGCAGCGGCGACTGACAACAGCGTTACTACCGGTGGGTATGTGGTTCACGGGGCGCTTGGGGCGGGAACAACTCACTCATGATCGGATTCCTCGTCGCGGGCCTCGTCATCGGCGCCCTCGCACGTCTCATCAAGCCCGGCCGACAGAACCTCGGCATCGTCGCGACGCTCCTCCTGGGGGTCGTCGGCTCCCTCATCGGCGGCACCATCGCCTACCTGATCGGCACCGGCTCCATCTGGGAGCTGGACTTCCTCGGCTTCGTCCTCGCCGTCATCGCCGCGGTCCTGCTCATCGGCACCGCCGAGGGCGTGCTGGGCAAGCGCAAGCACTCCACCGTCTGACCGCCCCGACGCCTCCGGTCCGGAGGCCTCGCGTCCACGTGCGTGCAGCCCGGTCCCCGTGGGGGCCGGGCTGCTCGTGCGTCCGGGGTCAGTGGCGGGCCACGACGCGCACGGGCTCGGTGCGCGCCCGCTGGTTCACCGCGGTGACGCACCCCATGGTGTCGCCCACCTTGCGGAATCCGGCGAGGTCGCCGGCGCCCCACCGGGCCGCCCGGGCGGTGACCCGGCCGAACATCATCTGCTTGTCCGAGCTGACGTGGCCCAGCCCGATCACGTGCCCGATCTCGTGCATGAGCACGTCACCCCAGGTGACGCCACTGCCGAACCCGCTGCCCATCCGGTCGTTGTAGCCCGCGTTCAGCACCACGCCGCCCTCGAAGGCGCGCTTCACCCGAGTGCCGTTGGCGAGGCGGTGGTCGGTCCAGTACGCCGCTCCGCCGACCCCGACCGCGGAGCCGTGGCGCTGCGCGAAGCTCTGGCCGCCGATCCACCCCACCACGATGTCGGCCCCCGAGGCGCCTGGGTCGATCGGCTGCGGGGTGACGTCGGTCGTGCCGGCGTAGACGAAGTCGAGGCCCGTGGCGGCGTGCACCCGGTCGAACGAGCCCGCGACCTGGTCGAGGCCGCCGCTCGGCGCGGAGGCCGGGTTGAACCTCCACGTGATCGGGCCGGAGCAGGAGTCCCACAGCCAGCGCGGGTTGGTCATGAAGGAGTGGGAGGCGGCGCTCCCGGCCGGGGCGTACGGCGGGCTGACGGTCACCTTCACCGGGTCGGTGGCGGACACGCTGCCCTGCTTGGTGGCGACGACGCGGAAGGAGAACGTGCCGTACTGGTCGGTGGGCACGTCGAGGACCAGCCCGCCCGAGGTCACGCGCGGCGTGCCGTCCGCCACCCGCCAGCCCTCGGGGAACTTGCGCTGCAGGCCGACCGCCGCACCGTCCACGCTCGACGGTCCGACGGTGGCCGTCATCGCCCGGCCGGCGACCACCGACCGGTCCGACCACGACACCGACGGGGCGGCCGCCGACGCTCCGGGCGCGGCCAGCAGGGGGGCGGCGACCACGGCGGCGGCGACCAGGCCGACCGGGCGCACGCCCGACGGGGGGCCGGAGCGCCGGCTGGAGTGCCGGGCTCGGAACAGGGTGGGGGTGGGGACACGACGACGCATCGAGCACCTCGGGACACGGGGGGACGGACCGGACAAGTCCGGCGGGCACTTCACGGTAGCCAGAGACGCAGCCGTTCGAGGGCAACTTCGACGTCCTGACGCGATCCGGCGAACGACAGCCGCACGAAGCGGGACCCCTCGGTGGTGTCGAAGTCGATGCCCGGCGTCAGCGCGACCCCGGTCTCGGCGAGCAGCCGGTGGGCGAACGCCATCGAGTCGTCGGTGAGGTGACCGACGTCGGCGTACACGTAGAAGGCGCCGTCGGCGGGTGCCAGCCGGTCGACGCCCAGGTCGCGGAGCCCGGCCAGCAGGACCTCGCGGTTGTCGGCGTAGCGCAGCACGTGGGCGTCGCACTCGGCGTACGCCTGCGGGGTGAACGCCGCCAGCGCGGCCCGCTGGGCCAGGGCGGGCGGGCAGATCGTGAAGTTCCCGGTGAGCACGTCGACCGCGCGGCGCAGCCGCGGCGGCACGAGCATCCACCCGATGCGCCACCCGGTCATCGAGAAGTACTTCGAGAACGAGGAGAAGACGACCGCCTCGCGGCTGGTCGACCACGCCGACGACGCGCGGACCGCGGTCCCGCTCGTCTCGGTCCCGCTCGTCCCGGCGCCGCCGTCGTAGGTGATGCCGTGGTAGATCTCGTCGCTGATCAGCTGCACCCCGTGGTCCTCGCACCACGCCGCGAGCGCGGCCAGCTCGGCGGGCAGCAGCATCGTGCCGGTCGGGTTGGCCGGGCTGGCGACCACCAGGCCCTGCACGGGCTCGCCGCGCGCCTGCAGCTCCTCGAGCATCGCCACGGTCGGCTGGAACCGCTCGGCCGGACCGGTCGGCAGCTCGACCACCTCGCAGCCGAGCGCCGTCAGCACGTTGCGGTAGCAGGGGTAGCCCGGCCGCGCGATCGCGACCCGGTCGCCGGCCTCGAACGCGGCGAGGAAGGCCAGCAGGAAGCCCCCGGACGACCCGGTCGTCACGACCACGTCGTCGGCCGCGACCTCGATGCCGTGCCAGGAGCGGTGGTGCCCGGCGATCGCCTCGCGCAGCTCCGGGATGCCGACCGACTCGGTGTAGCCGAGCAGGTCGCCGTCCAGCGCCCGCTTCGCCGCCTCGCGGACCGGCCCCGGCGCCCGCGTCGACGGCTGGCCCGCGACCAAGTTGACCAGGTCGCCGTGGCTGCGCTGCCGGGCGGCGGCCGCGGCGAGGAGGTCCATGACGTGGAAGGGCGGGACGTCGGCCCGGGAGGCCACGCGCAGCCGGCTCTCCAGGGCGTCGTACGAGCGGGGGGCGACCATGGCGCCCAGCGTAGGAGTCCGCCCCCTCGTCGCCGTCCGTGGCCGGGGGCGCGCGCCCCTAGGATGGAGGCCCGTCCACCACGACGCCCGCAGAGGAACCGTGACTTTCGACGTCGAGCAGCTGGACCAGTCGCTGCTGCTCGGCTCCGTCGTGGTGCTGGTGGCCATCGTCGCCGTACGGTTCACCTCGGTGCTCGGTCTGCCCAGCCTCCTGCTCTACCTCGCCCTCGGCGTGATCCTGGGTGAGTCGGGGCTGGGGATCGTCTTCGACGACGCCCAGCTGGCGCACGCGCTGGGCTTCGCCGCGCTGGTGGTGATCCTGGCCGAGGGCGGCATGACCACGCGCTGGTCCGACATCAGACCGGTGATGCGCACCGGCGCGCTCCTGGCCACGCTCGGGGTCGCGGTGAGCATCGTGATCATGACCGTGCTCGCCCACTACGTGCTGGGCTTCGGCTGGGAGCTGTCGGTGCTGCTCGCCGCGGTCACCGCCCCCACCGACGCGGCGGCCGTCTTCTCCGTGCTGCGGCGGGTGCCGCTGCCGCGCCGGCTCACCGGTGCGCTCGAGGCCGAGTCCGGCCTCAACGACGCCCCCACCGTGCTGCTCGTGACGCTGGTCAGCCAGGGCGACGCCCTCGACCACGGCGTGCTCGGCTTCGTCGGGATCGTGACGGCCGAGCTCGCCGGCGGCGTCGTCGTCGGCGGGCTGATCGGGCTCGCCGGCGCCCGCCTCATGCGGGGCGCCGCGCTGCCCTCGTCCGGGCTCTACCCGCTCGCCGTCATCACCATCTGCGTGCTCACCTACGCGGGCGCCGCGGCCCTGCACACCTCCGGCTTCGCCGCGGTGTACGTCGCCGCGCTGATCCTCGGCAACTCCGAGCTGCCCCACCGCGGCGCCACCCGGTCGTTCATCGAGGGGCTCGGCTGGTTGTCGCAGATCGGCCTGTTCGTGATGCTGGGGCTGCTGCTGTCACCGGCCCGCATCGACGGGACGCAGATCCTCCAGGCCGTCGTCGCCGGCTTCCTGCTCACCGTCGTGGCCCGTCCGGTGTCGGTGTGGGCGAGCACGGTGTGGGAGCGCACCTCGTGGCCCGACATGGCCTTCATGTCCTGGGCGGGGCTGCGCGGAGCGGTGCCCATCGTGCTGGCGACCATCCCGTTGTCGGAGGGGGTGGACGGCGCCGGGACGCTCTTCCAGATCGTCTTCGTGCTCGTCGTCATCGACACGCTGGTCACCGGCCCGACGCTGCCGTGGGTCGCGAAGCGGCTGGGCGTCACGACCGCCGGCACGGTGCGCGACATCGAGATCGAGGCAGCCCCGCTGGAGCGGATGGCGGCGGACCTGCTGGAGATCCGCATCACCAAGCGCTCGAAGATGTCCGGGGTGGAGGTCGGCGAGCTCCGGCTGCCCCCGGGGGCCTCGGTCTCGCTCATCGTGCGCGACGGCGAGATCAAGGTGCCCGAGCGACGCACCGTGCTGCGCCAGGGTGACGACGTCCTCGTCGTCACCCCCCGCAAGCAGCGGCTGGCCACCGAGGAGCGCCTGAAGGCGGTCTCGCAGCGCGGACGCCTGGCCCACTGGCTCGACTGAGCAGGGGCCGTCAGGCGTCCGTGAGCCGCCCGACAGCCGCTCGTCAGCAGCCCGAGCCCTCGGCGCGGGCGGTGATGCTCCGCGGGGCCTTGACCAGCCCCGCGTAGTCGTCGCCGACGACGACGTCGACGCCCGCGCCGAGGTCGCGACCGGTGACCTGCAGGAAGGTGTCCGTGCCGAACTGGCGGGCCACCAGCAGCGCGGCGGGGTCCTGGCGGCTGGCCGCCAGCACGCGGACGACACGCACGTCGCCGAGACCCGCCGGGGCGTTGCCGATGTCGCCGGCGATGAACCCACGGGCCGTGAGCTCCTCCTGGGTCCGCCCGGCCAGGCCGGAGCGGCTGCCGGCGTTGTAGACGCTGACGGTCACGTCCTCACGGGCGAGGCGGTCGCCGCGCTGCACGCCCTCACGGCACCGCACCTCCGAGGTCGTGTCGTCGTCGGCCACGGGAGCCGACAGCGAGCGCCACCCGACGTAGGTGCCGACCACCAGCAGCCCGAGGAGGACCACCAGCGTCACGGCGGTCAGCGCGCGACGGCTGCGCATCCGCACCCCTCCGTCCCGTCGCCGTGCCGGGCCCCGCGCGCGACCGGCGGGTGCGGCGGCGCGGGGTCCGGGCCGGGTCGCCCGGGAGCCGCGCGGTGGGAGGTCACCGGCCCAGGATAGGGAGCGACCCCACCGCTGTCGCCGGGACCCACGCCGCGCCCCTCGCGCTGCGCTGCCCCGGCGAGGTCGCGCGAGCGTGCCCGCGGTGCCGCTGCGGTCGTCGGCGGTGTCGGTTAGCGTGCCGAGGATGAGCGACAGCAGCGCGGGACCCAGCCCCACCCAGCCGACCGAGCCCGCCCCTCCCGCGGCCGAGCCGACGCTGGCCGACAAGGTCCGCCCCGGCTACGTCTTCGAGGGCCCGGCTCTCGAGCTCGGCGCGCTCATGGTCGACGCGACCACCCAGAGCGACGTCGCGATCCGCATCCCGCTGGCCATGCTGAACCGGCACGGCCTGGTCGCCGGCGCCACCGGCACCGGCAAGACCAAGACGTTGCAGCTGATGGCCGAGCAGCTGTCGGCGTACGGCGTGCCGGTCTTCGCCGCCGACGTCAAGGGCGACCTCTCCGGCCTGTCGACGCCGGGGGAGGCCAGCGAGCGGGTGACCGAGCGGGCAGCCGCCGTCGGCCAGGCGTGGGCGCCGACCGGCTACCCGGTGGAGTACTTCGCGATCGGCGGCGAGGGCACCGGGGTGCCCCTGCGCGCGACCATGTCGTCGTTCGGCCCGACCCTGCTCAGCCGGGTGCTCGGCCTCAACGAGACCCAGGAGTCGTCGCTCGGCCTGGTCTTCCACTACGCCGACAAGGCGGGCCTGCCGCTGCTCGACCTCGCCGACCTCCGCGCCGTGGTGCAGCACCTCGTCTCGGCGGAGGGCAAGGGCGAGCTCAAGGAGCTCGGCGGCCTGTCCTCGGCGACCGCCGGCGTCATCCTGCGCGAGCTCATCGGGTTCGCCGACCAGGGCGCCGACGCCTTCTTCGGCGAGCCGGAGCTCGACACCCGTGACCTCATCCGGGTGGCCCCCGACGGCCGCGGGGTCATCTCGCTGGTGGAGCTGCCGAACCTCCAGGACCGGCCCGCGGTCTTCTCCACCTTCCTGATGTGGCTGCTCGCCGACCTCTTCCACGACCTGCCCGAGGTGGGGGACCCCGACAAGCCCAGCCTGGTGTTCTTCTTCGACGAGGCCCACCTGCTCTTCACCGACGCCTCGAAGGACTTCCTCACTGCCATCACCCAGACGGTGCGGCTGATCCGGTCCAAGGGCGTCGGGGTGGTCTTCGTGACCCAGTCACCCACCGACGTGCCCGACGACGTGCTGGCCCAGCTGGGCTCGCGCATCCAGCACCAGCTGCGCGCGCACACCCCGCGCGACGCCAAGGCGCTCCGCGCGACCGTGGAGACCTACCCGCACAGCGCCTACGACGACCTCGGCGAGGTCATCACCTCGCTCGGCATCGGCGAGGCCATCGTCACGGTGATGAACGAGCGCGGCGCCCCGACCCCGGTGGCCTGGACGCGGCTGCCGGCGCCGCAGTCGCGGATGGGTCCGGCCGACCCCGCGGCGATGACGGCTGCGGTGGAGGGGTCGTCGCTGCACGCGACGTACGCCGCCACGATCGACCGCGAGTCCGCCCGCGAGAAGCTCGCCCAGCGGCTGGAGCAGGGGGCGGCCAAGGCCGAGGCCGAGGAGGCGGAGGCGAAGGAGCAGAAGAGCGCCAAGACCGAGAAGAGCGCCGGGACGGCGACAGCGCCCCGGACCGACCGCGTCAGCTACCCCGCGCCCTCGCGCGCCCCCTCGTCGCCGCAGGCCGACTCGATGGTCACCGAGGTGCTGAAGTCGCAGGCGGCCAAGGAGTTCATGCGCACCGCCGCCCGCGAGATCGCCCGCGGGGTGTTCGGGACCGGTCGCCGATGACCGTCCTCGACGACCACGAGCAGGTCCGCCGGCTGAAGTACGCCTACCTGCGGCACCTCGACCTCAAGCAGTGGGACGCCTTCGAGGCGCTCTTCGTGCCCGAGGCGACGGGCTCGTACGCCGAGCTGGCGTTCGCCGACCGTGCCGAGCTGGTGGGCTACATGCGCCGGCACCTGACCGACGAGATCCTCACGTTCCACACGGTGCACCACCCCGAGACCACCGTCGACGGGGACGTCGCCACGGCCCGGTGGTACCTCCACGACAAGGTGTTCGTCACCGCCCACGACCTCGTGATCGAGGGCGCGGCGTTCTACGAGGACCGGCTGCGGCGCACCGAGGACGGCTGGCGATTCACCCATACCGGGTACGAGCGGACGTTCGAGACATCCTGGAGCACCGCGGCGCTCCCGGGGTGGAACCTCAAGCGGGGCAGGGCGTTCGGGCTCCCCGCCAGTTCCCGGTGATGCCGCCCGCACCGCACGGCGGGGTGGCAGGATCGAGGCGTGTCTTCCGTGTCCGGGTCTGAGCCGCCCGCCCCCGACAGCGCGCCCCTGCGCGTGCTCGCCGTCGAGGACAACCCCGAGCTCCGTGAGTACCTCACCCTCGAGCTGCAGGACGCCGAGCTGATCGCCGGGCGGTCCACCGCGGTCACCGTCGCTCCCGACCTGCAGCACGCGATCGAGGTCATCCACGGCGGCGGCGTCGACCTGGTCCTGCTGGACCTGGGGCTCCCCGACTCCTCCGGGCTCGACACCGTCTTCCGCGTCTCCGAGGTCGCCCCGGCCATCCCGGTCGTCGTCGTGACCGGGAGCGTGACCGAGGAGCAGGCCGAGCAGGTGCTGCTCGCCGGGGCCCAGGACTTCCTGGTCAAGGGCACCTTCTCCGGCGCCGCCCTGCAACGGCTGCTGCGCTTCGTGCTGGCCCGGCACCGCCACACGCTCGAGCTGTTCACGAGCATGGCCCACAACGCCGACGACGACGACCTCACCCGGCTCGAGTCGCTCGGCGCGGCGGGGGTCGGGGTCGCCTCCCGGTCGCTGGGCCGGGTGACGCTGGCCGAGACCTACCCGGAGGCGTTCGCGTCCGCCCGGGACGAGTACTCCCAGCTGGTCCACAGCCGGCTCGAGGAGCGGGGGCTCCACGTCGACTACCAGGTGTCGTCGCGGACCCGGGCGGTCGCCTGGGACCTCGGCCACCTCCGGGCCACCCCCCGCGACGTGGTCGACGTACACCTCGCCGCCGTGCGCGCTCTCACCGAGGGCAAGGGACGCACCCGCGCCCGCGCCCTCCTCCGCTCGGGGGAGGGCCTGCTGACCGAGACGCTGGGCCACCTCGCAGCGTTCTACCGGGCCCAGGCGCTCGGTCGTCCGTCCGGACGCGGTGGGCCCGCGGCCGCCGAGGCTCGGGAGGACCAGTCGTGACAGCGAGGTTCCGGCTCTTCGTCGCGGGGGAGACCGCGCGGTCGCTGCGCGCTGCCGCCCACATCCGGTCGTTGTGCGCCGAGGCGCTCGACGACGACTACGAGCTGGAGATCATCGACGTGCTCGAGCGGCCCGACCTGGCCGACGAGGCGCGGATCCTGGCGACCCCCACCGTGATCAAGGCATCGCCGCCCCCGCTGCGGCGCGTCATCGGAGACCTGTCCGACCTGGAGAGGCTGGCCTCGGCCCTGGATCTCGAGCTTCCTGAGCCACCCACCCGAGGAGACCGGTCGTGACCGCACAGCCCAGCTTCGCCATGATCGACCGGGTCCCCACGGGGACCTCCGGCCTCGACCACATCCTGCGCGGCGGCATGCCGCTGGGCCGCACCACCCTGGTCTCCGGCACCGCCGGCAGCGGCAAGACCGTCTTCGGCCTGCAGTTCCTGGTCCAGGGGCTGCGCGTCTACGACGAGCCGGCCGTCTTCGTGACGTTCGAGGAGCGTCCCGACGCGATCCGCCAGAACGCCACCTCGCTCGGCTTCGACATCCGCGGCTTCGAGGCCGAGGGCAAGTGGGCCTTCGTCGATGCGGCCTACGACCCCGCGCTCGAGGAGGAGGTCGTCGGGCCCTACGACTTCGTGGCGCTGCTCGCGCGCATCGAGCACGCCGTCCGGGTCACCGGCGCCCAGCGGGTGACGGTCGACTCGATCGGTGCGGTGTTCACGCGCTTCGCCGACGCGCACGGCGTACGACGTGAGCTGCTGCGGGTGGCCAACGGGCTGCGCGACCTCGGCGTCACCGCCGTCATCACCAGCGAGCGCGCCGACGACTACGGCGAGATCGCGCGCTACGGCGTCGAGGAGTTCGTCTGCGACAACGTCCTCGTGCTGCGCAACCCCCTCGACGAGGAGTCGCGCCGCCGCACCGTCGAGGTGCTCAAGATGCGCGGCGTGGACCACCTGTCGGGCGAGTTCCCGTTCACGATCCTGCCCGGCGAGGGCATCGTCGTCATCACGCTGGCCGGCACCGACCTGACGGCCGGCTCGACCAACGAGCGCATCTCCTCCGGTCTCGCCGAGCTCGACGAGATGTGCAGCGCGGGCATGTTCCGCGACTCCGTCACGCTCGTGTCCGGCGCCACCGGCACCGGCAAGACGCTGCTGGTCACCGAGTTCATCGACGGCGGCGCCTCGCGCGGCGAGCGGTCGCTGATCATCTCCTTCGAGGAGAGCCGCGCCCAGCTCGCCCGCAACGCGATCGGGTGGGGTCGTGACTTCGACGAGCTCGAGGCGACGGGGATGCTGCGCGTCGAGTGCGTCTACCCCGAGGTGAAGTCGCTCGAGGACCACCTGGTGTGGATCAAGCGCATCGTCGAGGAGTACAACCCCGAGCGGATGGCGATCGACAGCCTCAGCGCACTGGAGCGCATCGCCCCGGCGCGCAGCTTCCGCGAGTTCCTCATCGGGCTCACCTCGTTCATCAAGCACCGTCAGATCGCCGGCATGCTGACCGCCACCGCGCGCACCCTGCTCGGCGGCGAGTCGACCACCGAGGCGCACATCTCCACGCTCACCGACATGATCGTGCTGCTGCGCTACGTCGAGATGGGCGGCGAGATCCGTCGGGGCCTGACGGTGCTGAAGCTGCGCGGCTCGACCCACGACAAGAAGATCCACGAGTTCACCATCGACAACTCCGGCATGCACATCGGAGCCCCCTTCCGCGACGTCACCGGGATCCTGGCCGGCAACCCACGCCACATGCCGGCCTCGGAGCTCGACGACCTCGCGAACATGTTCGACCAGCCGGACCTGTGATGCTGCCGATCCAGGACTCGGAGTCCCGGGTCACCCCCTTGGACCCGGCCGAGGCGATGCGCTTCGTCGACCGGGCTCCCGACGGGGTGGTCATGGTCGACGAGACCGGGGTCATCCGCTACGCCAACCAGGTGGCGCGCGACATGCTCGGTAGCGACACGACGCCGTTGGTGGGCCACGAGTTCGGCTTCCCGCTCGGCGACACCGACCGGGCGCTGGAGATCGAGCTGCGCGGCCGCGACGGCACCGTCCGGGCGGCGGAGATGCGTCTCACCCAGGTCGGTACGGCGACCGGGGCCGGCTGGGTGGTCGCCGTGCGTGACGTGACGGGCCGGGTGGAGTCGGCCCGCCGCGCGCTCGAGGCCATCCAGCAGCGCGACGACGCGCTCGCGGTGACCTCGCACGAGCTCCGCAACCCGCTCACCGTGCTCATGCAGGCCTCCCAGGCCCTGGCCGACACCTGGGACGAGCTGCCGGCGATCCGCCGCCTCGAGCTGCTGCGCCGGGTCAACCGCCAGATCTTCCTCATCAACGACACCGTGAGCCGGGTCCTCGACGCGGCCCGGATGGACGCCGGGCTGTTCCGGCCCGAGCCGCAGCGGGTGCTGCTGCTCGACCTCGTGCTCGACGGGCTGCCGGGTCTGGCCGAGCGCCCGGACCGGCTGAGGATCGACGTCGACGAGCGCGCCTGCGTCGAGCTCGACCCCGAGCACGCCTGGACGGTGGTGTCGAACCTGCTCGTCAACGCGGCCACGCACGCCCCGCACGGCGAGGTCGTCGTGGAGGGCAGCACCTCCGGGCGGTGGACGACGCTGGTCGTCTCCGACCAGGGCCCGGGGGTGCCCGCCGCCGACCGGCACCGGGTCTTCGACCGCTACACCCGCCTGGACCTGTCCTCCTCGGAGGGGACGGGTCTGGGACTGTGGATCGTCAAGTCGGTCGTCGAGGCTTACGGTGGGGAGGTGTGGTGCGAGTCCCAGGAGCCCGTCGGGGCTCGCTTCGTGTGCCGCCTCCCGTCCGGAGGCGATGATGATCGGACCGATCACGGCTCCTGAGCCCGGATCCCTGCGCTCAGCATCGCTGCTCACGGACCCGGTCCTCCAGGCGATGCCCGTCGGTGTCGCCGTCGCACGGGTCGCCGACCTGACCGTGGTGGAGGCCAACCCCGCCTGGACCGCGCTCTTCGCCCCGGCCGCCCAGCCGCAGGTGCTCTACTCGCCGGCCGACGCGGAGCCGGAGACCGCAGCCCGACCGATCCGCAGCGGCCTCTCCCGCGACGGCCAGTGGACCGGCACCGTGCGGGCTCGTCGGGGGACCGAGACCTTCTGGTGCCGGCTGAGCGTCGCGCCGGCGCGCGACGAGGTCCACCGGGCCGTCTGGGTGATGACCGCCACCGACGTCACCGCCGAGCAGGAGGCCGTCACCGAGGCACGCAGCGCGATCGCCCGGCAGCGCTCCGAGGCGGCCGCGTTGCTGCGCGTGCACGGGTTCAAGGACGAGTTCCTCACGGTGCTGTCGCACGACCTGCGCACGCCGCTGACCGCCGTCCGGGGCTTCGTCGACCTGCTGCGCACCGGACGCGGCCGCAGCGACCCGGCCGGTCTCAGCTCGATGCTGGACCGGATGGCGACCAGCCTGCAGGACATGACCCTGCTCGTGGACCGCTTGCTCTACTGGGGGATGCTCCAGTCCGGCACGGCCAGCATCGCGCCGCGGCCCCTGCGTCTCGAGGTGGAGGTGCGGGCGGTGGTCGAGCAGCTCGCCGACCTGCTGCGCGACCGCGACGTCCGCACCACCGTGCCCGGCGACCTCGTGGCCCTCGTCGACCCGGTCGCGCTGGAGCGCATGCTCATCCAGCTCCTGGCCAACGCGGTGAAGTACTCCGCCCCCGGCAGCACCGTCCTGGTCTCCGCCGTCGCGGCCGAGCCCGACGACGACAGTTGGCACCCTGTGCCCGAGGTGGTGGTCACGGTGACCGACCAGGGCCGCGGCATGCGGGCCGACCGGCTCGCCGCGCTCCACGAGCGCTTCGACGTCGGCCTCGGCCCGGCCACCTCGGCTCCCACGGCCGGCCTCGGGCTCGGCATCGTGCAGCGCTACGCCGCCCTGCACGGTGGCCGGGTGGAGCTCGAGAGCCGCCGACACCAGGGCACGACCGTGTCGTTCACCCTCCCGGGCCGCCCCCGCCCCGCCTGACCCCGCCCCTGACCCCGCCCGCCGCATGTCACGGCCTGCCCCATGTCACGGTCTGCCGCATGTCACGGCCTGCCGCATGTAACGCGGGGTTATGGACGCCCCTCAAGGCGTACGACGCGGGGGAGGCGTCCATAACCCCGCGTTACATGGGCGCTGACGGAGAGAAGTGCCCGGACCCTCGACGTCAGGCGGTCCAGCGCACCGACTCGGCGTAGAACTGCGCGGCCGGGCTGACCCCGTCGAGGTCGGCGCGCTCGGCGTACAGCGTGGTGAGGCCGGCGGCGGTGCGTGCGCGACGGCGCACGTTGCGCACCGCGGCCAGCTCGTCGGCTTCGATTCCAGCGGTGTCGTGCAGCGTCGTGGTGGTGACGTCCATGGGATCCTCCTGGCCCTGGTGGGGTCGTGAGGTCCTAGAGAACCAGGTCTGCTCGACGGCGGTGTGGCCGCCGCGTTACGGGGACGTGACGCGCCGCACCTCCCCGCCTGGAAGGCGAGAATTCCTTGCAGGGCAAGGCGAAACCGATCAGTCGCCGTAGGACTGCGGAGCGGCGCCGGGCTCGGTGCGGCCGTCCTCGGCCGGGGGTACGCCGTCGTCGGTGCCGGGGGTGCCGTCGGCACCGCCCTCGGGGGTCATGGCCGCGGTCTCGCTGACCTGCCCGCCCTGGGGCTTCTCCTGCTGGTCGTCGGAGTGCTCGTCGGGGGCCGAGGCGTCTGCGGGGGAGGTCATGGCGCGATCCTACGGAGGCTCGCCAACGTCTCGCGCGACCCGGAACCCGACCGATTCGCCGCTGCCCGCCCCGGCCGGGTATCTTCTGCGGCGGAGGATTCGCCTAGTGGCCTATGGCGCTCGCTTGGAAAGCGGGTTGGGTTAACGCCCTCAGGGGTTCGAATCCCCTATCCTCCGCCGACGCGCACGCTCGGTTGCGCCCCGACGGCCCCGGTCCACGACCGGGGCCGTCGTGCGTCCGGCCCGTCACGCGACCTTCACCCACCTGCTCCAGTCGTCCTGCGGTGCGTAGCCAGCTGCGTGCCAGAGGGCCGCGCCGGAGGCGTTGTCGTCGAGGACCATGGCGCAGAACCGCTCGGCTCCGAGGTCGCGGAGGCGTTCCTCGGCCTGTCGCAGCAGGAGCCGGCCGAGTCCTCGGCCACGACGGTCCGTGGCCACCGCGAGGCGGTAGATGTTCGCCCGCCACCCGTCCCAGCCACTGACGACCGTGCCCACGATCCGTCCTCCGGCCTCGGCCACGAGGACCGCCTGGGCGTCGCGGTCGAGCAGCCGACCGACGAGCTCCGGCCGATCGGGGGGACGTGAGCCGTTCTCGCCCGCGACGGACCAGAACGCCAGCAGCCCTGCGATGTCGTCGTGGGTGGCGTGGCGCAGGGTGACGTCGTCCATGCCGCGACCCTTGCACAGCGGGGTCGGTGCGTCGGGATGGCGCAGACGCTCAGGCGCGGGCGTCGCGCGCGGCGGCGGCCTGGATCGCGGTGATGGCGATCGTGTAGACGATGTCCTCGACCGTCGCGCCCCGCGACAGGTCGTTGACCGGCTTGCCGAGCCCCTGCAGCATCGGGCCGATGCTGACGACCGAGGCGCTGCGCTGCACCGCCTTGTACGTCGTGTTGCCGGTGTTGAGGTCGGGGAACACGAACACGTTGGCCCGTCCGGCGACCTGGCTGTCAGGAGCCTTGCTGCGAGCCACCGAGCCGGTCGTGGCGGCGTCGTACTGCAGCGGACCGTCGACCAGCAGGTCCGGCGCGCGTCGTCGCACGGCCGCCGTCGCCTCGGTCACCTTGACGACGTCCTCGCCCGAGCCGGACGTGCCGGTGCTGAAGCTGATCATCGCCACGCGGGGCTCGATGCCGAAGGTGCGCGCCGACTCCGCGCTCTGCAGCGCGATCTCGGCGAGCTGCTCGGCGTCGGGGTCGGGGTTGATGGCGCAGTCGCCGTAGAGCACGACCTCGTCGGGCAGGCACATGAAGAACACCGAGGAGACCAGGGAGACCCCGGGCGCGGTGCCGATCACCTGCAGGGGCGGGCGGATCGTCGCCGCCGTGGTGTGCGCGGCGCCGGCCACCATGCCGTCGACCTCGTCGAGGTGCAGCATCATCGTGCCGACCGTGATCGGGTCGGCCAGCAGGTCACGAGCGGCGTCGGGCGTGAGTCCCTTGCGGCTGCGCGCGGCGACGAGCGGCTCGACGTACCGCTCGACGACCTCGGTCGGGTCCACCACCTCCAGCGACGTCGGCAGCGTGAGCCCCAGGCCCTCGGCCTGCGCCGCCACCTCGGACGGCGCCCCGAGCAGCACGCACCGTGCGATGCCGAGCTCGTGGCAGCGGATGGCGGCGCTGACGGTGCGGGGCTCGGTGCCCTCGGGCAGCACGATGCGGGCCCCGCCCTCGCGCGCCGCGGCCACCAGGCGGCGGCGGAAGGCCGGCGGGCTCATCCGCGGCACGTGGTCGGCGGTCGGCAGCGACGTCAGCCACGCGGCGTCGAGGGCGTCCGCCACGGTGTGCATGACCAGCCGCGCGCGCTCGGCGTCGTCGACCGGCACCTCCGGGTTCATGTCGTGCACCGCGGTCGCCGTCTCGTAGCTGTTGCGCGCGGTCCGCAGCACCGGCAGCCCCGTCGTGGTCGCGGCCCGGCACAGGTCCCAGACGCGCGGGTCGGGGTCGAGGCCGAGCGTGAGCAGCAGCCCGGCGAAACGGGTGCCGTTCATGGCGGCGAGGCAGACGCTCAGCACGATCTCGTGGCGGTCGGCGGGCACGAGGACCAGCACGCCCTCCCGCAGCAGCGGCAGGATGCCCGGCACCGCCTGCGCCGCGACGATCACGTCCTTGACCCGCCGGTCCTGGTCGCCGGCGTGCAGCACCTCGACCTCGAGCCCGGCCACCGCGTCCGAGACCCGCGGCCACCCCAGCTCACGGCGCAGCGGCACCGCGCCGACCAGGGCGAGCTCGCGGCGCTGCAGGGCCCCGCGCAGCACGGCCACCGCGTCGTCGCCGGTCTCGGGCAGGCGGTTGACCACGGCGCCGACCACGCGGTCCTTCTCGCCCGAGCGGTAGGTCCGGGCGGTGATGCCGATGGTCTCGGCCAGCCGCTCGGCGACCTCCTGCGGGTCGGCGTCCACGCCGGGGTCGCGCTCGAGCGTCCCGGGGGAGCCCACGAGCAGCACGTCGGCGTCGAGGGCGTTCGCCAGCGCGACGTTCGTGCGACCGGCGTACACCAGGCCGGAGCCGGGCACGAGACCCTCGACCACGAGCACGTCGTGCTCGGCCAGCAGCGGCTCGGCCGCGGCGACCACGTCCTCGAGCAGGGTGTCGAGCTGGTTGCGGCTCAGGGCCTGCTCGACGCGACCGGCCGGGATCGGGTCCGGCGGGTCGAGCGCGGTGGTGAGGCGCACCAGCGCGGTCGAGTGGTCGACGGTGCTGCCGTGGCTGCCCGGCTGCGCCAGCGGCTTGTAGAAGCCGACCTTGACCCCCTGCTGCTCCAGCCCCTCGAGCAGCCCGAGGCAGACGGCGGTGAGCCCGACCCCGTGGCCGGTGGGTGCGACGAGCAGCGTGCGGGTCATGGCGTCCCTCCGGAGACGAGGCGGGCGGTGTCGCGCGCGATGACGAGCTCCTCGTCGGTCGGTACGACGAGCGCGGCCGGTCCAGCGGTGGACGACGGGTCGGTGGCCCGGTCGACGCGGCCCCCGGTGCCGCGACCGTGGCGGGCGTTCGCCTCGGGGTCCTCGTGCAGCCCGAGGACCGCCAGCCGGTCGAGCACGCGGCTGCGCACCAGCGACGAGTGCTCCCCGATGCCTCCGGTGAACACCACCGCGTCGAGGCCGCCGAGCGCGACCGTCAGCGCGCCGACCGTCTTGGCGACGCGGTAGCAGAACACCTGCACCGCGAGGGTCGCCGGCTCCGATCCCGCCTCGGCGGCGTCGCACAGGGTGCGCATGTCGTTGCTCAGCCCGGAGAGGCCGAGCAGCCCGCTGCGGGAGTTGAGGGCGGCCAGGACCTCCTCGGCCCCCACCCCCTCCTGCGCGGCGACGTAGCCGATGACGCCCGGGTCGACGTCGCCGCTGCGGGTGCCCATGACGAGCCCCTCGAGCGGGGTGAGACCCATCGTGGTGTCCACCGAGCGGCCCCCGTCGACGGCGGCGGCGCTGCAGCCGTTGCCGAGGTGGAGCGTCACGAGCCGCAGCGACTCCAGGGGGCGCCCGAGCAGCTCCGCGGCGCGCTCGCTGACGAACCGGTGGCTGGTGCCGTGGAAGCCGTAGCGACGCACACCGTGGTCGGCGTACCACGCCGTCGGGACGGCGTAGCGGTAGGCGACCGGCTCCATCGTCTGGTGGAACGCGGTGTCGAAGACCGCGACGTGCGGCAGGTCGGGGAGCGCGGCCTGCGCCACCTCGACGCCGCGCAGGTTCGCCGGCATGTGCAGGGGAGCCAGCGCGACCAGCCGGTCGAGGTCCGCGCGGACCCCGGCGTCGACGACCACGGAGTCCGAGAACCGGCTGCCGCCGTGGACGACGCGGTGCCCGACCCCCGTCAGGGTGCTCCGCTCGGCGTCGGTCAGGCCCTCCACGAGCCGGGTCAGGGCCTCGTCGGCGGAGATCGCGCCGCCGGCGGGGTCGGGGGCGGCCGGCGCGTGGCCCGGGCCCTCGGCGCGGTGGACGTGGAGGGCAGCGTCGGGGCTGCCGAGCCGCTCGGCCAGCGCGGTCACCGGTCGGTGGCCGGTGTCCGGGTCGACGACCGCGAGCTTCACCGAGGAGCTGCCCGCGTTGACCACCAGCACGTGGCCCGTCATGCCCGGCCCGTCACGTCCGCCATCCGGGCCTCCTCGCGGCCGCTGTCCGTCGATCGCCCCGATCCTCGCACGGCCACCCGCGTTGGTCGGCGCCCTCGCCCTGACCTAGACTCCGGGGCAACCCCCCGTGCGGCGGTACCTCACTGAACTCCCCCAGGGCCGGAAGGCAGCAAGGGCAGGTGGGCTCTTCCGGGTGCGCGGGGGGCCTTTTCATGCCCTGACGGGGTGCCGGTTTCCCACGGTATGCCGGCGAACTGGCACTCCCCACGCTCCGGACGGCATGGGGAGTGCCAGGTTTCCTGCATACCTTGAGAAACCGGGCCGGGGCCCCGGACGGGCCTGTCGAGATGTCGGGGGGCGCGGCTAGGGTCGGGGCGTGGACCAACCCCTCGCGCTCTACCGCCGCTACCGGCCGGACACGTTCGCGCAGGTGATCGGTCAGGACCACGTGACCGATCCCCTCCGTGCGGCGCTGCGCCACAACCGGGTCAACCACGCCTACCTGTTCTCCGGCCCGCGCGGGTGCGGCAAGACCACCAGCGCGCGCATCCTCGCGCGCACGCTGAACTGCGCCGAGGGGCCGACCGACGAGCCCTGCGGCCGGTGCGACTCCTGCATCGAGCTCGCCACCGGCGGACCCGGGTCGGTCGACGTCATCGAGATCGACGCGGCCTCCCACGGCGGTGTGGACGACGCCCGCGAGCTGCGCGAGCAGGCAACCTTCCAGCCGATGCGCGACCGCTACAAGATCTACATCATCGACGAGGCCCACATGGTCACGACGCAGGGCTTCAACGCCCTGCTCAAGATCGTGGAGGAGCCCCCGGAGCACGTCCGCTTCATCTTCGCCACCACCGAGCCCGAGAAGGTCATCGGCACGGTCCGCTCGCGCACCCACCACTACCCGTTCCGGCTGATCCCGCCGCGGGTGCTGTCGGCGTACCTCAGCGAGCTCTGCGAGCGCGAGGGCGTCACCATCGAGCCGGCCGCGCTGCCGCTGGTCGTGCGGGCGGGCGGCGGCTCGGCGCGCGACACCCTGTCGGTGCTCGACCAGCTCATCGGCGGCGCGAGCGACGACGGCGTCACCTACGCGCTGACCGCGGCCCTGCTGGGCTTCACCCCCGACACCCTGCTCGACGAGGTCGTCGACGCCCTCGCCGGCCAGGACGCCGGCTCGGTGTTCGCCGCCGTCGACAAGGTGGTCGAGGCCGGTCAGGACCCCCGCCGCTTCACCGAGGACCTGCTCCAGCGCTTCCGCGACCTCGTCATCATCACCGCCGTCCCCGACGCCTCCGCCTCCGGGCTCATCGACGTGCCGGAGGACCAGGCCGAGCGCCTGGTCGCCCAGGCCGCCCGGTTCGGCTCCCACGACCTCGCGCGGTACGCCGAGCTCGTCGCTGCCGGTCTCGCCGACCTGAAGAGCACCACCGCTCCGCGGCTGCTCCTCGAGCTGCTCTGCGCGCGGCTGCTGCTGCCCGGGGTGGACGACGGAGCCCTGGGGCTCGCGGCCCGGCTCGACCGGATGGAGAAGCGCCTCTCGATCACCGGGGCGGTCTCCACGGGTCCCGAGGCCGCCCACCCGTCGCCGTCCGCGACCCCGTCCGGCCCGCCCGCCCCGGCTGCCCGGCCGTCCGGCCCGACGATGGCGCCGGTCCAGCCGCCGTCGCAGCAGGTCGGCCCGCCCGCGCGGGTGACCCCGGCCCCGGCGGCCGACGGCGCCGGACCGTCCTCCGAGGCCCACCCGCCCGAGGCGCCCCTCCCCGGGAGGACACCTCCCGGGGACCAGCCCGCCGGCCGGGCGACCCCGCCCTCCGCGCCGCCGCGAGCAGCCCCGCAGGAGGCGGCTCCGCAGGGCTCGGCCCCACAGGACTCGGCCCCACAGGACTCGGCCCCCCAGGACTCGGGCGCGCCGGACGGCCCGCAGGGCGCCTCCGCGCCACCGGCACCCGCACGCCCGGGTGCCGAGCAGCTGCCGACGTCCGCGGGCATGGGGTCCGCCTTCGGCGCGGGGGCCGCTCAGGCGTCTCCCGCACCCCCGGCCACCGACGCAGCGGGAGCCGGAGGGCTCACGCTCACCGACATGCGCCGGCTCTGGCCGGAGGTCGTGGAGGCGGTGAAGGCCAAGCGCCGGGTCACCTGGATCCAGCTCAGCCAGCACGCCCAGGTCATCGGCCTGGACGGCCGGACCCTCACGATCGGCTTCAACAACGCCGGCGCCCGGGAGTCGTTCGTCAAGGGCGGCAGCGACGTGCTCGTCCAGCAGGTGCTCATCGACCTCGTCGGCCAGGAGTGGCACGTCGACGCGATCAACGACCCCGCCGCGCAGCCCGGCGGGGCGCCGGACGTGGTCCGCAGGTCGGCGGTGGCCGCACCGGACGCGCGCGCCGACACCCGGTCCGCCCCGGCGCCCGACGGCGCTCGGGCGGGTGCCCCCTCCGGAGCCGGCGCGCCGGACGCCCTCGCCCCCGGCGCTGACCAGGGAGCGACGTCCGAGGCCCGCGGAGGCCCCGGCGCACGCCCCGGTGGCTCGGGACGCCCCGACTCGACCCGTCCCGGGTGGACCCCCGACCCCGCCCGCGCCCCCGGTGGGGCGCCGGGCGCGAGCGGCGACCAGCCGCCCTGGTCCGACGACGAGCCGCCCCCGCCCGACGACGACGCCCCCCCGACTGCCTCGGCACCCCCTCCCGCGCCGCGCCGCGGCCGCCCCCGGCCGGAGAACTTCGAGGCGGCGGCGGCGGAGCCGAAGGTCGACCCCGCCACCCAGGACGCCGCGGCGGACCGCGACGACCCCACGCTGAGCGCCCAGGACACCGCCACCTTGCTGAGCGAGCGGCTCGGCGCCCAGGTGATCGAGGAGATCCCGCACCGGTGAGCCGGGACCCGGCCACCCCCGCCCGGCGCCCGGAACCAGCAGCCGCACCCACCCGTCCGAACGCGAACCCGCACCCACCGCACCCCCTGGAGAGGCACCCATGACTGAGACCAACCCGTTCGGAGGCGGCTTCGACATGAACGCCCTGCTCGAGCAGGCCCAGGCCATGCAGCAGCAGATGGTCTCCGCGCAGGAGCGCCTCGCCGAGGCCGAGATCGAGGGCACCGTCGCCGACGGTCTCGTCACCGTGACCGTCGACGGGACCGGCGAGATGCGCGGCGTGAAGATCCGCGCGAACTCCTTCGACCCCGGTGACACCGAGGACCTCGAGGACCTGATCATCGCGGCCTACCGCGACGCGCGGTCGAAGGCCGACGCCGCGGCCGCGGAGGCCTTCGGCCCCCTCGCCGGCGGTCTGGGCGGCCTCACCGGCGGTGACGGCGCCGGTCTGCCCGGCCTCGGGGCGCTCGGCGGCGACGCCGTGCCGGGCGAGACCGACCGCGGCCCCGAAGGGTCCGGGGGCAGTCGCTCCCTCGGCTTCTGATGTACGAAGGCATCGTCCAGGACCTCATCGACGAGCTGGGTCGCCTGCCCGGCGTCGGGCCGAAGAGCGCCCAGCGCATCGCCTTCCACCTGCTCCAGGCCGACCCGGTCGACGTCCGTCGGCTCGCCGAGATCCTCGTGCAGGTGAAGGAGAAGGTCCGCTTCTGCGCCGTGTGCGGCAACGTCGCCGAGGAGGAGACCTGCCGCATCTGCCGCGACCCGCGGCGCGACGCGACCCTGCTGTGCGTGGTCGAGGAGCCGAAGGACGTCGTCGCCATCGAGCGCACGCGCGAGTTCCGGGGGCGCTACCACGTCCTGGGGGGAGCGATCTCGCCGATGGACGGCATCGGCCCCGAGCAGCTGCGCACCCGCGAGCTGATGACGCGGCTCGCCGACGGCACCGTCCTCGAGGTCATCCTGGCCACCGACCCCAACCTCGAGGGGGAGGCGACCGCGACGTACCTCACGCGACTTCTGCGCGATCTGGGCTTGCGCGTGACGCGTCTGGCGAGTGGACTGCCTGTAGGTGGAGACCTGGAGTACGCCGACGAGGTGACTCTGGGCCGCGCGTTCGAAGGAAGGAGAGCCGTCCATGGGTGACACCACGATGGTGGCCTCGCGAGAGGCCCAGGAGCCGCTCGACCCCGAGACCCAGGAGCTCGCCCGGGACGTCGCCGGCCAGGTGGACGCCTACCTGGTGGCGCTGCGGGCGCTCGCGCGCGGAGACGCCCCCGACAGCGAGGCGGTGTCCCTGCTGCTGCTCGTCGTCAGCCAGGTGCTGCTGGCCGGTGCCCGCCTCGGGGTGCAGCGCGACTTCTCCCCCCAGGAGGAGTACGAGCCCGACCCCGGCCCGGACCCCGACCTCGACGACCTGCGGCTGCGCCTCGGCGTGCTGCTCGAGGGCGTGGACGCCTACACCGAGCTCTTCGACCCCTACGCGGACCCGCCGGAGACCGTGCAGAGCCTGATCTCAGACGACCTCACCGCCATCGCCGCGGCGCTGGCCCACGGCCTGCGCCACTACCGCGACGGTCGCGTCGCGGAGGCACTGTGGTGGTGGCAGTTCTCCTACGTCGCCAGCTGGGGTGCCGAGGCGAGCGCCGTGCTGCGCGCGGTCCAGTCCGTCATCGCCCACGACCGTCTCGACAGCGACTTCGAGAGCGAGCGCGACGACGTGGCCCTGGCTGCACAGATGCTGGACACGGGCGACCCTGCCCCCTGAGGGTCGCCGGTAGGATTCGCGGCGTCCTGTCCGACCCCGAGATCCTCAAGGAGTTCCGGTGGGCGTTGTCGTGCAGAAGTACGGCGGTTCCTCGGTGGCCGACGCCGAGGGTGTGAAGCGGGTCGCCCAGCGCATCGTCGACGCCAAGCGTGCCGGGCACCAGGTCGTGGTCGTCGTCTCCGCCATGGGCGACACCACCGACGAGCTGCTCGACCTCGCCGAGAAGGTCTCGCCGATCCCGTCGCCGCGCGAGCTCGACATGCTGCTGACCGCCGGGGAGCGCATCTCGATGGCGCTGCTGGCGATGGCGGTGGGCAACCTCGGCCACGAGGCGCGCTCGTTCACCGGCAGCCAGGCCGGCGTCATCACCGACGGCCGCCACGGCCGCGCGAAGATCATCGACGTCACCCCCGGCCGCATCGAGGCGGCGCTGGGCGAGGGCGCCATCGCGATCGTGGCCGGCTTCCAGGGCGTCAGCCAGGACAGCAAGGACATCACCACGCTGGGCCGCGGCGGCTCCGACACCACCGCGGTGGCCCTGGCCGCGGCCCTGCGCGCCGACGTGTGCGAGATCTACACCGACGTCGACGGTGTCTTCACCGCCGACCCGCGCATCGTGCCCACGGCGCAGCGCCGCGACCGCATCTCCTACGAGGAGATGCTCGAGATGGCCGCCTGCGGGGCGAAGATCCTGCACCTGCGCTGCGTGGAGTACGCCCGGCGCTACTCCATCCCCATCCACGTCCGCTCGTCGTTCAGCAAGCTCAACGGCACCTGGATCTCCGACATCGAAGAGAGCGCCACCATGGAACAAGCCATCATCGCCGGCGTCGCGCACGACCGCAGCGAGGCCAAGATCACCGTCGTCGGGGTCCCCGACAAGGTCGGCGAGGCCGCGCGCATCTTCGAGACCCTCGCCGACGCGCAGATCAACCTCGACATGATCGTGCAGAACGTCTCGGCCGCCGCGACGAACCTGACCGACATCTCCTTCACCCTCCCGCGCACCGACGGCACCACCGCGATGTCAGCGCTCGCGCGCATCAAGGAGGCGGTCGGCTACGACTCCCTGCTCTACGACGACCAGATCGGCAAGGTCTCGCTCATCGGGGCCGGCATGCGCTCGCACCCCGGCATCACTGCGAAGTTCTTCTCCGCGCTGGCCTCGGCCGGGGTCAACATCGGCATGATCTCCACCTCCGAGATCCGGATCTCCGTGGTCGTCGACGAGATGCAGGTCAACGACGCGGTGCAGGCCACCCACGCGGCCTTCGACCTCGACTCCGACCAGGTCGAGGCCGTCGTCTACGGCGGGTCCGGCCGATGAGCGCCGTGCCGTCGCCGGGCAGGACGATCAACGTCGGCATCGTCGGCGCCACCGGTCAGGTGGGGGTCGCGATGCGCGACATCCTCCTCGAGCGCGGCTTCCCCGTCGGTGACCTCCGGTTCTTCGCCTCCGCCCGCTCGGCGGGGCGCACCCTGACCTGGGGCGACCGCGAGATCGTGGTGGAGGACGCCGAGACCGCCGACCCGACGGGGCTCGACGTCGCGCTGTTCTCCGCCGGCGCCACCACGTCGCGCGCCCAGGCGCCGCGGTTCGCCGCCGCCGGCGTGGTCGTGGTCGACAACTCCTCGGCCTTCCGCCGCGACCCCGACGTGCCCCTCGTGGTGAGCGAGGTCAACCCGGAGGCGATCGTCGACCTGCCGAAGGGCATCATCGCCAACCCGAACTGCACCACGATGGCGGCCATGCCGGTGCTCAAGCCGCTGCACGACGAGGCCGGGCTGGTGCGTCTGGTGGCCAGCACCTACCAGGCCGTGTCCGGCAGCGGCGTCGCGGGCGTCGAGGAGCTCGCCGGGCAGCTCGCCGCCGTCGCCGACCCGCGCCCGCTGGCCTACGACGGCTCCGCCGTGACGCTGCCCGCCCCCGCGACGTACGTCGCCCCGATCGCCTTCAACGTGCTGCCGATGGCCGGCTCGGTCGTCGACGACGGCTCGTTCGAGACCGACGAGGAGCAGAAGCTCCGCAACGAGTCCCGCAAGATCCTCGGCATCCCCGACCTGCGGGTCTCGGGCACCTGCGTGCGTGTGCCGGTGTTCACGGGGCACTCGTTGTCGATCAACGTCGAGTTCGCCTCGGCGCTGCCCGTCAAGCGTGCCCTGGAGCTCCTGGCCGACGCCCCCGGCGTCGAGGTCACGGACGTGCCGACCCCCCTGGCGGCGGCAGGACGCGACCCGTCGTACGTCGGGCGCGTGCGCCAGGACCAGGGCGTCGAGGGCGAGCGCGGTCTGGTGCTGTTCGTCAGCAACGACAACCTGCGCAAGGGCGCGGCGCTCAACACCGTGCAGATCGCCGAGCTGGTCGCCGCCTCGCTGCGCTGAGGCGCGGACGCGTCGGGCGACGCGTCAGCGGTCGGCCATCACGTCCTCGCCGAGCTGGGTGGTGACCCAGCGGGCAAGGGCGAAGCAGCCCGCGGTCAGGACCGGGATGACCACGATCATCACCACGCTCAGCAGCACGTCGAGCAGCAGCACCAGGATGACGACGGTGAGCATGCCGACGCCCAGGAAGCTCACGCTGCCGGCGTCGGGGACGCCGAAGAGCCGCAGCATCGCGGCCCCGCCGAGCACCATCGCGACCAGGATCGCCACGAGCACCAGCAGCCCCGGGCCACCGCACGAGTCGGTGCCGGTGACGAGCTCGCAGCCCTTGAGGCCCAGGAACGTCAGGACGACACCGAGCAGGCCGACGACCGCGCCGACGACGAGGGCCGCCACGGCCACGCCGAGGTCGGGGAGGTCCGGCATGCGGCGCCCGGTCGACTCCTCGGACGCGTCGGTCCCGTCCGGACCGGGCCCGACCTGCGGGTCGGGGTGGGAGGTCGCGGCAGCCGGCGCCGGGCCGGGTCGGGTGTCGGTGGCGCGGACACCGGTCGCGCCGGCGCTCGCAGCCGGCATCGCGCGGGTGTCGTCAGCCGTGCCAGGCCGAGCGGGCTGGGCGGGCTCGACCGGCTGGACCGGCTCGGTGCGCTGAGCGGGCTGCGCCGGTCGGGAGGTCGGTGCCGGCTCAGCGGCCGGTGACGGGGGCGTCGTACGCGCGGCGGGGGTCGGCTCGACGGGCCGCGTCGGCTCGGCAGGCGACGGCTCGGGCGCCGTGCGCGCGGCGGGCTCGGCAGGCGTGACGGGCTCGGTCGCCGGGGCCGGTGCGGGCGTCGGGGACGCCGCTGCCGGCTCGGCCGGAGGTGCCGGAGGGGTCGATCCCTCCGTGGGTGCCGGCTCATCGGTCACCTCGGAGCGTCGCTTCTTCTTGCGGTCGAAGAGCGAGGGCAGCTCCAGCGACGGCCCGGGGGAGTCCTTCTCAGCCATGGGTCGCAGTCTGCCACGCACGGGCACCCGGGGCAGGAAGGTTCGCCACAGCCCCTGACGGGACCCTCACGCCTCCCACACCCCGGGTGAGCGCCTGCGGTGTCACTTCTCGAGGAACTCCAGCAACGCCTGGTTGAACTCGCCCGCGTGGCTGACGTTGAAGCCGTGCGGGCCGCCCTCGACCACGACCGTCGTGGCGCCGGAGATCGCCTCGGCGGTGCGGCGCCCGGACACCTCGAAGGGGACGATGGCGTCGGAGTCGCCGTGGATGACCAGCGTGGGCACCGAGACGCGCGACAGGTCGTTGCGGAAGTCGGTGCGGCCGAAGGCGTCGATGCAGGCCAGCACGGCCTCGTCGCGCGCCGGCGTCGTCAGCTGCAGGGCCTCCTGGCGCTGCACCTCGGTGACCTTGAGGTCGCCGTCGGCGGAGAAGAAGTCGCGGGTGAAGCCGTCGAGGAAGCCGAAGCGGTCCTCGCGCACCCCGTCCTTCATCTCCTCGACGTCGCCGTCCTCGAGACCGCCGTCGGGGTTGTCGCCGGACTTGAGCAGGTAGGGAGGCACCGCGCCGGCGAACACGACCGAGCGCAGGCGCTCGTCGCCGTGGGCGCCGACGTAGCGGGCGATCTCGCCGCCGCCCATCGAGAACCCGACGAGCGTGACGTCGCTCAGGTCCAGCTCGTCGAGCAGAGCCTGGGTGTCTCCGGCGAGCGTGTCGTAGTCGTAGCCATCCTCGGGCTTGTCGGACTCCCCGAAGCCGCGGCGGTCGTAGGTCAGCACGCGGTAGCCGGCGTCGGTCAGGGCCGGCACCTGCTCGGACCAGGAGGCGCCGCTGAGGGGCCAGCCGTGGATGAGCACGACCGGGCGGCCGTCGCCGCCGCTGTCGGTGTAGCTGAGGGTGACGTCTCCGGAGTCGATCGTGGGCACGTGGGGGTCCTCTCGTCGTGGTCTGGCGTGACCGCCCGCCGAGGGAGCGGTACCCGGGCGGGGGCGGACCAACCGCCAACAGGGCGTGCCTTCTCACCGGCTGACAACCCGGACGAGCAGAACCCCTGGGCCGCGGTCGCGGACCCAGGGGTTCATGATCTCGGGAAGGAGATCTCCGGTCGGGCTGACAGGATTTGAACCTGCGGCCTCCTCGTCCCGAACGAGGCGCGCTACCAAGCTGCGCCACAGCCCGTGGAGCGAGTCGGAGTCTATCCGAGCCCCCCGGTCGCACCGAAATCGGGTCAGCCGCGAGCGGTCAGGGTGAGCAGCGTGGACTCGGGGCGACAGGCGATCCGGGCCACGGCGTACGGCGAGGTGCCGGCTCCCGCGGAGACGTGGAGCCAGGAGCTGCCGGGGTCGCCCGGACGGGAGTCCGCCGGGTGCCGGTGCAGTCCCCGCGCCCGCTGCCGGTCGAGGTCGCAGTTGGTCACCAGCGCCCCGAAGCCGGGCACCCGCAGCTGGCCGCCGTGGGTGTGACCGGCGAGGATCGCGTCGTACCCGTCGCGGGCGAGCTGGTCGAGCACCCGCAGGTACGGCGCGTGCGCGACGCCGAGCCGGAGGTCGGCGTCCGGGTCGGCGGGCCCGGCGACCGCGGCGAGGTCGTCGTAGCCGAGGTGGGGGTCGTCGAGGCCGGCGAACGCGATCCGCACCCCCCGGACGGTCAGGGTGTCGCAGCGGTTCGTCAGCGACACCCAGCCGCGGCCCTCCATGGCGTCGGTCATGGCCCGCCAGGGCAGGATCCGCGAGCTGACGTGGCGCTTGCCGTTGTCCGGGAGCAGGTAGGCGACCGGGTTGCGCAGGGTGGGCTCGAAGTAGTCGTTGGAGCCGAGCACGAAGACGCCGGGCACGTCGAGCAGCGACCCCCACGCCTCGAAGAGCGGGTCCACGGCGTCGCGGTGCGCGAGGCTGTCTCCGGTGTTGACCACCAGGTCGGGGCCCCAGGAGGCGAGGGAGGCGATCCACGCGCGCTTGCGGTGCTGGTACGGGGCCAGGTGGAGGTCGCTGAAGTGCAGCACCTTCAGGTCCGGGGTCCCGGGCGGCAGCACCGGGAGCGTCGCCGTCCGTTGCACGAACCAGCGCGCCTCGGTCCAGCCGTACGCCGCTGCGGTGGCGCCGAGCGTGACGCCCACGGCGGCCGCCTGGGCCAGTCGCAGCCCGGGCCCGGCCAGGGAGCGGACGAGCCGCGTCGCCTCGCCGGACGTCGGGGCGGACACGGTCGGGGCGGCCGAGATCATGGGCGCCAGCCTGTCACACGGCGCGCCGTGTCCGCGGGGGAGCGGTCGGGGTGAAAGCCGTTGACCACGGACGCGACAATGGGCTCATGAGCCAGCTCAAGGACCGCCTGCGCACCGACCTGACCACGGCCATCAAGGCCCGCGACGAGGTGACCTCCTCGACGCTGCGGATGGTGCTGACCGCCGTCACCAACGCCGAGGTCGCCGGCAAGGAGGCCCGCGAGCTCTCCGACGACGACGTCATCAGCGTCCTCACCAGCGAGGCCAAGAAGCGCCGTGAGGCGGCCGAGGCGTTCGCCGACGCCGGGCGGGCCGAGAGCGCCGCGAAGGAGCGGGCGGAGGCCGAGGTGCTCGCGCGCTACCTGCCCGAGCCCCTGGGGGAGGCCGAGGTCGCGGACATCGTCACCCGGGCGATCGAGCAGACGGGGGCCGCCGGCGAGGGCATGCGGGCCATGGGCAAGGTCATGGGCGTGGTGCAGCCGCAGGTGCGCGGCCGCGCCGACGGTGGTGCGGTGGCCGCGGAGGTACGCCGGCAGCTCGCCTGAGCCCGTCGCGGGCCCCCGAGGGTGTCGCGCCGGGCCACCCGGGCGTGGTCTCCCGGCGGGGCACCGGCCGGTCGCGAGGTGGGACGTCAGCCGCGACCGCGGCCGTTGCCCCGGCCGTTGTTGCCGCCGTTGCCACCGCCGTTGCCGCCACCGTTGCCGGCGTTGTCGCCGCCACGGCCTCCGCCGCCCCCGGAGGGCTCCGGGTCGGGAGCCGGCGCCGGACCGGCCGACGGGTAGATCGTCACGGTGGACCCGCTGGGGAACGACGTGCCGCCCGACGGGCTGGTGTAGGCGACGGTCCCGTAGCTGTAGCCGGAGTAGACCGAGGACCCGATGACCGTCTGGAAGCCCGCGTTGCGCAGCTGCTCGGAGGCCGCCGAGGTCGACAGCCCCCCGACGCTCGGGATCGTGACGCTCTGGCCCTCCACCTCGGTGGGGTCGGGGGCGACGAAGTCGACGTTGGGCAGGACGTCGTCGACGACCTGCATGGCGCCGGCCCAGATGGGGCCGGCGTACGTCGACCCGAACGCCTCCGAGATGTAGGCACCACCCACGGTCTGGCCGTTGAGGGTGATCCAGTGCCCCAGCGAGTTGGCGCCGGCCAGCATGGCGACGGTGGCCAGGTTCGGGGTGTAGCCGGCGTACCAGACGGCCTTGTTGCCGTCGATGGTGCCGGTCTTCCCCGCGGAGGCCTGGCTCAGGCCCAGGCCGTTGTCGTAGCCGAAGCCGCCGGGCTCCTGCACGCCGCGCAGCACGTCGTTGACGGCGTCCGCGGTGGCGGCCGGCATGACCTGCTTGCACCGGTCGGGGTAGTCGGCGAGGACCTTGCCGCTGGCCGCCAGGATGCGGTTGACGGGGCGGGGCTCGCAGAAGACGCCGCGCCCGGCGAAGGTCGCGTAGGCGCCGGCCATGGTGAGCGGGTCGGTGTTCGTGACGCCGAGGGTGAAGGGACCGACGATGTCGGTGTCCGGGACGCTGACGCCCATCTCGCGGGCCAGGGTGACCGGCTCGCACAGCCCGGTGCGGGCCTCGAGCTCGGCGAAGAAGGTGTTGACCGACTGCTGGGTGCCCTCGTAGAGGTCGAAGGTGCCCGAGCCCGTCGAGTTGCCGACCGTCCAGGCGTCGCCGCCTGCGAGGGTGCCGTCACAGGTGCGCAGACGCTCGCCGGGGATGACCTTGGTCGGCGGCGAGGCGATCTGCGTCGACAGCGGGATGCCCTGGTTGATGGCCGCGGCGAGCGTGAAGGCCTTGAAGGTGGACCCGGCCTGGAAGCCGTTGGCGTCGCCGTACTTCGCCGGCACGACGTAGTTGAGGTAGGTCTGCCCTCGCGCCTTGTTCGCCCCCATCGGGCGCGACTGCGACAGCGCGCGCACCTCGCCGGAGCCGGGGACCACCATGGCGAGGCCGCCGATGGCCTGGTCGGTCGGGTTGACCCGGTTGCGCACCGAAGCGTCGGAGGCGCGCTGCATGCGGGGGTCGAGCGTCGTCTCGATGGTCAGGCCCCCGCCACGCAGCAGGTCGCGGCGCTGCTCGACGCTCCGTCCGAGGGCGGGGTCGGCCAGGAGGTACTGGTAGAGGTAGTCGCAGAAGAACTCGCCGTTGACCCCGACGCAGCCGTTCTGGGCGGCGGTGACGTCGAGGTCGATCGGAGCGCGTGCCGCGCGTCGCGCCTCGGACCGTGAGACGACGTTGAGCTGCGCCATCCGGTTGAGCACGACGTTGCGTCGCCCCCGCGCCTCGTCGGCGTTGTTGGTCGGGTCGAACTTGCTCGGGTTCTGCACGATCCCGGCCAGCAGGGCGGCCTCGCCGAGGGTGAGGCGGCTGGCGGGCTTGCTGAAGTAGTGGCGTGACGCGGCCTCGACGCCGTAGGCGCCGTCACCGAAGTAGGAGACGTTGAGGTAGCGCTCGAGGATCCAGTCCTTGCTGAAGTTCTGCTCGAAGGCGATGGCGTACTTCAGCTCGCGGATCTTGCGCTCGTAGGTGTCGTCCTGCGCGGCCGCGATCTCCTTCTTGGAGTCGGCCTGGTTGATCAGCGTCTGCTTCACCATCTGCTGGGTGATGGACGAGCCGCCCTGCACGACGTCGGAGCTGGCCTGGTTGGTGATGAAGGCGCGCAGCGTGCCCTTCATGTCCAGCGCCCCGTGCTGGTAGAAGCGGTAGTCCTCGATCGCGACGATCGACTTGCGCATGATCAGCGAGACCTTGTCCAGCGTGACGTTGACCCGGTTCTGGTCGTACCAGGTGGCCAGCAGGCTGCCGTCGGCCGCCAGCACGCGCGTGCGCTGGGCCAGCGGCTCGGTCGTCAGCTCCTCGGGGAGGTCGTCGATGCTGTCCGCGACCGTGCGGGCGCTGAAGCCCATCACCCCGGCGAAGGGGAGGGCGATGCCGGCGACGAGCACCCCCATGAGGGCGGCGACCAGCGCCATGACGCCCAGGTGGGAGAGAGCCGCCGAGGCGGACGGCGAGTCGACGCGTCGGGACATGGCTCCCAGGGTACGGGAGCGACCTACGGGGTAGGTGTCACCGTCCGACTAGTCCATGGGAACTAGGGACCGTCCCGAATTTCGCGCCTCACAAGTCACACCGGTGTCATACGCCACAAACAGGGGGTCAATTCAGGCCCTAGGTCCGCCCCTCGGCCAGAACCCCTAGTCCGTTATGACTACGGGTATTTAGTCGGCATGGGTCTGTCAAGGGCTCTCAGGAATCTTTAACTTGAAGACCTGAGGGAAAGTTCCCTCACCTGTTTGGGAGAGCAGGATTCGTGAAAAGGGATACGCATATGACGTGGAACGACGACTGGGCGTCGCAAGCTCTTTGCAGGGAGACCCGACCGGACGAGCTCTTCGTCCGTGGTGCAGCACAGAACCGAGCCAAGCAGCTGTGTGCCGGCTGCCCCGTCCGCACCGAGTGCCTGGCCGAGGCGTTGGACAACGCCATCGAGTGGGGCGTCTGGGGCGGCATGACCGAGCGCGAGCGCCGTGCGGTGCTGCGCAAGCGTCCCAACGTCACCTCGTGGCGTCGGCTGCTCGAGGCCGCGCAGGCCGACAGCACCCCGGCCCAGAAGGTCGTCAACGCCTGAGCGACGAGGCTCGCCGGCCCGACCGACCCCGGTCGCTCAGCCGGCGAGCAGCTCGCCGATCCTCCGCAGCCCGTCGAGGTCGTGCACGTCGGTCGACAGTGCCGGCACGACCACGGTGGGCACGTGGGGGTGGGCGGCCCGGAAGCGTCTCCGCATCCGCGTCTCGAGCGCCAGCCGCTTCACGCGGTCGGCGTGCAGCCGCAGCAGCCCGGCCGTGAGCGCCGCCGTCGCACTGCCCGACGCACCGTCGCCGTCGGCGACCTGCTGCTCGAGCCGGTCCGCCGCCGTCACGGCCTGCTCGCCGGAGAGCCCGCTGACCCCGGTGGTGGCGCGGTTGACCACCAGTCCGGCCAGCGGCATGTGCTCCGCGTCGAGCCGCTCGACGAAGTAGGCCGCCTCGCGCAGGGCGTCGGCCTCCGGCGCGGCCACCACGAGGAACGCGGTCTCGTCGGTCTGCAGCATCTCGAAGGTCTGCTGGGCCCGGTTGCGGAAGCCGCCGAAGAGCGTGTCGAAGGCCGCCACGAACATCTGCAGGTCGCGCAGCACCTGCGCGCCCACGACCTTGGCCATCGTGTTGGTCACCGCCCCCACCCCGGCGGTCATCAGCCGGGCGGGTCCCTTGGCCGGGGCCAGCAGGAGCCGGATGAAGCGGCCGTCGAGGAAACCCGAGAGGCGCTCGGGCGCGTCGAGGAAGTCCAGCGCCGAGCGGGCCGGCGGGGTGTCGACCACGATCAGGTCCCACCCGGCGGCCTGGTCCTTGCGCAGCTGGCCGAGCTTCTCCATCGCCATGTACTCCTGCGTGCCCGCGAACGAGCTGGACAGCGCGACGTAGAAGGGGTTGGACAGGATCGCCCGCGCCTTCTCCGGGCTGGCCTGCGACTCCACGACCTCGTCGAAGGTCCGCTTCATGTCGAGCATCATGGCGTCGAGCGACCCACCGGCGGCCGGGTCGACCCCCGGGACGGGCCGCGGGGTGTTGTCGAGCCGCTCGATGCCCATCGACTGCGCCAGCCGGCGGGCCGGGTCGATCGTCAGCACGACGACCGTGCGTCCCTGCTCGGCGGCCCGCAGCGCGATCGCGGCCGCCGTGGTGGTCTTGCCGACCCCACCGGAGCCGCAGCAGACGATCACCTGGGTGGCGGGGTCGCCCAGCAGCGCGTCGACGTCGAGCGTCGGGGCCTCGCCCGGGCGGGACGCCAACGGCCCCACCCGCTCGCCGGACTTCCTGCTCATGCCATCCCCTGCTCTCTCAGGTCGGCGGCCAGCTCGTAGAGGCAGCCGAGGTCCATGCCGTCGGCCAGGCGGGGCAGCTCGTAGGCCGGCACCCCGAGCGAGGCGACCCGCTCGCGCTGCCGGTCCTCCAGCTCGCGCCGCTCCGCGTGGTCGCGGGCGTCGTGGAGCAGGCCCGCGACCAGGGCCTCGTCGGCGTCGACCCCGACCGAGCGCAGGTCCGCTCCTACCTGCTCGGCGGTGACCTGCCCGGCCAGCACGGCGTCGCGCTCCTCCGCCTCGAGCTCCTTCGGGCGGGTCAGGTTCACCACCACGCCCCCGACCGGGATGCCGTGGGACCGGAGCTCCTCGATGCCGTCGGCGGTCTCCTGGACCGGCATGTCCTCGAGCACCGTCACCAGGTGCACCGCCGTGCGCCGCGACTTGATGAGCCCCATGACCCGCTCGGTCTGGCCGCGGACGGCACCCACCCGGGCGAGGTCGCCGAACTCGCCGTTGACGTTGAGGAACTGCGAGATCCGGCCGGTGGGCGGGGCGTCGAGCACCACCGCGTCGTACACGCGGGCGTTCTTGTTGCGCGAGTTGCGCTCCACCGCCTCGTAGACCTTGCCGGTGAGCAGCACGTCGCGCAGGCCGGGGGCGATGGTCGTCGCGAAGTCGATGACGCCGAAGCGGTCCAGGGCCCGGCCGGTGCGGTTGCCGAGGCGGTAGTAGAGGTTGAGGTACTCCAGCATCGACGACTCCGCGTCGACGGCCAGGGCGTAGACGTCGCCGCCGTCGTCCGGCCCGCGCGCGACCAGCCGCTCCTCGTAGGGCAGCGGCGGCACGTCGAAGAGCTGGGCGATCCCCTGGCGGCCCTCCACCTCGCACAGCAGCACCTGCTTGCCGCGGGAGGCCAGGGCGAGCGCCAGCGCGGCGGCGACCGTGGTCTTGCCGGTGCCCCCCTTGCCGCTGACGACGTGCAGCTTCACGCGGGGCCAGGCGGGACGCCCGGAGGCGTCCGAGGGTGCGGGATCGGTCGCGTCGTCTGCCACGGGCCAAACCCTAGTGGGGGCTCCCAGCTGTCGTAGGGTGAGCGTCTCGCACGGCTCGTGACAGGGAGGTCTGCAGCCATGGACAAGGTGGTCGGGAGTGCGGCCGAGGCGGTCGCCGACATCGGTGACGGCGCGTCGCTGGCGGTCGGGGGCTTCGGCCTCTGCGGCATCCCCTCGGTGCTCATCGGGGCGGTCCTGGACAGCGGGGCCACGGACCTCGAGGCGGTGTCGAACAACTGCGGGGTCGACGACTGGGGCCTGGGCCGGCTGCTGAAGGAGCGACGGATCCGGCGCATGGTGTCGTCCTACGTCGGCGAGAACAAGGAGTTCGCCCGGCAGTTCCTCTCCGGTGAGCTCGAGGTCGAGCTCACCCCGCAGGGCACCCTCGCGGAGCGGATGCGGGCCGGCGGCTCGGGCATCGCGGCCTTCTTCACCGCGACCGGCGTCGGCACCCAGGTGGCCGAGGGTGGCCTGCCCTGGAGGTACGCCGAGGACGGCTCGGTCGCGCTCGCGTCGCCGGCCAAGGAGGTCCGCACCTTCGAGACCCCCGACGGCCCGCGCGACTACGTCCTCGAGGACGGGATCGCCTGCGACTTCGGACTGGTGCGCGCCTGGAAGGGCGACCGGCACGGCAACCTCGTCTACCGGCGCTCCGCGCGCAACTTCAACCCGCTCGCGGCGATGAGCGGACGCATCACGGTCGCCGAGGTCGAGCACCTCGTCGAGCCCGGCGAGCTGGACCCCGACAGCGTGCACACCCCGGGGGTCTTCGTGCAGCGCGTCGTGGCCCTGACCCCCGAGCAGGCCGAGGACAAGCGCATCGAGAAGCGGACGGTCCGCCCCGCACAGGAAGGTGCCTGAGATGGCCTGGACCCGTGAGCAGATGGCGGCCCGTGCCGCCTCGGAGCTGACCGACGGCTCCTACGTCAACCTCGGGATCGGGCTGCCGACGCTCGTGCCGAGCTTCGTCGACGACGACGTCGAGCTGGTCCTGCAGTCGGAGAACGGCATCCTGGGGGTCGGGGCCTACCCCACCGACGACGAGGTCGACGCCGACCTCGTCAACGCCGGCAAGGAGACGGTCACCGTCCGCCGCGGTGCGTCGTACTTCGACTCGGCGACGAGCTTCGGGATGATCCGCGGCGGCAAGATCGACGCCGCGATCCTCGGGGCGATGCAGGTGTCGGCGGCCGGCGACATCGCCAACTGGATGATCCCCGGGAAGATGGTCAAGGGCATGGGCGGCGCGATGGACCTGGTCCACGGCGCCCGCCGGGTGATCGTGCTCATGGAGCACGTCGCCAAGGACGGCTCTTACAAGATCGTGGACGAGTGCTCGCTGCCCTACACCGGACGCGGGGTGGTGCAGCGCATCATCACCGACCTCGCCGTCGTCGACGTCACCCCCGACGGCCTGGTGCTGGTGGAGACCGCGCCGGGCGTCACGCGCGAGGACGTGGAGCGGGCCACCGAGCCGCCGCTCGGCTGAGGCCCCGCCGGGCACGGTGGGAGACCGGGCACGGCGGGAGACCGGGCGCGGGCGACCTCCGTCGGGGTGAAGCGCTCCGCTGCCCCCACGCCGCACTCTGGATACGATGGGCGTGGTCGGCTGGAGGAGGACGTCGGGTATGAGCGAGCTCGCCGGACGCAGCGCGTCGTTGAGCGAGGCCATCTGTGCCCGCCTCGACACCCCGCTGTCGCCCGAGCTCCGCGAGGCGGTGGCCTTCTTCGTCGACCACCTGGCGGCGTCGCTGACCCTCGGCGACCCCGACACCCTGACCGACCAGCTGCAGTGGCAGAGCCGACGGCTGCACGTCCTGGCCCCGGGCCTCGACACCCGGCACCTGGCCGACGTCACCCGCGCCGTCGTCGAGCAACGGCTCGGCGACGAGGTCGCCGAGCCGGCCACCCGCCACCTCGAGGCGGCCTTCGACCGGCTGTCCGGATACCCCGGGTCCGGCGACCACCCGGACGCCGACTTCGGCGACCTCGCCCGCCACTACCTCGACCTCGCCCTGGCCGGCGACCACGACGAGGCCGTCGACGTGGTGGTGGCCTCCGGGCTGGCGCCGCACGACGTGCTGCTGCGCATCCTCGGCCCGGCGCAGACCGAGCTCGGCCGGCGCTGGGAGCACGACGACGTCTCGATCGGCCAGGAGCACGACACCACGGCGCTGACGCAGCGGGTGATGTCGATGCTGCGCGGACGTCGCAAGGTCGTCACCCGGCACGGTCGCACGGTGTACGCCGGACTGGTCGGTGACGAGCGGCACGCGGTCGGGCTCGACATGGTCGTGGACCTGCTGGAGGGCTCCGGCTGGGAGGTCCTGAGGGCCCCCGGCGCGGTCGACCACCACGGGATCGTCGCCGACCTCGCTCGCGTGCGGCCCGACGTGGTGGCGCTGTCGGTCACGTTGTTCAAGCACGTCGTCGAGCTGCGCTCGGTCATCGAGGCCATCAAGGCCGACGAGCGCACCCGCCACCTCCCCGTCGTGGTCGGCGGGCGCCCCTTCCGCCAGAACCCGGCGCTGGTCGGGCTGGTCGGGGCCGACGAGTTCGCGACCGACGGTCAGGGCGCTCTCGAGGCGTGCCAGCGTGCCTCCGGGCCGAGCCAGCAGCGCCACGTCAACGACGTCACCCGGGAGATGGTCAACCCGCTGGAGAGCATGCTCGGGCTCGCCGCCCTGCTGCACGAGGACACCACGCTCACCCACCGCCAGCGTGACCTCGCGGCCCGCATCATCCGGGCCGGCGGGCAGCTCATGACCGTGGTGGAGGACCTCGGCCACGGTCTCGTCGTCGTCCACGGCGGGCCCGACGAGCGCTCCAGGTCGGGCGACGTCGACCTCGACGAGCTCGTCGAGGGGCTGCTGCTGCGGCACCAGCCGGCGGCCGCGCGGCGCGACATCGTCACGCGTCAGATCCGCATCCCGTCCACCCGGGGACGCGCGGTCGTCGAGGGCGACGTCAACCAGCTCGAGCGTCTCGTGGAGACGTTGCTCGACAACGCGGTCACGGTCACCCCGGTCTCCGGCGTGGTCACGGTGCGCGTGAAGCGCGACGAGGAGGTCGTCGCGATCGCGGTCGCCGACGAGGGCCCCGGCATCCCTCCGGGGAACCGTGAGGCCGTCTTCGACCCGAGCCGCACCTCGCCGTCCAGCGGGGCGGGCGACCTCGGGCCGTGGCGCGGGCTGCCGGTGTGCCGACGGATCGCCGAGCAGCACGGAGGGTCCCTGAGCGCCACCTCCGACCACCGGGGAGCGGTGTTCACCCTCCGGCTGCCGCTGTCGGCGCGTGCGCTCGTGCACGAGCCCCGGCCCGTCACCGGCTTCCCGCCGCTGAGCGTCGTCCGGGACCGGGCCGCCCCGCCGCTCGGCGAGTGAGGGGTGCGTGACCGGCGCCTGACCCGGCGCGGACCCGTGGCCTAGAGTCGGGGCCATGACCACGTGGGAATACGTCACCGTGCCCGTCCTCGTCCACGCGACGAAGCAGATCCTCGACAACTGGGGCCAGGACGGCTGGGAGCTCGTCCAGGTGGTGCCGGGGATGAACCCCGAGAACCTGGTCGCCTACTTCAAGCGGCCCACCTCGTGACCTCGCCCCAGGAGCGGCTGGCCGAGCTCGGCCTCAGCGTCCCCGAGGTCGCCGCACCGGTGGCGTCGTACATCCCGGCGCTGCGCAGCGGCGACCACGTCTTCACCTCCGGGCAGCTGCCGCTGCGCGAGGGCGAGCTGATCCACACCGGCAAGGTCGGCGGCGAGATCACCCTCGAGCAGGGTGCCGCGTGCGCCCAGCAGTGCGTGCTGAACGCGATCGCCGCGGTCGCCAGCCAGGTGCCGCTCGAGCAGGTGCGCCGCATCGTCAAGCTGACCGTCTTCGTCGCCTCGACGCCGGACTTCACCGGGCAGCCGAAGGTCGCCAACGGCGCCTCCGACCTGGTCGGCGAGGTGTTCGGCGAAGCCGGGCGCCACACCCGCTCCGCCGTCGGCGTCGCGGTCCTGCCGCTCGACGCCCCCGTCGAGGTCGAGATGGTCGTCGAGGTCGGCTGAGCCGTGACGGCCACGGTGACCACGGTGACCCGCTGATGGTGGACCCCACGCGCCGCCTGCCCGAGGCGCTCGTCGAGACCGCACGCGCCTTCGCCGACGGCACGGCCCGGCCGGCCGAGCCGCGCGACGCCAGCACGGTGGTGCTGATGCGGCGCGGGCGTCCCGCCGGCATCGAGGTCTACCTGCTGCGGCGCCACCTCGGCATGGCCTTCGCCGGCGGGTTCTGCGTCTTCCCCGGCGGCGGCGTGGACCCGCGCGACTTCGACGGGGTGGCCGGCTGGGCCGGCCCGAGCCCGGAGGCGTGGGCAGCCGAGCTGGGCACGACCCGTGAGCACGCCACCGCGCTGGTGTGCGCCGCGGTGCGCGAGACCTTCGAGGAGTCCGGCGTGCTGCTGGCCGGGCCGAGCGAGGACTCGGTGGTGGCCGACACCACGGGGGAGGACTGGGAGCGGGACCGCCGACGCCTCGAGGCCCGCGAGATCGCCTTCACCGACTTCCTCGCCGGACGCGGGCTGGTGCTGCGCACCGACCTGCTGCGCTGGTGGGGGTCCTGGATCACCCCGGTCTTCGAGCCGCGCCGCTACGACACCCGGTTCTTCGTCGCCGAGCTGCCGGAGGGCCAGGTGACCCGCGACGTGTCGACGGAGTCCGACGAGGTGGTGTGGATGGCGGTGCCCGAGGTGGTGGCCGCCGTCGACGAGGGGCGGCTGGCGATGCTCCCGCCGACCTACGCCACCTGCCTGGAGCTCTACGACCTCGCCGACCCGCAGGAGGCGCTCGCCTCCGCGGGGAGCCGCGACCGGACGCCGATCCTGCCGGAGATGCAGGTCGACGCCGACGGCGGCTACCTCCACCTGCCGGAGCGGCTCGTGGCGCTGGGGGAGTCTGTGGCGGCCCGCCGGTCGGGCGGCCCGGCGTGAGCTGGACGGGGGGTCGCTTCGGCGAGGCCGGCGAGTGCCTGCTGGCCCCCAACCCGTCGATCATGACCCTCGACGGCACCAACACCTGGATCCTGCGCGCCCCCGGGTCCGACACCTCGGTCGTCGTCGACCCGGGCCCGCTCGACGAGGCGCACCTCGGGCCGCTGCAGGACCGCGCCGGCCGGGTCGGGCAGGTGCTCCTGACCCACGGGCACGCCGACCACTCCGAGGCGGCGAAGGAGTTCGCCGCGCGCGCCGGGTGCGGCGTACGCGCGCTGGACCCGCAGCACCGCCTCGGTGACGAGGGCCTGGGCGACGGGGACGTGGTCGCCCTCGGCGACCTCGAGGTCCGCGTCGTCGCGACCCCCGGGCACACCAGCGACTCGCTGTCGTTCGTCGTGCCGTCCGAGCGGGCGGTGCTCACCGGCGACACCGTGCTCGGACGCGGGACCACCGTCGTGGCCCACCCCGACGGCAAGCTCGGCGCCTACCTCGACTCGCTGCACCGGCTCCGCGACCTCTGCGAGGAGCAGGACCTCCGGCACGTCTGGCCCGGGCACGGCCCGGTCATCGACGACGCCCTCGGCGCCCTCGACTTCTACCTCGCGCACCGTCGCGACCGCCTCGAGCAGGTCCGCGAGGCGCTGCGGACCCTGGGCGAGGAGGCCTCACCGCGGTCGGTCGTCGAGCACGTGTACGTCGACGTCGACCCGGTGCTCTGGGGCGCGGCCGAGCTGTCCGTGCGCGCGCAGCTGGACTACCTGCGCGCCTGAGGAGCGGTCAGGGTCGGTCGGGGGTCGGTCGGGGGCCGGTCGGGGGCCGGTCGGGGGCTGGTCAGGACCGGTCAGCGGGCGCGGCGGGAGAGACGCTCGACGTCCATGAGGACGACCGAGCGCGGCTCCAGGCGCAGCCAGCCCCGGGAGGCGAAGTCGGCCAGCGCCTTGTTCACGGTCTCGCGGGAGGCGCCGACCAGCTGGGCGAGCTCCTCCTGGGTGAGGTCGTGGTGGACGTGCACGCCGTCGTCGGCGGTGCGCCCGAAGCGGTTGGCCAGGTCGAGCAGCGCCTTGGCCACCCGGCCGGGCACGTCGGAGAAGACCAGGTCGGCCACCACGTCGTTGGCCTTGCGGAGGCGGGAGGCGAGCTGGGCCAGCAGCCCGTGGGCGACGTCGGCGCGGCCGTTGAGCCACTGCAGCAGGTCGTCGTGGGACAGGGAGTAGAAGACGGTGTCGGTCACCGCGGTGACGGTGGCCGAGCGGGGGCCGGGGTCGAAGAGCGACAGCTCGCCGAACATCTGCCCCGGGCCGAGGATGGCCAGCAGGTTCTCCCGGCCGTCGGAGGAGGTGCGGCCGAGCTTCACCTTGCCGTCGGCGACGACGTAGAGCTTGTCGCCGGTGTCACCCTCGTGGAAGAGCACCTCGCCGCGGCGGAGCCGCACCGTGCCCAGCGAGCCCTGCAACGCAGCGGTCGCCTCGTCGTCGAGGGCGCTGAACAGCGGCGCCTGACGCAGCACATCGGTATCCACGAACCTGTCCTCCTTTGCGCGGCCCCCGAGGGGCCGCAACCGTCACGGGGGCGCACGGCACGCGTGGCCCGAGTCACATCCTCTCCTATTCTCGCCTGCGATGCGCGCGGAGGGGACCAAAGAGGCCGGACCCGGGGCGCACGTAGGCTGGCCGGGTGCCTGACACCGCCCTCGTCCGACGTGCCCGGAAGGTCGACCGCACCCTCGCCGAGACCTACCCCGACGCCGGCTGCGAGCTCGACTTCACCACGCCCTTCGAGCTCCTGGTCGTCACCGTGCTCAGCGCGCAGACCACCGACCGGCGGGTCAACGGCGTCAGCCCGGCGCTGTTCGCCGCCTATCCCGACGCCACGGCGATGGCGGCCGGCGACCGGGAGCGGATCGAGGCCATCGTGCAGCCCACCGGTTTCTTCCGCGCCAAGACGGAGTCGCTGCTCAAGCTCGCCCAGGCCCTCGTCGAGCGCTTCGACGGGGAGGTGCCGGCACGGCTCGAGGACCTCGTCACCCTGCCCGGGGTCGGCCGCAAGACCGCGAACGTCGTGCTCGGCAACGCCTTCGGGATCCCCGGCCTCACGGTCGACACCCACTTCGGTCGCCTCGTGCGCCGCCTCGGCTGGACCGAGGAGACCGACCCGGTGAAGACCGAGATGGCGATCATGGCGCTCTTCCCCAGGCGCGACTGGACGATGCTGAGCCACCACCTCATCTGGCACGGCCGCCGCGTCTGCCACGCCCGCAAGCCGGCGTGCGGCGCCTGCCCGGTCGCCCGCTGGTGCCCGGCGTACGGCGAGGGGCCGACCGACCCGGAGGTCGCCGCCCGTCTGGTGAAGACCGAGGGACGCGCGTGACCCCCTGGCGCGCGGTGCAGGTCGCCGTCGTGCTGGTCGTGGCCGCCGTGCTGACCTGGACCTTCGTGGGCGGTGGTGGCCCCGACACCCCGGCCACGACCTCACCGACCGGGCCCATGGCCGAGCAGCGGGGCGAGGCCGGGCTGCCGGTGCCGCCGGTGCGGACCCGTGTGGACGTCGACACCCCGGCGCTCCGGGCGGCCAAGGCGGCCGCCGGCATCGAGGACTGCCCGCCGCCGTCGTCGCCGTCGGGGTCGGCGTCGGGGTCGGGAGCCGCGCCGTCCGGGTCCGCGAGCGAGCTGCCGCCGCTGACGCTGGAGTGCCTCGGCGGCGGGCCCGACACGGTGCTCAGCGACGTCGCCGGTCCGGCCGTGGTGAACCTCTGGGCGAGCTGGTGCGGGCCGTGCAAGGAGGAGCTGCCGCTGCTGGGCGAGCTGGACCGCGCTGCGGGTGACCGGCTCACCGTGCTCGGTGTGGACTACCAGGACCCCGACCCCCAGGCCGCTCTCGGCCTGCTCGAGCGCGCGGGGGCGACGTACCCCCAGCTCGCCGACCCCGGCGGCTCGCTGGCCGACCAGCTGAGGATCCGCTACATGCCCGGCACCGTGTACGTCGACGCCGACGGCCGCGCGACGTTCGTCAACGCCGCCTTCACCTCCTCCGAGGAGCTGGCCGCGTTGGTGCGCGAACACACCGGTGTCGACGTGGCGGCTGGGTAGGCTCGGCGCGTGTCCGACGCCGCCAGCTCCCCGTCCCCAGGACGCGCCGAGCCGGAGCGGGCGCGCGACCTGCCCGACTGGCTGCTCCCGCTGCGCGACGGCGTCGCCGAGATCCAGGCCGAGGACCTCTCCGGCTTCGTGCCGCCCGCGGACCCGCCCCCGCGCGAGGGCGCCGTGCTCGTGCTCTTCGGTGACGGGCCCGAGGGTCCCGACCTGCTGCTGACCGAGCGGGCCCACACGATGCGCTCGCAGCCGGGCCAGGTGTCGTTCCCCGGCGGCTCGCTCGACGGCGACGAGACCGCGGTCGAGGGCGCGCTGCGGGAGGCCGAGGAGGAGACCGGCCTCGACCCCGAGCGGATCGAGGTCTTCGCCGAGCTGCCGCGGCTCTGGCTGCCGCCGCGCAACTTCGCCGTGGCTCCCGTCCTCGCCTACTGGCGCGACCCGGACCCGATCGGGGTCGTCAACACCCGCGAGGTGCACGCCGTCTTCCGCGAGCCCCTCGACGACCTGCTCGACCCGGCCCACCGCTTCTCCGTGCGGCACCCGCTCGGGTGGGCCGGTCCGGGCTGGATGATCGGCCCGGACAAGGACGTGCTGCTCTGGGGCTTCACCGCCGGCATCATCAGCCGGCTGTTCGACTACGTCGGCTGGACCCGGCCGTGGAACACCGACGACGTCCGCGGCCTGCCCGACCAGCACATCGAGTGGCACCGGGTCGCGAAGTTCCTCGGCATCGAGGTGCCCGAGGGCGAGGACTTCGACCCGGTCGCCGCCGGCCTGGTCGACGAGGAGGACCGGCCGCGGTGAACGCCCTCGACATCGTGGTGGTGCTGCTGCTCCTCGCCTACGCCGTCTCCGGCTACTGGCAGGGCTTCATCACCGGCGCCTTCGCCACCACCGGCCTGCTCCTCGGTGGGCTGCTCGGCATCTGGTTGGCGCCCGAGATCTTCGGCGACTCCGACCCGTCGGTGTGGGTCTCGCTCGGGGCGTTGTTCGTGGTCCTCGTCGCGGCCTCGATCGGTCAGGCCGTGCTGCAGATCGGCGGGGCCCGGATCCGTGACCGCATCCCCTGGCAACCGGTGCGCGCGGTGGACGCGGTGGGCGGCTCCCTGCTCAGCGCCGTCGCCGTGCTGGTCGTGGCCTGGGCGCTCGGGGTGGCCGTCAGCGGCGCGCGGCTGCCGTGGGTCTCCGACCAGGTGCGCGAGTCCGCGGTGCTCTCACGGGTCGACTCCGTCGTGCCGGACCAGGCCGCGTCGCTGCTCGACTCCTTCAACCGGGTCGTGGGCACCAGCTTCTTCCCGCGCTACCTCAAGCCGTTCGCGCAGGAGCGCATCGTCGACGTCAAGCGTCCGCCCCAGGGTGTCGCCGCCGACCCCGAGGTCCGGGCCGCCGAGGTCAGCGTGCTGAAGATCCGCGGGGAGAACCGCTGCGGTCGCGGCGTCGAGGGCTCCGGCTTCCTCTACCAGCCCGACCGGATCATGACCAACGCCCACGTGGTGGCCGGCGTCTCCGATCCCACGATCATCCTCGACGAGGGCGAGGTGGACGCGGAGGTCGTCTACTACAACCCCGACATCGACGTGGCCGTGCTCGCGGTGGCGGACCTCGACCGGCCGTTCCTGCGCTTCGACAAGGAGGCCGAGAGCGCCGACCCCGGCGCCGTGCTCGGCTACCCCGAAGACGGGCCGTACGACGTCCAGGGGGCGCGCATCCGCTCCGAGCAGCGCCTGCAGAGCCTCGACATCTACGGCGAGGACACCGTCGTGCGCGACGTCTACGCCGTGCGCGGCCTCATCCGCCCCGGCAACTCCGGCGGGCCGATGGTGTCCCTCGACGGCGAGGTGTACGGCGTGGTCTTCGCCGCCTCGGTGTCCGACGCCGACACCGGCTACGTCCTCACCGCCGACCAGGTCGCCGAGGCCGCGGCCCGGGGCATCGGCTCGTCGTCGGCCGTCTCCACCGGCCGCTGCGCCTGAGCGGCCCCGGGTCGGACGCCCGTCCGGGCCGACGGGTCAACCCCGCGCCGCGGGGTAGGCTCCTCGCGTCTCGAAGGGAGCCCCATGACCGACACCGCACCTGTGAAGTCCGCGCCAGAGCCGCTGACCCAGCCCGAGGAGCCGTCGATCGGCACGCTCGTGGCCACGATCTCCTCCGACCTCTCGACGCTGCTGCAGCACGAGATCGCGCTGGTGAAGTCCGAGGTGAAGATCAGCGCCAAGAACGGCGGCCTCGCCGCCGGCCTGTTCGCCGCCGCCGGGTTCCTGCTGGTCCTGGCGGTGATCATGCTGTCGATCGCCATCGCCTACCTGATCCACCTGACCGGGCTCGACCTGGCCTTCTGCTACCTCATCGTCTTCGCGCTCTACGCCGCGCTGGCGGGCGCGCTGGCCTTCGTCGGCATCAAGAAGATCCGCAACGTCGGGCCGCCCGAGCGGGCCATCGCCCAGGCGCAGGAGACCAAGAAGGTCCTCACCAACCGCGGCTGACCCGAGGCGGGACCCGGCCCCTCCGGGCCCCGCACCCACCACGTGAGCGACGGCCGTCCCTCCTCCCAGGGAGAGACGGCCGTCGTCGTGAACCTAGCCGACCGCGGGTGCGTCCGGGGGCCGGACGGACACCCGCGCGTCGGCCTGCCTAGTCGTCCTTGGAGTCCTGGGCGCCGTCGGAGATCAGGTCCATGACGGTCGAGTCGGCCAGCGTGGTGACGTCGCCGACCTCGCGCTTCTCGGCGACGTCGCGCAGCAGCCGGCGCATGATCTTGCCCGAGCGGGTCTTCGGCAGCTCGGGGACGATCATCACCTGGCGCGGCTTGGCGATCGCGCCGATCTCCTTCTGCACGTGCTTGCGCAGCTCCTCGATGAGGTCGTCGGGGGCCTTGCCGTCCTCGTCGAGCGCGGACTCCCGCAGGATGACGAAGGCACAGACCGCCTGGCCCGTGGTCTCGTCCGCGGCACCCACCACCGCGGCCTCGGCCACCTTCGGGTGCGACACCAGCGCGGACTCGATCTCGGTCGTCGACAGCCGGTGGCCCGAGACGTTCATGACGTCGTCGACGCGTCCGAGCAGCCAGACGTCGCCGTCGTCGTCGAGCTTCGCGCCGTCGCCGGCGAAGTAGTAGCCGAGCTTGCGGAAGCGCGACCAGTAGGTGTCCTTGAACCGGTCGTCGTCGCCCCAGATGGTGCGCAGCATCGCCGGCCACGGCTCGGTGAGCACGAGGTAGCCGCCGTTGCCGTCCCCGACGGGCGTGCCCTCCTCGTCGACGACCTCGGCGGCGATGCCGGGCAGCGCCTTCATGGCCGAGCCCGGCTTGCCGGCGGTGACGCCGGGCAGCGGGCTGATCATGATCTGGCCGGTCTCGGTCTGCCACCAGGTGTCCACGATCGGGCAGCGGTCGCCGCCGACGTGCTCGCGGTACCACATGTAGGCCTCGGGGTTGATGGACTCACCCACCGAGCCGAGCAGCCGCAGCGAGGACAGGTCGTGCTTCTCGAGCAGGTCCGCGCCCCACTTCATGAACGTGCGGATCGCGGTCGGCGCGGTGTAGAAGATCGTGACGCCGTACTCCTCGATGATCTCCCACCAGCGTCCCTTGTGCGGGGTGTCGGGGGTGCCCTCGTAGACGACCTGCGTCGCGCCGTTGGCGAGCGGGCCGTAGACCATGTAGGAGTGCCCGGTCACCCAGCCGACGTCGGCGGTGCACCAGTAGACGTCGGTCTCCGGCTTGAGGTCGAAGACCGCGTGGTGGGTGTACGACGTGCCGACCAGGTAGCCGCCGGTGGTGTGGAGGATGCCCTTCGGCTTGCCGGTGGTGCCGGAGGTGTACATGACGTAGAGCGGGTGCTCGGCGTCGAACGCCTCGGGGGTGTGCTCGGACGAGGCGCCGTCGACGACGTCGTGCCACCACACGTCGCGCTCGTCGTCCCAGTCCACGTCCTGGCCGGTGCGGCGCACGACGAGGACCTTCTCGACGATGCCGTCCTCGACCTTGCCGCAGGCCTCGTCCACGGCGGGCTTGAGCGCGGAGGGGGCGCCGCGGCGGTAGCCGCCGTCGGCGGTGATGATCACCTTCGCGCTGCAGTCGGTGACGCGGCTGGCGAGGGCGTCGGCGGAGAAGCCGCCGAAGACCACGGTGTGCGGGGCGCCGAGGCGGGCGCAGGCGAGCATCGCCACGACGGTCTCGGGGATCATCGGCATGTAGATGGCGACCCGGTCGCCCTTCTCGACACCGAGGTCGGTCAGGGCGTTCGCGGCTCGCGACACCTCGTCCTTGAGGTCGCTGTAGGTCAGCGTGCGCTTGTCGTCCTCGGGCTCGCCGACCCAGTGGATCGCGACCCGGTCGCCGTTGCCCGCCTCGACGTGACGGTCGACGCAGTTGTAGGCCGCGTTCAGGGTGCCGCCGACGAACCACTTCGCGAAGGGCGGGTTCGACCAGTCGAGCGTCTCGGTGAAGTCGGTGTCCCAGGAGATCCGCTCGGCGGCCTTGGCCCAGAAGGCCAGCCGGTCGTCGTCCGCCTCGTCGTACGCCGCGGCGGTGACGTTGGCGTCCGCGGCCAGCTCCTCGGGCGGCTCGAACGTGCGGTCCTCCGTGCCCAGCGTCGACAGCGTCTGCTGCTTCTCCTCGGTCATGCTCGCTCCTCGTCGTACGGCGGGTTGTCGCGATGGGTTCCCGGCCTGGTTCGCACCCTAGTGCCGGGGTCGTGGGACGGGGCGGGTCCTGCAGGACCTTCCCCTGCAGGACCCGTCCCCTCCGGCGGTCAGTGCGAAACCGCGGCCTCCGAGCCGGCACCGGTGAGGGCGCGGACCTCGAGCTCGTTGTAGCGACGCTCGGCCTCGGGCTCCTTCGACGTCACCGAGCCGATGTAGCCGAGCAGGAAGCCCAGCGGGATCGAGACGATGCCGGGGTTCTCCAGCGGGAACCACGAGATGTCGATGCTCGTCGGCAGCAGGGACAGGTTCTTGCCCGAGACCGGGTCGACGCCCTTGCCGGACATGATCGGCGAGAAGACCACCAGCCCGACCGACGAGATCAGTCCGCCGTAGATGCTCCAGACCGCGCCGCGGGTGTTGAAGCGGCGCCAGAAGACGTTGAAGACGATCGAGGGCAGGTTCGCCGAGGCGGCGATGGCGAAGGCCAGGGCGACCAGGAACGCCACGTTGAGCTTCTGCGCCGGGATGGCGAGGATGATCGCCACCAGGCCGATGCCGCCGGCAGCGAGACGGGCCACCTTCAGCTCCTCCTTCTCCGAGGCCTGGCCCTTGCGCCACACGCTGTTGTAGAGGTCGTGGGCGAGGCTGGCGCTGGAGGTCAGCGTCAGGCCGGCGACCACGGCCAGGATGGTGGCGAAGGCGACCGCCGCGATGACGGCCAGCAGGATGGCGCCGCCGGTGGTCCCGGCACCGCCACCGACCGTCTCGGCCAGCAGCGGCGAGGCGAGGTTGCCGCCGGAGGCGCTCACGCGCTCCATGTCGTCACCGCTGAGCAGCGCGGCGGCGCCGAAGCCCAGGATCAGCGTGAACAGGTAGAAGGTGCCGATGAGGCCGATCGCCCAGAGCACCGACTTGCGGGCGTCGCGCGACGTCGGCGTCGTGTAGAAGCGGATGAGGATGTGCGGCAGGCCGGCGGTGCCGAGCACGAGGGCGAGGCCGAGGCTGAGGAAGTCGATCTTGCTCGTCGTGCTCGCGCCGTACTTCAGGCCCGGCTCCAGGAACGCCTGGCCCTGGCCGGAGTTGCTGGCCGCGGCGCCGAGGAGCTCGGAGAGGTTGAAGTTGAACTGCGCCAGCACCAGCACGACGATCAGCGCGGAGCCGGCCATGAGCAGCACGGCCTTGACGATCTGCACCCAGGTGGTGCCCTTCATGCCGCCCACGGTCACGTAGAAGACCATGAGGACGCCGACCGCGAAGATCGTGAAGTTGATGGCGGCCTGGCTGTCGATGCCGAGCAGCAGCGCCACGAGGGCGCCGGCGCCGACCATCTGGGCGAGCAGGTAGAAGATCGAGACCACGATCGTCGAGGTGGCGGCCGCCGTGCGGACCGGGCGCTGCTTCATGCGGTAGGCCAGCTGGTCGGCCATGGTGTAGCGCCCGGAGTTGCGCAGCATCTCGGCGACGAGCAGCAGCGCGACCAGCCACGCGACGAGGAAGCCGACGGAGTAGAGGAAGCCGTCGTAGCCGCTCAGCGCGATCGCGCCGGAGATGCCGAGGAAGGACGCGGCCGACATGTAGTCGCCGCCGATGGCCAGGCCGTTCTGCAGGCCGGAGAAGCCACGCCCGCCGGTGTAGTAGTCGGCGGCGCCGGAGGTCTGCCGGCTGGCCCAGAACGTGATGCCGACGGTCAGCGCGACGACGGCGAGGAAGAGCCCGGTGGTGAGGAACTGGTGATCCATGTCAGCGGCCCTCTCGGTCGCTCTTGCGCACGGCGATGTAGCGCTCGTCGAGCTCGCGGGCCAACGGGTCGAGCTTGGCGTTGGAGTAGCGGGCGTAGAGCACGGCGATCAGGAAGGTGGTGGCGAACTGCAGCAGCCCGAAGACCAGCGCCACGTTGATGTTGCCGACCAGTCGGATGTTCATGAAGTCGGTCGCCCAGTTCGACATGACCACGTAGGTCAGGTACCAGAGCAGGAAGGCCACGGTCGCGGGGATCGCGAAGCCGCGGTAGCGGCGCCGCAGCTCGGTGAACTCCTCCGTCCCGTGGAGGCTCTCGTACACCTCGTGGGTGCGTCGGTCGACGTCTTCGGCCACGGCCTCGTCCTTCCGTCCTCGTCGGCGCACGGTGCGCCGATGTGATCGCTGTCACGGTAGGGAGTCGCACCGTCGACGGGCGAGGGGTGGGCGCGGGAGCGTCGTCGGGCGGGGACGCTCTGTCGCCGAACGGTCGGTCTGGCACGACGAGCGGTCGCGTCGGGCGCAGCTGAGGGAGTACGGCGTCAGCCGTCGACGAGCCGGCGGACCACCCGGCCGCGGTCGAGGGCCACGCTCTCGGGGGTGTGCAGGCGCACCATCGTGGTGTCGACCCCGGCCGGCACCCGTCCGGGCGTGAGCAGCGAGCCGACGACCATGGTCAGGAACGCCGCCGGCACCGTCCAGGCGGCCGGCTGGGCCAGCAGTGCGCCGAGCCAGCCGTCGTGCTCGGTGGCGAGCAGGGAGTCGATCACGGCGCCGCCGCAGAGCAGGCCGCCCACGACCATGCCCGCGACCGCCCCGACGTCGGTCAGCCGTCGCCACCAGATGCCGAGCACGATGAGCGGGCAGAAGGTGGAGGCGGCGAAGGCGAACGCCAGCCCCACGGCGCGGGCCACGCCGACGCCCTCGGACAGCACGGTGAGCGCGAGGGGCACCAGCACCGCGACCACGGCGGCGACCTGGAAGGACCGCACACCGCCCCGCCGCCGCAGCCGCTCGGAGCGCCCCAGCACGTCCTGGCTGAGCGCCCCGGCCACGGCGATGGTCAGTCCGCTCGAGGTCGACAGGAAGGCGGCGAACGCGCCGGCCGCGGTGAGGGCGGAGAGCAGCTCGCCGAGCAGGCCCTCGACCATGCGCCCGGGCAGCTCGAGCACCACGGTGTCGCTGGTGCCGGCACCCACCAGGTCGGGGGCGTAGAGGCGACCGAGGGCGCCGTACACCGGGGGGAGGACGTAGAAGAGGCCCAGCAGCGCGAGCACCACCAGCGTGGTCCGGCGGGCCGCGCGGCCGTCGGGGTTGGTGTAGAAGCGGACGACCACGTGCGGCAGGCCCATGGTGCCGAGGAAGGTCGCGACGATGATCGAGTACGTCGTGTACAGCCCGGTCGCGCCACCGGGGGCCACCACCTCGCGCCAGGCCTCGCCGGTCGTGCCGGCGGCGTCGATCCCGGCGGGACCGGTGGCGCCGTCGCCCCACCACACCGAGAGCAGGAAGAACACCGGCACGAGGAGGGCGGTGAGCTTGAGCCAGTACTGGAAGGCCTGCACGAAGGTGATGCTGCGCATCCCGCCGAAGAGCACGTTGACCAGCACCACCGCCGCCACCAGCAGGCCGCCGCTCCAGGTGGGGGCGTCGGCGACCACTCCCAACGCGAGGCCGGCGCCCTGGAACTGCGGAATGAGGTAGAGCCACCCGACGGCGACCACCAGCAGCGACGAGACCCGCCGCACGGTTTCCGACTCCAGCCGGCTCTCCGCGAAGTCCGCGAGCGTGTAGGCGCCCGAGCGGCGCAGCGGCGCGGCCACCAGGACCAGCAGCACGAGGTAGCCGGCGGTCCACCCGACCGGGTACCACAGCATGTCGGCGCCGAAGGCGAGCACCAGCCCGGCGACGCCGAGGAACGAGGCCGCGGAGAGGTACTCCCCGCCGATGGCGCTGGCGTTCAGCGCCGGCCGCACCGAGCGGGAGGCCACGAAGAAGTCGCTGGTCGTGCGCGAGAAGCGCCAGCCGTAGGCGCCGATCGCCAACGTCGCGATCGAGACCAGGGCGACCGCCACCGCGCCGTACACGGGACTCACGGGGTGCGTTCCTCGGTGGCCGGTGGGCCGTCCGTGACGAGCGGCTCGACGAGGTCGGCGAAGGCCTCCTCGTTGCGCTCGGCCCGCCGCACGTAGAACCAGCCGCAGGCCAGCAGGAAGGGGTGCACCGCGAAGCCCAGCACCACCCAGGGCAGCGGCATCCCGAGCACCTCACGCTCGGCGACGGCGTCGAGCCGCAGCAGCAGCGGGAGGGAGACCAGGGTCCCGACCCCCACGAGCAGCACGCCCGCCGCGAGGAGCAGCTGGGTGCGCACCAGCGAGGAGAGGTAGACCTGTCCGAGGCGGGTGCGGCGGTCGATCTCGACGTTGGGGGCGACCCGGCGCACCTTCGCGGCGCCGGTGCGCGGGCTGGTCACCCGCACCCGCGGCGGGGTGGTCACGCCCGCCCGCCCGGCCGCGCCCGGCGTACCAGCAGGTCGCGCAGCTCACGGGTGTGGCGCCGGGCCACCGTCAGCTCCTCGCCGTCGACGACCACCGTGACCCGGCCACCGTCGCTGCGGATCTCGCTCACGTGCGCCAGCGCCACGAGGTGGGAGCGGTGGATGCGCACGAACCCGGCGTCGGCCCACTCCTCCTCCAGCCGCGCCAGCGGCACCCGGACCAGCGGCGCGCCCTCGGGCGTGTGCAGCCGGGTGTAGTCGCCGTGCGCCTCGACGTAGCGGACGTCGGCGCGACGGACGAAGCGGGTGACGCCGCCGAGCTCGACGGGGATGGCGTCGTCGCCGCCCTCCGGCGCCGTCGGTACGGCGTCCGCGACCCGGCGCACGGCCTCGGCCAGCCGCGACTCGCGCACCGGCTTGAGCAGGTAGTCGACGACGTCGAGGTCGAAGGCCTCCACGGCGTGCTGCTCGTGGGCGGTGACGAAGACGACGCGGGGCGGCTCACGGAAGCGGCGCAGCACCTGCACGAGCTCGAGGCCGGTGAGCCCGGGCATCTGGATGTCGCAGAAGACGACGTCGACGTCCTCCTCCTGCAGCACGCGCAGCGCCTCGGCCGCGGAGCCGGCGGTGTGCACGGTGCCGATGCGGGGGTCGCGGCGCAGCAGCCACTCGAGCTCGTCGCACGCGGGCCGCTCGTCGTCGACGGCGAGGGCCGTCAGCAGGGCCGGGGTCGTCACGCGTGCACCCCGGGGGCGAACTTCGGCACCCGCACGGTGACCCGGGTGCCGGCCCCGACGGCGGTCTCCACCACGAGGCCGAACTCGTCGCCGAACACCGAGCGGAGGCGACCGTCGACGTTGCCGAGCCCGACCGAGTCGGTGTCGGACTCCCCGGCCAGCGCGCGGCGCACCCGCTCGGGGTCGTCGCCGACGCCGTCGTCCTCGACCCAGATCACGGCCTCGGACGCGTGGTCCTCGGCGACGATCTCGATGCGGCCCGGCCCGTCCTTGGCCTCCAGGCCGTGGCGCACGGCGTTCTCCACCAACGGCTGCAGGCACAGGAACGGCACGGTGACGGGGAGCACCTCGGGGGCGACGCGCAGGGTGACGTGGAGGCGGTCGCCGAAGCGCGCCTGCTCGAGGACGAGGTAGCGCTCGATGGAGCGCAGCTCCTCGGCCAGCGTCGTGAACTCGCCATGGCTGCGGAAGGAGTAGCGCGTGAAGTCGGCGAACTCCAGCAGCAGCTCGCGGGCGTGCTCGGGGTCGGTGCGCACGAACGACGCGATGGCGTTGAGCGAGTTGTAGATGAAGTGCGGGGAGATCTGGGCCCGCAGCGTCTTCACCTCCGCCTCCACCAGCCGCCGACGGCTCTCCTCGAGGTCGGCGAGCGCCAGCTGTCCGGTCACCCAGGCCGCGACCTCGTCGGTCGCGCGCACCAGACCGGCCGAGACCGCGGGCGCGAAGACCTGGAGGGTGCCGACCACGACGTCGTCGACGGCCAGCGGCGAGACCACCGCGTGTGCGGCCTCGCAGCCGGGCCGGTCGCAGCGGAAGTCGCGGTCGTGGACGGTCGTGGCGCCGCTGCCCTCGCTGGCGAGCTCGCGGGCGAACCGCTCGGCCAGGTCGCGGTGGTGGGCCCCCGACCCGTCCCAGGCGAGCACCTCGGAGGTGTCGGTGAGGACCACCGACGGTGTCCCGAGCAGCACGCGCAGGTGGCCGACGGCGCGCTCGGCGGACGAGCGGGTGAGACCTCCGCGCAGCGCCGGGGCGGCCAGCGACGCGGTGTGCAGGGTGCGGAACGTGGCGCGGTCTGCCTCGGTGCTGAGGTGGCCGGTGCGTCGCCACCGGGCACCGCGTCGCCAGACCGCCATGAGGGCACCCTAGACGGGCCGGCGCGGACCGGGGCGGGGCTCGCGGGCGCGGTCGTGACTGGCTCGGCGTACCCTCCGGGCATGAGCCAGCCCCGGGGCGAGATCCGGTTCCTGTCCGCCGACGACGCCGAGGAGCTGCACAAGGCGCTCGCGACCGAGGGGTACGACGTCGTGCTGCGGCCGGTGCCCGAGGACGACGACGCGCCGTGGCGCCTCGAGGTCACCCCCTTCGACGCCGACGTCGTGGCGATGGTCGACGTCTACGGCGGCTGGCTCCCCACCGACCTCTGAGGCTGGTCAGCGGAAGGAGATGAGGGTGGGGCCGTCGTCGTCGCCGGCCGGGCCCGCCGTCGTACGCCGCCCGGAGCCGTCCGTCTGCTCGTCGACCTCGAAGCCGGGGGGCGTCTCGCCGCGGCGGATCGCCTCGGCCGCGGCCGTGAGGTCGGCGCTGTGCTCGGGCTCGTCGATGAGGCCGCGCGGGCGGACGACCGCGCGGTAGCAGTGCGTGACGTAAGGCAGCATGAGGCCGTCGGAGGAGCGGTCGTACTCCGCGAACAGCTCGCCCACCTTGCGCAGGACGCGGTCGCGCGCGGAGGGGTCCATGACGGCGACGTTGGACCGTGAGCGCACGAGGTCCATCAGGGCCTCGCCCTTCATCGGCATCCAGTGCTTGAACATCTCGGTCTCGACGTACCCGAAGTGCCGCGAGGCGACCAGCGTCTCGCTGGGGTCGGTCGGCGGACCGGACTCGCCGATGATGCGGCCGAGCCGCTTGACCCACGGGATCCGCTCGTCGCGGACGTTCCACGCCAGCGCGATCCGGCCCTCGGGCTTCAGCATCCGGGCGGCCTCGCGCAGGGCCGCCTCGGCGTCGAACCAGTGGAAGGCCTGGGCGGCGACGACGACGTCGACGCTGCGGGTCGCGACCGGCACCGCCTCGGCGGAGGCGGTGACCACCCGCAGGCCCGGGTGACGCTCGCGGACGTGCTCGAGCATCGCGTCGAGCGGGTCGGTCACGAGCAGGTCGTGACGCAGCTCGACCAGGCGGTCGGTGAGCTTGCCCGTGCCGGCGCCGAGCTCGACGACGGTGGCCGGGGACCGGCCGGTCAGCCACTCGACGGCGGGGCGCGGGTAGGTGGGGCGGGCTCGGTCGTAGGCGTCGGCCACCGAGGCGAAGGAGAGCGCCGGGTCGGGGCCGGAGGAGGGGTGGTTCATCTCGGCGCAATCTACACCGGTCACCGGTCCGGACCGACCTTGTGCAAGCGTGTAATGATGTAATCATGACGACGAAGGACGAGCTCGACCGCGTCACCGGCTGGTTCCGCGCCCGGCTGCCCGAGGAGTGGGCGCCGACCGAGGCGGAGATCACCGTCGACCGCGAGGAGATCACCGTGCTGATCGGCCTCCCCGACGTCGCGGTCGCCGAGGGCGACAGCGACGAGGTGGCCGCGGAGGCGCGGGGCGCCCGCGCGGAGGCCTTCCGCGAGGAGACCCGCAAGCGACGCATGGATGTCGCCGAAGCGGCCCAGCGTCGCTTCGGCCGCGCGGTGTCGTGGGGGGTGGCGATCGGCGCCCGAGCAGCCGAGGACACCGGGGACGGGGTCCGCCACCGCGAGCTCTGGACCCACGTGGCTGCGCCGGTGATGACCCGCCTGCGGCAGCCGCAGCGTCTCGTGCTCGACACCCTGGTCGAGGCCGGGGTCGCCCGCTCGCGCGCCGACGCCCTGGCCTGGTGCGTGCGGCTGGTCGGGCAGCACGAGGACGACTGGCTCGGCGAGCTGCGCGCGGCCATGACCGGGGTGCGCGAGGTCCGCGAGCGCGGCCCCCGCGCCTGAGACCGACGCCCGGCGCGGGGGCACGGCCGACTAGGGTGCGCCCCGTGGACCCCCTCGCCGACCTCACCGCCCGCGAGGGCGTCGCCTCCGCCATGGCCTCCGCCCGCGACGGCATCGACGTGCTGCTGCGCGACCGCGGGCTGCGCAAGACCACGCCCGACGTGGCAGCGGAGTCCCTGCTGCGCGGCGCCTGGGCCAGCGCGGTGCTCGCCGGCACGACCAGCGACGAGGACGCCTTCCGCGACGGGCGCGGCGATCCGGTCGCCCAGGCCTCGCTGCGTCTGTCCACCCACGTCCTCGGCCTCACCGGGGTGCTGACCCGCTCGCCGCTGCAGGCGCTCGCCCGGCTGCACGCCGTCGCCGCCGCCGACGAGCCGCCCGACACCGTCGGACGCCCCCGCGACGCCGACTCGGCGCGTCGCCTGGCCGACGTGGCCGCGCTGCTGAGCCGGCCCACCACCGCGCCCGGGCTGGTGGTGGCCGCGGTCGTGCACGCCGAGATCCTCAGCGCGCAGCCCTTCGCCACCCACAACGGGCTGGTGGCGCGCGCCGTCGAGCGGCTGATCCTGCTCGAGCGCGGCGTGGACCGGCTGGGGGCCACCGTCCCGGAGGCCGGGCACCTGGCGGGCCGACCGGCGTACGAGGCACGCGCGGCGGCGTACGCCGAGGCGTCGGCGTCGGGTGACCCGCGCCGTGGTCTCGCCGCCGCCCACGCGTGGTTGCTGTACGCCGCCGAGGCCTACGCCGCCGGTGCGGACCACAGCCCGCTGCTGCGCTGAGGGCGCGGACGGGACAGGTCGGGTCAGGTCGGGACAGGTCGGGCACAAGCGAGCGGCGCCCCCACGAGGAGAGCGCCGCCGCTGGCACACGGGAAGCGGGGTACCAAGCGTGCACGCAATGTGTCGCCTCGGGTTGAACCCGGCGGTCGACGCCCTGTCAGAAGGGTCGGTCAGCGCGTGGGTTCCCGTCCGTGTGCGGGTCTTGAGTTGTGTGCTTCCTTTGTACGTCGCCCGCCTCCGGGCGACAACCCCTGGGAGGAAGTCGGTGGACGACGCGCCGCAACAGGACCGGATCGGTCCACACCGGGGTTGACGTGGGGCGTCCCGGGTGGGTGCGTCAGCCGTGGGTGAGGCGGTCGATGCGACGGCGGGCGCCGAGGTAGATCGCCGAGCCCACCACGACCGCCGAGCCGGCGGCGAGCACGGCCAGCGTGCTGCGGCTCTCGGGCAGGTGCATGCGCGAGCGCAGCGCCACCGGCCGCGAGAAGTCGAGCACCGGCCACTCCCGGCTGACGGCCAGCCGGCGCAGCTCCTTGTCCGGGTTGACCGCGTGGGGGTGCCCGACCGCCTCGAGCATGGCGGCGTCGGTGATCGAGTCGGAGTAGGCGTAGCTGCGGGCCAGGTCGTAGCCCCGCTCCTCGGCCAGGTCGACCATCGCGGTGGCCTTGTTCTCCGCGTAGGCGTAGAAGTCGATCTCCCCGGTGTAGCGGCCCTCGCTGACGGCCAGCTGGCTGGCGATGACCGCGTCGACCCCGAGCATCGCCCCGATCGGCTCGACCATCTCGCGCCCGGAGGCGGAGACGATGATGACGTCGCGCCCGGCGAGCCGGTGCTCCTCGATGAGGGAGACCGCCTCGTCGTAGACGAGGGGCTCCACGATGTTGTGCAGGGTGTCGTTGACGAGCTCGCTGACGGTGTCGACGGGCCAGCCGGTGACCATCTGGGACAGGAAGGCGCGCATCTTCTCCATCTGGTCGTGGTCGGCGCCACCGGCCAGGAAGACGAACTGCGCGTAGGCGCTGCGCAGCACCGACCGCCGGTTGATCAGTCCACCGGCGTAGAACGACTTGCTGAAGGCCAGGGCGCTCGAGGTCGCGATGATCGTCTTGTCCAGGTCGAAGAACGCCGCCGGGCGACCGGGCGGGCGCGCACGCGGGGGCGTGGTGGTCGCGCCGTCGGTCGTCACGGTTCCAGTGCTCCTCGCGCTCGTACCGGACGGAGGTGTGTACCACCGGCACTTCTTTACCTATAGTCAATCTACGCCCCTCTTTCGGCCGTTCGGGCTCACTTGCTCAGGCGACGCGACTACACTTCAAAGCACATCACCACCTCGACCCGGGCTCGCCCGGGCACCACGATTTCCAGCGATCCCCCCATCGCTGGTCAAGGTCCGGGCCTATCCCCCCCAGGTCCGGGCCCTGGGCTCCTGGCTATCCCCCCTGGCCAGGAGCCCGCCCCCTTTTTCGGGCCGTCCTGAGCCGGTTGCCGTCCCCAGGTGTCCGGACCCGGTGGTTCTCCCCAGGCCGGCCGGAGCCGGGTCGCCGGACCGGGCGCGGGCGGCACAGTCGCGCCATGACGCGATCCAGCCTGCTGCTGCTCACCTCCGACGACGGCCTCGCCCAGACCGTGCAGCAGCTGGCGGCCGCAGCAGGGGTGGCGGTGGAGCGGTCGTCCGCCGCGGGGACCACGCTCGACGGACCGGGGCGTGTCGACGGGCCGTCCGCGGGGCGGCTCTCGCTCGTGCTCGCCGACGTCGCGCACCTCGACACCGGCCCCGTACGCCGTCGGCGCGACGTGCCGCTGCACGTGCTGGCCAACGCTCCGGCGCCCGACGTCGTCTTCCGCCGCGCCCTCGACGCGGGCGCTCTCGGCGTCCTGGCCGTGCCCGACGACCTCGGCCGGCTCAGCGAGCTGCTCGCCGACCTCGACCGGCCGCGCCAGGGTCGGGTGGTGGCGGTGACCGGCGGCTCCGGGGGAGTCGGGACGAGCGTGACCGCGACCGCGCTGGCGCTCCGGGCGGCGGTCGAGCCGACGCTGCTGGTCGACCTCGACCCGTGGGGCCCCGGGCTCGGCCGGGTACTCGGGGGGCGCCCGGGCGAGGGCATCACGTGGGACGACCTGGGCGGGGTCGACGGGCGGCTGTCGGCCAGCGAGCTGGCCGCAGCCCTCCCGCACGACGGCGACCTCGCCCTGCTGACCTGGCCGGACGACGGTGCGGTCCCGCTCGACGACCGGCTGGTCGCGGAGGTGGTCGCCGCCGGCGCCCGCGGCCACGACTGGGTGGTGCTCGACTGCCCGCGCGGTGCGGCCCGGTCCCCGGACCTCCTCGGGCTCTGCGACCTCGTGCTGCTCCTCGTCGCGGGCACGGTCGCCGGTGTCGCCTCGGCGGCGCGGGTCGCCGCACCGCTGAGGGCGGCCGGCGCGCCGGTCGGGCTGGTGGTGCGCTCCGGTGGTGCAGCAGTGGCGGGCTCCGAGGTGTCGCGTCTCCTGGGCCTGCCGCTGCTCGCGGAGGTCGGGCACGACCGCCGGCTGGGCGAGCACGTCGACGCCGGCCTCGGACCCGTCCACGGGCGCCGCTCGTCGCTGGTGCGGGCCGTCGACGAGGTGCTCGCGCTGCTCGAGGACGACCGGGTCGTCGGGGGGCCCTGGTGACCTCCGCCGCGGTGGCGAGGGCCGCCGAGCAGGTGCGCTCCCAGCTGGCGCGCGAGACCGCCGACCTGACCCCGGAGGTGGTCGCCGCCGCGCTGCGCGCCGACGGCCGACCGGTGGGTGACGTCACGGTGCTGGCGGTCCTCGACGTCCTCCGGCGCGACGTCCTGGGAGCGGGACCGCTGGAGGCGCTGCTCGAGCTCGAGGGCGTCACCGACGTGCTGGTCAACGGCCCCGACGCCGTCTACGTCGACCGGGGACGCGGCCTGGAGCTGACGGAGGTCCGCTTCGCCGACGATGCCGCCGTCCGCCGGCTCGCCCAACGGCTCGCCGGCACCGCGGGTCGCCGGCTCGACGACGCGTCGCCGTACGTCGACCTGCGGCTGGCGGACGGCACACGGCTGCACGCGGTGCTCACCCCGCTGGCCCGCCCGGGGACCTCCATCTCGCTGCGGGTCCCGCGGCGGCGGACGTTCACGCTCGACGAGCTCGCGACGGCCGGTGGCTGGGGCGGGGAGCCGCTGCGCCTGATGCGGCGGGTGGTGGCCCACCGCCTGGCCTTCCTGGTCAGTGGGGGCACCGGGTCGGGGAAGACGACCCTGCTCAACGCGCTGCTCGGGGAGGTGCCGGGCGACGAGCGCCTCGTCCTCGTCGAGGACACCCGTGAGCTGCAGCCGGCCCACCCCCACGTGGTCGGGCTGGAGGCCCGGCAGGCCAACGTGGAGGGAGTCGGGTCCGTCGACCTCCGCACCCTGGTGCGCCAGGCGCTCCGGATGCGACCCGACCGCCTGGTGGTCGGCGAGGTCCGCGGCGCGGAGGTGGTCGACCTGCTCGCCGCCTTGAACACCGGCCACGAGGGCGGGTGCGGCACCATCCACGCCAACTCGGCCGTCGACGTCCCAGCGCGGGTGGAAGGCCTCGCGCTGGCCGCCGGCCTGCCGTCGAGCGCGGCCCACGTCCAGATGCGGGCCGGTCTCGACCTGGTGGTCCACTGCGTCCGCGACGGTGGCCGTCGCCGGCTCGGGGAGATCGCCGTGCTCGAGCACACGGACGGCCGCACGCACGCGGTGCCGGCGGTGCGGTTCGACGGCTCGAGGCCACGCTTCCTGCCAGGCGCCGACCGGCTGGCGGCCCTCCTCGAGGGCGCTCGGTGACCGGGCCGGTCGCGGCGGCGGTCGCGGCGACCGTCGCGGGTGGGCCGGCCGGACCCGCTCCCGCCGTCACGCCGCCCGCGCTCGCGGCGGCGCTGCTGGCAGCGACCGCGGCAGCGCTCCTGCTGCCGCGCCCGTCAGCCGGCGCGGGGGCGGGCGCGCCGGGCACGAGCGGTCCGGGCGCGGTCCACGAGACGACAGCGGGCGGACGGACGTGGCGCGTCGGCATCCCCCTCCAGGTCCTGCTGGTGGCGGCGGGCGTGGTGCTGGTGGCGACCCTCCCGCTGCGGCGGGCCGTGCTGGCCGGGGTGCTGCTCGCGGTGACGGTCGCCGTCGTCCGCGCCGTGATCCGACGCCGCGCGGCGGAGGAGGCCGAGGAGCGTCGCCGGGCGGTGGTCCTGCACGCCGAGGCGTTGCTGGGCGAGCTGCGCGCAGGCCTGCCGGTCGGGGCGGCGCTGGCCCGCGCGGTGGAGGCCTGGCCCGAGTCCGCGCCGGCTGCCGCCGCTGCGCGCTGGGGTGCCAGCGTCCCGGACGCGTTGCGTCGGCTCGGGCAGCTGCCCGGGGCCGAGAGCGTGACCCGGTTGGCGGCGGTCTGGCAGCTCTGCGCGGGGTCGGGAGCGAGCCTCGCCGTCGGGGTCGCGCACGTGCTGGAGACGGCCCGGGCCGAGCAGGCCACCCGCCACGTCGTCGCCGCCGAGCTGGCCTCGGCTCGCGCCACGGCGCGCATGCTCGGACTGATGCCTGTGATGATCCTGGTCGCCGGGCAGGGCATCGGCGCCGAGCCGTGGCCGTTCCTGCTGGACTCCTGGCCCGGCCTGGTCTGCCTGGCCGCGGGATCGGCCTGCGCGCTGAGCGGGCTGTGGTGGATCGACCGCATCGCCGGGCGTGCCGCCCGGGGCGCCGCGTGAGCGCCGCGGTCGCCGCCCTGGTCGCGGCCGGTGCGGGTGCGGTCGCGGTCCTGCTCACGCTCCGACGCCCGGCCCTGCTCCGGGCGGCCCTGCCCCGTGCGGGACCCGACGCTTGCGAGGGATCCGGCGGCTACGACGAGAGGCGACGGGCGGAGGGCGGCGTCGTCGGCGACGACGGCCGGGCGCCGACCCGGCTGCGGCTCGCGGCCGCGGGCGGCGCCGCGGTCGGTGCGGCCGTGCTGCTCCCGGGCTGGTACGCCGTGGCGGGGGCGGTGCTGGCCGGGGGACTGGTGTGGCACCGCAGCGCCGGGTGGGAGGACCGCGGCGTGCGTCGGCGGCGGGAGGAGCTGGAGGCGGAGGTCGTCCACATCGTCGACCTGCTGAGCGCGGCCGTCAGCGCCGGGGCGGCGCCGGCCCACGCCCTCCACGAGGTGACCGCGCTGCTCGACGGGGCCGGCGCGGAGGCGTTGCGCCGCTGGTCGCGCCGGCTGCGGTGGGGCTCGGAGCCCACGGACGTGTGGGCCGACATGGCGACGCACGAGCAGCTGGGCCGTCTCGGGCAGGTCCTGCTGCGCTCGGCGGTCAGCGGCGCCCCGGTGGCGGAGTCGCTCGCACGCCTGGCCGAGGACGAGCGGGACCGCCAGCGCGGACAGGTCGAGGCGCGGGTGCGCCAGATCGAGGTGAAGGCGGCCGCGCCGCTCGGGCTGTGCCTGCTGCCGGCGTTCGTCCTGCTGGGGATCGTGCCGCTCGTCGCGGGGTCGGTGACCGGGCTGGTGCTCGGGTGAGGGCCGCCGGTTTCCCTCCCCAGCCGAGGTGACGCCCGGGCCGTCCCCAGATCGGGACCGGCCCCTGCCGCGAGGTTTCGCCCGGCCGCAGGCTCATCGGGTCAAGAGCCGCCGGACCGACCGGCGGCCCCAGCGCCGGGAGTCCCCGGCACGTCAGGAGGAACAGATGTCCGTGATCACCCCCATCCCCGCCCCGTCCACGACCGACGAGGGCACCGACCTCGGGCCCGCGCGGGTCGAGCACCTCGCCCCCGTCGTCACCCTCGCCGACCACCGTCCGACGGAGGCCCTCGAGCCGGCGGTCGCCGACCTGGCCGAGACCGGTGCCGCCAGCGCCGAGTACGCCGCGGTCACGGCCTGCGGCGTCGGTCTGGCCGGCGTCCTGATGAAGCTCCTGAGCAGCGACTTCGGTCAGCAGCTGCTCGAGAGCGTGCTGAAGTTCTTCCTCGGCATGGTCGGGATCGGCTGAGCCGTGGCGGACGAGTTGGTCGTGGGGGCCCGGAGCGGCGCCACCCCGACGCCGCGCCGGACCCCCACGGTCACCTCGACCCCTGCGTCGGCGGCCACGTCCCCGGCGTTGTCCCCGGGCACGCCACTGGTCGCACCGCGCTGCGGTGAGCGGGGCGCCGTCACGGCCGAGGCCGCAGCGGTCCTGCCCCTCCTGCTCGCCCTGGCCTGGGGCCTGCTGTGGGTGATCTGCCTGGCCTCCACCCAGGTCCGGGTGGTCGACACGGCCCGGGAGGTCGCACGCGCGGCCGCGCGGGGCGAGACCGCACCGGACGTCGCCTCGGGCGACGGCCCCGTGCGGGTGTCGGTGAGTCGCAGCGGTGACACCGTGCGGGTCGTCGCCACCAGCACGGTCGGCGGTCCCGGGGGTCTCTTCGCCGTGCTCCCCGCGGTGGAGCTCACCTCGACCGCCGTGGCGGTCGAGGAGCCGTCGTGAGGACCGAGCGGGGGGCGGCGACGCCCTTCGTGCTGGGGCTGGCGTGCGCGCTGGTCCTCGCGACCGTCGTGCTGCTGGCCGGCGGCCGGCTGCTGGTCGAGCGCCGGAGGGCGGCGGCGGCCGCCGACCTCGCCGCGCTGGCCGGGGCGGTGGCCCTGCAGCACCTGCGTCCGGCCTGTCCCGAGGTGGCCCGGACGGCCGCGGCCAACGACGTGGAGCTGGTCTCCTGCCGGGTGGAGGGGGAGCAGGTGAGGGTCGCGACGGCGGTCACCGTGCGGCTCCTCGGGCGCGACCTCACCGTCGGGTCGCGGGCCCACGCCGGACCGGTCGGGCCGCAGACCGGTCTCTGACCCCCGGTCGCGGGGCCGGGACGCGCAGAGCGCGACTGAAGTCGGGCAGAGGGCGGGGTCGGAGACCGGCGCAGGGCGCGCGCAGGGGAGGCGGGTGATCAGCCGACGCTGGCGCCGGCGCCCTCGCCGTCGGGGCCGAGACCGGTGAGCAGCACGTCGAGCAGCAGCCCGGCCTCCCGCTTGGCCAGCGGCTGGTTGCCGTTGCCGCACTTGGGCGACTGCACGCAGGAGGGGCAGCCCGCCTCGCACTCGCAGGCCGCGATCGTCTCGCGGGTGGCGCGCAGCCAGGACCGTGCCGCCGTGAAGCCGCGCTCGGCGAACCCGGCCCCACCGGGGTGGCCGTCGTAGACGAAGACCGTCAGCCGGCCGGTGTCGGGGTGCAGGGCGGTCGAGACGCCGCCGATGTCCCAGCGGTCGCAGGTCGCGACCAGGGGGAGGATGCCGATCGAGGCGTGCTCGGCGGCGTGCGCGGCCCCGGGCAGGTCGGCCTCGGCCAGGCCGGAGGCCGCCAGCAGGCCGGCGGGCACCGTCCACCAGACCGCCTTGGTCTCCAGCACCCGCGGGGGCAGGTCCAGCGGCTCCTCGCCCAGGACCTCCCCGGAGGGCATCGCCTTCTTGAGGAACGCGACCACCTGCTGGGTGACCCGCACCGTGCCGAAGGACAGCGTGCACGCGTCCGGCCCCGTCGGCACCTGCTCGTCGACCCGCTCCTCGGCCACGACGTGGATGTCGGTGAGGTCGCGGGCGTAGGTCGCGTAGCCGGGGTCGGCCGCCGCCAGCACGGCCACGCCGTCCTCGAGGTCGAGGTCGTCGACGACGTACGACTCGCCCTGGTGCAGGTAGACCGCGCCCGTGTGCACGCTGGCGTGCGACGAGCCGGCGTCCACGGTGCCGATGACGCGACCGGTGCGCTTCTCCACCAGCTCCACGGGACGCCCGCCGGTGCTGCGGAGGTCGGCCAGGTCGCTGGGCCGTCCGCTGCGGGTCCAGTACCAGCCATCAGCGCGTGCCCTCAGCCAGCGGTGCTCCACCAGGGCGTCGAGGGCGTCGCGGACCGCGCCGGCGCCGTCGGGCCCGTCGCCGAAGAGGTCGAGGTCGTCCGCGCGCAGCGGCAGCTCGGCCGCCGCGGCGCAGAGGTGCGGCCCGCGGACGTAGGGGTTGCCGGGGTCGAACACGGTGGCCTCGACCGGTGCCCCCACCAGCATCTCGGGGTGGCTGACGAGGAAGGTGTCGAGCGGGTCGTCGCGCGCCACCAGCACCGCCAGGGCGTCGGTGCCGCGCCGACCGGCCCGACCCACCTGCTGCCACAGCGCCGCCCGGGTGCCGGGGAAGCCCGACATGAGCACGGCGTCGAGCCCGGAGATGTCGATGCCGAGCTCGAGCGCGTTGGTGGCCGCGACCCCGGTCAGCCGTCCCGAGCGCAGGTCCTCCTCCAGGGCCCGTCGGTCCTCCGGCAGGTAGCCGCCGCGGTACGCCGCCACCGTGGCCGGCAGCGAAGGGTCCACCTCGGCCAGCAGCCGCTGGCACGTCAGCGCCACCGACTCCGCTCCGCGGCGCGAGCGCACGAACGCCAGCGTGCGGACCCCGCCCGAGACCAGGTCGGCGAGCAGGTCGGCGGTCTCGGCGGTGGCGGCGCGGCGTACGGGCGCTCCCTGCTCGCCGACGAGATCGGTCAGCGGGGGCTCCCACAGCGCCAGCGACACCTCACCGCGGCGCGAGTCGTCGACGTCGACGACCTCGACCGGCAGCCCGGTGAGCCGCTGCGCCGAGACCCCGGGCTCGGCCACCGTCGCGGAGGCCAGCACGAAGGTCGGGTCGGAGCCGTGGGCCGCGCAGAGTCGCCGCAGTCTGCGCAGCACCTGGGCGACGTGGGCGCCGAAGACGCCGCGGTAGTGGTGGCACTCGTCGACCACGACGTAGCGCAGCTGCCCGAGGAAGCGGGCCCAGCGCGCATGGCCCGGCAGCAGCGAGTGGTGGAGCATGTCGGGGTTGGTGAGCACCCACTCGGCGTGGTCGCGCGCCCACTCGCGCTGCTCCGGCGGGCTGTCGCCGTCGTGGGTCACGGCGGCGAGCCGCGGCAGACCCAGGGCGGCGAGGCCCTGCAGCTGGTCGTTGGCGAGCGCCTTGGTGGGGGAGAGGTAGAGCACGGTGGCGCCCGGGCGGCCGTTGGGCCGCCGCGCCGCCAGCACCTCGGTGAGGGCCGGCAGCTGGAAGGCCAGCGTCTTGCCCGACGCCGTGCCGGTCGAGACCACGACGTGCCGCCCGGCGTGCGCCGACTCGGCCGCGAGCACCTGGTGCCGCCAGGGGCGATCGACGCCGCGCGCCCCGAACGCGGCCACCACCCGCGGGTCGGCCCACGCCGGCCAGTCGGCGTGCACCCCCGGCCGGGAAGGGAAGGTCTCGACGTGCCGCAGCTGTCCCTCGTCGCGCGGACGCACCAGCGCGAGCGGGTCGCGGGACTCGGGGAGGGGCACCGCCCCAGTGTCGCAACCGGGCCCGACACGGGGTGCCGCCCCACCCCCAGGGGTGACCCGGGGTGGCGGTGCGGGACATTCGCGCGAACCTTGGGGAGCGGCGTGGTTGAATGCGGTCTGGGCGGATCGGGACGTTCCTGGACCGCCGGAGCAGACGCGAGGAGATGTTGTGGACCTGTCTCTGGAGACACGCCAGGAGAACGACCGGACGGTCGTGGAGGTCGGCGGCGAGATCGACGTGTACACGGCGCCGAAGCTGCGGGAGTGCATCTCCGGGCTCGTCGACGACGGGCAGCGTCAGATCATCGTCGACCTGGAGCAGGTCGAGTTCATGGACTCCACCGGTCTCGGCGTCCTCGTCGGCGCCCTCAAGCGCGTGCGCACCGTCGAGGGCAACCTCGACCTGGTCTGCACCCAGGAGCGGCTGCTCAAGATCTTCCGCATCACCGGGCTGAGCAAGGTCTTCCCGATCCACGACTCGCAGTCCGCCGCGCTCTCCGCGCCGTGACCGCGAGCTCTTGACGCGATCGGCATGTCGGTGGTGACACGGACGGACAACGAGGTGGTCATCGCCATCGCCCGCGACGCGGCGCTGGTGCGGACCGCACGGCTGGTGGCGGCCGCGGTCGCGCGCCGTGCCGACCTCTCGGGCGCCCTCATCGAGGAGGTGCGGCTCGGCGTGGGCGAGGCCTGCGCCATCCTCATCGGCTCGGTCGAGCCCGGGACCCCGCACACCGAGGACATGGTCCACGTCGGGCTGCGCGGTGCCGTCCGGGGCGGCGGCGCCTTCGTCGTCGAGATCCGCGGGACCTACCAGCACCCCGACGGTGACCTCGACGAGCTCGGGATCGACCCGTGGGCCCTGCTGCGCGGGGTCACCGACGACGTCGTCGTCGACCTCGAGGGCGACCAGGCCACGGTCACGATGACCTGGCCGGCCTGACACCGACCTGTCGCCAGCCGTTCCCCGGCGAAACCCGGTGTGAGACACGCCACCCCCCTGTCCTCCCCGGGGGTGGCGCAGAAGTAGAGTCCCCAGCGTTCGTCGGGGGCAGGCGCGTGCCTGCCCGCACTGCGTGCGTCCCCCTCAGGCGGCGTGCCCGGTGTCCCATCGAAGGGCGCGCAGCGCTCGAAATCGGAGGAAACGCATGTCGCGGGTCTCGCTCGGCGTCCTGAACGCCGAGACAGCCGTGGAGCTCTCCGGTGGCAACTTCGTCCTGGTCCTGATTGTCGCTGCCATCGCGGTCGTCGCGCTGGTCATGGCATTCGTGTTCCGGTCCGAGGTGCTGTCCGCCGGCGAGGGCACGGACAACATGAAGCGGATCGCCCTGGCGGTCCAGGAGGGCGCCTCGGCGTACCTGACCAGGCAGTTCCGCACGCTGGCGGTGTTCGCCGCCGTGGCGTTCTTCGTGCTGCTGGCGCTGCCCGCCCCCGACATGGGGGTGCGGATCGGTCGCTCGATCTTCTTCCTCGTCGGCGCGGGTTTCTCCGGCGCCGTCGGCTACCTGGGCATGTCGCTCGCGGTCAAGGCCAACCTCCGGGTGGCGGCTGCGGCCAACACCGAGGGCCGTGAGCCGGCCATGACGATCGGTCTCCGCACCGGCGCCATGGTGGGCATGCTGACCGTCGGTCTGGGCCTGCTCGGTGCCGCGGTCGTGGTGCTGCTGTTCAAGAACGAGGCTCCCGACGTGCTCGAGGGCTTCGGCTTCGGCGCCGCGCTCCTGGCGATGTTCATGCGGGTCGGCGGCGGCATCTTCACCAAGGCCGCCGACGTCGGCGCCGACCTGGTCGGCAAGGTCGAGCAGAACATTCCCGAGGACGACCCGCGCAACGCCGCCACCATCGCCGACAACGTGGGCGACAACGTGGGCGACTGCGCCGGCATGGCCGCCGACCTCTTCGAGTCGTACGCCGTCACCCTGGTCGCCGCGCTGATCCTCGGCTCGCAGGCCTTCGGCGACAAGGGCCTGGTCTACCCGCTGCTCATCCCCGCCATCGGCGCGCTCACCGCGGTGGCGGGCGTCTACCTCACCAAGCCGAAGCCGGGCGAGAACGGCCTCACGACCATCAACAGGTCCTTCTACCTCAGCGCCGGCGTCGCCGCGCTCGGGTCGGTCGTGCTGTCGTTCCTCTACCTGCCCACCAGCTTCAGCGACTTCGAGGGCCTCGGCACCAACTCGCTCGAGCTGATCTCGGGCGCTCCCGAGGGCAACCCCGCGCTCATCGCCAGCGTCGCCGTCGTCATCGGCATCGTGATGGCTGCCGGCATCCTGGCGCTGACCGGCTACTACACCGGCACCGAGTACCGCCCCGTCAAGGACGTCGGCAAGACCTCGCTCACCGGGCCGGCCACCGTCATCCTGTCCGGCCTGTCGGTCGGCTTCGAGTCCGCGGTCTACACGACCCTGGTCATCGGCGCCGCGGTGTTCGGCTCCTTCCTGCTCGGTGGCGCCTCGCTGACCGTCTCGCTGTTCGCCGTCGCGCTGGCCGGCTGCGGTCTGCTCACCACCGTCGGAGTCATCGTCGCGATGGACACCTTCGGTCCCGTCTCCGACAACGCCCAGGGCGTCGCCGAGATGTCCGGCGACGTCAGCCCCGAGGGCGCACAGATCCTCACCGAGCTCGACGCGGTCGGCAACACCACGAAGGCCATCACCAAGGGCATCGCGATCGCCACGGCCGTGCTCGCCGCGACCGCGCTCTTCGGCTCCTACGCCACCTCGGTGCTCGAGGCGCTCAACGACTCCGGTGCCGACGCCGAGGAGACCGGGCAGGAGCTGCTCAGCTTCTTCGTGTTCAACCCCTCGGTGCTGGTCGGCGTGCTGCTCGGCTCGGCCGTGGTGTTCCTCTTCTCCGGGCTCGCCATCAACGCGGTCGCCCGCGCCGCCGGCGCGGTCGTCTACGAGGTGCGCCGCCAGTTCCGGGAGATCCCCGGGATCATGGAGGGCACCGGTCGTCCGGAGTACGGCAAGGTCGTCGACATCGTCACCCGCGACTCGCTGCGCGAGCTCATCACCCCGGGCGTGCTCGCCGTGATGGCGCCCGTCGCGGTGGGCTTCGGCCTCGGTGCCACCGCCCTGGCCGGGTTCCTCGCAGGAGCCATCGGCACCGGCACGCTCATGGCGGTCTTCCTGGCCAACGCCGGCGGCGCCTGGGACAACGCCAAGAAGCTCGTCGAGGACGGGCACCACGGCGGCAAGGGCTCCCCGGCCCACGAGGCCACCGTCATCGGCGACACCGTCGGCGACCCGTTCAAGGACACCGCCGGACCGGCCATCAACCCGCTCATCAAGGTGATGAACCTGGTCTCGCTGCTCATCGCCAGCGCGGTGGTCTCGCTCAGCGTCGGCGACGACTCGAACGACGCCCTCCGGATCCTCATCGCCCTCGTGGCGGTGGCGATCATCGCCGGCGTGGTCATCATGTCCTCGCGTCGCGGGGTCACCATCGGCGGCGACGCCGAGGAGCCGCGCAAGACCCAGGTCTGACCTGATCCGCCCGACGAGCCGCTCTCCCTCCGGGAGGGCGGCTCGTCCGCGTCGGCCCTAGGCTGCGCGGGTGACCCCCCTCGAGACCGACGTCGTGCGACGTCTGCGTGACGCGCTGGCCACCGCCGACTACACCGTCGACTCGGTCGCCGAGATCCTCGGGCCCGTCGCGCACGCCGCGCTCGGGCGCAACGAGACGACCGCGGCGCGTCGCGCCACGACCGGCGGCACGCCCGGCGAGACGCTCACGCGGCTCTGGCTGCTGCAGTCCTCCGTGGCGCGCCCGGACGCCGAGGCCGCGCTGCCCGGTCTGCTGCCCGACCTCCTCGCCGCCGGGGTGCTCACCGGCGCGGACGACGGGCACGTGCGGGCGGCCGTCGACGTGAGCCCCTACTCCACCGACGACGGGGAGTGGTGGGTCGTCAGCGACCTCACGCCCGGGCTCGACGGCGCCCCCAACGCGGTGGCGGCCGACCACGTGCTCGGCATCAGCTCGGCGTCCGGTTCGCTGGCCCAGCTCGCCGTACGCCGTCCGGTGGGGCGCGCGCTCGACCTCGGCACCGGCTGCGGCGTCCAGGCGCTCCACCTGGCCGAGCACGCGGGCGAGGTCGTGGCCACCGACGTCAACGAGCGCGCGCTCCTCATGGCGCGCACGACGGCCGCGCTCAACGGGGTCGAGGTCGACGTCCGCGCCGGCAGCCTCTACGAGCCGGTCGCCGGAGAGCGCTTCGACCTGGTCGTGACCAACCCGCCCTTCGTGGTCTCGCCCCCGGGCGGGGAGCTGCTGGTCTACCGCGACTCCGGCCTGCCCGGCGACGAGGTGGTGCGCCGGGTGGTCACCGAGGCGCCGGGGCACCTGACCCCCGGGGGCGTGGCCCAGGTGCTGGCGAACTGGGTGCACGTCGAGGGCCGGCCGTGGCAGGAGCGGCTCGAGGAGTGGCTCGCCGGGTCGGGCTGCGACGCCTGGGTGGTGCAGCGCGAGGTCGCCGACCCCGCGGAGTACGTCGAGCTGTGGTTGCGCGACGCGGGCGTCCACGGCCGTCCCGACTACGTCAGCCGCTACGACGCCTGGCTGCAGTGGTTCGCCGAGCAGGGGGTGAGCGGGATCGGCTTCGGGTGGCTGACGCTGCGGCGTACCGACCGGGCGCGGCCCGTGACCCGGGTCGAGGACTGGCCGCACGCGGTGGAGCAGCCGCTGGGGCCGACGGTCGGTGACTGGCTGGAGCGGGTGGACCGGTTGGCCGACCTCGACGACCGCGCCGTGCTCGCCGCGCGCTGGCGCCGTCGCGGCGACGTGGTGGAGGAGACCACCGGCGAGCCCGGGGCGGCCGACCCGGAGACGATCGTGGTGCGTCAGCAGCGGGGGCTGCGGCGCGCGCGCCAGGTCGACACCGTCACCGCCGCGGTGCTGGGCGCCAGCGACGGCGAGCTCAGCCTGCACCAGATCCTGGCGGCTCTCGCCCAGCTCCTCGAGCGGCCCGTCGAGGAGCTCGTCGCGTCCGCGCTGCCCGAGGTGAGGTCGCTCGTCGACGACGGGTATCTGCTGTTCTGAGGCCCACCCGGTGCGGGCCGTTCCCCGGCCTGTTGACGCGAGGGGCTACCGTCATGTGCTCCACTGTCCTGGACCGACCCCACGAACGCCGTGATGTCAAGGGCCGGGCAGCAGTCGACACCCGTACGCAACGAACCACCGATGAGGGAGTGCCCGCGTGGCAAGCAAGGGATCCAAGGCAGGCTCCGGCGCAGGGGGTCACAAGCTCGTGATCGTCGAGTCGCCGGCCAAGGCGAAGACCATCGCCGGCTACCTGGGCTCGGGCTACGTCGTGGAGTCGTCCATCGGTCACATCCGCGACCTGCCGCGCGACGCCGCGGACGTCCCCGCCTCCATCAAGGGCGAGAAGTGGGCGCGGCTCGGTGTCGACGTGGACAACGAGTTCACCCCCTACTACGTCGTCAGCCGGGACAAGAAGCCCCACATGACGAAGCTGAAGGGCCTGCTCAAGGAGGCGTCCGAGCTCTACCTCGCCACGGACGAGGACCGCGAGGGCGAGGCCATCGCGTGGCACCTCGAGCAGGAGCTGAAGCCCAAGGTGCCCGTGCACCGCATGGTCTTCCACGAGATCACCAAGCAGGCGATCCAGGAGGCGGTGGACAACCCGCGCACCCTCGACCTCGACCTCGTCGAGGCCCAGGAGGCGCGACGGATCCTCGACCGGCTCTACGGCTACGAGGTCTCGCCGGTGCTGTGGAAGAAGGTCATGCCGCGGCTGTCGGCCGGTCGCGTCCAGTCGGTCGCGACCCGCCTGGTGGTGGACCGTGAGCGCGAGCGGATCGCCTTCCGGGTCGCGTCGTACTGGGACCTCGAGGGCACCTTCGACGCCGGCAGCGACCACGCCGAGCGGATGTTCCCGGCGAAGCTCTCCTCCGTCGACGGCGCCCGGGTGGCCCGCGGCTCCGACTTCGACCCCCAGGCCAACCTGGTCTCGACGGGCTCGCCCGGCAAGCAGGTCGTCCACCTCGACCGGACCCGCGCCGAGGCGCTGTCGGCGGCCGTCAGCGACACCGCGTTCACCGTGCGCTCCGTCGAGGCCAAGCCCTACACCCGCAAGCCCTACGCGCCGTTCCGGACCACGACGTTGCAGCAGGAGGCCAGCCGCAAGCTCGGCTACGGCGCCTCACGCACGATGCAGATCGCGCAGCGGCTGTACGAGAACGGCTTCATCACCTACATGCGCACCGACTCGATCACGCTGTCGACCTCGGCCGTCAACGCGGCCCGGGGCCAGGTGCGCGAGCTGTACGGCGCGGAGTACCTCCCCGACTCCCCGCGGACCTACCAGTCCAAGGTGAAGAACGCCCAGGAGGCCCACGAGGCGATCCGTCCCGCGGGGGAGTCCTTCCGCACCCCGGCGCAGACCGGCCTGTCGGGCGACGAGTTCCGGCTCTACGAGCTGATCTGGATGCGCACGGTCGCCTCGCAGATGAAGGACGCCCAGGGGCGCTCCGTCGCGATCCGGCTCGGCGGCACCGCCGCCACCGGCGAGGATGTCGTCTTCAGCGCCACCGGTCGCGTCATCACCTTCTACGGCTTCCTCAAGGCGTACGTCGAGGGCTCCGACGACCCGGAGAAGGAGTCCGACGACTCCCAGACCCGCCTGCCCGACGTCCGCGAGGGCGACGTCGTGACGGCGGCCCGCATCGCCGCCGCCGGTCACGAGACCAAGCCGCCCGCCCGCTACACCGAGGCCAGCCTGGTCAAGGAGCTGGAGGAGCGCGAGATCGGCCGCCCGTCGACGTACGCCTCGATCATCGGCACCATCCTCAACCGCGGCTACGTCTACAAGAAGGGCACCGCACTGGTGCCCGCCTGGCTGGCGTTCTCGGTCACCCGGCTGCTGGAGGACCACTTCCCGCGGCTGGTGTCCTACGAGTTCACCGCCTCGATGGAGGACAACCTCGACGAGATCGCGTCCGGCCGTCGCGACCGGGTCAACGAGCTGGGCGAGTTCTACTTCGGCTCCGCCGACGTCGAGGGGCTGCAGAAGCTCGTCACCGAGCTCGGCGACATCGACGCCCGCGAGCTCGCCACCTTCCCGATCGGCGAGGGCATCAACCTGCGCGTGGGCCGCTACGGGCCCTACGTCGAGGACGAGGAGCAGAACCGCGGCAACGTGCCGGAGGACCTGCCGCCCGACGAGCTCACGGTCGAGAAGGCCAAGGAGCTGCTGGCCAACCCGGCCGGGCAGGAGCAGGTGCTCGGCGAGGACCCCGAGTCGGGCCTGACGATCGTGGCCAAGAACGGTCGCTACGGTCCCTACGTCACCGAGCAGCTGCCCGAGGACGCCCCGAAGTCGGCGCGGCCGCGCACGTCCTCGTTGTTCAAGTCGATGTCGCTGGACGCGATCACGCTCGAGGACGCGCTGCGGCTGCTCACGCTGCCGCGCGTGGTGGGCGTCGACCCGGAGTCCGGTGAGGAGATCACCGCGCAGAACGGTCGCTACGGTCCCTACCTGAAGAAGGGCACCGACTCGCGCACGATCGGCTCCGAGGAGCAGCTGCTCACGATCTCGCTCGACGAGGCGCTGAAGATCTACGCCCAGCCGAAGGCGCGCGGGCGCGCCGCGGCCGACCCGGGTCGCGAGATCGGCGAGGACCCGGTCAGCAAGCAGATGATCACGGTGAAGTCCGGCCGCTTCGGGCCCTACGTCACCGACGGTGAGTACAACGCGACCCTGCGCCAGGGCGACGACCAGGCCACCGTGACCCTCGAGCGGGCCGCCGAGCTGCTCGCCGAGCGTCGGGCCAAGGGGCCGGCCAAGAAGGCCGCCAAGCGTGGGGCCAAGAAGGCGCCGGCCAAGAAGACGACCGCGAAGAAGACGACGACCAAGAAGGCCACCGCCAAGAAGTCCACGGCGAAGAAGGCGACCACCAAGAAGGCCACCGCCAAGAAGTCCTGAGTGCCGGGTGCCGGGTCGGGCGGGGTCGCCAGTGCGGCCGGGTGTCCGGCCGGGCGTCGCCGTGTCGCCCGGTGGCCCGCTGCCCGGTGGCGTCCGGCGACGAGGCGGCCACGCCTCCTGAGTGCCCGACCGGGCACCCGGCCGCTGGCGACCCCGCCCGACCCGGGGTCCTGCTGCTCGGTGGCGTCCGGCGACGAGGCGGCCACGCCTCCTGAGTGCCCGACCGGGCACCCGGCCGCTGGCGACCCCGCCCGACCCGGCGTCCTGCTGCTCCTGGCGTCGGTAGGGTGGGGCGGTGAACGCACTGCGCATCCCGGCGTTCCGACGGCTGTGGGTGGGGCTCGGGCTCTCGAGCCTGGGGGACTGGCTGGGACTGCTCGCGCTGACGGCGATGGCCAACCAGCTGGCCGACGGCTACGCGGAGAAGAACTACGCCATCGCCGGCGTGCTGTTCCTGCGGGTGCTGCCGGCGATCGTGTTCGGCCCACTCGCCGGCTACGTCGCCGACCGGGTCGACCGGCGCACCGTGCTGGTGTGGGGCGACTACGTCCGCGGCGCGCTGTTCCTGACCATCCCGCTCGTCGGCACCCTGTGGTGGGTCTTCGTCGTGACCGTGCTGGTGGAGATCGTGAGCCTGCTCTGGCTGCCGGCCAAGGACGCCACCGTCCCCAACCTGGTGCCGCGCCACCTGCTCGAGCAGGCCAACCAGATCAGCATCGCCACGACCTACGGCTCGGCCGTGCCCGCAGCCGTCCTCTTCGCCCTGCTCACGGCCCTGGACCGGGTGGTGCCCGCCCTCATGGGGTGGCTCGACCGAGGCGCGGTCGACGTCGCGCTCTACGTCAACGGGCTCTCCTTCATCGTGTCCGGCATCGTCATCGCCCGGCTGACCGGCATCCCGTCCGGCCCCGCCGCCCACGCGGACGAGGGGAGCGTCTGGCGCGTCATCGGCAACGGCTGGTCCTACGTCCTCCGCACCCCGGTGGTGCGGGCGCTCGTGCTCGGCATGGCCGGGGCGTTCGCCGCCGGCGGCGTCGTGGTGGGCCTGGCGCGCACCCACGTCGCCGACCTCGGCGCCGGCGACTCCGGGTACGGCGTCCTCTTCGGCGCGGTGTTCGTGGGCATGGGCACGGGCCTGTGGCGCGGCCCGCGCCTGCTCGCGCGGCTCAGCCGGCGCCGGGTCTTCGGGGTGGCCCTCACGGGGGCCGGCCTGCTGCTGGTCCCGCTCGCCCTGGTGCCCCATCTCGAGGTGGTGGCGGCGCTGGCGGTCGGGGTCGGCTTCCTGGCCGGGGCCGCGTGGGTGACCGGGATGACGCTGCTGGGTCTCGAGGTGCCCGACGAGCTGCGCGGGCGGACCTTCGCCTTCGTGGCCACCCTGGTCCGTCTCGTGCTGGCGCTGGTGCTGGCCGTCGCCCCGCTCGTCGCCGGCCTCATCGGCGTCGTGCGCTTCGGCCCGGTCGACGCCACGGGCCAGTCGCTGTTCGAGTACCGCGGCGCCGCACTCACCATGCTGGTGGCCGCCGTCGGCATGACCGTTGTCGGTGTGCTTGCCTATCGTCGGATGAACGACGACGAAGGGCGGTCGCTGGTGAGCGATCTGGGACAGGCGCTGCCGCAGGGCCTGCTGGACCGTGCCGCGGGCCGCTACGCGCCGCTGGGGGTCTTCATCGCCCTCGAGGGCGGCGAGGGAGCCGGCAAGTCGACGCAGGCCCGGCAGCTGAAGGACTGGCTGCAGGCCGAGGGGTACGACGTGGTGCTGACCCGGGAGCCCGGCGACACGGCCATCGGCCAGCAGCTGCGCCGCATCGTCCTCGATCCGGCGACGGGCACCATGTCCGACCGCACCGAGGCGTTGCTCTACGCCGCCGACAAGGCCGAGCACGTGGACCGCGTCGTGGCCCCGGCGCTGGAGCGGGGGGCCGTGGTCGTCACCGACCGCTACGTCGACTCCACCCTCGCCTACCAGGGAGCGGGGCGCGACCTCGCCGACGCCGAGGTGGAGCGCATCGCCCGGTGGGCCACCGACGACCTGCGGCCCCACCTCACCGTGCTGCTCGACCTCGAGCCCGCGACCGGCATGGGTCGCTTCGAGGAGCGCGACCGCATCGAGGCCGAGTCGCTGGAGTTCCACCAGCGTGTGCGGGCGATGTTCCTCCGGCTCGCCGCCGCCCAGCCGGAGCACTACCTCGTCGTCGACGCCGGGGCCTCGGTGACGGAGATCGCCGACCGGGTGCGCGAGCGGGTGACCCCGCTGCTGGAGCAGGCGGTGCGGTCCGGCGGCACCCGCACGCTGCGGGCGACCGGGCCGGAGGAGCCGCGATGAGCGTGTGGGACGGCCTGGTGGGGCAGCGGCACGTCATCGCCACCCTGTCGGCGGCCGCGCGCGGCGAGGGCATGACCCACGCGTGGCTCTTCACGGGCCCGCCCGGGTCGGGCCGGTCCAACGCCGCGGTCGCCTTCGCCGCGGCCCTGCAGTGCCTCGACGCCGGCTGCGGGCACTGCGACGAGTGCCTCAGCGTGCTGGCCGGGTCGCACCCCGACGTGACCGTCAAGCGCACGGAGAAGGTCAACATCTCCGTCGACGACGCCCGCCGCTGGGTGCGCGACGCCTCGCTGCTGCCGGTGCGCAACCGCTGGCAGGTGATCGTCGTCGAGGACGCCGACCGGCTGCACGAGCGCGCCAACAACGCCTTGCTCAAGGCCATCGAGGAGCCGGGCCACAAGACGGTGTGGATCCTGTGCGCCCCCCAGCCCGACGACGTGCTGCCGACCATCCGGTCGCGCTCGCGCCGTGTCACCCTCGCCACGCCCTCGCCGGAGCAGGTGACCGGGTTCCTGCGTGAGCGGATCGGCGTCGAGCCGGGACTCGCCGCGCACGCGGCGCGCGCCAGCCAGGGCCACATCGGCCTGGCACGGGCGCTCGCCACCCAGGAGGACACCCGCAACCGGCGCCGCGAGACCGTCACGCTGCCGACCCGGCTGACCTCGCTGGGCGCCTGCATGACGGCGGCGGCCAACCTCGTCGACATCGCCAACCAGGAGGCGGCGTCGCGGACCAGGGCGACGGTCGAGCGCGAGACCGCCGATCTCGAGACGCTCTACGGCGAGGACCGCCGGTCGAAAGCCTCGCGGTCCTACCGGGCGGCCGAGGCCGACCTGAAGCGCAACCAGAAGGCCCGCGAGAAGCGGGTCGTCCTCGACGTCGTCGACCGGTCGCTGATGGACGTGCTCTCGGTGCTCCGCGACGTCCTCATGCTCCAGACGGGCGCCGGGCAGCCCCTCGTCAACGACGAGCAGCGCGTGGCGCTGGCCGAGCTGGCCCGGGCCACGACCCCGGAGGAGACGCTGCGCAAGGTCGACGCCGTCTACGCCGCCCGCGAGCAGATGCTGGAGTTCAACGTGCCCCCTCTGCTGGCGATGGAGTCGATGATGGTCGCGCTGCGCGTCCCGAGCCGGGCCGCGCGATGAGCCCACGCCGTACGCCGCGGTCGGTCGCCTCCGCGCTGCTGGCGCTCCTCGCACTGATCGGCGTGAGCGTCCTGGCGGGCTGCTCGTTCCTCGGCGACGAGGACCTGCCGAGCGAGCCGCTGCCCGAGGTGGAGGCCACCGACGGCGCTCCCGCCCCGCTGCTCGAGGTCTACGACCAGCAGCTCAGTTGGCGCGAGTGCCGCGCCGACCGCGAGTGCGCCGAGCTGCAGGTGCCGCTCGACTACGCCGACCCGGGCGGTGAGCAGATCACCCTCGCGCTGCTGCGGGTGCCGGCCGAGGATGCCGACCGCCGCATCGGGTCGCTGGTCGTCAACCCCGGCGGGCCGGGGGTCTCGGGGGTGACCTACGCCGCCGACGCCGACACCTACTTCGGCGAGGAGCTGCGCGAGGTCTTCGACATCGTCGGCTTCGACCCGCGCGGCGTCGCCGAGAGCACCCCGGTCGACTGCCGGACCGACGCGGAGCTGGACGCCTACATCGGCGCCGACCCGGACCCGGAGACCCGCGCCGAGCTGCGGGAGGCCCGCGCGCTCTTCGCCGCCTTCGGCGAGGGCTGCCTCGAGCGCAGCGGCGACCTGACCCGCCACGTGTCCACCGAGGAGGTGGCCCGCGACCTCGACGTGCTCCGGGCGGTGCTGGGCCAGGAGAAGCTGACCTACTTCGGCGCCTCCTACGGCACCTTCATCGGCGCGACCTACGCCGACCTCTTCCCCGAGCGGGTGGGACGCCTCGTGCTCGACGGCGCGATCGACCCCACGGTCGGCCCCGTCGAGCAGGCGACGGTCCAGGCCCGCGGGTTCGAGACGGCGCTCACGGCGTACGTCGAGGACTGCATGGCCGAGGACGACTGCTACCTCGGCAGCGACGTCGAGGAGGGGCTCGAGCGCATCCGCGGGCTGCTCGACGACCTGGACGCCGAGCCGTTGCCGGCCGGGGACGACGACCGGCTGCTCACCGAGGGCCGTGCGATCTACGGCATCTGGGCGCCGCTCTACGACGAGTCCTACTGGGGCCTGCTCGACAGCGCCGTCTCCGCGGCGCTCGACGGCGACGGCACCGACCTGCTGCGTCTCAGCGACGCCTACACCTCGCGCGGGCCCTCGGGCTACGTCAACAACTCCCTGGAGGCCCTGGTGGCGGTGAACTGCCTCGACCGCCCCCAGGGGCTCTCGCCCCGGGAGGCGCGCGCTGCGGCGCCGCAGATCGAGAAGGCCTCGCCGACGTTCGGCCGGGTCTTCGCCGTCGGGCTGACCGGCTGCCGCGACTGGCCCGTGCAGACCGGCAACGAGCCCGGTCCGCTGACCGCCCGCGGGGCCGACCCGATCCTGGTCGTGGGCACCACCCGCGACCCGGCCACCCCGCTGGTGTGGGCCGAGGCACTCGCCGACCAGCTCACCAGCGGCGTGCTGGTCCGACGCGACGGCGACGGGCACACGGGCTACCGCGCCGGCAACGAGTGCGTGGACTCCGCCGTCGAGAGCTACCTGGTCTCCGGCGACGTCCCCGGGGGCACCGTCGAGTGCTGAGGGCGGTGCGAGGTCCGTGCGCCCCGGAGCGCGTCGCGCGCTCCGGGGTGGGTACATCCCACCCATGAGCACTCCAGGACACGGCAGCGAGAACGACGAGCCGGTGCGCGACAACCCCGGCCAGGACAACGAGCAGACCGCCGACCCGGCCGAGGGCGACACCGCTCCGACCGTGCGTCCGCCCGAGCACGGCTCGCCCGCCACCGGCGAGGCCGAGTAGCACGCGCGACGGCGCCGGGGCTCCGCCCGATCCGATTGGGAGGCGACCGGCGCGTCCCCCTATACTCGTCCGGCGTGGTCAGGCCCGGGTCGTCCCGGGAGCCTGGCCACGAGGCCGCCTTAGCTCAGTCGGTAGAGCGATTCACTCGTAATGAATAGGTCGTCGGTTCGATTCCGACAGGCGGCTCCACCCGTTCACCGGACCTCGGTCCGGGCGCTCACTCCCAGGTGAGCGAGGAGAACCACTGCTGCACAGGGCCCTGGACCTCGGCCCGGTCCTCGGGGAGGTACTCCACCCAGAAGAGCACCAGTCCGCGCCCCGTGCGGAGGGCGGTCACGTCCATCGGCTTGTCGGGCAGGAGCTTGAAGCAGGACCCGGACCGGGCACAGAACAGGTCGTACGGCGCCGTGTCGGGCTTCTGGGCCAGCGTGAACGTCTGGGCCGTCCGGCCCGCGAGGTCGGTCGTGCCCACGTCGCTCACGAGCAGGTCCTCGCGGGTCCGGTCGATGTGCGCGGCGAGGTCGTCGGGCAGGTCGGACGCCTCGACCCCGTCGAACGTGTCGATGAGGAAGGCTCCGACGCCACCGCTGGTGCCCTCGACGGTGTAGCCGCGGGTCCCGAGGTCGTACGACGGGTCGGCGAACCGCCGGGGGACCGTGAACGACATCGGGAACGACTCGAAGCCCTCGAAGCCCTCCACCCTGCTCCCGGGTGTCTGGGGCGGGTCCGGCGGGGCCTCGGACGTCTCGGAGGGGGACGGCGACGTCGCCGGAGGCGCGGGGACCGCCGGTTCCGGTGACCCGTCCGGTCCCGCGCCGAGCCACAACGCACCGACCCCCACCGCGGCCGCGGTCAGGGCCGCCGCCGCGGTGCCGGCCCGTCGCCGGGTGCGGGCCCGGGCGTCGCCGTCGGCCCGGCGCTGGAAGGTGTCGAGCTCGGTCAGGGTGTCGGTCCGGTTCATGGCGTCCTCCGCCTGTCGGTGGAGGACGGCGGTCAGTCGACGCTCGACGTCCGAGACGGTCATGACGGCTCCTCCCACTGGTGAGCGAGGGCGGCCAGTCCGCGGCTCGCGTGCTGCTTGACCGAGCCCCGGGAGACACCGAGGGTCTCGGCGATCTCGGACTCGGACTGGTCGAGGTAGTAGCGCAGGACCAGCACCTGTCGCTGGCGCACGGGCAGCGCCGTGACCGTGGCCCACATGCGGTCGGCGTCCTGGTGCGTCACCACGCCGTGCTCGGCCGACGGGAGCTCCTCGGAGCGCGGCACCAGCCGGAGGGTCGCGCGGTCGGCCCGGCGCCGCCGGCGGAGCGTGTCGCGACTGCCGTTCACGACCGCACGGTTCAGGTAGGCCACCGCGGCGTTCGGGTCGCGGAGGCTCTGCCAGCGGCGGTGCAGGGCGGCGAACGCGTCCTGCACCACGTCCTCGGCCACCTGACGGTCGTCGACGAGCAGGGCCGCCAGGCCGACCAGTCGGCGGTGGTGGGCCATGAAGAGGTCCGAGACCGCCGCGGACCCGTCGCGGGGGAGCAACCGGGTACGCGCCGCCACCTCGGCCCCCTCGTCGATCTCGTCGCTCGCCCCATGCATACCGGATCAGACGACGCTGCGGCCGGACGGTTGACAGCGCCCCGTGCGCCAGGACGAGGGGACTAGACCAGCCGGGGGCGCCCCGGCCCGCGGCTCAGGCGGTCAGGGCGGCCGCGACCTGCGCCACCGCGCCGGGGTCGAACAGGATCGTGTAGTGGTTGGCTCCCGCGACGGTGTGCGCCTCCAGGGCCGGCACCATCTCGGCGTACGACGACACGGCGTCGGCCGGCAGCAGACCGGGCGCCTCGCCGAACATGCCGAGCGGGGCGGCCAGCAGGGTGGTCGGGAGGGTGAGCCCGCGCAGCGCCTCGTCGACGCGACGTCCCAGCCCGAGCAGGTCGCGACCGTCCGCCCGCACCGCCTCCTCGACGGCGCGGGAGCGGACGCCGTCGCCGGTCTCGAGGGCGTCGTAGCGCACGTAGGTCTCGACGTCGGGGTTCCAGTGCGGACCCAGGGCGGGGTGCGCGCGGAAGAGCTCGACGTACTCCTCGGCGTCGGCGAAGGTCTGGCTCAGCCGGGACAGGGCCGGTCCCAGGGTGGCCTGGAGCAGGTCGTCGAGGTCGACACCGTCGGGCACCGGCAGCGGGACGCCGCCGTCGACCAGCACCAGGCGTCGGAAGTGCTGCGGCGACTGGGCCGCGAGCAGCAGCGCGACGTAGGCGCCCAGCGAGTGACCGGTGAGCACCAGGTCGCCGCTGCCGGTCGGGTCGAGGTGGGCCACCACCCGCTCGAGGTCGTCGACGTGGCGGTCGAGCCCAGCGGGTGCCGGCAGCTCGCGGGAGCCGCCCCGCCCGCGCAGGTCGACCGCGACCAGGCTCCAGCCCTCGGGCAGGGCCCGGGTGACGGCGGGCCAGGCCCGCGACGAGGCGGTGATGCCGTGCACTGCCAGCACGGTGCGTCCCGACCCGGCGTCGGGCGAGCCGTAGCGGAGACGGCCAGGGTGCCGCCGTCGACCGGTACGTCGATCCGCGCGGGGGCGCTCGGTGCGGGCTGTCTCGAGGACGGACCCGAGGCGAGGTCGGAGGCGGGATCGGAGGGCATCGCCGCCCATCATGCCGCATGCCCGCGTCACCCCTGCGGGGCTACCGCGGGGTCGACTCGTCCGCATAAGGTCCGGAAAAACCCACGAAAGAGGTCACCCCATGCGCAGGTCACCCGCAGGGCGCCGCACCGCGGCCGTCGCCGCCGCCCTGGTCATGCTCGGCACCTTCGGAGGCTCCGGCCTGACGGCTCCGGCCGGCGCCGCCCCGCGGACCGACTGCACCGACTACGGCTCGCTCCCCCAGGCCCCCAAGGGCTCGATCCCGCGCGACGACCGCATCGTGGTGACGAAGGACCCGCTGGCCTCCTGGCGCGCAGGCAACCGGACTGAGGTTCGCGAGGCTCGCGAGGCCCGCGCCGCCGCGGCGACGACGACGGTCCCCGTCGTGTTCCACGTCATCCGCAAGGGCACGACGTTGGCGAAGGGCAACCTGACCGACGACCAGATCGAGGCCCAGATCGACGTCCTCAACGACGCCTTCGCCCCCTCCGGCTTCTCCTTCGACCTCCAGAAGGTCACCCGCACCACGAAGGAGTCGTGGTTCAACCTGGTGTCGGCCAACGGTGCCGAGCCGCGCTTCTACCGAGGCTCCGGCAAGGAGGTGAAGATGAAGAAGGCGCTGCACGAGGGCACCTCGCGCACGCTGAACATCTACTCCGCCTCCCTGGCGCAGAGCCTCCTCGGCTGGGCCTACCTGCCCTGGGACTTCACCGGTGAGAGCGGTGACCCGCTGCCGCGCTTCTACGACGGCGTCGTCGTCGACTACCGCAGCCTGCCGATCGGCGACCTCGCCTACGACGTGTACGGCGAGGGCGACACCGGCACCCACGAGGTCGGCCACTGGCTCGGCCTCTTCCACACCTTCGACGGCGGCTGCGAGGGCGGCGACTTCGTCGACGACACCGCCGCAGAGGCCTCGCCGGCCTTCGGCTGCCCGGAGGGACGCGACACCTGCACCGCACCCGGCCTCGACCCGATCACGAACTTCATGGACTACACGTGGGACTCGTGCATGAACAGCTTCACGCCGGGTCAGGCCACCCGCATGAACGAGTCGTGGGCGGCCTACCGCGCCTGATCCGACACGACCGGGCCCGACCGGGCCCTACCTGGCCTGGGCCCCGGCACCCGTCACTGGGTGCTGAGGTCCAGGCACGTGTCGAGCAGCGACGCCTTGGCGTCGGTGATGGCCTTGATGGCCTGGCTCTGCTCGGCGGAGCTCGCCCCGTCCCCGGCGAAGGCGAGGGCGAAGTCCTTGTTGAGCTGGGGGATCTCGGCCGCCAGCGACGCGAGCTCCTCGTTCTCGGCGCCGGCGAGCGCCTCGATGCTGGCGTCGGACTCCGCGAGGATCTCCTCGATCTCGGCCTCGTCGAGGTTGCCGCCGGCCTCCTGCAGCTTGGTCGACGCCGCAGCGTCGGCCTCCAGCCAGTCCTGGAGCGGCCCGGTGCAGAGCTCGGCGTCGCTCATGCCCGCCTCGGCGTCACCGGCGTCCTCGGTGGTCGCCTGCTCCGGCGACTCCGACGACGACGAGCCGGACTCCGAGCCTGCGCTCTCGTCCTCACCGCCCCCGCAGCCGGAGAGGGCGAAGCAGAGCACGAGAAGGGCAGCAGACAGACGCACGGGTTCCCCCTGGAGATCGACATCAGGAGCCACAACCGTAGGGTCCGCCGTCGCCCGACGTCCCGGGAACGCCGCACCCCCTGCACGAGCCGACGGCACCCGACGATCGGCGGCGTGACCGCGGCCGGGGCGGGTATGAAGGACCCATGACCGACGACGAGAAGAACCCGACCTCCGACCAGTCCTCCGAGCCGTCCGGCGCCTCGGGCGAGGGCGAGGACGTCGGCATCTCCGACGACCAGCTGCCCGACGACCTCCAGCCGACCGACGACAACCCGCTCGCCAAGCCGCCGTCGGACGACGACGAGGACTCCGGCATGAGCCTGAACCCCAACGGCCCCGACGGTGCCGACGGCATGGGCGCGTGAGACCCGCCCGCACGATCGCCGTGCTTGCCGAACCCCTGCTGCTGGCGCTCGGCGCCTGCTCCGAGGAGGCCCGGGACCGCGCCGTCGACGACGCCGTCGGCGAGGCCAAGGACCGCGCCAGCGCCGAGCTCGAGAAGCAGCTGCCCTCGGTCGACTGGCAGAAGTACCGCGACGGCGCCCAGGAGGAGATCGACCGGGCTGCCGCCGCGGCCGACTGCGACACGCTGGCGGACGAGCTCGCGAAGATCGACGACCGCAACAGCCCGCTGCGCGACTACATCGAGGTGAAGCTGCGCGACGCCGGCTGCTGACCCGGGGACCCTGAACGGGGCCGCGGCGGCGTACCGTGGCCGGACGGGTTGCGGCACGACGGCGGCACCCGCCGCGCCCGGGAACGGGTAGGAGAGAACCAGCAGGAGCACCAGTGGCACGCATGTCGGCCGACGAGCGACGCGAGCTCCTCGTGCACGCCGCCATCCGCGTCATGACCCGCGAGGGCGTGGCCAAGGCCACGACCCGGGCCATCGCCACCGAGGCCGACATGCCGCTCGGCGTCTTCCACTACGCCTTCCGCTCCAAGCAGGAGCTCATGGTGATGGTGACGGAGGCCATTGCGCGCCGCTCCAAGACCGACATCGACGCCGCTGTGCTGACGGGGCGCGAGAGCGACCTGGCCGCGGTCGTGCGGGCCGGGCTCCGCGCCTACTTCGACCACGTCGTCGCGCACCCGGAGGAGCACCTGGTCACCTACGAGCTGACCACGGCGGCGCTGCGCGACGGGGAGATGGGCGACGTGGCGGCCCGGATGTACGCCTACTACCTCGGCGAGAACCAGAAGCTGCTCGAGGCGGCGGCCGCCGCGCTCGGGGTCACCTTCACCGAGCCGGTCGAGGTGGTCTCCCGCTACGTGTTCTCGACGATGGACGGGCTGGCGCTCAACTACCTCGCACAGGGCGACGAGGACCAGGCGCGCGCCGTGCTCGACCTGGTCGCGCGCACGCTGCTGGCCTCGGTCCGGGTCGAGGACGTCCCGTGAGCGAGCCGGCACCGGGGAGCTGGGTCCCCGACGCGGCGGGCTCCGGGTTCGACCTGGACCACCTCCCGTACGGCGTGGTGACCGTCGCCGGGGGACCGCCCCGGTGCGGGGTGCGGATCGGGCCGTGGGTGCTCGACGTCGCCTCCGCCGCGACCGCCGCCCCCACGCCGTACGCCGAGCCCGCGCGGCTCCTCGGTGGCGCCACCCTCGACCCGTTCCTCGCCGCCGGCCCGCCCGCGTGGGACCGGGTGCGCGCCTGGCTGCACGAGGTGCTCGCCGACCCGACCGCCCGGACGTGGGTCCGGCCCCACCTGCACCCGGTGGCGGAGGTGGCACCGCGGCTGGCCTTCACCGTGGCCGACTACGTCGACTTCTACGCCAGCGAGCACCACGCCACCAACGTCGGCCGGATCTTCCGTCCGGGGTCCGAGCCGCTGCACCCGAGCTGGCGGCACCTGCCCATCGGCTACCACGGCCGGGCCGGGACCGTCGTCGTGTCCGGCGCCGACGTGGTGCGTCCGCGCGGGCTGCGCCGGGAGCCGGAGGGCGCCGGGCCGACGTTCGGCCCGACCCGGCGGCTCGACCTGGAGGCCGAGCTCGGGCTCGTCGTCGGGGTCGGCTCGACCCACGGTGTGCCGGTCCCGGTGCGGGAGGCGCCGCAGCACCTCTTCGGCGTCGTCGGCCTCAACGACTGGTCCGCGCGGGACGTGCAGGCCTTCGAGACCGTCCCGCTCGGGCCCTTCCTCGGCAAGTCGTTCGCCACCTCGGTGTCGGCGTGGGTGACGCCGCTGGCCGCGCTCGACGCCGCGTGGGTCGACCTCCCCGGCCAGGACCCGCCACCGGCCCCGCACCTCGCGGTCGACGGACCGGCCGGCCTCGCGATCGACGTGGAGGTCGAGGTCGCCGGCCAGGTCGTCGCGCGTCCGCCGTACGCCTCGATGTACTGGTCGCCGTGGCAGATGCTCGCCCACCTGACCTCCAACGGCGCCTCGCTGCGCACCGGGGACCTGCTCGGGTCGGGGACGATCAGCGGCCCGGGCCGCGAGCAGCGCGGCTCCCTGCTGGAGCTGAGCTGGGGCGGCACCGAGGACGTCGTCGTGGGCTCCGGGACACGGCGCTTCCTCGAGGACGGCGACGAGGTGGTGCTGCGCTACGCGGCGCCCTCGACGTCGGGCGGTCGCCTCACGCTCGGCGAGGTCCGCGGCCGGGTGCTGCCCGCCCGCTGACCCCCTGACCGCTCGACCCGGGTCAGGCCAGGATCAGCTCGGCGCAGCGCTCGCCGATCATCATGGCGGGCGCGTTGGTGTTGCCGCCGGTGACGGTCGGCATGATCGAGGCGTCGGCCACCCGGAGCCCGTCGACGCCACGCACCTTGAGCTCGGGGTCGACCACGGCACGTTCGTCGACGCCCATCCGGCAGGTGCCGACGGGGTGGTAGACCGAGTGCACGAAGTTCGGCAGCTCACGCCGCATCGCCGCGTCGCTGAAGTAGCGCGACCCCGGGCCGATCTCACCCTGGTTGTCACCGACGCCCGCCATCAGGTCACGGACCATCGCGATGCCCTCGACGAGCACCTCGGTGTCACGGGGGTCGGACAGGTAGGCCGGGTCGATGAGCGGCGCCGCCAGCGGGTCGGTCGAGGCGAGCCGCACCGTGCCGCGGCTCTCGGGGTAGATCAGGGTCGGGAAGACGCTCTGCCCCGGCTTGTTCGTCGGCGGGATGATCCGCTTGGTGGGGTCGTCCTGGTTGGGCACCGGGTAGGTCCAGTAGAGGCTCAGCAGCTGCAGGTCGGGGATCTCCCGCGCGTACGACGTCCGCGTGAAGGCGACGGACTCGAAGGAGGAGCCGGCCGCCCAGGTGGTGCCGGGGCGCAGCCGCTCGCGGGCCAGGTGGCCGAGGAAGTACGCCGGCGTCGGCCGGCGCACCGCGGAGTCCATCCGGAAGGAGATGGGCACGAAGAGGTGGTCGTGGAGGTTGTCGCCGACCGGGAGGTCGGCCACGACGGGGACGCCCAGGTCGTGGAGGTGCCCGGCCGGCCCGACACCGGACAGCATGAGGATCTGCGCCGACCCGAACACCCCCGCGGCGAGGACGACCTCGCGCCCGGCGGTGACGACCTGCGGGCCGTCGCCGGTGACGATCTCGACCCCGGTGGCCCGCGAGCCCGAGATCGCGATGCGCGTCACCACGGCGTCGGTGAGCACCTGCAGCGGCAGGCGTCCGGCGCGGGCGTCGGGGTCGTGGAGGTAGCCCTCGGCGGCGGAGTAGCGCCGGCCCCCGGCGGCGCTCTGCTGGAAGGCGGAGACGCCCTCCTGGCTCTCGGCGTTGTAGTCCTCGATCGCCGGGATCCCGAGCTTCGTGGTCGCCGCGTCCATGAACGAGAGCGCGGCCTGGGTGAGGTCGTGCTTGCGGGTGATGCGGACGGGGCCTCCGGACCCGCGGAGCTCGGTCTCGCCGTCCTCCCAGTCCTCGAGCTTCTTGAAGGCCGGCAGCACGTCGTCGTGGGACCAGCCCTTGCAGCCCTCGTCGGCCCAGTCGTCGAAGTTCTTGCGGTTGCCGCGCACGAAGAGCATCCCGTTGATGGAGCTCGACCCCCCGAGCACCTTGCCGCGGGTCTGGGGGATGGTGCGGTCCCAGGCGTGCTTCTGCGGGGTGGACTTGTAGCCCCAGTCGAACAGCTTCTTCAGCTGGGGTGTCGAGTGCATGACCGAGATGGCGCCCGGCGTCTGGAACAGCATCCGCGCCAGGCCCTTGTCGTCGGCCTTGCCCGCCTCGACGAGCACGACGCTGGCGCCGCTCTCCGCCAGTCGCCGCGCCACCGCGCACCCCGCGCTGCCCGCGCCCACCACCACGTAGTCCGCCTGTGCCATGCGCGAAACTGTAACCTGTTCTAGATTTGCTGGCCAGGGTCGTCGCGCCCGGGCCTGGTGCCCGGTCCGGGGTGCGCGGCCACCGGAGCCGCCCCGTCCGATGTGACAGACGCCGCTGCCGGATCCTGTCCGGATCGGCGGTTTTCAGGACACGATGGTCAGGGTCCCGTCAGGATCGGGACGTCACACCCCCGGCGGCACCCAGCGCCGCACACCCGGGCCACGACAGGGAGCGCGCACATGGCAGAGAAGATCAGCCTCGACCACATCGACCGGTTCTCGGACCTGAGCGACGCCGAGGTCAGCAAGATCGCCAAGACGGGCACCTACATCACCGTCCCGGCCGACTGGGGCCTCATGGGCGAGGGCACCTCGGCCGACAAGGCCTACCTGCTCATCAGCGGCGAGGTCTCGGTGCGCAAGGACGGCAAGGAGGTGGCGCAGCTCGGCCCCGGCGACATCTTCGGCGAGATGGGCATCGTGTCCAAGAAGCTGCGCACCGCCTCCGTGGTCTCGCTGACGCGCCTCGAGTGCCTGCACTTCACGCGCAGCCAGATCACCGAGCTCGAGGAGTCCATCCCCGCCTTCAAGGCCGCCCTCGAGGCGTCGACGGCGGAGCGCTCTCAGCCGTCCGAGTAGCACCGGTGTCCGAGCCGGAGCACGCCGCGGCCGACGACCAACGGCTCTACGAGGAGCTGGAGGGCGTCATCCTCGGCGGCCAGCGCACGCTCACGCGCGGCGAGGTCGCCGAGCGTGCGGGCGTCCCGCTCGAGCGCGCCATCCAGCTCTGGCGCTCGCTCGGCTTCACCGCCGTCGACGACGACGAGACGTTCTTCACCGAGGCCGACGTCGAGGCGCTGCGCTCGGTCGACTGGCTCGTGGAGCAGGGCTTCGTGCAGGAGGCCGACGAGCTGACCCTGGTGCGCAGCATGGGCCGCACCTACGCCCGGCTCACCGAGTGGGAGGTGGGCGAGATGGCTGCGGCCGCGCTCGCCGCCGGCCCCGGTCGCCAGAAGGAGCTCGAGGAGCTCGTGGTCGGCCTCATCCCGGTGGTGGAGGACGTGCAGAACTACGTCTGGCGCCGTCACCTCGCCAGCGCGGCCGGCCGCCTGCTGCTGCGTCCGCAGGGCGAGGAGGGGCGCCAGACCGTCGTCGGGTTCGCCGACATCGTCAACTTCACCCGGCGCAGCCGCTCGATGGACGCCGAGGAGCTCGGCGCGCTCATCGAGAGCTTCGAGAGCTCCAGCGCCTCGATCGTGGCCGAGCACGGCGGACAGGTCATCAAGACCATCGGCGACGAGGTGATGTTCACCGTGGACGACCCGGTGGAGGCCGCCCGGGTGGGCCTGGCCCTGGTCGCCGCCGAGGACGACACCTTCCCCGAGCTGCGGGTCGGCCTGGCCCACGGCACGGTGCTGAGCAAGCTGGGCGACGTCTTCGGACCGGTCGTCAACATCGCGGCCCGGCTGACGAAGCTCGCCAAGCCGGGCCGGATCCTCGTCGACAGGGAGCTGTCGGCCCACCTGCGCGAGCACGCCGAGGACCAGTTCCGGCTGCGCCGTGCCCGGACCGCCTCCGTGCGCGGCTACAAGAGGCTCGAGACCTGGAGCCTGACACCACCTCGGGAGAGCTCATGACCGCCGTCCACGCCCGCCGCCACCGTCGCCGCCGGCCCCTCGACCCCCACGGGGCCGGTCGCCCGGTACGCCGTCCCGCCGCCCTCGCGGCCGGGACGCTCGCCGGCGCGCTCACCCTGGCGCTGCTCGGCGGCGCTGCCGCGGCCGAGCGCCCCGCCGACCGGGCGGCTGACCGCTCGGGCACGAGCCGCGACCAGGCCGCCGCCGACGCCGGGGGCCGCGTCCCCCAGACCTCCGACGGCGTCGTGGGGCCGATCGCCGAGCCGGTGGCCCCGGGAGCCCGGACCGCGGCACGCGTCACCAACGAGTCGGGCTTCCGGGTCGGCCCGGGGCTGACCTACCGCCGCTGGGAGCAGACCGACGCCCGCGGGAAGATCCGCGCCCACCTGCTGCGCGCCGACCTCGGTCGTGACGGCCTCGCGGTCGACTACGTCGGCAGCGACCTCGTCGCCAGCCTGACCAAGGTGAAGGCGATGGTGCGCGGGGACCGCGGGGTCGCCGGCGTCAACGGCGACTTCTTCGACATCAGTGACACCGGCGCCCCCGTGGGCGTCGGCGTCAAGGACGGCGTGACCCTGCACGGGCCGGCGCAGCCGCTGGGCTGGAACATCTCCTTCGTCGTGCGCGCCGACGGCGTGCCGGTCATCAAGCGGTCCCCGACCCAGACCACCATCACCGCCAGGCCCGGCCTGCGGGTCACCAACGTCAACGGCCCCCACGTGATCGAGCAGGGCATCGGCCTCTACACCCCGATCTGGGGACGAGCGCCGGGCTACCGGGTGCTCGAGGGCGCGCCGCGCGACAACGTGCGACAGGTGGTCGTCCGTGACGGGCGGGTCGTCTCGAACACCCGCACCGTGTGGACCGACCGCGCCGTCGAGGGGCGCCTGCTGCTCGGACGCGGCGAGGGCGCCGAGCGGCTGCGCCAGGAGCTGCCCGTCGGGACCCGCACCTCGGTGGTGCTCGGCACCACCGACGCCCCCCGGGTCGCGATCTCCGGCGACGCCGAGCTGCTGCGGGACGGGGCGCTCGTGACGAACGACGACCGCGAGCTCCACCCCCGCACCGCGGTCGGCGTCGACGAGGACACCGGCGACGTGCTGCTGCTGGTCGTCGACGGACGGCAGAGCTTCAGCCGCGGCTACACCCAGGTCGAGACCGCTCGGCTGCTGCGCAGCCTGGGGGCGGAGGACGCCCTCAACCTCGACGGCGGCGGCTCGTCGACGATGGTCGCCCGCAAGGCCTCGGGCCGCCTCGGCGTCCTCAACTCGCCCTCCGACGGCTACCAGCGGCCGGTCGCGAACGGGCTGGCGTTCGGCTACGCGCCGGCCGGCTGACCCGGGGCGGGGTCACGCCAGCGCGAGGGTCAGCCCCACCACCCAGTCGGGGTCCTCGAGGCGCTCGCCGTACAGCTCGCGCAGCTGCTGCATCCGGTAGCGCACGGTCTGCGGGTGCACGAAGAGGTCGGCGGCGACGGCGTCGCGTCGACCCTGGTGCAGCAGCCACGAGCGCAACGTCTCGCGCAGCTTCTCGGCCGCCGCCGGCTTGAGGTCGGCCAGGGGTGCGAGCACCTGGCGCCGCAGGTCGTCCAGCGCCGACGGGTCGGCCCGCAGGACGATCTGGGGAAGGTGCTGCTCGGTGTCCAGGGGCTCCGCGGCCGGGTCCTCGTCGGGGACGAGCCCCAGCGACACCGTGCGCAGCGCGCGCTCGTAGGACTCGACCGCCGCCAACCAGGGCCGGGCGGGGCCGACGACGGCGCGCCGGCCCTGGAGCCTCCGCAGCAGGGTGGCGCGGGCCTTGCCGCTGGTGCTCGGCACGAGCAGCACGGTCAGGTCCGGGTGCTCCTCCAGCCCGGGCACCTGCTCGGTGGGCTGCAGCGTGTCGGTGTCGAGCTGGCCCAGCACGCCGCGGGCCAGCCGGTCGGGCAGCACCACCGCGGTCAGCAGGCGGGGCGGGGCCCAGTCGGCCCGGTCGGCCGCGGCCTCGAGGGCGTCCGCGCTGCTGCCGCGCAGGATCGCCTGGGTCAGCCGCTCGAGGTAGCGCTGGCGCACCCGCCCCGCGGTGGCGAGCTCGTCGGTGTGGCCGGCCGCGCTCGCGGCCGAGAGCTGGTCGATGTAGGCGAACACCAGCTCGGCGAAGCGGGCCAGCGTGCCCGCGGACAGGCCCGCGTCCACGCCGGCGCCGCTCAGGTCGCGCCAGGAGACGCGGGCGCCCACGCGGTAGGCGCTGAGCAGCGCCTCCATGCTGCGCCCGCTGCGGGCCTCGCCCCGTCCCAGGCCGTACGCCGCCTCCGACACCTGCTCGACGGTGGCCGCGGGACCGGCGTCGGGGTCGTCGGCGGCGAGGTCCAGGAAGCCGCCCAGGGCCAGCTTCACGGCGTTCTCGATGGTGCGGCCCATCTCGCCCGAGAACGGGTCGGCGTAGCTGGGGACCTCCGCCCGGATGGCGTCCACGACCTGCTGGGCGACCCGGGGCAGCTCGGCGCGCATCGCCACGAGGACGGCCGGGTCGAGGCTCAACGTGACCGGCGCCTCGCGAGCGGGGGGTGTGGGGGGCATCAGGGCTCCAGACGGGCGGAGGATTGTTCGTATCGAACAGATCGAGGCGTTCGTTTCACGCTCGCCGGTCATGATTTTAGACCACCGAGGCAGGAGACTGGAACACATGACGACGACAGCTCCGACGCCCGCCACGGGCACACGGCACCGAGGTACCCGCCTCGGTGACCGCCTCGTGCGCTTCGCCGAGGCCGCGACCACGCCCCTGCTGCCCGCCGACTACCTCGACCTGGTCCACCCGCTGCGCTCCGGCGCCGACCTGCGGGGGCGCATCGAGGAGGTCCAGGCCGAGACCGCCGACGCCGCCACGATCGTGATCCGCCCCGGAGCCGACTGGGCCGGCCACGTCCCCGGCCAGTACGTCCGCATCGGCATCGACGTCGACGGGGTCCGCCAGTGGCGCGCCTACTCGCTGACCCACGGCCCGCGTCGCGACGGCCGCATCTCCGTCACCGTCAAGGCCGTGCCCGACGGCAAGGTCAGCAACCACCTCGTGCACCACGCGCGGCCCGGCACGCTCGTGCACCTCGAGCAGGCCGCCGGCGAGTTCGTGCTCCCGACCGAGGGCGGCAAGCTGCTCTTCCTCACCGCCGGCTCCGGAATCACCCCGGTGATCGGGATGCTGCGCAACCTCTTCCCGGTGAGCGACGAGGGCGCCGTACGTCTCGAGCGGAGCGAGCGCTACGACATCACCGTCGTGCACGTCGCGCCCACCGAGCCCGACTCGATCTTCCTCGACAACCTGCGCGAGCTCGACGCGGCCGGCCTCATCCGCCTGGTCGCGCGCTACGACGACGAGCACGGCGTCCTGGACGTCGACGACCTCGGCACCCTCGTCCCCGACCTCGCCGAGCGCACGACGCTGGCCTGCGGGCCCGGCGGGCTCCTGGAGGCGCTCGAGGCGCACCACACCGAGCGCGGCCTGACGCTGCTCACCGAGCAGTTCCGCCTCACCACCCTCGTCACCGGCGAGGGCGGCACCGTCAGCTTCACCGAGAACGGCACGTCCTTCGAGGCAGAAGGCGACAAGCCGATCCTCGAGCAGGCCGAGGAGGCCGGCGTGCTGATGCCGAGCGGGTGCCGCATGGGCGTCTGCTTCGGCTGCGTGCTCCCGCTGCGCGAGGGCGTCGTCCGCGACCTGCGCAGCGGCGACATCACCAGCGCCGTCGAGGGAGACGGCGTCGTGATCCAGACCTGCATCAACGCTGCGGCCGGCCCCTGCCGCATCGACCACTGACCTGCCTGACCCACCACCCCGGCACCACCGATCACCTCTGAGGAGATCCCATGACCACGATCCAGAAGAAGACCGACAACCCCATCGCCCACCTGAGCGACGCCGACATCGAGCAGATCGGCAAGGAGCTCGACGCCATCCGCGCCGAGGTCATCGCTGACCGCGGCGAGTCCGACGCGGCCTACATCCGCAAGGTGATCGACGTCCAGCGCAAGCTCGAGCTCGGCTCGCGCGCGGTGCTGCTCGGCTCGATCTTCCCGCCGCTGTGGATCGCCGGCACCGTCGGCCTGAGCGTGGCCAAGATCCTCGACAACATGGAGATCGGCCACAACATCATGCACGGCCAGTGGGACTGGATGCGCGACCCGAAGATCCACTCGACCACGTGGGAGTGGGACAACGTCTCCCCGTCGGAGCAGTGGAAGCACTCGCACAACGAGCTGCACCACACCTACACGAACGTCATCGGCAAGGACAACGACCTCGGCTACGGCATCATGCGCGTCGACGAGGAGCAGCGCTGGGTGCCGTTCTACCTGCTCCAGCCGGTGTGGAACTTCATCAACGCCTGCTTCTTCGAGTACGGCATCGCGGCCTACGACCTCGAGCTCGGCAAGAACCTCAAGAAGGGGCGCTGGAAGAAGCCGGAGTTCAAGGCCCGCGCCAAGCAGGTCGGCGGCAAGATCCGTCGCCAGTTCACCAAGGACTACCTGGTGCACCCGCTGCTGTCCGGTCCCTCGGCCCCGACCACGCTCGCGGCGAACTTCACCGCCAACCTGGTCCGCAACCTGTGGACCCACTCGGTCATCATGTGCGGCCACTTCCCCGAGGGTGTCGAGACCTTCGAGCGCCGCTCGATCATCGGCGAGACCAAGGGCGAGTGGTACGTGCGCCAGATGCTCGGCGCCGCCAACATCTCCGGCTCCCGGGCGATGCACGTGATGTCGGGCAACCTGTCCTACCAGATCGAGCACCACCTGTTCCCCGACCTCCCGAGCAACCGGTACCAGGAGATCGCGCCCAAGGTGAAGGACATCTTCGACCGCTACGAGCTGACCTACGTCACGGGCCCGCTGCCCAAGCAGGTCGCCTCCGCGTGGGCCAAGATCATCCGGCTGTCGCTGCCGAACGACTTCGCCACCAAGACCCCGGTCCTCGCGCCGGTCGTCTCGCTGGTGACGCGCTCGGACCGCAAGGCCGCCGCCTGACCTGCGCCACCTCGACCCCTGCGGACGTCAGGGTCCGGTCGCTCGCCGACCGGTCCCGACGGCGTCCGTGGGGGTCTCGTGCGTCGCGGGGGTCGTGCGCGTCAACGGGCGGGGAGGTTCTGCACGCGCAGCTGGCCGCGGGAGACCAGGCGCCCGGTGGCGTCGTGGGTCTCGACCAGCCACACCTGCTGGCTGCGGCCCTGATGGACCGGGGTGGCCACCGACGTCAGCTCGCCCTCGCGCACGGCGCGGTAGAAGTCGGTCGAGTTGCTGACCCCCACGCACTTGCCGTCGTCGCCGTACCAGAGGGCGGAGCCGACGCTGCCGAGGGTCTCGACGACGCTGGCGTGCACGCCGCCGTGGACGATCCCGTAGGGCTGGTGGTGCTTCTCGCCGGCGGTCCAGGTCGCGGTCACGCGCTCGCCGCTGGCCTCGGTGATGTTCAGCCCGAGGTGCTCGACGAAGGGGCCGCTGTCGCGGGGGTCGAAAGCCATGCCGCCGATCCTACGGACCGGCCTCAGCCGCCGCCGCGGAGCAGGTCCTCGAACGGCGTGACGTCGTCGAAGGGGTCGGCGCGCCGCTGCGCCTCTCGTCGGCGCGGGGACGGGCCGCGGCCGACCAGCAGCGTGACGAGCTCGTCGGCGGCTCGCTCGACGCGCTCGGAGAGCCGGCGGCCGGCGACCGAGCCGAAGTCCTCGGTGGCGGCGAAGACGCCGGTCGGCACCACGACCGCCTGCAGGTAGGCGAACAGCGGTCGCAGGGCGTGCTCGACCACCAGCGAGTGCCGGGCGCTCCCGGCGGTGGCCGCCAGCAGCACCGGTACGCCGCGCAGCGCGTCCTTCTCCACGACGTCGAAGAACGTCTTGAACAAGCCGGAGTACGACGCCGCGAACACCGGGGTGACCGCGACGACCGCGTCGGCCTCGGTCACCGACCGGACCGCCGCGGCGAGGTCGGGCGGCGGGAAGCCGGTGAGGAGGTTGTCGGCCAGCGCGTGGGCCAGGGGACGCAGCTCGACGTTCTCGACGAGCACCTCCTGGCCGGCCGCGCGGACGCCCGCGGTGACGGCACCGCTGAGCCGGTCGGCCAGGAGCCGGGTCGACGAGGGCTGGGAGAGGCCGGCGGAGACGACCGCGACGGTGAACGTCATGACGCGACCGCGGCGGAGGACGCGTCCGAGGTGGTCGAGCCCGCCGTGCCCGTGGCGACCAGCGAGGCGTGGGTCGGGGCGTCCGGCACGTGCGCCGGTCGTCCCTCGGCGAACCCGGCGCGCAGGTCGGGGAGGATCTCGCCGAGCAGGTCGAGCTGCTCCAGGACGGTCTTCAGTGGCAGTCCGGCGTGGTCGAGCAGGAACAGCTGGCGCTGGTAGTCGCCGACGTACTCCCGGAAACCCAGGGTGCGCTCGAGCACCTGCTGCGGCGAGCCGACCGTCAGCGGCGTCTGCTCCATGAAGTCCTCGAGCGACGGCCCGTGGCCGTAGACAGGGGCGTTGTCGAAGTAGGGCCGGAACTCGTCGACCGCCGCCTTGCTGTCACGGCGCATGAACACCTGACCGCCGATCCCGACGATCGCCTGGTCCGCGGAGCCGTGGCCGTAGTGCTCGAAGCGGCGACGGTAGAGCTCGACCATCCGTGCGGTGTGCTCGGCCGGCCAGAAGATGTGGTTGGAGAAGAACCCGTCGCCGTAGTAGGCGGCCTGCTCGGCGATCTCGGGGGAGCGGATCGAGCCGTGCCACACGAACGGCGGGACGCCGTCGAGCGGACGGGGCGTCGAGGTGTAGCCCTGCAGCGGGGTCCGGTAGCGGCCCTCCCAGTCCACGACCTCCTCACGCCACAGCCGGTGGAGCAGGTGGTAGTTCTCGATCGCCAGCGGGATGCCGTCGCGGATGTCCTTGCCGAACCAGGGGTACACCGGGCCGGTGTTGCCGCGGCCCATCATGAGGTCGACGCGGCCGTCGGCGAGGTGCTGCAGCTTGGCGTAGTCCTCGGCGATGAGCACCGGGTCGGTGGTGGTGATCAGCGTGGTCGAGGTCGAGAGGATGATCCGCTCGGTCTGCGCCGCGATGAAGGCGAGCGTCGTGGTCGGGCCGGAGGAGATGAAGGGCGGGTTGTGGTGCTCGCCGGTGGCGAACACGTCGAGCCCGACCTCCTCGGCCTTCTTGGCGATGGCCACCGTGGCCTTGATGCGCTCGTGCTCGGTCGGGGTGCGACCGGTCGTGGGGTCGGTGGTGACGTCACCGACGCTGAAGATGCCGAGCTGCATGGGGACCACTCCTTGAGGTTGAACTGTCAACCATCGTAACCGTCGAGGCTCCTCGAATGTTCCCACCGTGCCTTGTGCGGTGGGTTGTGACCGCTGGGCCGTCTCAACCCACCGCGCAAGGAGGTCGGGCCGGGGTGGCTGGTCGGGGGTGGCTGGTCCGCGTCGGCCGGTACGACGCGCCGGGCCTCGCCGTGTCGTCCGGTGGCGCGGTCGGTGGTCGCGTCGTGCGACGTGACGCCACGCCTCGTGAGCGCCCGGGCGTCGCACCGTCCGACGTGGGGCCGTCGACGCCGTCCCGGGGCCCCATGACAGGCGGGCGTGGTGCGGTCCGGCGTGGGCCGGTCACGCCGTCCCGGGGTCCCATGGCAAACGGGGGGTCGGGCTCGATGTCCGTTCGTGCCTGCTTGTGCGGTGGGTTGTGACCGCTGGGCCGTCTCAACCCACCGCGCAGGCGGGCTTCCCGCAGGGGTGGGCTCGACCGTCCCATCCCCGGTCGACGAGGAGCGCAGCGACGCAGCCGGCGGTCCAGCACGGCCGGTCCCACACCTGGCCCCACCCCACGCGGACGCTGTCCTTGCCGGCGACGGCCGAGAGCAGGTCCCGGTCCATGTCGAGCTCGCGCGCCAGCAGCGAGGAGTGGTGGAGGTGGCCGTCGAGCTCGACGACGAGGCCGACGTGGTACTCCACGTCGCGGTAGATCACGTGGGAGCCGATCCGGTCCCTCACCTGGCGACGTGCGGGCACCAGCCCGTGCGCCCGCTCGACGTCGCGGAGGTACGCGTGCTCGAGGACCGAGCACGTCCCGGCCGCCACGTCGCACAGGACCTCGGCCATCCACCGTCCGCGCGTCGTCCGGAGCCGCTCGTCGAGTGCCTCCCTCATCCGGGCAGCGGTGGTGCGACGGGACTGCACGCCCCGGGCCAGCTCGGCCAGGGCGTCCCGCTCGCTGCGCGCGGCTGCGGCGACGTCGAGAACGGCGTCGTGGTAGCGCACCCGGGGCGGACCGAGGTGCCACTGGACACGCTCCTCCAGGTGGGCCGAACGGTGCAGGGTCAGCCCGGCGCGACCGGCGACGTGGCGATCGCGATCGACCGCGACCTCGATGACGTCCTGCTTCCGGGTGCTGCCGGGGCCCTCCGCGGCTCGCAGGGCCGAGGTGTGCGACAGGGCGGACGGCCAGGTCGCCAGCACGCCCGCCCACGCACGCTGGGACCACGTCGGCTCTCCGGTGTGGTTGACGTACACCCCGCGGTGGACGGCGACGAGCTCACGACGCGAGAGCAGGCGGCGCATCTCGGCCCCACGGACCCCGGCGGTCAGGGCCTGATCGCGGCTGACGACGCCGTCCTGCTCGGCGAGGAGGCGGTCCAGGAGGGGGTGCATCGCACCACCCTCGGCCTCGGACAGGCTCCGGGGGGAGGGCGGCGCCACAGCCTGTGGAGAACTCGGTGGATCCGAGGGCGCGGGGCCCGGGGCCGCCCTGTGCGGTGGCTTGAGACGGCCGAGCGGGCACAACCCACCGCACAAGGTCCCCGACGTCACAGCTGCTGCCCGACACCTCGCCAGGAAGTAGAACGCGTTCTACTATGGGCGACGTGAGCGTCGAGATCCCTGCCCCCGCGCCCGCCGCGTCCGTGGCCTCCTGGTCCGACGACGTCGACGTGCTGGTCGTGGGCGCGGGCATGGCCGGCACCTGTGCGGCGGTCGAGGCGGCCCGAGCCGGGGCGCGGGTGCTGCTGCTCGACCGGGGCGGTCCGGGCACGAGCACCTCGGCGATGTCGGGCGGGGACTTCTACCTCGGCGGTGGCACGGCGGTCCAGCAGGCGACCGGCCACGACGACAGCGCCGAGGAGATGGAGAAGTACCTCCGCGCCGCCAGCCCCGAGGCGGACCCGGAGAAGATCCGGCTCTACTGCCAGGAGTCGGTCGACCACTTCGACTGGCTCGAGGGGCTCGGCTTCGAGTTCGAGCGCAGCTACTACGCCCCCAAGGCCGTCGTGCAGCCCGGCACCGAGGGGCTGATGTACACCGGCAGCGAGAAGGCCCACCCGTTCTGCGAGCTCGCCCGCCCGGCGCCGCGCGGGCACAAGCCGCCCTTCGTCGGCGACGTCGGCGGGGGCGGGTTCGTCGTCGAGCGGGCGCTCGCGGAGTGCGCCCGCCTCGGCGTGGAGGTCCGCTACGACACCGGCGTGACCGCGCTCGTGGTCGACGGCGGTCCGGGAGCCGCAGTCGGGCCGGTCGTGGGCGCCACCTGGAAGCGGTACGCCGAGACCGGTGCGGTCCGCGCCGGGGCGGTCGTCGTGGCGGCCGGTGGGTTCGTGATGAACGACGAGATGATCGCGGCGTACGCGCCCCGGCTGCAGGCCCTCGTGGCGCGCGGCATGGCGCTGGGCAACTCCTTCGACGACGGCCTCGGCATCCGCCTGGGGGAGTCCGTAGGCGGCGTGGCCGAGCACATGGAGGGGGCGTTCTTCACCAGCCCGTTCTACCCGCCGGGCGAGACCCTCAAGGGGATCGTGGTCAACAACGCCGGGGAGCGGTTCGTCAACGAGGACGGCTACCACTCGCGCACCGCCGCGGCGCTCTTCGAGCAGCCCGGCGCCGAGGGCTACCTGATCCTCGACAGCGCCACGATGGTCGAGCCGGCGTACGGCTTCCAGCCGCTCGTCGACGGGTGGGAGACCGTCGAGGAGATGGAGGCCGGCCTCGGGATGCCCGAGGGGGCGCTGGTGGCGACGATGCGCGACTACGACAAGCACGCCGCGGAGGGCCACGACCCGGCCTTCCACAAGGCCGCGGAGTGGCTGGTGCCGCTCGACCAGGGGCCGTGGGGTGCCTACGACCTCACGCCGGGCAAGGCGTTCTACGCCGGCTTCACGATGGGCGGGCTGAAGGTCTCGGTGGACGGCGAGGTGCTGCGACCGGACGGGAGCCCGGTGCCCGGGGTGTACGCCGCCGGCGCGGCCGCGGCCAACATCGCCCTCGACGGCTCCGGCTACTCCAGCGGCACCCAGCTGGGCGAGGCGTCGTACTTCGGCCGGCGGGCCGGCCGGCACGCCGCCGGCGCCTGACCCAGCTCCCTGGCGCGGCTACTCGGGGGTGTTGCCGGTGTCCGGGCCGATCTCGTACGGCGTCGTCACCCCGGCGTACATCAGGTGAGCCACCAGGCCTTCCTTGGCGTGAGGGAGGTTGTGGCAGTGGTCCATCCAGACCCCGGGGTTGTCGGCGACGAAGGCGATCTCGTACTCGTCGCCGCTGGCCACCTCGAGCGAGTCGACCCACCACGGGCTGCCCGTCGAGGCCTCACCGTTGCGGCTGAGCACCACCGCGTGGTGGCCGTGCAGGTGCATCGGGTGCGACTCCCCGCTGTCGTTCTCGATGCGGAACACCGCGACGTCGCCCTCCTCGACGACGAACATCGGCACGTCGGGGAAGAGTCGGCCGTTGATCGACCACCACAGCCCGGGGCGGCCGTTGACGAAGCCGGGACGGCGGCCGATGGCGTAGTCGAAGCGCCGGTCGGGGTCGGTCACGTCGAAGGGCAGGCCCGCGGGGGTGCCGTAGGTGAGCAGGTCGAGGTCGGACTCCGGCTGCTCCGGCGCCGGAGGTACGTCGACCCCGTCCGGTCCCACGACCAGGGACGTGGCCCCTCCGACCTGCACCCGCACGGCGCCCGTGTCGGGGACCGTGACCTCGAGGTCGGCCCGCGCCCCGGCGGTGAGCGTGAGGGCCTGGTCCTCGACGGGGGTGGGCCCGGTGAGGTCGAAGCCGTCGATCGCGAGCACCCGGTAGGGCGCGTCGGCCCAGAGCTCGACCAACGCGTTGTCGGTGTTGACCACCCGCAGCCGCACCGTGTCGCCGGGCTCCGCCACCACCGGCACGTCGCCCTCGAGGCCGTTGAGCGTGCGGTCCCCGAAGGTGTGCGTGACCGCGACTGCCTCCACGTCCTGGTCGACACCGTCGCGCGGCTGCACCACGAGGGCGCCGAAGAGGCCCTTGACGACCTGCTCGTGGGAGACCTGGTGGGAGTGGTACCAGTACGTGCCCGGGTCCTCGGCAACGAAGCGGTAGACGAACTCCTCGCCCGGCATGACCGCGTCCTGGGTGACGCCGGCGACCCCGTCCTCGCCGTTCGGCACGTCGACCCCGTGCCAGTGCAGCGTGGCGCCGTCGGCCACCGACTCGTTGCGGAAGCGGACCTCGACCAGGTCGCCCGCGGTGGCCTCCACGACCGGGCCCGGGCTGGTGCCGTTGACCGTGAAGCCGTCGACCGTGCGTCCCGACGGCAGCGAGACGGTGCCCTCGGCGGCGACCAGCTCGACGCGCACGTCGGGCGCCCCCTCCGGCTCCCCGCGGAGGTCCTCGACGGACACCCCCGCGTCCGTGGTCGCGCCGGCCCCGTGGGAGCCGTGACCCTCGGCCGGGCGGGGACCGCCGCCGTAGTCGGCGTACCCCATGTCCATGACGTTGTAGGCGTCGGGCATGCGGCTGCTCCACCACATCCACGTCAGCGGGACCACGATCGCCAGCGTGGCCAGGACAGCGACGACCGCGGAGATCCGCCGACGGGTCATGGTCGACGTACCTCCGCGGTCGTTCGAGCGGTCAGACGCGCGCCGGGGCGGCGTGGGTCTGGTCGACCGTGGTCGCCTTCCCGGGCAGCCGGGTGGCGTGCAACGTCGCGCCGAACAGGAGCAGGGCGTTCACGCCGTGCAGCATGCCGGCGAAGGGGAGCGAGTGCCCGGCGATCCCGAGGGCGAACTGCAGGAGGGCGAGGCCGAAGATCGCCCCTGCTGCCGGGACGCCCTTGGGCACCTTGGCGAAGAAGGAGACGATCAGCAGGACCAGGGCGACGACGACGATCAGCGCGCCGTTCATGAAGTGGACGGCGAAGCCGGCGACCTCGGGGAAGGGCGACTCCGATCCCTCCTCCATCAGGCTCTTGTCGAACGTGCCACCACCGTCGACGAAGTTGTAGAGACCGGCGATCGCCCAGACCATCGCGGCCGCCTGGACCACGATCTGGACGGCCAGGACACTGGCCAGCACCTTGTACGCACCACGCATGACGCTCCCCTTCCACCGGTGCCGCGGCCGCCCCGCGGTCAGCACTCCCATGATGGCGACGAAAGGTCCCGGTCCGCCAGGGAATTAAGGCCGTGTTGCTGCGTCCGCTGGCAGATGTGTGTTAAGGGGCGAAGCCGCTCAAATCGCTCGTCGCGGCCCCTTCCTGAGAGGCGCGTCACCCGCGCGTCGGGGCCCCGCGAGGGCCGCGGGCACTCGATTTCATGACGGGCCCCGGCCGTGTGTATGCTCTCTCCCGGCTTGCCCCTTTAGCTCAGTCGGCAGAGCGTCTCCATGGTAAGGAGAAGGTCTACGGTTCGATTCCGTAAAGGGGCTCTGGGAGAGGAGCCTGTGGCGCGAGAGCGCCGCAGGACCCCGACCCTGTGGCGGGGTAGCTCAGGTGGTTAGAGCACACGGCTCATAATCGTGGTGTCGCGGGTTCGAGTCCCGCCCCCGCTACTCGACCACACGCAGTCGGATCGCAGCGCAGCCGCTCCATTTGGAGGGGCCTGGCGTGGTGCGGCAGACTGGAAGCAGACCGGCGACCAGAAGAAGAGGCACATCGTGGCCAGCAAGAGCAGTGACGTCCGCCCCAAGATCACCTTGGCGTGCACGGAGTGCAAGGAGCGCAACTACATCACCAAGAAGAACCGGCGCAACGACCCGGATCGCTTGGACATGAAGAAGTTCTGCCCGCGCTGCCGCACCCACACCTCCCACAAGGAGACCCGCTGACCGCGGGCGCACCCTGACACCCGAAGCGGCGTCTCCTCTCACCGAGGAGGCGCCGCTTCGTGCTTCTCCGCTCCCGGCGGTAGCGTCGGCGCATGGCAGTCGACGAGTCCCTGGCCGGACGCACGTTCCCGCCCACCGATCCCTACCTCGTCACCGAGGAGCGGATCGCCGAGTTCGCCGCCGCGACCGGTGGCTCCTGGGAGGGCGGCCCCGCACCCGCGACCTTCCCGATCGTGGTGGCCTTCGCGGCGATGACCGGCCTGATGGAGGACCCCTCGGTCGGCATCTCGCTGCACAACGTCATCCACGGCGAGCAGCGCTTCACCTACCACCGGCCCGTCGTCGCCGGAGACCGCCTGAGCGCCGAGCTGACCGTCGACTCGCTGCGGCAGATCGGCGGCGCCGACATCATCGGCACCCGCAGCGAGATCACCGACAGCGACGGCACCCCGGTCGTCACGGCCCGCGCCGTGCTGGTGCACCGGTGACCGCGGTGACCGGCCTGCAGGGCGCCGAGAAGGGGGCCGAGCTCGCCCCCCAGGAGTACGTCGTCACGCGCGCCGACCTGGTCCGCTACACCGGGGCCAGCGGCGACCGGAACCCGATCCACTGGTCCGAGCGCGTGGCCACCTCGGTCGGTCTGCCGGGCGTGATCGCGCACGGGATGTACACGATGGCGCTGGTGGCCCGCGCCCTCGACACCTGGGCCGGTGGGCCCGGCCGGGTCGTCGAGGTGGGCTGCAAGTTCACCAAGCCCGTCGTCGTACCCGATGACGACGAGGGCGTCACCGTCCGCGTCTCCGGCACGGTCTCCTCCGTCGAGGACGACCGGGTCGCCGTCACGCTCGACGTCCGCTGCGGCGACGAGAAGGTCCTCGGGATGCCCAAGGCGGTCCTGCGGATCCCCGCCGGTGACTGAACCGGCCCCGACCGCCGCGCCCTCGTCCGCCTCCGGTGCGGGGCACCGGCTGGCGGACCGCACCACGCTGCGGCTGGGCGGTCCTGCCCGGGCCTGGACGCGCGCGACCGACGAGGCGGGCCTGCTCGACGCCGCCCGCACCGCGGACGCCGGCGGTGACCCGCTGCTGGTCCTCGGCGGCGGCAGCAACCTGGTCGTGGCCGACGACGGCTTCGACGGCACCGTGCTCGAGGTCGCCACCAGCGGCGTCGAGGTCGAGGGCGACACCTGCGGCGGGGCGTTCGTCACCGTGCAGGCGGGGGAGGTGTGGGACGACCTCGTCGACCGCGCCGTCTCCGAGGGCTGGATCGGCATCGAGGCGATGACGGGCATCCCCGGCAAGGTCGGCGCGACCCCGATCCAGAACGTCGGCGCCTACGGCCAGGAGGTGGCCGACACGGTCGCCCGGGTCCGGGTGTGGGACCGCGCCGAGGGGCGGGTCCGCACGATGTTCCCCGGCGACTGCGGCTTCGGCTACCGCACCAGCCGCTTCAAGGCGGAGCCCGGCCGCTTCGTCGTGCTCACCGTGACCTTCCAGCTCCGGTTCGGCGACCTCGGCGCACCCGTGCGGTACGCCGAGCTGGCGCGCACGCTCGGAGTCGAGGTGGGACAGCGCGCCCCTGCGGCCGACGTCGTGGCCGCCGTCCGGGGCCTGCGCGCCTCGAAGGGGATGCTGCTCGACGCCGCCGACCACGACACCTGGTCGGCCGGCTCCTTCTTCACCAACCCGGTGCTCGACGCCGACGCGGTGCCCGAGGGGGCGCCCGCCTTCGAGCAGCCGGACGGTCGGGTGAAGACCAGCGCCGCCTGGCTCATCGACCACGCCGGCTTCGGCAAGGGGCACGGCCTCGACCGGGGCACCGGTGTCTCGCTGTCCACCAAGCACCCGCTCGCCCTGACCAACCGCGGCGACGGCACCACCGAGGCGCTCCTGGCGCTGGCCCGTGAGGTCCGTGACGGCGTCCGCGAGCGTTTCGGCGTCACCCTCGAGAACGAGCCCGTCCTCGTCGCCTGCACCCTCTGAGGGGCTCCTCGGTCCCTCGACGCGTGCGTCGGCGGTGGTGCCGCGGCTCTGGGTGGTGCGGAGGCTGCACCTCGGCAGCCCCGGAGCGAGCTCCGTGGCTCCTCGGCGCTTGAGGCCGTCCGCACCACCCGGCGCCGCGGCACCACCGCGCGAGGGGGCGTCGAGGGGGCTCAGGTGAGCCAGGCGTCGACGGCGGCGAGGAGCTCGGTCTTGAGCGAGTCGGGGGCGCTGGAGGCGCGGACCGACATCCGCGCCAGCTCGGCGAGGGTGGCGTCGTCGAGGTCGTGGGCGGCCCGCATGGCGGCGTACTGGCCCACCAGTCGTGAGCCGAACAGCAGCGGGTCGTCGGCGCCCAGCGCCACCGTCGCACCGGCGGCCAGCAGGGTCGGCAACGGGACCGACGTCAGGTCGGAGTAGACGCCCAGGGAGACGTTGGACGTCGGGCACACCTCGAGCGCCACGCCCCGCTGCACGAGGTGCGCGAGCAGCGCCGGGTCCTCCGCCGCCCGTACGCCGTGCCCGAGCCGGTCGGCGCCGAGCTCCTCGACCGCGACCCGGATGTTGGCGGGCCCGACGAGCTCCCCGGCGTGGGGGAAGGCCCGCAGCCCGGCGTCGCGGGCGATGCGGAACGCCCGGGCGAAGTCGCGGGTGTCGCCCCGGCGCTCGTCGTTGGACAGCCCGAAGCCGACGACCCCCGCGTCGGCGTACTGCACGGCGAGGCGGGCCAGGGTGCGGGCGTCGAGGGGGTGGCGGGTGCGGTTGGCGGCCACCACGATGCCGATGCCGACACCGGTGGTGGCGGCGGCGTCGCGGGCCGCGTCGAGCACCAGCTCGGTCATCGCCGTGATCCCGCCGAACTTCGCGGCGTACCCGCTGGGATCGACCTGCAGCTCCAGCCAGCGACCACCGTCACGGGCGTCGTCCTCGGCGGCCTCGCGCACCAGCCGGCGTACGTCGTCCTCCGTGCGCAGCACCGACCGGGCGACGTCGTAGAGCCGCTGGAAGCGGAACCAGCCCTTCTCGTCGGCTGCCGACAGCTGCGGCGGCCAGTCGTCGACCAGCGCCTCGGGCAGCACGACACCGTCGCGCTCGGCGAGCTCGACCAGCGTGCCGTGGCGCATCGAGCCGGTGAAGTGCAGGTGCAGATGAGCCTTGGGCAGCGTGCTGAGGTCGCGCCGCTCCCGCCCGGCGTCCTCGGGAGCCGGACCGGTGTCGGGGGCGGGCACGCTGCGGCCGGCCCGGCTCAGCCGAAGAGCTTCTGCAGCCGGCTGACGCCCTCGACCAGGTCGTCGTCGCCCAGCGCGTAGGACAGCCGGAGGTAGCCGGGGGAGCCGAAGGCCTCACCGGGCACGACCGCCACCTCGGCGGCCTCCAGGATGATCTCGGCCAGCTCGGTCGTGGTCGTCGCGGTGCGGCCCGCGACCTCCCGGCCCAGCAGACCCTTGACCGAGGGGTAGACGTAGAACGCGCCCTTCGGCTCGGGGCAGAGCACCCCGTCGATCTCGTTGAGCATCTCCACGATGCGACGACGACGGCGGTCGAAGGCCACCTTCATCTCGTCGACCGCGGTCAGGTCGCCCTCGAGCGCGGCGATCGCAGCCCGCTGCGAGACGTTGGCGACGTTGGAGGTGGCGTGCGACTGCAGGTTGGTCGCCGCCTTGACCACGTCGGTCGGGCCGATGAGCCAGCCCACGCGCCAGCCGGTCATGGCGTAGGTCTTCGCCACGCCGTTGAGCACCACGCAGGTGTCGGCGAGCTCGGGCACCATGACCGGCATCGACTCGGCGCGCACGCCGTCGTAGGTCAGGTGCTCGTAGATCTCGTCGGTGACCACCCAGATGCCGTGCTCGAGGGCCCAGCGGCCGATCGCCTCGACCTGCTCGCGCGGGTAGACCGACCCGGTGGGGTTGGAGGGCGAGCAGAACAGCAGCACCTTCGTGCGCTCGGACCGGGCGGCCTCGAGCTGCTCGACGGTGACGAGGTAGTCCTGGGTCTCGTCGGCCAGCACCTCGACGGGGACGCCACCGGCCAGCCGGATCGCCTCGGGGTAGGTCGTCCAGTAGGGGGCCGGGAGCACGACCTCGTCGCCCGGGTCGAGCAGGGTCGCGAAGGCCTCGTAGACGGCCTGCTTGCCGCCGTTGGTCACGAGCACCTGCGCCGGCTCCACCTGGTAGCCCGAGTCCCGGGCGGTCTTCGCCGCGATCGCCTTCTTGAGGTCCGGCAGGCCGCCGGCCGGGGTGTAGCGGTGGTTCGCCGGCTGCGAGCAGGCCGCCACCGCCGCCTCGACGATGTAGGGCGGGGTGGGGAAGTCCGGCTCGCCGGCCCCGAAGCCGATCACCGGCCGGCCCTCGGCCTTCAGGGCCTTGGCCTTGGCGTCGACCGCCAGCGTCGCGGACTCGGCGATGCCGCCGACGCGGGCGGAGATGCGGGCGGGGGTGGAGGCGGGACGGTCGGCAGTCATGGGCCCATCGTTCCATCCGTACCGTGGGGTGTGCAGGGCGGTTCGCGGGATGGTCCGCCTCGGTTCGACTTCGCCACAGCCTTCCCCGTAGACTCCCGGACTGGTGGTTCACACCCTTGATCGTCATGCCCTCGACCACGTGGGCCGCGGCCCGGGGCAGGTGCCACCGGAGGGCACTAGCTCAACTGGCAGAGCATCGGTCTCCAAAACCGAAGGTTGGGGGTTCAAGTCCCTCGTGCCCTGCAGATCCAGCGTGACCAGCAGGACCCACAGGACCGACAGACAGAACGAGAGGGTGTGATCAGCGGTGACGGACCAGTCCGTGTCACAGCAGGAACGTCGCGGCAACCCGATCACCCGTCTCTCGCTCTTCCTGCGCCAGGTCGTGGCCGAGCTCCGCAAGGTCGTGTGGCCCACGCGGCAGCAGCTCGTGACCTACTTCTGGGTCGTGCTGGTGTTCGTGGTCGTGGTCATGACGCTGGTCTCCCTGCTCGACCTGGGCTTCGGCAAGCTGATGTTCGCCCTCTTCGCCTAGGCGAGAGGCTGACGACGTACGCCGCTCCGTCCGGAGCCGCCAACGACGGGCCCCGCGCCCGATCCCGATCGAATGAAGGTGACTGACAACCGTGTCGCAGCCGTACGACGAACAGCCCGAGTCCGTTGACGACTCGGCGGACGGCGTGATCGAGGAGGTCGACGCCGTCACCGAGGCCGAGGCCGACCCCGCCGGAGTGTCCGCCGAGGAGATCGCCGAGGACATCCTCGCCGACGCTCCCGCGACCGAGGCCGACGAGGCCGACGACGACCCGGCCGACCTCGCCGCCGAGGGTGAGGGCGGCCTCGCCGCCACCGCCGCCGACCTGGCGGACGCGACCCCCGAGTTCGAGGGCGACCTCGACGACAACGCCGCCGTGGCGGTCGACGAGGACGTCGAGGACGTCGTCGTGGACCCGCTGGAGGAGTTCCGCGAGACCCTGCGCAACAAGTTCGGCGACTGGTTCGTGGTCCACACCTACTCCGGCATGGAGAACCGGGTGAAGACCAACCTGGAGAGCCGCATCACCTCGCTCAACATGGAGGACTACATCCACGAGGTGGTCGTCCCGACCGAGGAGGTCGCGGAGATCAAGAACGGCCAGCGCAAGCTGGTGCGTCGTACCGTCCTCCCCGGCTACGTCCTCGTGCGCATGGACCTCACCGACGAGTCGTGGGCCGCCGTGCGACACACCCCGTCGGTCACCGGGTTCGTCGGCCACAGCCAGCAGCCCGTGCCGCTGAGCCTCGACGAGGTCGAGAAGATGCTCGCACCCGCCGTGGTCGCCGCCGCGGAGCAGTCCGAGGCCGCCGCCAGCGGCGGGGGCACCGCCCAGACCCCGACGAAGAAGAAGGTCGAGGTCGCCGACTTCGACGTCTCCGACTCCGTCATGGTCGTCGACGGCCCGTTCGCCACGCTCCACGCGACGATCACCGAGATCAACGCAGAGTCGCAGCGGGTCAAGGCCCTCGTCGAGATCTTCGGTCGTGAGACCCCGGTCGAGCTCAGCTTCAGCCAGATCCAGAAGGTCTGAGCAGGCCCGCACGACCCAGCACCACCGCGCACCACCCAGCACGACCCAGCACCCAGTAGGTAGTGGCAGGGGCCCAACCCCCGCGATGACCACGAGAGAGAGAAGAGAGCAATGCCTCCGAAGAAGAAGAAGATCGCCGCACTCGTCAAGGTGCAGCTGAACGCCGGCGCGGCCACCCCCGCGCCCCCGGTGGGTACGGCCCTCGGCCCCCACGGCGTCAACATCATGGAGTTCTGCAAGGCCTACAACGCCGCCACCGAGCAGCAGCGCGGCCAGGTCATCCCCGTCGAGATCACCATCTACGAGGACCGCAGCTTCACCTTCGTCACCAAGACGCCCCCGGCCGCCGAGCTCATCAAGAAGGCCGCCGGCCTGTCCAAGGGCTCCGGCGTCCCGCACAAGGAGAAGGTCGGCAAGCTGACCAAGGACCAGGTGCGCGAGATCGCCGAGGGCAAGATGCCCGACCTCAACGCGCGCGACATCGACGCCGCGATGAAGATCGTCGAGGGCACCGCCCGCTCCATGGGTGTCACCGTCGAGGGCTGAACCCCCGGCGCTGAACCCCTCCGGCTCCGGCCGGCACGCACGACCCGCACGACTCCGGCGCGACCCTGCGTCGGGGAGAGATCAGTGGCAGGCCCGCTCTGCGGCCGTTGACCACGACCTGGTGAGAGGAACCAGACCATGCAGCGCAGCAAGACCTACCGCGAGGCCGCCAAGGGCGTCGACACCGACCAGCTCTACTCGCCGCTGACCGCCATCACGATGGCCAAGACGGCGAGCAAGAAGAAGTTCGACGAGACCGTCGACGTCGCCATGCGCCTGGGTGTCGACCCGCGCAAGGCCGACCAGATGGTCCGCGGCACCGTCAACCTGCCCCACGGCACCGGCAAGACCGCCCGCGTGGTCGTCTTCGCCAACGGTGACAAGGCCGAGGCCGCCCGTGAGGCCGGCGCCGACTTCGTCGGTGGCGACGACATGATCGAGAAGGTCCAGGGCGGCTGGCTCGACTTCGACGCCGCGGTCGCGACCCCCGACATGATGGGCAAGCTCGCCCGTCTGGGCAAGGTGCTCGGCCCCCGCGGCCTCATGCCGAACCCCAAGACCGGCACCGTCACCATGGACGTCGCCAAGGCCGTCAACGACATCAAGGGCGGCAAGATCGAGTTCCGCGTGGACCGTCACGCCAACCTGCACTTCATCGTCGGCAAGGCCTCCTTCACCGAGACCCAGCTCGCGGAGAACTACGCCGCCGCGCTCGACGAGGTGCTGCGGCTCAAGCCGGCCAGCTCCAAGGGCCGCTACATCCGCAAGGTGACCGTCTCCACCACGATGGGCCCGGGCATCCCGGTCGACCCGAACCGCACGCGCAACCTCACCGAGGCCGACGAGGCCTGAGGCTCCGCACCCTGAACGACGGCCCCGAGCACTGCGCTCGGGGCCGTCGTCGCGTCCCGGGGGTGTGCGCGACGTCGGCCGGGGTCGCCTCCCGCGACGGCGGCGGAGGCTGGACCTGCGAATCCTCCTCGCAGGCTCGGAGGGTTCTCGGCCCTTGAGGCCATCCGCCCCCGCCCCGTCCGGCCACCCCGCCCGACGTCGTCCCCGACGTGAGGCCGGCCCAGCGGGACCCATGACGGTCCTGGTGTCGTTGACGACGCCAGGCAGCCGGACAGCCGTCGTTGACGACGTGGGGCGGCTGTCCGTGCGTCGTTTCCGACGTGAGGGTGCCGCGGGGTCCGGTCACCGGACGGAGGGTGGGCGGACGGCCTCAAGGACCGAGAGCGCCCCGAGCTCGCGAGGGGCGATCGCAGGTCCAGCCTCCGCGCACCCTCCGGCAGGCGCCCGCACCCCGAGCCAGCCACCGAGAGGCGATCACACCCGCCATCCCCGGACGAGCAGCTACTCGATGAACACCCGCTCGTCGACGAGCTTCTCGCGGACCAGCTGCCCGTGGGTCTCGAAGCGTGACTGCTCGAAGCGCTTGGCGAACTCCATGTCGACGCCGGTCAGCCCGCTGCGATTCTTCTCGACGGTCAGCACCGCCCAGTGCCGGAACCGCTCGACGTTGCCGCTGTCGTAGACGAGGTGGTGGCGCGCCACCACGTCGAACTTGTTGTTGAGCATCAGCACGGTGTCGGCCTCGTAGGCCAGCGCCGAGGACCCACGGATGTTGCCGACCCGCATCCGCTTGCCGGCACCGATGCCCTCCTTGTCGGAGGCGACGACGCAGAGGGCGGGCAGGTCGAGGTCGAGGGTGAGGTCCTTGATCTCCTCGACGACCTGGGTGATGCGCTCGTCCTCGGTGGGGGCGTCGGCGACGGGGACCTTCTGGAGGTAGTCGAGGACGACCAGCGGGGCGGCACCGTGCTGGTCGGCGACGTCGGCGACGGTGCGCTTGATGACGTCGAGGGTCGTGCGGCCCCCGGACGAGCGGTGGATGCGGAGGCGGTCGGCGTACTCGCGGACGACCTCGAGGGCCTCGCCGCCGCCCGTGGTCTCCTCGAGCCGCTCGTCGAGCGACAGCCCGAGCCCGTCGCTGGTCTCGAAGATCGACCGGACCTGGCTGACGCTGGGCGCCTCGATGCCGCCGATCAGCCCGGCCTCGAGGGCGACGAGCCGCACGAGCATCGCGGCCTGGTCGTGCTCGTAGCAGAAGTAGACGACCGGGCGACCCTGGCGGGCCACGTTGCGGGCCACCTGGAGGGCCCAGGTCGTCTTGCCCATGCCCTGGGGCCCGCCGAGCAGGACGAGGTCGCCGCTGCGGAAGCCGCCGTGCAGGTTGGCGTCGAGCACGTCGAAACCGGTGGGCCAGACCCGTTCGGGGGCGTCGGCGCCGGCGCGGACGCGACGGTCGGCCTGGTCGATGGTGTCGCTGAGCGACTGGAGCTGAAGGTCCGCCGGTGACTCGTCCACGGTCCCCATGGAAGCAGAGCCGACGGGGCGGTGGGGTGGATCCGGGCGTGGACCGGTGCCCGATTTGGTCGTGACGTCGCGGGCGGCGTACGCTGGCACCTGTTCCAGAGACCGCCGGTTGTCGGCGTGCCCGTTCCCGGGCCCGTCGGTCGAAGGCCCCGCACCGCGGGCGACCAGCGCAGGTGACACCGAGTGCTCCGCCTCGCGGAGATCCACGCCCCGTGCCTCCTGCGCCGGGGCGTTCGTCGTCTCTCCGGCTGTGCCGGGTGACGTCGGGAGTCCGTCTCTGGTCCGTGAACCGTAACCGCGGAAGGAGACCCATGGCGCGGCCAGACAAGGCAGCAGCCGTCGCGGAGCTCGTGGATTCGTTCCAGGAGTCGACCGGCGCTGTGCTGACCGAGTACCGCGGGCTGACCGTCAAGCAGCTGCAGGACCTGCGCAGCTCGCTCGGCGAGAACGCCCATTACGCCGTGGTGAAGAACACGCTCACCCAGATCGCCGCCAAGGAGGCCGGGGTCGCCGGGTTCGACGACCTGCTCACCGGCCCGACCGCCATCGCCTTCATCAACGGCGACGTGGTCGAGGCGGCCAAGGGCCTGCGTGACTTCGCCAAGGCCAACCCCGCCCTCGTCATCAAGGGTGGGTATCTCGACGGCAGGACCGTCGACGTCTCCGAGATCAGCAAGATCGCTGACCTCGAGTCGCGTGAAGTCCTCCTGGCCAAGCTCGCGGGCGGCATGCTCGCCTCGCTCAGCCAGGCTGCCGCCCTGTTCCAGGCCCCCCTGGCGCAGACCGCCCGTGTCGCGGCGGCCCTGCAGCAGAAGGCCGAGCAGGACCCCTCGATCCTCCAGGGTGGTGCCGGCGAGCCGGCGGCCGTCGCGGAGGAGCCCGTCGCGGAGGAGTCCACCTCCACCGAGACGCCCGCCGACGACGAGGCAGCCGCCTCGACCGAGGCCTGACCCACCACCCACCGGTCCGGCCGATCCCGGGCGGACCACAGCAACGCACCTGAACGCAAGGAAAGGAAGCCATCATGGCGAAGCTCAGCACCGACGAGCTGCTCGACGCTTTCAAGGAGATGACCCTCCTGGAGCTCAGCGAGTTCGTGAAGCAGTTCGAGGACACCTTCGGCGTGACCGCGGCCGCCCCGGCTGCCGTCGCGGCCGCCCCGGCCGGCGGCGGCGCCGGTGCCGAGGAGGTCGCCGAGCAGGACGAGTTCGACGTCGTCCTCGAGGGCGCCGGCGAGAAGAAGATCAACGTCATCAAGGAGGTCCGTGCGCTCACCAGCCTCGGCCTCAAGGAGGCCAAGGAGCTGGTCGAGGCCGCTCCGAAGGCCGTCCTGGAGAAGGTCTCCAAGGAGGCCGCGGACAAGGCCAAGGAGCAGCTCGAGGCTGCCGGCGCGTCCGTCTCCGTCAAGTGACGACGCGCTGAGGGCCTCCTCGGAGGCACTCAGCACAGCTCCACCCCAGCAGTACGCCGAACGAGCGGTGGGCACCTCCGGGTGCCCACCGCTCGTCTGCGTTGTCAGTCGGGAGCACCGTCTCCCGGGCCGACCCGGGGGCGCGGCGGGCGGACTGCCCCTCCGTGTTGTCCCCACCTGGGGCGAACGTCTGACACGTCCCCTGATTTGCCTTAGCGTTCGAGGGTCGGAGCCGTAACCCGCCCCAGAGTTACTCGTTGGTACGCTGGCCCCCTTGTGACTGGCACCACAGCACCGGCGCCTGGGACCAGCACCACCACCTGTCAGCAGAGGAGATCGCCGTGGGCGTCGAGATTCAGGTCGAGCACCTCACCAAGTCGTTCGGCAAGGACCTGATCTGGGGCGACGTGACCCTGACGATCCCCGCCGGCGAGATCTGCGTGATGCTCGGCCCGTCCGGCACCGGCAAGTCGGTCTTCCTCAAGACCCTCATCGGGCTGCTAAAGCCCGACAACGGCAAGATCATGATCGAGGGCCTCGACATCGCGAGCTGCTCGGAGAAGGACCTCTACGAGGTCCGCAAGCTCTTCGGCGTGCTGTTCCAGGACGGTGCGATGTTCGGCTCCATGAACCTCTTCGACAACGTCGCCTTCCCGTTGCGCGAGCACACGAAGAAGAGCGAGTCGGAGATCAACAACATCGTCATGGAGAAGATGGACCTCGTCGGTCTGGTCGGTGCGGAGATGAAGCTCCCCGGCGAGATCTCCGGCGGTATGCGCAAGCGCGCCGGGCTGGCGCGGGCCCTCGTGCTCGAGCCCGAGATCGTGCTCTTCGACGAGCCGGACTCCGGTCTCGACCCGGTCCGCACCGCGTTCCTCAACCAGCTCATCGTCGACCTGAACGCCCAGATCGACGCGACGTTCCTCATCGTCACCCACGACATCAACACCGCCCGCACGGTGCCCGACAACATCGGCCTGCTCTACCACAAGCACCTGGCGATGTTCGGCCCGCGCGAGATGCTCCTGTCCTCCGAGGAGCCGGTGGTGCGGCAGTTCCTCAACGCCCAGCGGGTCGGCCCCATCGGCATGTCCGAGGAGAAGGACGCCGACGAGCTCGAGGCGGAGAAGGACCAGGAGCTCCCGCCGCTGCCGCCGATCCCGCTCCAGATCGAGCCGACCAACGGCAAGCCGCGGCGCAGCCAGCGTGAGCCCGGCGCCTGGTGCAAGGAGAACGGCGTCACGCCGCCTCCAGGTTCCTTCGAGGACCAGAACGCCGGGGCGATCTGACGGTCATGGCCTCACTCACCTCGGCGCGCGTCCTGCGCCCGATCGGCACCGCGGGCGGACTCTTCGCCTTCGGCCTCGACGTCGGCAAGGGGCTCTTCAAGCGCCCCTTCCAGCTGCGGGAGTTCCTGCAGCAGGCGTGGTTCATCGCCTCGGTCACGATCATCCCGACGGCCCTGGTCGCCATCCCCTTCGGCGCCGTCATCGCGCTGCAGGTCGGCGGCCTGATCAAGCAGTTCGGCGCCCAGTCCTTCACCGGGTCGGCGTCGGTGCTCGCGGTGGTCAGGGAGGCGGGACCGATCGCGACCTCGCTGCTGATCGCCGGTGCCGGCGGGTCCGCGATCGCGGCGGACCTCGGCGCGCGGAAGATCCGCGAGGAGCTCGACGCCATGATGGTGCTGGGCATCGATCCCATCCAGCGCCTCGTCGTCCCCCGCGTGCTGGCCTGCATGCTGGTGGCCGTCTTCCTCAACGGTCTCGTCAGCGTCGTCGGCGTGCTCGGCGGCTACGTCTTCAACGTGCTGCTCCAGGACGGGACACCAGGGTCCTACCTAGCGAGCTTCACCGCGCTCGCCCAGCTCCCAGATCTCTGGCAAGGCATGGCGAAAGCGCTGATCTTCGGCCTGATCGCCGCCATCGTCGCCGCCTACAAGGGCATGAACGCCGCCGGTGGTCCCAAGGGGGTGGGTGACGCCGTGAACGAGTCGGTCGTCATCACCTTCATCCTGCTGTTCGTCGTCAACTTCGTGATGAGCGCGATCTACTTCCAGCTCGTCCCACCGAAGACGGGTTAGGCGGAGTCGACATGGCAGACGTGAAGGCGATGGCCCAGAAGCCGTTGAAGAGCCTGGACACCCTCGGTGGCCAGCTGAAGTTCTACATCACCGCGATCGCGTGGGCACCGCGCGCGATCAAGCGCTACAAGAAGGAGATCCTGCGTCTCCTGGCCGAGGTCACCCTCGGCTCGGGCTCGCTCGCGGTCATCGGCGGCACGGTCGGCGTCATCACGATGATGGCGTTCTTCACCGGCACCGAGGTCGGCCTGCAGGGCTACGCGGCGCTGAACCAGATCGGCACGTCGGCCTTCACCGGCTTCGTGTCGGCCTACTTCAACACCCGCGAGATCGCGCCGCTGGTCTCCGGCATCGCCCTCGCGGCGACGGTGGGTTGCGGCTTCACCGCGCAGCTCGGCGCCATGCGCATCTCCGAGGAGGTCGACGCCCTCGAGGTGATGGCGATCCCCTCGCTGCCGTTCCTGGTCACGACCCGCATCATCGCGGGACTCATCGCCATTGTGCCGCTCTACGTCGTCGGCCTGATGTCGTCGTACTTCGCGACGCGGCTGACCGTCACCCAGTTCTTCGGCCAGAGCGCCGGCACCTACGACCACTACTTCGAGCTCTTCCTTCCACCGGGCGACGTCCTGTGGTCCTTCGGCAAGGTGCTCGTCTTCGCCGTGGTCGTCATCCTCATCCACTGCTACCACGGCTACACCGCCTCCGGCGGCCCCGCGGGCGTGGGCGTCGCGGTGGGTCGCGCCGTGCGTACGTCGATCGTCGCGATCAACGTCATCGACCTGCTGCTGTCCATGGCCATCTGGGGAACGACCACGACCGTCCGGCTGGCGGGGTAAGGACCAATGCCCAAGATCGGAAAAGCCCTCGGAGCCCGCGTGTACGGCGCGGCGTTCCTCGCGCTGTGCGTGCTCTTCGTCTACCTGACGTACGCGGTGTTCACCAAGAAGTTCACCCCGTACGACGAGGTCACGCTCCAGTCCTCCAAGATCGGCCTGTCGCTGCCCGCTCGCGCGGACGTCAAGATCCGGGGCGTCATCGTCGGAGAGGTCCTCGAGACCACGACCGAGGGCGACGGCGCGAAGCTGACGCTCGGGCTCTTCCCCGACATGCGCGACTCCGTGCCCGCCGACGTGACCGGGCGCATCCTGCCCAAGACGCTCTTCGGTGAGAAGTACGTGTCGCTCGAGGTGCCCGACGGCGAGGCGGCCGGGGCCGAGCCCATCGCCGTGGGCGCCGTCATCAAGCAGTCCGAGGTGGCCATCGAGGTCGAGGAGGTCCTCAACGACCTCTTCCCGCTGCTGCGCGCCGTGCGACCGGGCGACCTCAACGTCACCCTCAACGCGATCGCCACCGCGCTCGAGGGCCGCGGTGACAAGCTCGGCGAGGGCCTGGAGACCTTCAACTCCTACCTCGGCAAGCTCAACCCCGAGGTCCCGGCGCTGGTGGAGAGCCTCGACCGGCTCGGCCAGGTCTCGGGCGTCTACGAGGACGTCGTGCCCGAGCTGGCCCGCCTGCTGCGCAACACGGTCAAGACCACGCAGACCTTCGAGAGCGAGGAGGACCGTGTCGAGGTCCTCTTCGACGACGTGGCCGGCTTCGCCGACACCACCCGGGGGTTCCTGGAGGAGAACGGCGACAACATCATCACCCTGTCGAACCAGGGGGCGCGGATCCTGCCCCTGCTGGCCCGCTACGCGCCCGAGTACAAGTGCTTCCTGCGCGGGGCCGTCGCGAGCATCGCGCCGAACGAGAGCGCCTTCCGCAACAAGACCCTGCACATCAAGCTCGAGACGGTGCCGCAGCCCCGCGGCTACAACGCCGGGGACCAGCCTGCGTTCACCGACAGCCGCGGGCCGTTCAAGTACTGCAACGACATGTACGCCGCCATCAACGGCAAGTACTCCCAGGAGAACCTGCCGCCGCGCTCGCTGACCTCGCCGCAGATCCGTGACGGCGTCAACTACCCGCTCGGCAAGCGCGTCGCCGTCGGTGACTCCGTCATCGGCACCCAGGCTCAGAAGGACGTGATCGACCTGGCAGCGGCCGCGGCGATGGGACGACCCGTGAGTGAGGTCCCCGACGTGACCACCCTGCTCATCGGGTCGTTGGCCCAGGGCAAGGGGGTGACCGTCCGATGAAGCTGCTCGACAAGAAGACCACCGGCGACTCCATCCGCCTGGGCATCTTCATCATCGTCACCACGCTGGCCACGACCCTGCTCGCGATCACGATCGGCAACATCAGTTTCGGCGCGACGACCGACTACAAGGCCGTGTTCTCCGACGCCACCGGCGTCGTGAAGGGCGACGACGTGCGGATCGCCGGTGTCAAGGTCGGCACGGTCAGCGGCGTCGAGATCTACGACAAGACGCAGGCCATCGTCGAGTTCGACGTCTCCGACGACAGCCGCCTGACCGAGAGCACCTACGCCACGATCCGCTACCGCAACCTGGTGGGCCAGCGCTACATCGCGCTGACCGAGGGCACGGGCGGGCAGGGCGAGCTCGAGGAGAACGACACCATTCCGATGGAGCGGACCAGCCCGGCCCTCGACCTGACGGTGCTGTTCAACGGGTTCAAGCCGCTGTTCTCCGCGTTGACCCCGGCCGACGTCAACAAGCTCTCGATGGAGCTCATCCAGGTCTTCCAGGGCGAGGGCGGCACCATCGAGTCGCTGCTCGACAGCACGGCCTCGGTCACCAACACCCTGGCCGCGCGTGACGACCTCGTGAGCGACCTCATCGCCAACCTGAACACCACGCTCGAGACGGTCGGCGACCGAGACCAGGAGCTGTCGGACCTGATCATCCAGTTCCGCCGCTTCATCGGCGGACTCACCGACGACCGTCAGGCGATCCTCGGGTCGCTCGACTCCATCTCGGACCTCACGGTCCAGACGGCCGACCTCGTCACCGGGATCCGGCCCGGGCTGTCGCGGGACATCACCCAGCTGCGCACGGTGGCCGGCAACATCGCGAAGAACCGGGACGAGCTCGACCGCGCCCTCAAGGTGCTGCCGATCAAGCTGAGAAAGGTCGGGCGCACCGCGATCTACGGCTCGTGGTTCAACTTCTACCTGTGTGACTTCAGCGGCTCCGTGCGCCTCGCGCCGGGAGTGGCCCCCGTCAAGATCCCGGAGTACCCACCGGACGGAACCGAGGCGGCGAGGTGCAACATCGGATGAGTGCCGTCAACGTCGTCATCGCTCGCACCGACGAGTCCACCCCGTCCATGACCGATTCCACGAGGGGAGCGCACGCATGAGCACTCCGTTCCGGGAGCGCAACCCCGTCACCATCGGCGCCATCAGCATCGCGGTGATCGCGGCGCTGATGGTCACCGCCTTCAAGGCCGGCGACCTGCCGATCATCGGCGGCGGTGACACCTACTACGCCAACTTCACCGAGGCGGGCGGACTGAAGGCCAACGACGAGGTCCGGATCGCCGGTGTCCGCGTGGGCAAGGTCCGCAGCATCGAGCTCGACGGCGACCAGGTGAAGGTCGGCTTCCAGGTCGAGGGCGCCGAGTTCGGCGAGGAGACCGAGGCGGCGATCAAGGTCAAGACGATCCTCGGGTCGATGTTCGTGGCGCTGGTGCCCGCCGGTGACGGCCAGCTCGAGGAGGGCGGGACCATCCCGGTCGAGCGGACCAACTCGCCGTTCGACGTCGTCGACGTCTTCGAGGGGCTCGCGGAGCGCTCCGAGGGCATCGACACCGAGCAGCTCGCCGACTCGCTGAACGTGATGGCCGACCTGACCCAGAACACGCCCGACGAGTTCCGGGCCGCGCTCCGCGGGGTCTCCGCCCTCTCGGCCAACGTCGCCGAGAAGGACGAGGAGCTCAACACCCTGCTGCTCAACCTCAAGAAGGTCTCCGGCGTCCTGGGCGACCGCAAGGAGGACATCGTCACGCTGATGGAGGACGGCGACGTCCTCTTCCGCGCGCTGGTGGCCCGCCGTGACTCCGTGCACGACCTGCTGGTGGCGACGTCCCAGCTGTCGGTGCAGCTGACCGGCCTCGTGCGCGACACCCGCGCCGACCTGCGCCCCGCGCTGGACAACCTGGAGACCGTGGTGGACACGCTCAACGCCAACCGGGAGAACCTCGACAACAGCCTGCGGCTGATGGCGCCGTTCTACCGGGTGTTCGCCAACACGCTGGGCAACGGCCCGTGGTTCGACACGATCATCGAGAACATCCCGCCGGTGCCCGCGACGGGTGGTCAGTGACATGGCGTCCCTTCCCTCCTTCAGCAGCGGTGCCGGCCGGATCGCAGCGCTCTCGCTCGCCGGGCTGATGGTGATCGCGCTCGCCGTGGTGTTCCTGCGTCCCGGCTCCGACGACGCCCGCCTCACCGCGAGCTTCCCGCGCACGGTCTCCATCTACGAGGGCTCCGCGGTGCGCATCCTCGGCGTCCCGGTCGGCCAGGTCGACACCGTGACCCCGGCCGGCACCACGGTCGAGGTCGAGATGAGCTACGACCCCGAGATCGAGGTGCCGGCGAACGCCAAGGCGGTCGTGGTCGCCCCGTCCGTCGTGGGTGACCGCTACATCCAGCTCACCCCCGCCTACACCGGCGGCGAGAAGCTGGAGGACGGCGCCACGCTCGACATGAGCAACACCGCCGTCCCGCTCGAGCTCGACGACATCTACAAGTACCTCGACGAGCTCGCCGTGGGTCTGGGCCCGAACGGTGCGAACAAGGAGGGCGCGCTGACGCGCCTGCTCGAGGTCACCGCCGACAACTTCGGCGGGCAGGGCGAGAAGTTCAACGAGACGATCACGAACCTCAGCCGCTTCACGCAGACCCTCGACAACAACAAGGAGGCGCTGTTCAGCACCGCCACCGAGATCGAGCGGTTCGTCAAGGCGCTGGCCGACAACGACCAGACCGTCCGGGACTTCAACGACAGCCTCGCCTCGGCCTCCACCGTGCTGGAGGGGGAGCGTGAGGAGCTGGCTGCTGCTCTGCGCAACCTCGGCGTCGCCCTCGAGGCCGTCTCCGGCTTCGTCAAGGAGAACAAGGACGCGCTGTCGCGCAACATCAAGGGCCTGGTCGGGGTGACCGACGTGCTGGTCAAGCAGCGCGCCGCCCTCGACGAGGTGCTGTCCGCGGCCCCGACAGCGCTGTCCAACCTGTTCCACACCTACAACCCGGGCGCCGGAACGCTGGACACGCGGAGCAACCTCGGCGAGAACATCGCGGATCTGGAGAAGGACCCGCTCGGTGCGCTGTGCACGCTCATCCAGCCGGCAGAGCCCGCGGGCGCGGCCTGCACCGGCGTCGAGCAGATCCTCACCGACCTCGGCGTCGAGCTGTCGCCCGAGGCCCTCGAGGGAGGTGCCAGCAACGGCGGAGGCGGCGGTGGCCTGCTCGGCATCGCCCCGCGCGCCGGCACCCGGGGCGCGAAGACCCCGACCGTGTCCTCCCGCGTCGTGGAGATCGAGCCGATCGACACCAGCCTGGCCGGACTCGTGGAGGTCCCCCGATGAGCGCCCTGCGCCGTACCCGACTCGCTGCGCTGGCAGGCGCGGGCGCCCTGCTGCTCAGCGGGTGCGAGTTCTCGGTCTACAGCCTGCCGCTGCCCGGTGGCGCGGACCTGGGCGACAACCCCTACGAGGTGACCGTCCAGTTCCGCGACGTGCTCGACCTGGTGCCGCAGTCGGCGGTCAAGGTCAACGACATCTCCGTAGGACGCGTCGACGACGTGAAGCTCGACGGCTACACCGCCGAGGTCACCCTGCTCGTGCGCGGCGACGTGGAGCTGCCCGACAACGCCATCGCCGGCATCCGCCAGACCAGCCTCCTCGGTGAGAAGTTCGTCGACCTCGCACCGCCCAGCGGCGAGCCGCAGGGCAAGCTCGAGGACGGTGACACGATCGAGCTCGAGGACTCCGGGCGCAACCCGGAGGTCGAGGAGGTGCTCGGCGCGCTGTCGCTGTTCCTCAACGGCGGCGGCGTGGGCCAGCTCAAGATCGTGACCGAGGAGCTCAACGCAGCCCTCGGTGGCCGTGAGGACGAGGTGAAGTCCACGCTGCGTCGCTTCGCGACCCTGATGGGCGGTCTCGACGAGGGCAAGGAAGGCATCGTGCGCGCGTTGGAGAACGTCAACGCGCTCTCGATCGCACTCAACAAGGAGACCGACACCCTCGACCTCGCCCTCGCCGAGCTGCCGTCGGCGATCGCCTCCGTCGACAGCCAGCGCGACGACCTGGTGAAGATGCTGGAGGCCCTGGCGCGCCTGAGCGGCGTCGGCACGCGGGTGATCCAGGCCTCCAAGGCCGGCACCATCAAGTCGCTGAACTCCCTCGCCCCGGTGCTGACCGAGCTGGCGAAGTCGGGCGACGACTTCGTCAACAGCCTGCAGATCGTGCTGACCTTCCCCTTCATCGACGGGGTGGTCGGCAAGAACCCCCAGCAGGCGCGCGACCTGCAGATGGGCGACTACACCAACCTCAACGCCGAGCTGCAGCTCGACCTCACCGAGCTGGTCGGCACGCTGCCGCTGATCGACGAGCTGCCCGACGTGACGGGCCTGCCCACCGACGTCATCCCGACCGACCTCGGAGGCGTCACCAGCGCGATTCCGAGGCCGAGCATCCGCAACCCGCTCGGTGGCGGCGGCGGTGGTGGTGGCGGCGGCGGTGGCGGTGGCGGTCTGAACCTTCCGGGCGGCCTCGGCCGTGCGGCCCCGGGTGAGCCGATGACCGAGATGCAGGTCCGTGAGCGCCGCATCTTCGGCCTCGCCGGACTGCTCGTGCAGGGGATGGACCAGCGATGATCACCGCACGCACCAAGAAACAGCTCGTGATCTTCGTGATCATCGCGCTCCTCGGCGTCAGCTACGTCGGCGCCCGCTACGCCAAGCTCGACCGGCTCGTGCTGGACCGCTCCTACGCGGTCACCGCGAGCTTCGAGGACAGCGGCGGCATCTTCGAGGGCGCCGAGGTCACCTACCGAGGTGTCACGATCGGCCGCGTCGGAGGCATGGAGGTCACCGACGACGGCGTCGACGTGACGCTCGACATCGAGAACGCCAACGACGACATCCCGGCCGACGCCAAGGCGCTGGTCGGCAACCGCTCGGCCGTCGGTGAGCAGTACGTCGAGCTCCAGCCCCAGTCGGACTCCGAGCCCTACCTGGAGGACGGCTCGACGATCGAGCAGTCCAACACCGAGATCCCGATCTCCACGGTGACCTGGCTGACGAACACCCAGGCGCTGGTCAACTCGATCCCGAAGGACGACTTCCGCACCGTCATCAGCGAGTTCGGCAAGGCGTTCGCCGACGGTGGCGACGACCTGGGACAGCTGATCGACAGCTCCACGTCCTTCATCGAGGCCGCCGACGCCAACTTCGAGGTCACCCGCGACCTCATCCGGGACAGCAACACGGTGCTGGGCACCCAGCTCGACAAGGCCTCGGCGATCCGGACCTTCGCCCGCGACCTGGCGCTGTTCTCCGACACCCTGGCCGCCAGCGACCCCGACCTGCGTCGCGTCATCGCCAGCGGCAGCGCGACGGCGACCCAGCTGCGCACGTTCCTGGAGGAGAACGAGGTCAACCTCGGCAAGCTGATCAACAACCTCGTGACGACCGGCGAGGTGCAGCTGCGGCACCTGCCCGGCATCGAGATGGTCCTGATCATGTACCCCTACGTCGTGGCCGGCGGCTTCGTGGTCAACGCCCGCGAGGGCAACGTCAACAACGCCCACTTCGGCCTGATCCTCGAGCAGGAGCCCAAGGCGTGCACCAACGGCTACCAGAGCACCAACCAGCGCGACCCGAACACGCAGCGCGGCAACAAGCCGATGAACGAGCGGGCGCGCTGCGCGGAGCCGGCGACCGTGAGCAACGCCCGTGGCGCGCAGAACGCGAACCGCGTCGCTCCCTGGGAGGCCGGTCCCGCCATCGCGACGTACGACAGCGCGACGGGCACGGTCAAGTACGGTGAACCGACAGGGTCGCGCGACGTGACCTACACCGGTGGCGCCCACGAGGCGTTGGGCAAGGAGTCATGGAAGTGGTTGTTGATCCAGCCGCTCGCTTCGGAGAAGTGAGCGACCGCGACCGCGAGGTCGCACGATGACCGACGACCCCACCCCCCGCCCGACCGGTGAGAACCGCTCCGGTGGGCTGCTCACGAGCCCGTCCGTGGCCACCGCGCTGTCGCTGCTCTGTGTGGCGGCCCTCGTGGCCGCCGTCTGGGTGACGCTCTGGTTGCGGGGCGAGACGGCCGAGAACGAGCAGCGCGCCGAGGACCAGGTCGCGCTGCGCCAGGCCGCCGAGCGCTTCACCGAGACCTGGAACACCTTCGAGGCCGGTCAGGCCCAGGAGTACGTCGACTCGGTCGGCCCCCTGCTGTCGACGAAGTTCCGCGCCGAGTTCGAGAAGGCCACCCAGAACGTCATCACCGGCATCGAGCAGCAGCAGCTGTCCTCGGTCGGCAAGGTGCTCATCGACGAGGACGAGGTGCCGCTGGTCGGGATCGCGACCCAGGACGACGACTCCGCCCAGGTGCTGGTCGTCTCCGACGCCCAGCGTGTGTCCTCGGGCCAGCAGGTGGTCCGTCACTGGCGGTGGCAGATCAGCTTCGTCAAGACCGACGGCGAGTGGCTCGTCGACAAGTTCGAAGAGGCCTGAGCCATGAGCAACCAGCAGCCCACCCCCCGCCGCCGACGGATCGCCGGCGAGCGCCGTACTGCCGCGGTGGACTCCGCGACCGGGACCCCGACCGCGACCCCGAGCCAGCGTCGGGCCGGCGCGGGAGCACCCCCGGCACCGCCCACCTCCGGCAGCGCCGACGCCGCCGAGGCTCGACCGGCCGGCCGCGTCTCGCTCCTGAGACGACGCGAGTCCACGCGCCGCGACGACACCCCGGTCGCGCCGGCGCGACCGCGTCGGGACCACTCCGGCGGCCCGGCTCCTCGCGCCCGCGCCGTCGTGGCCGGAGGACGCCGCCTGGTCCTGGGGCTGGCCGCCCTGCTCGTGGTGCTGCTGCTCTACGTCGGCCTGATGCTGCTCGGCCTTCTCGGCACCGACGGAGTCGCGGACCTCGACCGCGCCGACCAGGAGGCCGCCGCCGGACGGGCCGCCCAGGCCTCGGCCGAGCGCGCCGCGGGGGCCGTGCTGGCCTACGACTTCCGCACCCTGGAGGAGGACCGCGACGCGGCGACCCGGTTCATGACCGAGGAGTACGCGAAGGACTACGTCGGCACCTTCGACACCGCCGTCGTCGACGCCGCGACCGAGTCCAAGGCGCAGGTCAGCGTCGAGGTGCAGGGCTCCGCGGTGCTGTCCGCCAGCGTCGACAAGGTGCGGGTGCTGCTCTTCCTCGACCAGACCACGCTGACCGCGGACGCCGCGCAGCCGAAGCTCGCGCTCAACCGCGTGGAGATGATCATGGTCGAGGAGGGGGACACCTGGAAGGTGTCCGACATCCTCTCCTTCTGAGGATCGCCGCCCCCGGGCGGAGCGGGCGCCCGGGAGCAAACCGGGCGAGTTGCTTGACTGGCCGCACCCGCGAGGTCACACTTCACAGAGCGTTCACGAGCCGCTGATGGCTCTCGAGCCGGGTCATATGAAGGTCCCGTCCGCGAGGGTGACGAAGGCAGGCTCCGCTCGGTTGTGCCCACCGTCAGCGAGTGCTAGTCTCGCTCGTTGCGCCTGCCCTCACGTCGATCGTGGCATTTTTGCCCCTCGCGGCGACGGCAGGCTTCAGTCCCAGCACCGAGCCAGCCTCTGGAAGGACGCCTCTTGGCCGCCTCGCGCCCCAGCACCACCGCCAACGTCAGCAGTGCCCCCCGCCGCATCTCCTTCGCGAAGATCTCCGAGCCTCTCGAGGTTCCCAAGCTCCTCTCCCTCCAGACCAGCAGCTTCGACTGGCTGGTCGGCAACGAGCGGTGGGACGCCGAGGTCCAGAAGCGCGCCGACGCCGGCGAGGACGTCAGCCCCAAGTCCGGTCTGCAGGAGATCTTCGAGGAGATCTCGCCGATCGAGGACTTCTCGGGGACGATGTCGCTCTCCTTCGAGAACCCGGTCTTCTACGACCCCAAGAACACCGTCGACGAGTGCAAGGAGAAGGACTTCACCTACTCCGCGCCTCTCTACGTCTCCGCGGAGTTCACCAACAACGAGACCGGTGAGATCAAGGGCCAGACGGTCTTCATGGGCGACTTCCCGCTCATGACCGACAAGGGCACCTTCATCATCAACGGCACCGAGCGTGTCGTCGTCTCCCAGCTGGTCCGGTCCCCGGGCGTCTACTTCGAGCGCGCCGCCGACAAGACCTCGGACAAGGACATCTACACCGCCAAGCTCATTCCGTCGCGGGGAGCGTGGCTGGAGTTCGAGATCGACAAGCGCGACATGGTCGGCGTACGCCTCGACCGCAAGCGCAAGCAGAACGTCACCGTGCTGCTCAAGGCGCTCGGCTGGACCGAGGAGCAGATCCGCGAGGAGTTCGGCCAGTACGAGTCGATGATGCTCACGCTGGAGAAGGACCACACGTCCGGCCAGGACGACGCGCTGCTCGACATCTACCGCAAACTGCGTCCGGGCGAACCGCCCACGCGCGAGGCTGCCCAGACGCTCCTGGACAACTACTACTTCAACTCCAAGCGCTACGACCTCGCCAAGGTCGGCCGCTACAAGATCAACAAGAAGCTGGGTCTGGAGCAGGCCTTCGACCAGCAGACGTTGACCATCGAGGACGTCGTCGCGGCGATCAAGTTCATCGTGCAGCTGCACGCCGGCGAGACCGAGGCCGAGGCGCCCCAGGGCACCATCGAGGTCCACGCCGACGACATCGACCACTTCGGCAACCGCCGTCTGCGCACGGTCGGCGAGCTCATCCAGAACCAGCTCCGCACCGGCCTGGCCCGGATGGAGCGCGTGGTCCGCGAGCGGATGACGACCCAGGACGTCGAGGCCATCACGCCGCAGTCCCTGATCAACATCCGGCCCGTGGTTGCGGCGCTGAAGGAGTTCTTCGGCACCTCCCAGCTGAGCCAGTTCATGGACCAGACCAACCCCATCGCGGGTCTGACCCACAAGCGTCGCCTCTCGGCGCTGGGTCCCGGTGGTCTGTCCCGTGACCGCGCCGGCTTCGAGGTCCGTGACGTCCACCCCTCGCACTACGGCCGCATGTGCCCGATCGAGACCCCCGAGGGTCCGAACATCGGTCTGATCGGCTCGCTGTCGACGTTCGGCCGCATCAACCCGTTCGGCTTCGTCGAGACGCCCTACCGCAAGGTCGAGAACGGCACCGTCACCGACCGCATCGAGTACCTCACCGCCGACGAGGAGGACCGCTTCATCATCGCCCAGGCCAACCAGGGCCTGAGCGACGACGGCTCCTTCACCGAGGACCGGGTGCTCGCGCGTGACCGTCACGGCGAGGCCGACCTGGTGCTCGCCGCCGAGGTCGACTACATGGACGTCTCGCCGCGCCAGATGGTGTCGGTCGCGACCGCCCTCATCCCGTTCCTCGAGCACGACGACGCCAACCGCGCGCTCATGGGCTCCAACATGCAGCGCCAGGCCGTGCCGCTGATCCAGTCGCAGTCGCCGCTGGTCGGCACCGGCATGGAGTTCCGCGCCGCGGTCGACGCCGGCGACGTGGTCTCGGCCGACCAGCCGGGCGCGGTCACCGCCGTCTCGGCGGACGCGGTCGAGGTCATGAACGACGACGGCACCCACCGCACCTACCGGATGCAGAAGTTCCGCCGCTCCAACCAGGGCACCTGCATCAACCAGCGTCCGCTGGTGCACGAGGGGCAGCGTCTGGAGGTCGGCTCGCCGATCGCCGACGGTCCCTGCACCGACCAGGGCGAGATGGCGCTGGGCCGCAACCTGCTCGTCGCCTTCATGCCGTGGCAGGGCCACAACTACGAGGACGCGATCATCCTGTCGCAGCGTCTCGTGCAGCAGGACGTCCTCACCTCGATCCACATCGAGGAGCACGAGGTCGACGCCCGCGACACGAAGCTGGGCCCGGAGGAGATCACCCGCGACATCCCGAACGTGGGCGAGGAGATGCTCGCCGACCTCGACGAGCGCGGCATCATCCGCATCGGCGCGGAGGTCACCACCGGTGACATCCTCGTCGGCAAGGTGACCCCCAAGGGCGAGACCGAGCTGACCCCCGAGGAGCGCCTGCTGCGCGCCATCTTCGGCGAGAAGGCGCGCGAGGTGCGCGACACCTCGATGAAGGTCCCGCACGGCGAGTCCGGCACGGTTATCGGCGTCCGCGTGTTCGACCGCGAGGACGGCGACGAGCTGCCCCCGGGCGTCAACCAGCTGGTGCGCGTCTACGTGGCCCAGAAGCGCAAGATCTCGGTCGGCGACAAGCTCGCCGGACGCCACGGCAACAAGGGCGTCATCTCCAAGATCCTGCCGGTCGAGGACATGCCGTTCCTCGAGGACGGCACCCCGGTCGACGTCGTGCTCAACCCGCTCGGCGTGCCGGGCCGGATGAACATCGGCCAGATCCTGGAGATCCACCTCGGGTGGCTCGCCAAGACCGGCTGGGACGTCAACGCCTACGACGGCGACAGCACGGACGACTCGTGGAAGGAGCGGCTCATCAAGATCGCGGCCGACTCCGCCCCCGCGGACTCCAACGTCGCCACGCCGGTCTTCGACGGTGCGCGCGAGGACGAGATCACCGGTCTGCTGAGCTCGACCCTGCCGACCCGCGACGGGGTGCGCCTCGTCAAGGCCGACGGCAAGGCCCAGCTGTTCGACGGCCGCTCCGGGGAGCCCTTCCCCGACCCGGTCTCGGTGGGCTACATGTACATCCTCAAGCTCCACCACCTGGTCGACGACAAGATCCACGCGCGCTCGACCGGCCCCTACTCGATGATCACGCAGCAGCCCCTGGGCGGTAAGGCCCAGTTCGGCGGCCAGCGGTTCGGCGAGATGGAGGTCTGGGCCATGGAGGCGTACGGCGCCGCCTACGCCCTGCAGGAGCTGCTGACCATCAAGTCCGACGACGTGCCCGGTCGCGTCAAGGTCTACGAGGCCATCGTCAAGGGCGAGAACATCCCCGACTCCGGCATCCCCGAGTCGTTCAAGGTTCTCGTCAAGGAGATGCAGTCGCTCTGCCTCAACGTCGAGGTGCTGTCGCAGGACGGCTCCGCGATCGAGATGAAGGACGCCGAGGACGACGTGTTCCGCGCGGCCGAGGAGCTCGGCATCGACCTGTCCCGACGCGAGCCCTCCAGCGTCGAGGAGGTCTGAGAGTGCGGGGGTACGTCGAGCCCGCGTCGGTCTGACCGGCCGCCTCGACGTACCCCCCGCCCTCCCGCCCGATCCTCAGGCCGCCCCCGGCCCCCTCAGACCCACAGAAAGACAGGGAAGTAGCCACCGTGCTCGATGTGAACTTCTTCGACCAGCTCAAGATCGGCCTGGCCACCGCGGACGAGATCCGCGCCTGGAGCCACGGCGAGGTCAAGAAGCCGGAGACCATCAACTACCGCACGCTCAAGCCCGAGCGTGACGGCCTCTTCTGCGAGAAGATCTTCGGTCCCACCCGGGACTGGGAGTGCTACTGCGGCAAGTACAAGCGCGTGCGCTTCAAGGGCATCATCTGCGAGCGCTGCGGCGTCGAGGTGACCCGCTCCAAGGTGCGCCGCGAGCGCATGGGCCACATCGAGCTGGCCGCCCCGGTCACCCACATCTGGTACTTCAAGGGTGTGCCCAGCCGGCTCGGCTACCTGCTCGACCTGGCGCCGAAGGACCTCGAGAAGGTCATCTACTTCGCGGCCTACATGATCACCTCGGTCGACGAGGACGCACGCCACCGCGACCTGTCCTCGCTCGAGGCCAAGATCGACATGGAGCGCAAGCGCCTCGAGGGCCGTCGCGACACGCAGATCAACGACCGCTCGCAGAAGCTCGAGGAGGACCTCGCCTCGCTGGAGGCCGAGGGCGCCAAGGCCGACGCGCGCCGCAAGGTCCGCGACGCCGCGGAGCGCGAGATGAAGCAGCTGCGCGACCGCAGCCAGCGCGAGCTCGACCGCCTCGAGGAGGTCTGGACGCGCTTCAAGAACCTCAAGGTCCAGGACCTCGAGGGCGACGAGATGCTCTACCGCGAGATGAAGAACTGGTTCGGCAAGTACTTCGAGGGCTTCATGGGCGCGACCGCGATCCAGAAGCGCCTGGAGACCTTCGACCTGACCGCCGAGGTGGAGTCGCTCAAGGAGACCATCGCCACAGGCAAGGGCCAGCGCAAGGTCCGCGCCCTCAAGCGCCTCAAGGTCGTCGACGCCTTCCGCAAGACCGGCAACAAGCCGGTCGGCATGGTCCTCGACGCCGTCCCGGTCATCCCGCCGGACCTGCGCCCGATGGTGCAGCTCGACGGTGGCCGCTTCGCGACCTCCGACCTCAACGACCTCTACCGTCGCGTCATCAACCGCAACAACCGCCTCAAGCGGCTGCTGGACCTGGGTGCGCCGGAGATCATCGTCAACAACGAGAAGCGGATGCTCCAGGAGGCCGTCGACTCGCTGTTCGACAACGGCCGCCGTGGCCGTCCCGTCACCGGCCCGGGCAACCGGCCGCTGAAGTCGCTGTCCGACATGCTCAAGGGCAAGCAGGGCCGCTTCCGCCAGAACCTGCTGGGCAAGCGCGTGGACTACTCGGGCCGTTCGGTCATCGTGGTCGGCCCGCAGCTGAAGCTGCACCAGTGCGGTCTGCCCAAGCAGATGGCGCTGGAGCTGTTCAAGCCGTTCGTGATGAAGCGTCTGGTCGAGCTCAACCACGCCCAGAACATCAAGTCGGCCAAGCGCATGGTCGAGCGCGCCCGTCCGGTCGTGTGGGACGTCCTCGAGGAGGTCATCACCGAGCACCCGGTGCTGCTGAACCGTGCGCCCACGCTGCACCGTCTGGGCATCCAGGCGTTCGAGCCGCAGCTGATCGAGGGCAAGGCCATCCAGATCCACCCGCTGGTCTGCACCGCGTTCAACGCCGACTTCGACGGTGACCAGATGGCGGTGCACCTGCCGCTGTCCGCCGAGGCGCAGGCCGAGGCCCGCATCCTCATGCTGTCGACGAACAACATCCTCAAGCCGTCCGACGGCCGGCCGGTCACCATGCCCACGCAGGACATGATCATCGGGCTGTACTTCCTGACCCACCAGAACGAGGGCCAGGAGTACCGCGGCGAGGGTCGTGGCTTCTCCTCGACCGCCGAGGCCATCATGGCCTTCGACAAGGGCGAGATCGAGCTGCAGACCAGCGTCAAGATCCGCTTCCCCGGGACCGGCACGCGTGAGACGACCCTGGGCCGGGCGCTCTTCAACGAGACCCTCCCGGACGACTACGCGTTCGTGAACGAGGAGGTCGGCAAGAAGCAGCTCGGCGTCATCGTCAACGACCTCGCGGAGCGCTACTCCAAGGTCGAGGTCGCCGCGGCGCTCGACGCGCTCAAGGACACCGGCTTCCACTGGGCCACCCGGTCCGGCGTCACCGTCTCCATCGACGACGTCGTCACCCCGCCGCAGAAGGCCGAGATCCTGGCCGCCTTCGAGGGCCAGGCCGCGAAGGTCCAGCAGCAGTACGACCGCGGTCTGATCACCGACGACGAGCGTCGTCAGGAGCTGATCGAGGTCTGGACCCAGGCGTCGAACGAGGTCGCCAAGGAGCTCGAGAAGACCTTCGAGGGCCAGAAGAAGAACCCGATCTACATGATGGTCCACTCCGGTGCCCGCGGAAACATGATGCAGGTCCGGCAGATCGCGGCCATGCGTGGTCTGGTGGCCAACCCGAAGGGCGAGATCATCCCGCGTCCGATCAAGTCGAACTTCAAGGAGGGCCTGACCGTCCTGGAGTACTTCATCGCCACGCACGGTGCGCGCAAGGGCCTGGCGGACACCGCGCTGCGGACCGCCGACTCCGGCTACCTGACCCGTCGTCTGGTCGACGTGTCGCAGGACGTGATCATCCGCGAGGAGGACTGCGGCACCGAGCGTGGCCTGCCGAAGGTGATCGCCGACCGCACCGAGTCCGGCGCGCTGCGCCTGGCCGACCACGTGGACACCGCGGCGTACGCCCGCTCGGTGGCGACCGCGGTCGTGCACCCCGAGACCGGCGAGGAGCTGGTCGCGGCAGGTGGCGACCTCGGCGACGTCAAGATCGACGAGCTCATCGAGGCCGGGGTCGGCTCGGTCAAGGTCCGCTCGGTCCTGACCTGCGAGGCCAAGACCGGCACGTGCGCCAAGTGCTACGGCCGCTCGCTGGCCACCGGCAAGCTGGTCGACATCGGTGAGGCGGTCGGCATCATCGCCGCGCAGTCCATCGGTGAGCCCGGCACGCAGCTCACGATGCGTACCTTCCACACCGGTGGTGTGGCCTCCGCGGACGACATCACGCAGGGTCTGCCCCGTGTGGTCGAGCTCTTCGAGGCGCGCTCGCCCAAGGGTCGTGCGCCCATCGTGGAGGCCGCCGGTCGGATCACCATCGAGGAGACCGACAAGGCCAAGAAGGTCGTCGTCACCCCCGACGACGGCTCCGAGCCGCAGGACTACCCGGTGTCGAAGCGCTCGCGCCTGCTCGTCGGCGAGGGCGACCACGTCGAGGTCGGTCAGAAGATCACCCAGGGCACCCCGGACCCGCAGGACGTCCTGCGGATCCTCGGTGTGCGCCGGGCCCAGGAGCACCTCGTGGACGAGGTCCAGGAGGTCTACCGCTCCCAGGGCGTGCAGATCCACGACAAGCACATCGAGATCATCGTGCGGCAGATGCTGCGCCGTGTCCTCGTGCTGGAGCAGGGCGACACCCGCCTGCTCCCGTCGGACCTGGTGGACCGTCCGTCGTTCGAGGCCGAGAACCGTCGCGTCGTGTCGGAGGGTGGCAAGCCTGCCGCCGGTCGTCCGCAGCTGATGGGCATCACCAAGGCGTCGCTGGCCACCGAGTCGTGGCTCTCGGCGGCGTCCTTCCAGGAGACCACCCGCGTGCTGACCGACGCCGCCATCCACGGCAAGTCGGACTCGCTCATGGGTCTCAAGGAGAACGTGATCATCGGCAAGCTGATCCCCGCCGGCACCGGCCTGGAGCGTTACCGCAACATCCGGGTGGAGCCGACGGAGGAGGCGCGGGCGAACGCCTACACCGTGAGCGGCTACAACTCCTACTACGACGAGTTCTCGTCGGTGGGACAGCAGCAGGTGGTCGCGCTCGACGACTTCCCGTTCCGCTACGACAACTGAGTCACCGCACCACCACCGGCGAGGGCCGGGTCCCGACAGGGGCCCGGCCCTCGCCGCGTCGTGCCCCGCCCGGGCAGGTCGGTCCGCAAGCGCGTCCGCAAGTCGGTCCCAAGTCGCCCTCAAGCGGGTTCCGCCATCGTCGGAGCATCCGAGACGGACCGATGTGCAGGAGCACGACCATGAACCGACTTCTCTACCGATCCGGCCACGCCGCCGCCGCCCACCCGTGGCGGGCTCTGCTGGTCTGGCTGACCCTGCTGGGTGCCCTCCTCGGGGCGGCGGCCGACTGGGGCGGCACCACCCAGGAGAACTGGGACGTGCCCGGCGCCCGCGCGCAGGTCGGCACCGACCTGCTCCGCGAGCACGTGCCCGGCGCGGGCAACGCCTACGCCCGCGTCGTGGTCCACGACGACGGGCCGCTGGAGGCCGGCGCCCTGGAGGCGCTGGGCTCCCGGCTGTCCGAGCTCGACCACGTCGCGACCGTCGCGCCGCCGCGGCTCTCCGACGACCGCGACACCGCCGTCGTCGACGTGGGCTACGACGTCCCGGTCACCCACCCGGACCTGTTCGAGGACGTCGCCCCGCTCGAGGAGGCGGCGGAGCCGCTGCGCGACACCGGCGTCCAGGTCGAGCTGAGCGGTGGTCTGCCCGACACCGCCGCCGCCCCGATGAAGGGCTACGGCGAGCTGATCGGCATCGTGGCCGCGCTGGTCATCCTCGTCCTCACCTTCGGGTCCGTGGTCGCGGCCGGTCTGCCCGTCGCGATCGCGGTGGGCGGCCTGGTGGGCGCCTCCGGGGGTCTGGCGCTGCTGGCGGCGGTGATGGACGTGAGCCCGTCGGCACCGATGGTCGCCACGATGGTGGGCCTGGGGGTCGGCATCGACTACGCGCTGCTCATGGCCGTGCGGCACGCGGAGAACCTCCGGGCCGGTCACGACGTGGTCACCTCGGCGGCGCTCGCCTCGGCGACCGCCGGTCGGGCCGTGGTCTTCGCGGCCGGCACCGTGCTGGTGTCCCTCCTCGGCCTGCGGCTGGCGAACCTGCCGACGTACTCCGCCTTCGGCTTCGCCACCGCGATCGCGGTGCTGTGCGTGCTGGTCTCCGCCCTCGTGCTCGTGCCGGCGCTGTGCCGGCTGGCCGGTCGGCGGCTCCTGCCGCGCGGCGACCGCAGGCAGAAGGTGCGCACGACCGAGCCGGCCACGGCCCGGTGGGCCCGCAAGGTGAGCCGCCGTCCCGCGGCCTGGGCTGTGGGGGCGACGCTGCTGATGCTCCTGCTCGCGCTGCCGACCCTGGACATGCGCACCTGGCCGCACGACGCCGGCAGCCAGCCGGAGGAGCTGACGACCCGTCAGGCCTTCGACCTCGTGACCGAGGAGTTCGGCCCGGGTGCGACCACGAACATGGTGGTCGTCGCCGACCTCTCCGCCGTGCCGCGGGCGGCGCTCGACGACGCGCTCGGCGACGTGCGTGCCACCGACGGCGTGGTCGCGGTCTCCGAGCCGCGGGTCTCGCCCGACGGCGAGGTCGCCGTGGCCGACGTGGTCCCGGGGTACGGCGCCACCGACGAGCGGATCCCCGGCCTGGTGGACTCCCTGCGCGACGTCCTGCCCGAGGGGGCCGAGCTGACCGGCGACCTGCCGTTCTTCGCCGACATCTCGGCGATGCTGGCCGACCGCCTGCTCGTCGTGGTGCTCTTCGTGGTCGGCGTCTCCGTGGTCCTGCTCATGATGATGTTCCGCTCGGTGGTCGTCCCGGTGAAGGCGGCACTGATGAACCTGCTGTCGGTCAGTGCGGCCTACGGCACGTTGACGGCGGTCTTCCAGTGGGGCTGGGGCGCGGACCTGATCGGTCTGGAGCAGAGCGTGCCGGTCTCGGCCTGGGTGCCGATCCTGATCTTCGCGATCCTGTTCGGCCTGTCCATGGACTACGAGGTCTTCCTGCTCTCCCGCATCCGGGAGCACTGGCTGGCCAGCGGTGACGCACGGGGCAGCGTGGTCCAGGGGCTCGCGGACACCGGGCGGGTCATCTCGGCGGCGGCGGCCATCATGGTCGCGGTGTTCCTCGGCTTCGCCACCGAGAGCGACACCGTCGTCAAGCAGATCGGGCTGGGGATGGCGGTGGCGGTGTTCCTCGACGCCACCGTGGTCCGGATGGTGCTGGTGCCCTCGACGATGGCGTTGCTGGGTCGCTGGAACTGGTGGCTCCCGGGCTGGCTGGACCGCGTGCTGCCGCGCATCGACGCCGAGCTCCCGCACCCGGCCCCGAGGCCCGCTCAGCCGCCCGTCGGGCAGGTCGCCGGTCCGGATCCGGTCGGCACCTCGACCGTCCCGCCGTCCGACGAGCGTCCGCTGGTCGACGCCTGAGGAACCCCCACCCCGCGGACGTCACGGGTCGTGGTCGCTGGAGCGGCCACGGCCCCGTGGCGTCCGCGGCGGTGTGCCCGGCACCTCAGAACGCGTGGCGGGTGCGCTCGTCGCGGAACCAGCGGGTGAACAGCGGTATCTGCCACGCCTCGGCCAGGCGTTCGGCGGCGTCGGCGTGCCGGGTCGCGCGGGCGAGGTCGCCGGTCGTCGAGGCGGCCAGCGCGAGGTAGGCGTCCACCGGGCCCGACGCGAAGCCCGAGCCCGCGGTGCACGCCTGCCCGGCGAACGGGCCGAGCCGGTCGTAGGCCTCCCGGGCGAGGGTCCGGTCGCCGGTGCAGGCGGACATGGCGGCGGCGAAGCCCCAGTTGAGCTTGGAGAACCAGTCCCGGTCCTCCAACCGGGCCGGGTGCTCGACGAGCCACTGCCGCGCGCGCTCCTCGTCGCCCTGGCGCCACATGATGAAGGCGAGGGTGGTCTCGGTGGGCAGGGGGCTGGCCTGGCTGGTGGCGAACGCCTCCTCGGACCAGGTGAGGGTCGGGTCCCACAGCGTCATCGCCCCGACCACGCCGGCCAGGGCCTCCTCGGCCTGGCTGAGGTCGGCCAGCCCGACGTGGGCCACGACCTCGCCGAAGAGCCGGTGGCACTCCTCGAACCGGCCGGCCATCGCGTGCCAGGGGACGACCAGCGACTTGAGCACGACGAGCGCGTAGAGCAGGCGCAGCCGGTCCGACACCTCGACCGCCCGGTGGTAGGCCTCCCACATCTCGTCGGGACGTCCGAGCTCGCACAGCGCGATCACGCGTTGGGTGAGGGCGACCCCCTCGGCGTGCTCGTCGCCGACCTCGCGCGCCAGGGCGAGCGACTCGTCGGCCAGGTCGAGACGCTCCGCCTCGTGCCCCGGCGTCCACAGGGCGTTGAAGGCACCGGACAGGGCGTCGATGAGCAGACCCGGGTCACCCAGGCGCCGGGCCATCGCGACCCCGTCGTCGACCAGCGCGCGACGCTCCTCGACGGTGGACACGTAGTAGAGCTCCAGCGCCAGCCCGAGCAGGCACCGGCACCGGACGGGGGAGTCCTCCTCGGGAAGCACCTCGAGGCTGCGGCGCAGCGCGTCGACGATGTGGTCGTGGACCCCGCTGTGCCGGGCCGACTGCCACAGCGCGCCGCGCACCGTCAGCGTCGCCGCCTCGGCGGCGAGCACGGGGTCCCCGAGCTCCCCGGCCGCGCGCACGGCGTCCTCGACGGTGGCCGTGAGGGCGCTCCACCGTGCGCCCCAGCGCTCGGCGACGGCGCGCTGCACGAGCAGGTCGTAGCGGTCCCGCGCGCCCGCGCCCGGGTCGTCACCGAGGCGCTCGAGGGCGGCGTCGAACAGGGACGCGGCCTCCGGGTGCGCGTGCGCACGGAGCGCGACCGCTCCGGCCGCCGCCGCCGCCCGCCAGGCTCGTGGGGCGTGGGCGGGACCGGCGGCGAGCCAGTGCCGGGCGACCTCGGTCGCGTGGCCGCCGCGGGACTCCAGGGTCCGGGCCACCGCGGCGTGCCCGCGGGCCCGGCGGGTCGGGCTCACCGCGTCGTACGCCGTGTCGCGGACCAGGGCGTGCTCGAACACGAAGACGTCGACCGCCTCCTCGGAGACCAGGCCGGAGACCTGGGCGGGCTCGAGCACGTCGAGCACGTCGTCGGCGTCGGTGCCGGTGGTCGCCGCCAGGAGGGGCAGGTCGAAGCGGCGACCGATCACGGCGGCCGCGCTCAGCGCCCGGCGGGTCGGCTCGGGGAGACGGCCGATGCGGCGCGTGAGCACCTCCTGGACGGCCCGCGGGCGCTCCTCGCCGTCGATCAGCCCGCCCAGGTCGGGGCGGGTGGCGGCGAGCCGGGCGTACTCGACCAGGAAGAAGGGGTTGCCGTCGGTGCGGCGCCGCAGGGCGTCGGTCTCGTGGGCGGTGGGGTGGCGGTGCCCGAGCGCGTCGAGGATCCCGGCGACCGACGACGTGTCCAGCCCGCCCAGCTCGACACGCTCCGCGTGGGCGCGCGCCATCGTCTCGGCGGCGTCGGCCAGGGCGCCGCTGGGGGCGGGGCGGTCGCGCCAGGTCGCCACGAGCAGCAGACGCTCGCTCGCGGCCTGCTCCACCAGCAGCCGGAGCACGCGCAGGCTGGCGGTGTCGGACCAGTGAAGGTCGTCGAGGACGACCAGCACCAGGCTGTCGCGAGCCGCGTCCAGCACGGTGCGTGCCGTGCGCGACCAGGCGGCGAAGTCGCCCTCGCGGGTGCCGTCCCCGGCGAGGTCTCCGGTCGGGTCACCGGTCGGGTCGCCGGTCGGGTCGCCGTCCCCGGCGGGGTCGCCGGTCGCCGACCGGCCGAGGGAGCGGAGCGCGAGCTCCCACGGCCACAGCGGAGGGGCGCCGTCGTCCTGCGAGCAGCGACCCACCAGCACGGTCGCGCCCCGGGCCCGGGCCCGCGACGCCAGCTCCGCGCAGAGCCGGCTCTTGCCGATCCCCGGCTCACCCGTGACGGCCGCGAAGCCCGCCTCGCCGGCCTCGGCCCGCTCGAGCCGCTGGAGCAGCCGGGCGAGCTCGTCGTCGCGGCCGAAGAGCGGCCACCCGGCGTCCTGCGCCCCCGCGCGGGACGGGCCCCCACCTCCCGGGCCCGCCTCTCCCGGGGGCTCGGACGCAGGGCCGGGGCGCTCCGGCTCCTCGCCGGCAGGCGGCGACCAGGACAGCGCCGGGTCCTGCGCCAGCACCCGGGCCTGCAGGTCGCGCAGCTCCGCGCCCGGGTCGAGTCCCAGCTCGTCGGCGAGCACCGAGCGCACGCGCGCCAGCGCGTCGAGGGCGTCCGCCTGCCGGCCGGAGCGGACCAGCGCCAGCACGCGCAACGCCCAGAGGCGCTCGCGCAGCGGGTGCTGGCCGGTGAGGGTCTCGAGCTCGGCCGCGGCGGTCGCGTGGTCGCCGAGGGCCAGCCACGCGGCGGCCCGGTCCTCGAGGGCGATCACCCGCAGCTCCTCCAGGTGCGACCGCTCGGCCAGCACGGCCGGCAGGTCGCCGAGCTCGGCGTACGGCTGCCCGCGCCACGACGCGAGCACCTCGTCGAGGACGGCGACCGCGGTGTCGAGGGTGCTCGCCGGCAGCGGGCTGGGGCCCAGCAGGGGCAGCGCGAGCCGCCGGTGCTCGCGGGTCACCAGCCGCTCGAAGCGCGTCGCGTCGCAGGCGTCGGGACCGAGGCGCAGCGCGTAGCCGGGGGCCTGGGTCACGAGGACCCGGGCCGGGGCCCGCCGCTCCCGGCCGGGCTCCAGCACCTTGCGCAGCCCGGACACGTAGGCCTGGACGGTGGCCAGGACGCCCGGGGGAGGGCGCTCCCCCCAGAGCAGGTCCACCAGGGTGTCGACCGCCACGGCGTGCCCCGGGGTGAGGGCCAGGGCAGCCAGCAGGGAACGCTGCTTGGGGGCACCGGGCTCCAGCGGCACCTCGCCGCTGCGGAGCACCAGGGGCCCGAGGACGCACAGCTCCAGGTCGTCGGTCACCGTCGCAGGATACGAACGCCGCGGTGTCCGGCGTCAGGGGCGAAGGTAGGTTCTGACCCATGTCCGACGTTCCGCCCCGACGCCAGAGGCTCGCGGCGTACGCCGTGCTCCGGCGCGGGTCGGGGTCCGACGGCGACGTGCTGCTCGCGCGGATCGCCACCCACATCCACGCCGACCTGTGGACGCTGCCCGGCGGCGGCGTCGACCACGGGGAGGACCCACGGGTCGCCGCGGCCCGCGAGGTGCACGAGGAGAGCGGGCTCCGCGTCGCGGTCGGCCCGGTCCTCGACGTGCACTCGCGCCACTTCACCGGGGCCCGCCCCGACGGTCGGGTGGAGGACTTCCACGGCGTCGGGCTGATCTTCGCGGCGTCGGTGCTCCCCGAGTCCGAGGGCGTGGAGCCACACGTCGTCGAGGTCGACGGCACCACCCGTGAGATCGCCTGGGTGCCGCTCGGTCGGGCCCGCCGGCTCCCGCTCTCCAGCACCGCCCAGCACGCGCTCGCCCTGATCGACACCCGCGAGGAGCACCCATGAACGAGACCGTCTTCACCTACGCCGCCCCGGCGCTGAAGTTCGGCGCCGGCGCGTCCGACGAGATCGGCCACGACCTCAGCACCTACGACGCGCGTCGCGTCCTCGTCGTCACCGACCCCGGGGTGGCGGCGACCGGGCACCCGCAGCGCATCGCCGACCAGATCGCGGCGTACGGCATGGAGGTGCGGGTCTTCGACCGCGCCCACGTGGAGCCCACCGACGTCAGCCTCGACGAGGCCGTCGCCTGGGCCCGGGCCGAGGGTCCCTGGGACGCGTTCGTCGCCGTCGGGGGAGGGTCGGCGATCGACACCGCCAAGGCGGTCAACCTGCTGACCAGCAACGAGGGCGAGCTGATGGACTACATCAACGCCCCCGTGGGCCGCGCCCGCACCCCCGAGAAGGCGCTCAAGCCGCTGGTCGCCGTGCCCACGACGACCGGCACCGGCAGCGAGAGCACGACCATCTGCGTGCTCGACGTGCTGTCGCTGCACGTGAAGACGGGCATCAGCCACCCGCGGCTGCGTCCCACGCTGGCCGTGGTCGACCCGCGCCTGACGATGACCCAGCCCGCCGGGGTCACGGCGGCCGCGGGAATGGACATCCTCTGCCACGCCCTGGAGTCGTGGACGGCCCGGCCGTTCTCGTCGTACGAGCGCAAGCGGCCGGAGCAGCGGGTGCCCTACTGCGGGGCCAACCCGGTGGCGGACCTGTGGGCGGAGCGCTCGCTCGGCCTGCTGGCCGGGTCCTTCCGGCGCGCGGTCGCCGACGGCGACGACGCCGAGGCGCGCGAGCAGATGGCACTCGCCGCGACGTTCGCGGGGCTCGGCTTCGGCAACGCCGGCGTCCACATCCCGCACGCCAACGCCTACCCGATCGCCGGGCGAGTCAAGGACTTCCACCCGGTCGGCTACCCCGACGTGGAGCCCATGGTGCCGCACGGGATGGCGGTCGCCCTGACCGCGCCCGAGGCCTTCCGGTTCACGTTCGACGCCTCCCCGGAGCGCCACCTCCGCGCCGCCGAGCTCCTCGGCCGCGGCGAGGTGCACGGGGACGGCCCGGACGCGCTGGCCGACGTGATCAGCACGCTGATGCGCGACGTCGACCTGCCCAACGGCCTCGCCGCCGTGGGGTACGACGCCTCCGACGTCGGCGACCTCGTGGAGGGGACCGTGAAGCAGCAGCGGCTGCTGGCGACCGCTCCGAAGGAGGCCTCCGAGGAGGACCTCGCCGGCATCCTGACCCGGTCCCTCGAGCTGTGGTGAGCACCGCCGCGACCTCCGTGGACCCCGTCGGCGGCCCGACCCCGACCGACCGCACCGACGAGGTGCTCGCCGAGCTGGCCCGTCGGGGCGTCGCCGACGTCTCCGCCTCGGCCCTGTCGCGCTCGCTCTACTCCTCCGACGCCTCGATCTACCGCGTCGAGCCGCTCGTCGTGGTCCGGCCCCGCCACCGCGACGAGCTCGCCGCCGTCCTCGACGTCGTCACGACGACCGGGGTGCCGCTGACGATGCGCGGCGCCGGCACCTCCATCGCCGGCAACGCGGTCGGGCCCGGCATCGTCGTCGACGTCTCGCGCCACCTGAACCGGGTCGTGTCGATCGACGCCGACGCCCGCTCGGCCGTGGTGGAGGCCGGCACGGTGCACGCGACGCTCCAGCGGGCCGCGGCGGCGGTGGGCCTGCGCTTCGGCCCGGACCCCTCGACCCACACCCGCTGCACCGTCGGCGGGATGGTCGGCAACAACGCCTGCGGCTCTCGTGCCCTCGGCTACGGCCGCACGGCCGACAACGTCCTGGCCCTCGACGCCCTCACCGTCGACGGCCGGCCGGCGGGGGAGCGGGCCGGTGACCTCGCAGCGCTGGCCGACGCGCACCTCGGCACCATCCGACCACGCTTCGGGCGCTTCACCCGTCAGGTGTCGGGCTACTCGCTGGAGCACCTGCTGCCCGAGAACGGCCGCTCGCTGGACCGCTTCCTGGTCGGCTCCGAGGGCACGCTGGCGGTGGTCACCGAGGCCACGGTCCGCCTCGTCGAGGACGCTCCCGTGCGGGTGCTCGCCGTGCTGGGCTACCCGAGCATGGCCGACGCGGCCGACGCCGTACCAGCGCTGCTGGCGCACGGCCCCGTCGCCTGCGAGGGCATCGACGAGCGCATCACCCGGCTGGTGCCGACCGCACCGCCGCTGCCGCGGGGCCGCGGGTGGCTCTTCGTGGAGCTGACCGGCGACACCCTCGCCGAGGCGACAGCGCGGGCCGGGGCGGTCGTCGCCGACGCCGGCGCGCTGGAGCACCGTGTGGTCACCGACGTGGTCGAGCAGCTCGCGCTGTGGCGCATCCGCGAGGACGGCGCCGGGCTGGCGTCGCGCGCCACCGATCCGCCCGGGCAGGCCGGGTGGGAGGACTCCGCCGTGCCGCCGGAGCGGCTGGGGGCCTACCTGCGCGACTTCGACGCGCTCCTCGACCAGCACGGCTTCCACGGCGCGCCCTACGGCCACTTCGGCGACGGGTGCGTCCACATCCGCATCGACTTCGCGCTCTCGACCACCGAGGGCCGGGCCGGCTACCGGGCCTTCGTCGAGGACGCGGCTCGCCTGGCGGCGTCGTACGGCGGGAGCCTGTCGGGCGAGCACGGCGACGGCCGGGCCCGCTCCGAGCTGCTGCCCCTGATGTACGACGAGCCGGCGCTCGCGCTGTTCGCCGAGGTCAAGCGGCTGATGGACCCGCGCGGCCTGCTCAACCCCGGGGTGCTGGTCGACCCAGCCCCCCTCGACACCGACGTGCGGCTCGCCGCGGTCGCCGGCGCGCGTCCGACCCCCGCCCTCACGCTGCTGCACGACCACGGCGACCTCTCCCGGGCGGTCCACCGCTGCACCGGCGTCGGCAAGTGCCTGGCCGACAACACCGGCAGCAAGGGCGTGATGTGCCCGTCCTTCCAGGCGACCCGCGACGAGAAGGACTCGACCCGTGGGCGGGCGCGCGTGCTCCAGGACGCGGTCACCGGACGGCTCCCCGGGGGGATGGCGCACCCCGCGGTGGAGGAGGCGCTCGACCTCTGCCTGGCCTGCAAGGGCTGCGCCCACGACTGCCCGACCGGGGTCGACATGGCGACCTACAAGGTGGCCGCGCTGCACGAGAAGTACGCCGGCCGCCGTCGACCGCTCACCCACTACACGCTGGGTCGCCTGCCGCAGCTGCTGGCCAAGGTGCCGCCGTCGCTGGCCAACCTGGGGCTGAAGGGCACACCGAGGCTGGCCGCCCGGATGTCGGGCGTCGACACCCGCCGCTCGCTGCCGGTGCTCGCGCGTCGGCCCTTGAGCCGTCGCGCGCCGCGACCGGTGCCGACCTCGCCCGACGTCGTGGTCTGGGCCGACACGTTCACCAACCGCTTCACCCCTCAGGTGGCCGACGCCGCCGTCCGGGTGCTCGAGGCGGCGGGGCAGCAGGTGCAGCTGCACGCCCAGGGCGACGAGTGCTGCGGGCTGACCCTCATCAGCACCGGTCAGCTCGACGCCGCCCGCCGCTCGCTCCGTGCCCTCGTCGACCGGCTCCGCCCGCACCTGGACGCCGGGGTGCCCGTGGTGGTGCTGGAGCCGTCGTGCCTGGCCGTGCTGCGCCACGACGCCGGCGAGCTGCTGGGGGAGCCGCTCGCGGGCGTGGTCACGCTGGCCGAGCACCTCGCCGGGCTCGGCTGGACCCCACCGTCGCTGGACGGCGTCGAGGTCGTGGCCCAGCCCCACTGCCACCACGCCTCGGTGCTCGACTGGTCGACCGACGCTGCCCTGCTGACAAGGGCCGGGGCCACGCTGACCCGGGTGGGCGGCTGCTGCGGGCTGGCCGGCAACTTCGGCATGGAGAAGGGCCACTACGAGGTCTCGGTCGCGGTGTTCGAGCACGACCTCGGCCCCGCCGTCGAGGCGGCCGGCCCGGACGCCGTGGTGCTGACCGACGGGTTCTCCTGCCGCACCCAGCTGGCCGACCTGACCGCCGTACGCTCGATGCACCTGGCCGAGCTCCTCGCCTCCCGCCTCTGAGACGCAGAGCCTGAGAACACGCCTGCATACCATGGGAAACCGGCGTCGGACGGGCGGCGGGAGGGCGTGTGGCAGGCGTTTTGACCCTCCTCGGGGCAGCCGGTAGTCTTGACAACCGTGCCTGGCCGAGCCAGGTCATGACGCGTGCTCACCAGCCGAGTCGCGTGCTGCTTCGCGCAGCAGTCCTCATGAGAGCCACCGCAGCGGATCGTCGCCGCGGACCCGGCCGGGCGACACGCCCGACCGCGGGGGTGCTCGCACGAGGAGCACGACCGAGCACAGCCAGCACGACGCAGAACGAGCATGACCAGCAGGACTCAGCAGGACAATGACCTGATCGCATAGAGGAAAGAGATCGACGCGGTGCCCACAATCCAGCAGCTGGTCCGCAAGGGCCGCCAGGACAAGGTGTCGAAGAACAAGACGCCCGCTCTGAAGGGTTCGCCCCAACGGCGCGGCGTGTGCACGCGCGTCTACACGACCACGCCGAAGAAGCCGAACTCCGCCCTCCGCAAGGTCGCCCGTGTGCGCCTGTCGAGCGGTGTGGAGGTCACGGCCTACATCCCCGGTGTCGGTCACAACCTCCAGGAGCACTCCATCGTGCTCGTCCGCGGCGGCCGGGTGAAGGACCTCCCCGGTGTCCGGTACAAGATCATCCGCGGTTCGCTCGACACCCAGGGTGTCAAGAACCGCAAGCAGGCTCGCAGCCGTTACGGCGCGAAGAAGGAGAAGAGCTGATGCCGCGCAAGGGTCCCGCCCCGAAGCGTCCGATCGACGTCGACCCGGTCTACGGCAGCCCCGTCGTGACCCAGCTGGTCAACAAGATCCTGGTCGACGGCAAGAAGCAGACTGCCCAGCGCATCGTCTACCGCGCGATGGAGGGCTGCCGCGAGAAGACCGGCACCGACCCCGTCGTCACGCTCAAGCGTGCGCTGGACAACGTCAAGCCGGCCCTCGAGGTCAAGAGCCGCCGTGTCGGTGGTGCGACCTACCAGGTCCCGATCGAGGTCAAGGGCACCCGCGGCATGACGCTCGCGTTGCGCTGGCTGGTCTCCTACTCGCAGGACCGTCGCGAGAAGACCATGGCCGAGCGCCTCATGAACGAGATCCTCGACGCGTCCAACGGCCTCGGTGCCGCGGTGAAGCGTCGCGAGGACACGCACAAGATGGCCGAGTCCAACCGGGCCTTCGCTCACTACCGCTGGTGAGCCCGCGGCACCGGGTCGCACCGGGCGCGAGGGCAGCGATCCTGCCCACGAGCGCGCCACGACCCGGTACGCCGCCCCGGCGCGACCGCGCCCGCACGTAACCACACACCGACTCTGAGTAGGGATATCCCAGGTGGCAGTCGACATCACGACCGACCTCAACAAGGTCCGCAACATCGGCATCATGGCGCACATCGACGCCGGCAAGACCACCACCACCGAGCGCATCCTCTTCTACACCGGCATCACCTACAAGATCGGTGAGGTCCACGAGGGCGCGGCCACGATGGACTGGATGGAGCAGGAGCAGGAGCGCGGCATCACGATCACGTCGGCCGCGACGACCTGCTGGTGGAAGAACCACCAGATCAACATCATCGACACCCCCGGGCACGTCGACTTCACCGCCGAGGTCGAGCGCTCGCTGCGCGTCCTCGACGGCGCCGTCGCGGTGTTCGACGGTGTCGCCGGCGTCGAGCCCCAGACCATGACGGTGTGGCGCCAGGCCAACAAGTACTCCGTGCCCCGCATGTGCTTCGTCAACAAGCTGGACCGCACGGGTGCCGACTTCTTCCGCTGCGTCGACATGATGGTCGAGCGCCTCAACTCCACCCCGCTGGTCATGCAGCTGCCGATCGGTGCGGAGCAGGACTTCCTCGGTGTCGTCGACCTGGTCGGCATGCGCGCGCTGACCTGGCGCGGCGAGACCAAGATGGGCGAGGACTACGAGGTCGAGGAGATCCCCGCGGACATGGCCGAGCAGGCCGCCGAGTACCGCGAGAAGTTCCTCGAGACCTTGGCCGAGGCCGACGACGCCGTCATGGAGAAGTACCTCGAGGGCGAGGACTTCACCGTCGAGGAGCTCGAGGCCGCGGTCCGCCGCGCCACCCTGGCCGACAAGGTCAACCCCGTCCTGTGCGGCACCGCCTTCAAGAACAAGGGCGTGCAGCCCCTGCTCGACGCGGTCGTGAAGTACCTCCCCTCGCCGCTCGACATCGAGGGCATCGTGGGCCACGACCCGAAGGACGAGGAGAAGGAGATGATCCGCCGTCCCAACGACGACGAGCCCTTCTCCGGTCTCGCCTACAAGATCGCCTCGGACCCGCACCTCGGCAAGCTGATCTACGTCCGGGTCTACTCGGGCAAGCTCGAGGCCGGCTCGACCGTGGTCAACTCGGTCAACGGCCGCAAGGAGCGGATCGGCAAGGTCTACCAGATGCACGCCAACAAGCGTGAGGAGATCGCGTCGGTCGGCGCCGGCCAGATCGTCGCCGTCATGGGTCTGAAGGACACCAAGACCGGTCACACGCTGTGCGACCCGCAGAACCAGGTCGTCCTCGAGTCGATGACGTTCCCGGCCCCGGTGATCGAGGTCGCGATCGAGCCCAAGACGAAGAGCGACCAGGAGAAGCTGGGCATGGCGATCCAGCGCCTGTCCGACGAGGACCCGACCTTCACGGTGAAGACCGACGAGGAGACCGGTCAGACGATCATCGCCGGCATGGGCGAGCTCCACCTCGAGATCCTGGTCGACCGCATGCGTCGCGAGTTCCGCGTCGAGGCCACCGTCGGCAAGCCGCAGGTCGCCTACCGCGAGACCGTGCGCAAGAAGGTCGCGAACCACAGCTACACCCACAAGAAGCAGACCGGTGGGTCAGGCCAGTTCGCCAAGGTGATCATCTCGCTCGAGCCGAGCCTCGACCCCGAGACCGGCGCCGGCGCGGGCTACGAGTTCGTCAACAACGTCTCCGGTGGCCGCGTCCCGCGCGAGTACATCCCCTCGGTGGACCAGGGCGGCCAGGAGGCCATGGAGTTCGGCGTGCTCGCCGGCTACCCGATGGTGGACGTCAAGTACACCCTCGAGGACGGCGGCTACCACGACGTGGACTCCTCGGAGCTCGCGTTCAAGATCGCCAGCATCGCCGCCTTCAAGGAGGCGGCCCGCATGGCCAAGCCGGTCCTGCTGGAGCCGATGTTCGCGGTCGAGGTCACCACCCCGGAGTCGTTCCTCGGCACCGTCATCGGTGACATCAACTCCCGCCGCGGGCAGATCCAGGCCCAGGAGGAGCGTCACGGCGACATGGTGGTCAACGCCCTCGTGCCGCTGTCGGAGATGTTCGGGTACGTTGGTGACCTGAGGTCCAAGACCTCCGGCCAGGCTTCGTACTCGATGGAGTTCGACTCGTACGCCGAGGTTCCGAACAACGTCGCCGACGAGATCATCAAGAAGGTCCGCGGCGAGTAACGTCCGGACCCCGCCTCATCCGCGTCACCCGCACGACCATCACGTTCCAGAGACATCGCACCACGAGTCAAGTAACAACAACAGGAGGAGCCCACCGTGGCCAAGGCTAAGTTCGAGCGGACTAAGCCGCACGTCAACATCGGCACCATCGGTCACATCGACCACGGTAAGACGACGCTGACAGCTGCTATCACCAAGGTCCTGCACGACAAGCACCCGGACCTGAACCCCTTCACGCCTTTCGACCAGATCGACAAGGCACCGGAGGAGCGTCAGCGCGGCATCACGATCTCGATCGCGCACGTCGAGTACCAGACCGAGACGCGCCACTACGCGCACGTCGACTGCCCCGGTCACGCCGACTACATCAAGAACATGATCACCGGCGCGGCGCAGATGGACGGTGCGATCCTCGTGGTCGCCGCCACCGACGGCCCGATGCCGCAGACCAAGGAGCACGTGCTCCTGGCCCGTCAGGTCGGCGTCCCGGCGATCGTGGTCGCGCTGAACAAGTGCGACATGGTCGACGACGAGGAGCTCATCGAGCTCGTCGAGATGGAGGTCCGTGAGCTCCTGTCCGACTACGAGTTCCCCGGCGACGACATCCCGGTCGTCAAGGTGGCCGCTTTCCCGGCGCTGAACGGCGACGAGAAGTGGAGCGAGAGCATCGCGGAGCTCATGCAGGCTGTGGACGACTACATCCCCCAGCCCGAGCGTGACATCGACAAGCCGTTCCTGATGCCCGTCGAGGACGTCTTCACGATCACCGGTCGTGGCACCGTCATCACCGGTCGTATCGAGCGCGGCATCGTCAAGGTGAACGAGGAGGTCGAGATCATCGGCATCCGCGAGAAGTCGCAGAAGTCGACCGTCACCGGCGTCGAGATGTTCCGCAAGCTGCTCGACGAGGGCCAGGCGGGCGAGAACGTCGGCCTCCTGCTCCGTGGCACCAAGCGCGAGGACGTCGAGCGCGGCATGGTCGTCATCAAGCCGGGCACCACGACCCCGCACACCAACTTCGAGGCGAGCGTCTACATCCTCTCGAAGGAGGAGGGTGGCCGTCACACGCCGTTCTTCAACAACTACCGTCCGCAGTTCTACTTCCGCACCACGGACGTGACGGGCGTCGTGACCCTCCCCGAGGGCACCGAGATGGTCATGCCCGGTGACAACACCGAGATGGCCGTCGAGCTCATCCAGCCCATCGCGATGGAGGACGGCCTCCGCTTCGCGATCCGCGAGGGTGGCCGCACCGTCGGCGCCGGCCGGGTCACCAAGATCACCAAGTGATCTCGACGGGCTCGATCCACCGGACCTGAGCCCGCTCGCCAGAGCAGTCGGAACCGCCCCGGACCAGCAGGTCCGGGGCGGTTCCGCCGTTTTCGTGCCCGACCCGGGCACCGGCTACCCTGCCTCGGTGACCGCTCGCTCCGTCCCGTCGTACGCCGAGGTCCTCCGGCGCGAGCGGTTGTCCCCCCACCTGGTCCGCCTGGTCCTGGGCGGCGACGACCTCGCGGGCTTCGCCTCCACCGGCATGCCCGACGAGTGGGTCGGCCTGGTCGTGCCGGGCCAGTTCCAGAGCCGCTACTACACCGTGCGCTCGTGGGACGGCGAGGAGCTGGTCCTCGACGTGGTGCTGCACCCCGAGGGGCTCGTGACCGAGTGGGCACGGCGCGACGTGGTGGGGGAGCGGGTGACCGTGCTGCCGCCCAAGGGCAGCTTCGCGCTGCCCGACGACGCCCGCTGGGTGCGGCTGGTGGGCGACCTGACCGCGATGCCGGCCATGGCCCGCATCAGCGAGACGCTGGCTGAGCGGGTGGGCGGGGGACTGGACCTCCACCTGCACGCCGAGGTGCCCGACGAGCTCCCCGGCTACCTGCCGCAGGGCACGGCGGTGACCTGGGTCGCCGGCCACGGGTCCGGCCTGGCCGACGTGGTGACGGCGACGACCTGGCCCGAGGGCCCCGGCTACTTCTGGATGGCGGGCGAGTCGGCCCAGATGCGGGCCATCCGCAAGCACCTCTCGCGCGAGCTGCGCTGGCCGTCGACGGCGTACGACGTCATGGGCTACTGGCGAGCGGTCGCGCGCCGGCAGCCACGGGCGGTGGACCCGGGGCCGATCTGGCGGGAGGGCAAGGCCGCCGGGCGGAGCGACGCGGAGATCTGGGCCGCCTACGACGCGGCCCAGGAGGCCCAGGACGCCGAGGACGGACCCGCGTGAGCGACCCGGCCCGCCCGGGCGCCGGCGTCACCGAGGACGGCCGGCCCCTGCAGGTCGTCACCTCCTACGCGCGGCGCGGCAGCCGGCTCAACGGCCCGCAGCAGAAGGCCTGGGACGCCGCCGCCGACCGGTGGGTGCTCCCCACCGACGCGGTCGCCCACGAGACCTGGAACCAGCGTCGCTGGTTCGGCCGGGAGGCGCCGCTGGTCGTCGAGGTGGGCTCGGGCGACGGCGAGTCGGTCGCCGCCCTCGCCGCCACCCGCCCGGAGCAGGACGTCCTGGCGGTCGAGGTCTGGCGTCCGGGGGTCGCCGGCACGCTGCGCCGGCTGCTCGCCGCCGACGTGCCGAACGTCCGCCTGGTCATGCTCGACGCCACCTGGCTGCTCGAGCACCGGCTGCCGCCGGGCTCGCTGGCGGAGGTGTGGACCTTCTTCCCCGACCCCTGGCCCAAGAAGCGCCACCACAAGCGCCGCCTGGTGGGCCCCCGGTTCGCGGGCGTCGTCGCCTCGCGCCTGCGCGCCGGAGGGCTGTGGCGGCTGGCGACCGACTGGCCGGACTACGCCGACCACGCCGAGCAGACGCTGGCGACGGTGCCCGAGCTGGTCGGGGGGCGCACCGAGCGGTGGGCCGAGCGGCCCGTGACCCGCTTCGAGCGGCGCGGGCTGGACGCCGGTCGGCCCCCGGTGGACCTGACCTACCGCCGGGTCTGATCAGGGACGACGGCCGGTCGGCTCAACGCCACACCTCGACCGACAGCCCGGCGGCGTCGAGCGCCTCCTCGACCCGGGCGCGCTCGCGGTCCAGCTCGCTGCCGGGAGGCAGCACCCCGACGAGGGTCGGCACGCCCAGCACGTCGCAGGCCTCCACCAGCACCGCGTCGTAGGCCCGTCGGTAGCCCTCGACCTTGGCGAACCGGGCCCCCTCCGCGGGGCAGCGGAAGCGCCGGGCCAGGCGCCGTACGTCGGCGGCGACCACCTCGAGCGGGCGGCCGGTCGGCTCGGGCGCCGGGGACCGCAGCCCGAGGCGCAGCAGCAGGCGGTCCGCGCGGCGCAGCGTGCGGGGGAACCAGATGCGCTCGGTCCCGCGCAGCACGACGGTCCACGCCGCCGCGGCCGTCCCGAAGACCAGGACGGCGGAGATGAGCTCGCCCATGACGTGACGCTAGGACGCCGGCCCCGACCCGGCAAGCGGTTTGCGCCGGATCGTTGCGGATCCGTGCCGGTCCGTGCCGGCTGGACCGGACAGGCGTCACGCGGTCACGCGGTCACGCGGTCACGCGGTCAGCGGTCGAGCAGCGCCTCCACGGCCCCGGCGAAGACCTCGGTGTGCCGGTCGACGTCGGCGACGGTGTGGGCCGGCGAGAACAGCGCCATGTTGTGGAACGGGGTGAGCAGCACGCCGCGGTTGAGGGCCCACAGGTGCATGAGCTCCTCCAGCTCGTCGTCGACGGCGGCGGCCGCGTCGGCACCGGTGCGCGGAGGCGGGCAGAACCAGTACTCCGCCCGGCAGCCGAGCCGCTGGACGTGCCAGGGCAGCCCGGCCTCCTCGATCACGCCCGCGACCCCGGCGGCGAAACGCTCCGCCAGCGGCACCGCGACCGCGAAGTCCTCCTCGCGCAGGGCGTGCGACAGCGTGGCCCGGGTGGCGGCCAGCGCCAGGGCGCTGCCGGTGAGGGTGCCGCCGACCCCGCCGACGTCGGCCTCGTGGCCGCGCAGGTAGGGATCCACGCGGGCGCCGACGTCCGCGCTCATGCCGTACGCCGCCACCGGGACGCCGCCGCCGATGGGCTTGCCCACGACCAGCAGGTCCGGGTCCAGGCCCCAGGCCCGGGTCGCCCCTCCGGGGCCGGCGCAGAGGGTGTGGGTCTCGTCCATCACCAGCAGGACGCCGTGGCGCCGGGTGACCTCGCGGACGGCGTCGAGGTAGCCCTCGTCCGGCAGCACGATGCCGATGTTGGTCAGGGCCGGCTCCATCAGCAGGCAGGCCACGTCTCCGTGCGCCAGCGCGGCGTCCAGCGCGGCGACGTCGTTGAAGGGCACCACCCGGGTGGTGAGGGCGACGTCCACCTGCGGGCCCATCGCTCCCGGACGCGCCACGACCCGGTCGCCGTCGAGCACGGCCAGGGTCTCGTCGACGGTGCCGTGGTAGCACCAGTCCATGACTGCGACCTTGGGCCGGCCGGTGATCATGCGCGCGAAGCGCAGGACGAAGCGGTTGGCGTCGGTGGCGGTCATCGCGAGCTGCCACAGGGGCAGGCCGAAGCGGCGGGTCAGCTCCTCGCCGACCCAGGCGGCGTCCTCGCTGGGCAGCATGGTGGTCAGACCGCGGCGGGCCTGGGCGGTGAGTGCCTCGGCCACGGCAGGCAGCGTGTGCCCCGTCATCGCCCCGGTGTCGCCCAGGCACAGGTCGACGTAGGTGTGACCGTCGACGTCGACGAAGCCGGCGCCCTCGGCGGACTCCACGAAGACCGGGAAGGCGCCGGGCCACCGGGTCATCCACGGCATCGGCACGCCGGCCAGCAGGCTGCCGGCGGCCCGGTCGGCCAGCTCGCGCGAGCGAGGATGGTCGCGCACGAAGCGCTCCTGCTCCGAGCGCAGGAGGGAGGTCAACCGGTCTCGATCGGGCGCCGTGGGCATGTCGTCACCGTAGTGGCCGCGCTGGACCCGGGCGATAGCGTGACCGGGTGACCTCTCGACCGCCCACGGGGCTCCCTGACGCGCAGACCTTCCTCTGGGGCACGGCCACGGCCTCCTACCAGGTGGAGGGGGCGACCACCGCCGACGGACGGGGGCCGTCGATCTGGGACACCTTCGCCGCGCTGCCGGGCACCGTCCGTGACGGCAAGGACGGCTCGGTGGCGTGCGACTCCTACCACCGGCTCGACGAGGACCTCGCGCTGCTCGATCGCCTCGGGGTGGACGCCTACCGGTTCTCCGTCGCCTGGCCGCGCGTCGTGCCGCAGGGCGTCGGGAACGTCGAGGGCCGCGGCCTGGACTACTACGACCGGGTCGTGGACGGCCTCCTGGAGCGCGGGATCACCCCGATGGTCACCCTGTACCACTGGGACCTCCCGCAGGCCCTGGAGAGTCGCGGCGGCTGGCTCAACCGCGACACCGCCGAGGCCTTCGCCGACTACGCGATGGTGGTCACCGAGCGCCTCGCGGACCGGGTCGGGCTGTGGGCCACCCACAACGAGCCCTGGTGCGCGGCCCTGCTCGGCTACGCCGCCGGCGTGCACGCCCCGGGACGCACCGAGGGCACTCGGGCGCTGGTCGCGGCGCACCACCTCAACCTGGGGCACGCCCTGGCCGCGCACCGGATGCGCGAGGCCGGGGCCGGCGACGTCGGCATCGTCCACAACCTCAACACCGTGTGGCCCGAGCGACCGGAGGCGGCCGACGTCGCCGACGGCGTCGACGCCATCCGCAATCGAGTCTGGATCGACCCCCTGGTCGACGGTGCGTACGACGAGCGGCTGCGGGCGATCGCGCCCGAGCTGGCGGACCCCGACGTGGTGCGTGAGGGCGACCTCGACCTGATCCGGGGATCGGCGGACTGGATCGGGGTCAACTACTACACCCCCGACCGGCCCGACGTGCTGGACGAGGGCGAGGTCGACGCCGGCGCGGCGGCGGCGTACCCCGGGGTCGAGGGTCTCACCTTCCGCCCGCGCGGTCCGCTGACCGACATCGGCTGGGAGACCGACGACCGCGCGCTGACCGAGCTGCTCGTGGCCACCCACGAGCGGACGGGCCTGCCGCTGCTGGTGACCGAGAACGGCGCGGCCTGCGTCGACGCGGTGGCCGACGACTGCCGGGTCGACGACCAGGACCGCATCACCTACCTGCGCGACCACCTGGCCGCGCTCGAGCGGGCGCGCGAGCAGGGAGCGGACGTCCGGGGCTACGTGTGCTGGACGCTGCTGGACAACTTCGAGTGGGCCGAGGGCTACACGAAGACGTTCGGGCTCGTCCACATCGACCCCGAGACCCAGGACCGCACCCCGAAGGCGTCCTTCGACTTCTACGCCGACCACGTCGCGCGCCACCGCTGACCGCGGGCACGACCCCGGACGCAGGACGGCCCGCCACCCGAGGGGTGGCGGGCCGTCGTGCGTGCGGCTCGCGCTAGCCCTTCACGCTGCCGGCGAGGAGACCTCGCACGAAGAAGCGTTGCAGGCTGAGGAACACGATGAGCGGCACGATCAGCGAGACGAAGGCGCCGGCCGACAGCAGGTGCCAGTCCGCCCCCCGCGAGCCGGACAGCTCGGCCAGCCGCACGGTCAGCGGCGAGACGTCCAGGTTGCCGCCACCGAACACCAGGGCCACGAGCAGGTCGTTCCAGACCCAGAGGAACTGGAAGATGCCGAAGGCGGCGATGGCCGGTGTCATCAGCGGCAGCATGATCTTCGTGAACACCTGGGCGTGCCCGGCGCCGTCGACGAACGCCGCCTCGATCAGCTCGCCCGGGATCTCCTTCATGAAGTTGTGCAGGAGGTAGATCGCGAGCGGGAGCGCGAAGATCGCGTGCGAGAGCCAGATCGTGTAGAAGCCGCCGCCGAAGGCGTCCGGCCCCGCGAGCGACGGGATCGACCCGTCCTCCAGCCCCAGCGCCCCGCCCGGGTTCACGTAGAGGGTGAGCAGCGGGATCATCGTGACCTGGATCGGCACGATCTGCATGGCGAAGACAGCCACGAACAGGCCGTCGCGGAAGGGGAACTTCATCCATGCGAAGGCGTACGCCGCCAGCACCGCGATGCTGATCGGGATGACGACCGCCGGGATCGTGATCACGATCGTGTTGACGAAGTACGTTGCCAGGTTGGTGTCGCCACCGTTGAGCACGGCGTCGTAGTTCGACATCGTGAACTCGGGGTCGGTGAACCACGTCCACCAGCCGCTGCCCTTGACCGAGGACTCCGGCCGGAAGGAGCTGATGAAGAGCCCCAGGGTGGGGATCGTCCAGAGGATCGCGATGACGATGGCGAACAACGACGCCCACGGGGACGACAGCTTCTGCTTCGCGGCCGCGGCCCGGGAGGGCTTCTCAGCGGTCTCGGCGCCGACGTCGATGCTCGGAGGGGTGCTGGTGCTCATCGGGCCTCCACCTTTCGCAGCTGGCGCACGTTGTAGATGACGATCGGCATCACGAGGATGAACAGCAACGTGGCCAGAGCGGCCCCGAGCCCGTTGTTGAACGAGCGGAAGCTCTGCACGTAGAACTCGTAGGCCACCACGCTGGTGTCGAACTGACCACCGGTCGCGGTCCGGACGATGTCGAAGACCTTCAGGGTGGTGATCGAGATCGTGGTCAGCACCACGATCAGCGAGGGACGGATGCTCGGCACGGTGATGTAGCGGAACATCTTCAGCCCGCTGACGCCGTCGAGGCGAGCGGCCTCGAGCATGTCGTCGGGGATGGCCTTGATGGCGGCCGACAGGATCGTCATCGCGAAGCCTGCCTGCACCCAGATCAGGATGACGACCAGGAACACGGTGTTCCACGGTGGCTCGAGCAGGAACCGGTAGGTGTCCATGCCGAGGGTCTTGAGGATCTGGTTGAGCAGGCCGATCTGGGTCTGCTCGGCCGCGCGGTAGTCGTAGACGAAGCGCCAGATGACCGAGGCGCCGACCAGCGAGATCGCCATCGGCAGGAAGATCAGCGCCTTGGCGAACTTCTCGAAGCGGGAGCGGTCGATGAGGATCGCGTAGATCAGACCGATGAAGGTCGCCGCGATCGGGGTCAGGATGACCCACACCGCCGTGTTGCGCAGCACCAGGATCTGGTCGTCGCTGGTGAAGACGGTCTTGTAGTTCTCCAGGCCCACGAAGTTGATCGAGGCGGTGTCCTGGAAGGACTGGATGATGGTCCTGATCGCGGGGTAGAGCAGGCCGAGCGCGATCATGAGCACGGCCGGCAGCACGAAGGCGAGCGACTGGAAGAGCTCCCCGCGCCTGCTCTGCGTCTTCGAGGTCAGGACGAGCAGAGCGGTCATCACGCCGATGAACAGGGCGATGACGATGGCGAGCTGGATGAATTTCTCAGGAGTTGTCATGGGGGCCTCCTCCGGGGCTCCGGGCGACGCACACGTGGACGGGTCGTGCAGAGGTGCAGGTGGGGGCCTCCGGAGCGGAGGCCCCCACCTGTGGTCGTCAGGAGGACGGCCAGGAGTCCTCGATCTTGTCGAGGGTGTCCTGGGTGCTCTGACCCGTGATCCAGGCCGTGCTCTCGGACCAGAACGAGCCCGCTCCGACTGCGCCCGGCATCTGGTCGGAACCGTCGAAGCGGAAGACCGCCTCGGGGTCCTGCAGGATCTCGCCGGACAGCTGGTCGACCGGCGAGGCCAGGTTCTTCACATCCAGACCGGTGTTGGCGCTGACCCAGCCGCCGCCGGTGGTGGCGATGGCTTTCTCGTTGGCCCAGACGTCGCTCGAGAGGTAGGTCTGGAACGCCTGGGTGACCGGCTCGTCGTTGAACGCCGCGACGAACTCGCCACCACCGAGGACGGGCTGGCCGAACTCCTCGTTGGTGGTCGGCAGGTAGAAGGCGAAGGCGTCACCGTTCTCGGAGACGTCCGTGCCCTCGGGCCAGTTGGCCGCGTAGAAGCTGGCCTGGCGGTGCAGGGCGCAGTCGCCGTCGAGGATCGGCAGTCCGCCGTCGGTGAACTCCGTGGTCGCGATGGACTTCACGTCGCCGATGCCGCCGTTGACGTACTCCTCGTTCTTGAGGATGCCGCCGACCCGGTCCAGCGACTCCACGACCTGCGGGTCGTTGAAGGGGATCTCGTGGTTGACCCACTGGTCGTAGGCGTCGGGGCCGGCGTCGCGCAGGACGGCGTCCTCGAGCCAGTCGGTGACGACCCAGCCGGTGGCGTCACCGGAGCCGATGCCGGCGCACCAGGGCTTGATGCCGGTGCCGGCGATCTCGTCGGAGAGCGCGAGCATGTCGTCCCAGGTCTCCGGGATCTCCCAGCCGTTCTCCTTGAACATCTTCGGGGAGTACCAGACGAACGACTTCACGTTGGCGCCCAGGGGAGCGGCGTAGAACGTGTCGTCGACCGTGCCGTAGACCTTCCAGTCCTCGCCGAAGAACTCGTCGACGTTGTCCTCGACGGGCTGCGGGGCCGCGACGACCTTCCCGGTGTCGGTCACCAGCGTCTTGAGGAGTCCGGGCTGCGGGACGAACGCGACGTCCGGCGGGTTGCCCGAGCGCACGCGCACCACGAGCTGGGCCTCGAACTCCTTGGAGCCCTCGTAGGCGACGTCCGCGCCCGTGCACTCCTTGAACGTCTTGTACGTCTCCTTGTGCGAGGCGTCCTCGGGAGCGACGATCGAGGTGTAGACGCTGACCTCCTCGCCGGTCAGGTCACCGAACTGGGTGAGCTGCTCGCAGTCGGGGTTGCCCTCGCCGGGGGAGGTGCCGCCCGCGGACTGCGCCTCACCCCCGCCTTCGCTGCTGCCGCCGCCGCAAGCCGCGAGGCCCACGCCGGTCAGGACCAGCACTGCCGCCGACGCAATGCCGCGGCGAGCTTGAGGTGTTCTCATGCCTTGCCTTTCATCGTGAAGTGGGTCAGCGAGCGGGCGCACACGTCGGCCACTCGTTGCAGATGATGCAAGTGGGGTAGGGGGCCACTCGTCAAGGACCCGGCGTAACGATGATGTAACGCAGGTCACATGCTGAGACGAAGTCGCCCGCATGTCCACATCGCCGCAGGTCGGACTGGAAGTTCGGGCGATTGGGGAGCCGGGCGCGGAGGCCGCTCAGGGCCCAGATCCGGGCGGATTTGCCCTGTCCCCACGCCTCTGTCAAGATAGTCAGGTTGCTCCGGCGGGGTCGCCGGGGTGCGAGCACATTGACTGGTGAATCGGTGTTTCTGAGCGCTGAGCCTTCGTCGTGCCCGCGCCGCACCGTGAGACCCCTGCTCATCCCGACGTCGAGTCGGGTGCCAACGCCCATGACTCCCGCAACAACAGGTCGGTCTCCGTGTGTGCCTCGAAGGCGCGACACGCCCGACCGCGGGGGTCGGCGGAGGGGGGGCGCTCCACGACGAGGAAGAAGGATGGCTGATGGCGGGACAGAAGATCCGCATCAGGCTCAAGGCCTATGACCACGAGGTGATCGACACCTCGGCGCGGAAGATCGTCGACACGGTGACCCGGACGGGCGCGAAGGTGGCCGGCCCCGTGCCGCTCCCCACGGAGAAGAACGTCTTCTGCGTCATCCGCTCCCCCCACAAGTACAAGGACAGCCGCGAGCACTTCGAGATGCGCACGCACAAGCGGCTGATCGACATCATCGACCCCACGCCGAAGACCGTCGACTCGCTCATGCGTCTCGACCTCCCGGCCGGTGTCGACATCGAGATCAAGCTCTGAGGATCGCGATATGACTATGGAACGAAACGTCAAGGGTCTGGTGGGCACCAAGCTCGGCATGACCCAGACCTGGGACGACAGCAACCGCGTCGTCCCGGTCACCGTCGTCGCGGCCGGCACCAACGTCGTGACGCAGGTGCGCGGTCCCGAGAAGGACGGCTACAACGCCGTGCAGATCGGCTTCGGCGAGATCGACGGGCGCAAGGTCAACAAGCCGCGCGCCGGTCACTTCTCCGCCGCCGGTGTCACGCCGCGCCGCCACCTGATCGAGATCCGCACCGCGGACGCCGCGTCGTACACCGTGGGCCAGGAGCTCGCGGCCGACACCTTCGCCGCCGGCGACGTCCTCGACGTCACCGGGACGAGCAAGGGCAAGGGCTTCGCCGGTGTCATGAAGCGTCACGGCTTCGCCGGTGTCTCGGCCTCGCACGGTGCTCACCGCAACCACCGCAAGCCCGGTTCCATCGGTGCCTGCGCCACCCCCGGCCGGGTCTTCAAGGGCCTGCGCATGGCGGGTCGCATGGGTGGCGAGACCGTCACGACGCAGAACGTCGTCGTCCACGCCGTCGATGCCGAGAAGGGCCTCGTGCTGCTCAAGGGTGCCGTCCCCGGCCCCAAGGGCGGCGTGATCGTCCTGCGCTCGGCGACCAAGAAGGGTGGTGCCCAGTGACCGCGAACCTCGTGAAGGTCGACCTGCCGGCCGAGATCTTCGACGTCCAGGTCAACATCCCCCTGATCCACCAGGTCGTCGTGGCCCAGCAGGCCGCGGCCCGTCAGGGCACGCACGCGACCAAGACCCGCGGCGAGGTCCGCGGCGGTGGTCGCAAGCCCCACAAGCAGAAGGGCACCGGCCGCGCCCGCCAGGGCTCGGTCCGCGCTCCCCAGTTCGCCGGTGGTGGCGTCGTCCACGGCCCGCAGCCGCGCGACTACAGCCAGCGCACGCCCAAGAAGATGAAGGCCGCCGCCCTGCGCGGTGCCCTGTCCGACCGGGCGCGCTCGGGTCGTGTGCACGTCGTCGACGGCCTGATCGACGGTGACAAGCCCTCGACGCGTACGGCGCTGGCGTCCCTGACCGGACTGGTCGAGAAGCGTCGCGCGCTGGTCGTGCTCGAGCGGGGCGACAACCTCACCTGGCTGTCGCTGCGCAACGAGTCCGGCGTGCACCTGATCGCCGTCGACCAGCTCAACACCTACGACGTCCTCGTCGCCGACGACGTGGTCTTCACCCAGGGCGCCTACGAGGCGTTCGTGGCGGGCCCGTCGACCGGCAAGTCGGTCAAGGCCGTCGCTACCTCCGAGGAGGCCCAGCAGTGAGCACCTTCCACAAGGACCACCGCGACGTGCTCATCGCGCCGGTCGTCAGCGAGAAGAGCTACGGCCTGCTCGACGTCAACAAGTACACCTTCGTGGTGCACCCGGACGCGAACAAGACCGAGATCAAGATCGCGGTCGAGAAGATCTTCAACGTGAAGGTCACCTCGGTGAACACGCTCAACCGGTCGGGCAAGACGCGGCGCACCCGCAACGGCCTGGGCAAGCGTGCCGACACCAAGCGGGCGATCGTCAGCCTCGCCGAGGGTCAGCGCATCGACATCTTCGGAGGACCGGTCTCCTGACCGGCCCCGAGAATCGTTAACGAGGACACAGACTCATGGCTATCCGCAAGTACAAGCCGACCACCCCGGGCCGTCGTGGCTCGTCGGTCGCCGACTTCGTCGAGGTCACCAGGACCACGCCGGAGAAGTCGCTGACCCGTCCGCTGCCCAAGAAGGGCGGCCGCAACAACCAGGGACGCATCACCACGCGTCACCAGGGTGGCGGCCACAAGCGGGCCTACCGCGTCATCGACTTCCGTCGTTACGACAAGGACGGCGTGCCGGCCAAGGTCGCTCACATCGAGTACGACCCGAACCGCACCGCGCGCATCGCGCTGCTGCACTTCGCCGACGGCGAGAAGCGCTACATCATCGCCCCGCGCGACCTCGTGCAGGGCATGACGGTGGAGGCCGGCGTCCGCGCCGACATCAAGCCGGGCAACAACCTGCCGCTGCGCAACATCCCCGTGGGCACGACCATCCACTGCGTGGAGCTCCGCCCCGGCGGTGGCGCCAAGATCGCCCGTTCGGCCGGCATCTCGGCCCAGCTGGTCGCCCGTGAGGGCAGCCGCGCGACGCTGCGCATGCCCTCGGGCGAGATGCGCTTCGTCGACGTCCGCTGCCGCGCGACGATCGGCGAGGTCGGCAACGCCGAGCAGTCGAACATCAACTGGGGCAAGGCCGGCCGCATGCGCTGGAAGGGCAAGCGCCCGACCGTCCGCGGTGTCGTCATGAACCCGGTCGACCACCCCCACGGTGGTGGAGAGGGCAAGACCTCGGGTGGACGTCACCCGGTGTCCCCCTGGGGCCAGCCGGAGGGCCGCACGCGCAAGCGCAAGGCCTCCGACGCCCAGATCATCCGCCGCCGCAAGTCCGGCAAGCGTCGATAAGGACTGAAGACACATGCCTCGCAGCCTGAAGAAGGGTCCCTTCGTGGACGGCCACCTCATGAAGAAGGTGGAGAACCAGAACGAGAAGGGCACGCACAACGTCATCAAGACGTGGTCGCGGCGCTCGATGATCGTGCCCGAGATGATCGGCCACACCATCGCGGTGCACGACGGCCGCAAGCACGTCCCGGTCTTCGTGAGCGACTCGATGGTCGGTCACAAGCTGGGCGAGTTCGCCCCGACCCGCACCTACCGCGGGCACGTCAAGGACGACCGGAAGAGCCGTCGCCGCTGATCGCGGGGACGAGACGGAGACGAGAGACATGAGCACTATGGAGCGCAAGCAGGTGAGCGCGCGCCGCGAGAGCCTGCTGGGTGACGAGCCCGGTGCCTTCGCGAGCGCACGTTTCGTGCGGATCACGCCCCTGAAGGCCCGTCGCGTGGTCGACCTGGTCCGTGGGATGGGCGTCGAGGACGCGCTGAACACCCTCCAGTTCGCCCCGCAGGCCGCTGCCGAGACCGTCTACAAGGTCCTGGCGAGCGCGGTCTCCAACGCGGAGACGACCGAGGGCCTGGACGCGAGCACGCTCGTGGTCAGCAAGGCGATGGTCGACGAGGGCCCGACGATGAAGCGCTGGCGCGCACGCGCCCAGGGCCGGGCGTCGCGCATCAACAAGCGGACCAGCCACATCACGCTGGTGGTCACGCCGCGCGTCGTCGCGCAGACCACGACCACGAACAAGAAGGGACGGAAGGCCTGATGGGTCAGAAGATCAACCCCAACGGGTTCCGCCTCGGCATCTCCACCGACCACCGCAGCCGCTGGTACGCCGACAAGCTCTACAAGAGCTACGTCGGCGAGGACGTGGCCATCCGCAAGCTGCTCAGCAAGGGCATGGAGCGGGCCGGCATCTCCAAGGTCGAGATCGAGCGCACCCGTGACCGTGTGCGGGTGGACATCCACACCGCGCGTCCGGGCATCGTCATCGGTCGCCGTGGCGCCGAGGCCGACCGCATCCGTGGCGAGCTCGAGAAGCTCACCGGCAAGCAGGTGCAGCTGAACATCCTCGAGGTCAAGAACCCCGAGGTCGACGCCCAGCTCGTCGCCCAGGGTGTCGCCGAGCAGCTCGCCGGCCGTGTCGCGTTCCGTCGCGCCATGCGCAAGGCGATGCAGACCTCGATGCGCTCGGGCGCCAAGGGTGTCCGCATCCAGTGCTCCGGCCGTCTCGGTGGCGCGGAGATGTCGCGCTCGGAGTTCTACCGCGAGGGTCGCGTCCCGCTGCACACGCTGCGCGCCGACATCGACTACGGCTTCTACGAGGCCAAGACGACCTTCGGCCGCATCGGCGTGAAGGTCTGGATCTACAAGGGCGAGGTCGCCGGGACCCGCGCCGAGCGTGAGGCCCAAGCGGCCGCGCGCGCCGGTGCTCCGGGTCGCGGGCGTCCCAGCCGGGGCGGCGAGCGTCCCAGCCGCGGCACCCGCGCCGAGCGCCCCACGCGCTCGGCCCGCTCCGACGCGCCCGCCGAGTCCGCTCCCGAGACGGCCACCGCTGCGGCTCCGGCCGGCGCGGAGTCGTCCACCGCGAGCCCGAGCACCGGGGAGGCCTGAGCCATGTTGATGCCCCGCAGGGTCAAGCACCGCAAGCAGCACCACCCGAACCGCCGAGGTGCGGCGAAGGGCGGCACCACGCTGTCCTTCGGCGACTTCGGCATCCAGGCGGTCGAGGGTCACTACGTGACCAACCGACAGATCGAGTCGGCCCGTATCGCCATGACCCGCCACATCAAGCGCGGCGGAAAGGTCTGGATCAACATCTACCCGGACCGCCCGCTGACCAAGAAGCCCGCCGAGACCCGCATGGGTTCCGGCAAGGGCTCGCCCGAGTGGTGGATCGCGAACGTCAAGCCCGGTCGCGTCATGTTCGAGCTGGCCGGCGTCGAGGAGGACGTCGCCCGTGAGGCGATGCGCCGCGCGATGCACAAGCTCCCCATGAAGTGCCGCTTCGTCACCCGTGAGGCAGGTGAGTTCTGATGGCTAGCCAGGTGAGCAAGGCCCACGAGCTCGACGAGATGACCAACGCTGATCTCGAGACCAAGCTGCGCGAGGCCAAGGAGGAGCTGTTCAACCTCCGCTTCCAGTCGGCCACCGGCCAGCTGGACAGCCACGGCCGGCTCCGGTCGGTCAAGCGCGACATCGCCCGCATCTACACCGTGGTGCGTGAGCGGGAGCTCGGGATCCGTCAGAACCCGAACCAGGACGGTGACTCATGAGTCAGGACAGCAACGTGACCGCAACGAACGAGGAGCGGGCGCCCCGCAAGGTGCGCCAGGGCCTGGTCGTCAGCGACAAGATGGACAAGACCGTGGTCGTCCTCGTCGAGGACCGCGTCAAGCACGCGCTCTACGGCAAGGTCCTGCGGCGCACCAGCAAGCTGAAGGCGCACGACGAGACCAACGAGTGTGGCGTCGGCGACCGGGTCCAGATCATGGAGACCCGTCCGCTGTCCGCCACCAAGCGCTGGCGCGTCGTCGGTGTGCTGGAGAAGGCCAAGTAACCACGCCGGGCCCCGCAGGGGCCCGACAGACCAGAGTTCCACCAGGCTCGCTCTTCACGGAGCCGAGAACCAGTGAGACCAGGAGAAGACAGTGATTCAGCAGGAGTCGCGGCTGAAGGTCGCCGACAACACCGGTGCGAAGGAGATCCTCTGCATCCGGGTGCTCGGTGGGTCAGGCCGTCGGTACGCCGGGATCGGTGACACCATCGTCGCCACCGTCAAGGACGCCATCCCGGGCGGAAACGTCAAGAAGGGCGACGTCGTCAAGGCGGTCATCGTCCGCACCGTCAAGGAGCGGCGCCGTCCCGACGGTTCCTACATCCGCTTCGACGAGAACGCTGCGGTGATCCTCAAGAACGACGGCGAGCCGCGCGGAACGCGCATCTTCGGCCCCGTCGGGCGCGAGCTGCGCGACAAGCGCTTCATGAAGATCATCTCGCTCGCCCCGGAGGTGCTGTGAGCATGGCCAACGCGAAGAAGAAGACCGTGAACATCAAGAAGGGCGACACCGTCAAGGTGATCGCCGGAGCCGACAAGGGCAAGCAGGGCAAGGTCATCTCCGTGCTGCGTGAGGCCGACCGTGTGATCGTCGAGGGCGTCAACCTCGTCAAGCGTCACACCAAGGCGATCCAGCAGGGCGGCCGCGCCGGCAACACCGGGGGCATCATCACGCAGGAGGCCGCCGTGCACGTCTCCAACGTGATGCTCGTCGAGAAGGACGGCACCACGCGTGTCGGCTTCAAGCGGGTGTCCTCGGAGAAGCGTCGCCCCGACGGCTCGACGTACACCGCTGAGCGCAGCGTCCGCGTCTCGCGCTCCACCGGCGAGGAGATCTGATGACCGCCACCGACAACGAGACGACCACCGTGCCGCCGCGCCTCAAGGCGCGGTACCGCGAGGAGATCCTCCCCGCGCTGCACGAGCAGTTCGGCTACGCCAACGTCATGCAGGTGCCCGGCCTGACCAAGATCGTGGTCAACATGGGCGTCGGCGAGGCGGCCCGCGACTCGAAGCTGATCGACGGTGCGGTCGCCGACCTCACCGCGATCACCGGCCAGAAGCCGCAGGTCACCAAGGCCCGCAAGTCGATCGCGCAGTTCAAGCTGCGCGAGGGCATGCCGATCGGTGCGCACGTCACGCTGCGCGGCGACCGCATGTGGGAGTTCCTGGACCGCCTGCTCACGCTGGCGCTGCCCCGCATCCGTGACTTCCGTGGTCTGTCGGACCGTCAGTTCGACGGCCGTGGCAACTACACCTTCGGTCTCACCGAGCAGGTCATGTTCCACGAGATCAACCAGGACAGGATCGACCGCTCCCGCGGCATGGACATCACGGTCGTGACCACCGCGACCAGCGACGACGAGGGACGCGCGCTGCTCAAGCAGCTCGGCTTCCCCTTCAAGGAGAACTGACAGCGATGGCCAAGACAGCACTCAAGGTCAAGGCGGCTCGCAAGCCGAAGTTCGCCGTCCGGGGCTACACGCGCTGCCAGCGCTGCGGTCGCCCCAAGGCCGTCTACCGCAAGTTCGGCCTCTGCCGGATCTGCCTGCGGGAGATGGCGCACCGCGGCGAGCTGCCCGGTGTCACCAAGAGCTCCTGGTGACCCACCCCCGTTCCACCTCCATCACTCGAGAGAACGTTGAAGGTCGGCTCCTGACGGAGTCGAAACCACGACGAGAAAGGGCCTCACGGCCATGACGATGACTGACCCGATCGCAGACATGCTGACCCGTCTGCGCAATGCCAACCAGGCGTACCACGACGCCGTGGTGATGCCGCACAGCAAGCTCAAGGTGGGGGTCGCCGAGATCCTCAAGCAGGAGGGCTACATCACCTCCTACTCCGTCGAGGACGCGCCCGAGGGCGCCGTGGGCAAGACGCTCACGGTCACGCTGAAGTACGGCCAGAACCGCGAGCGTTCGATCGCCGGCCTGCGCCGCATCAGCAAGCCCGGCCTGCGTGTCTACGCCAAGTCCACCGGCCTCCCGAAGGTCCTCGGCGGGCTCGGCGTCGCCATCATCTCCACCAGCCAGGGTCTCCTGACCGACCGCAAGGCCAACCAGAAGGGCGTGGGCGGAGAAGTCCTCGCCTACGTCTGGTGATCCGGGCCGGACGAGAGACGTAGAGGAGACACACAGCATGTCGCGCATTGGCAAGCTCCCCATCCCGGTCCCGTCGGGCGTCGAGGTCACCCTCGACAGCAGCGTGGTGACGGTCAAGGGCCCCAAGGGCACCCTGAGCCACACCGTCGCCGAGCCCATCACGGTCGACCGCAACGACGACGGCGAGATCGCCGTGGTCCGTCCCAACGACGAGCGTCAGTCGCGCTCGCTGCACGGGCTGACCCGGACCCTCATCGCCAACATGGTCACCGGCGTGACCCAGGGCTACGAGAAGAAGCTCGAGATCGTGGGCGTGGGTTACCGCGTCCTGTCCAAGGGGCCGACCCAGCTGGAGTTCCAGCTCGGCTACTCGCACCCCATCATCTTCGACGCCCCCGAGGGCATCACCTTCGGCGTCGAGGGCCCCACCAAGCTCTCGGTCGCCGGCATCGACAAGCAGCTCGTCGGTGAGGTGGCCGCGAACATCCGCAAGCTGCGGAAGCCCGAGCCGTACAAGGGCAAGGGTGTCCGCTACGCGGGCGAGGTCGTCCGCCGCAAGGTCGGAAAGGCTGGTAAGTAACCATGGCCATCGCACTCAAGCAGGGCAAGCACACCGCCGGGCGCACCGCGTCGCGGCTGCGTCGCCAGGTCCGTGGTCGCAAGCGCATCACCGGCTCGACCGAGCGTCCCCGCCTCGTCGTCACCCGCTCCGCGCGCCACATCGGTGCGCAGGTCGTCGACGACTCGGTCGGCAAGACCCTGGCCTCGGCCAGCACCATGGAGGCGGACCTGCGGGCCGCCACCGGTGACAAGACCGAGAAGGCCAAGCGCGTCGGCGAGCTCCTCGCCGAGCGGGCCAAGGCGGCCGGTGTCGAGGGCGTGGTCTTCGACCGCGCCGGCAACAAGTACCACGGTCGCGTCGCGGCCCTCGCGGACGGCGCCCGCGAGGGCGGGCTCGCGTTCTGATCGCGCACGACCACACAGACTGTTAGTGAGAGAAGGGAACTCGACATGAGCGGACCCCAGCGCCGTACGGGTGCCGGAGGCGAGCGTCGCGGCAACCGCGACGACCGTCGCGGCGGCCAGGCTGCAGACAAGACCGCCTACCTCGAGCGTGTCGTCGCGATCAACCGCGTCGCCAAGGTGGTCAAGGGTGGTCGTCGCTTCAGCTTCACCGCCCTGGTCATCGTCGGCGACGGCGACGGCACGGTCGGCGTCGGCTACGGCAAGGCCAAGGAGGTTCCGGCCGCCATCGCCAAGGGCGTGGAGGAGGCCAAGAAGGCCTTCTTCCGCGTGCCGCGCGTCCAGGGCACCATCCCGCACCCCGTGCAGGGTGAGAAGGCCGCGGGCGTCGTGCTGCTCCGCCCGGCTGCTCCCGGTACCGGTGTCATCGCCGGTGGTCCGGTGCGCGCCGTGCTGGAATGCGCCGGCATTCACGACGTGCTGAGCAAGTCGCTCGGCTCGTCGAACCAGATCAACATCGTCCACGCGACCGTCGAGGCCCTCAAGGGTCTCGAGGAGCCCGAGGCCGTGGCCGCGCGCCGCGGTCTGCCCGTGGAGGACGTCGCCCCGGCCGCGCTGCTGCGCGCCCGTGCGGAGGTGACCTCCTGATGGCGGACAACGCGAAGAGTCTCAAGGTCACGCAGACGCGTTCCACGATCGGCTGCAAGAGGAACCAGATCGACACGCTGCGGTCGCTGGGTCTCAAGCGGATCGGGCACGTCGTCGTCAAGGAGGACCGACCCGAGGTCCGGGGCATGGTGCAGACCGTGCGTCACCTCGTCGTCGTCGAGGAGGTCGACTGACATGGCACTCAAGGTGCACCACCTGCGCCCCGCACCGGGCGCCAAGACCGCCAAGACCCGCGTGGGTCGAGGCGAGGCCAGCAAGGGCAAGACGGCCGGACGAGGCACGAAGGGCACGAAGGCCCGCAACCAGGTCCCGGCCGCCTTCGAGGGTGGGCAGATGCCGCTGCACATGCGTCTGCCGAAGCTCAAGGGCTTCAAGAACCCCTTCAAGGTGACCTTCCAGGTCGTCAACCTCGACCGCGTCTCGGAGCTGTTCCCCGAGGGCGGCACCGTCGGCGTCGAGGACCTCGCCGCGCGCGGTGCGGTCCGCGCCGGCCAGCCCGTCAAGGTGCTCGGCACCGGCGAGATCAGCACGGCCGTCCAGCTCAGCGCCCACGCCTTCTCGGCGTCGGCCAAGCAGAAGGTCGAGGCAGCGGGCGGCTCCATCACCCAGCTGTGAGGTGACTCCACGCTCGAGACAGGGGCCCTGGCACCGACGTCGCACCAAGCGACCGACCGGAGCCGGGGCCCCTGTTAGGCTCTCCGAGGCGTGCCGCCGTGGGTCGAGGGACCCGTCGCGCGAGGCAGATCGCCCTCGGTGGCAGACACAGGAAATGAGGACTTGGTGCTAGGCGCATTCGTCAACGCGTTCCGCACGCCGGACCTGCGACGCAAGCTGCTGTTCGTGCTCGGGATCATCGTCATCTTCCGTCTCGGCTCCCAGCTCCCCGCACCCGGCGTGAACGTCGCCAACGTGCAGGACTGTGTCGCGCAGGTGCAGAACGACGGCATCTACGGCTTGATCAACCTGTTCTCCGGCGGAGCGCTGCTGCAGCTGACGGTCTTCGCGCTGGGGATCATGCCCTACATCACCGCGAGCATCATCCTGCAGCTGCTGGTGGTCGTGATCCCCCGGCTGGAGACCCTGAAGAAGGAGGGTCAGGCCGGCCAGACCAAGATCACGCAGTACACCCGCTACCTCACCCTGGCGCTCGCGATCCTGCAGGCCACGGGCATCGTGGCCCTCGCGCGCGCCGACCAGCTGATCCAGGGCTGCGCGCTGCCGCTGCTCTACGACGAGGGCATCGCGACGATGCTCATCATGGTCATCACGATGACCGCCGGCACCGCGATCATCATGTGGTTCGGCGAGCTCATCACCGACCGCGGCATCGGCAACGGCATGTCGATCCTGATCTTCACCCAGGTCGTCGCGACGTTCCCCGCGACGCTGTGGGCGCTGCGCCAGGACCGTGGCTGGGCCGTCTTCGGCATGGTCATCCTCATCGGCTTCGTGATCATCGCCGTTGTCATCTTCATGGAGCAGGGCCAGCGGCGGATCCCCGTGCAGTACGCCCGTCGGATGGTGGGTCGCAAGATGTACGGCGGCTCGTCGACGTACATCCCGCTCAAGGTGAACCAGGCCGGCATCATCCCGGTCATCTTCGCCTCGAGCCTGCTGTACCTGCCGGCGCTCGCCACCCAGTTCGACCCCAACCAGGACAACCCGGTGTCCAGCTTCCTGGGCAAGTACTTCACCACCGGGGACCACCCCCTCTACATGGCGGTCTACTTCGCCATGATCGTGTTCTTCACCTACTTCTACGTCTCGATCACGTTCAACCCGACCGAGGTCGCGGACAACATGAAGAAGTACGGCGGCTTCATCCCCGGGATCCGGGCCGGCAAGCCGACCGAGGAGTACCTCAGCTACGTCCTCTCCCGCATCACCCTGCCGGGAGCGACGTACCTCGGTCTGATCGCCCTCATCCCGCTGATCGCGCTGGTCCTCGTCGACGCCAACCAGAACTTCCCGTTCGGTGGCACCTCGATCCTCATCATGGTCGGGGTCGCCCTCGACACCGTGAAGCAGATCGAGAGCCAGCTGCAGCAGCGCAACTACGAAGGATTCCTCCGCTGATGCGACTGATCCTCATGGGCCCGCCCGGGGCCGGCAAAGGCACGCAGGCCAAGGTCGTGGCCGAGCACTTCGGCGTGCCGGCCATCTCGACCGGCGACATCTTCCGCGCGAACGTGGCCGGCCGGACCGAGCTGGGGCAAGAGGCGCAGCGCTACATGGACGCGGGGGAGTACGTCCCCGACGAGATCACCAACGCGATGGTGCGCGACCGGGTCAACCTCCCCGACGCCGAGCCGGGCTTCCTGCTCGACGGCTACCCGCGCACGCTGGCGCAGGTCGACGAGCTCGACGACATGCTGGCCGAGCTCGGCACCAAGCTGGACGCGGCCGTCTCGCTGGCCGCGGACCAGGACGAGCTGGTCAAGCGGCTGCTGAAGCGCGCCGAGGTCGAGGGGCGCACCGACGACACCGAAGAGGTGATCCGTCGGCGCCAGGAGGTCTACAACGAGCAGACCGCGCCGCTCATCAAGGTCTACGACGAGCGCGGGCTGCTGGTCGAGGTCGACGGCATCGGCGAGGTCGACACGGTGACCCAGCGCATCTTCGACGCCCTCGAGACGCAGGACTGACACCCCGGTGTTCCGCGAGCGGGGCATCGAGATCAAGACGCCCGAGCAGATCGAGCGCATGCGCGCTGCCGGCCTCGTGGTCGGCGAGGCCCTCGAGCTGCTGCGCGCGGCGGCGCGACCGGGCGTGAGCACCGGCGAGCTCGACGCGCTGGCCGAGGACCACATCCGCTCACGCGGCGCGGTCCCCTCCTTCAAGGGGTACGCCGAACCACCGTTCCCCGCCAGCATCTGCGCATCGGTCAACGACGAGATCGTGCACGGCATCCCCGGCGAGCGCCTGCTGGTCGAGGGCGACATCGTGTCCATCGACTGCGGCGCGATCGTCGACGGGTGGCACGGCGACGCCGCGACGACGGTCGCTGTCGGCACCGTCGAGCCCGAGGCGCTCGAGCTGATGCGCGTGACCGAGGCGAGCCTATGGCACGGGATCGCGGCCGCCCGTCTCGGGGGCCGGGTGAGCGACATCAGCCACGCCGTCGAGACGTCGGTCCGGGCCGAGGGCCCCTACGGGATCGTGCGCGACTACACCGGCCACGGCATCGGCTCGCAGATGCACCAGCCGCCCTCGGTGCCCAACCACGGCCGTCCGGGGCGCGGGCCGAAGCTGGTGCTCGGCCTGGCGCTGGCCGTCGAGCCCATGGTCACCGCCGGCGCGCAGGACAGCGTCGTGCTCGACGACGACTGGACGGTGGCGACGCTCGACGGGTCCTGGGCGGCCCACTTCGAGCACACCTTCACGCTCACCGAGCGCGGCGCCTGGGTGCTGACCGCCCTCGACGGCGGCCGCGAGCGGCTCGAGGCCCTCGGCGTCCCCTACGGCGGCGACTGACCGGGGCGCCATTTCCGCGCACAAGACCGGTCACGGGACGTGTGAGGTGCTCACGAGTCACATGAGGGCTCTTGTGCGCGGTTCTCAGGGGGTCGAGGGGCGGGCCTAGACTCCACGACGTGGACTACGTGGACTCGATGCTGGACCTGATCGGAAACACCCCGCTCGTGCGGCTGCGCCGGGTGCTCGACGAGAGCGGCCCCGGTGGTGCCGGTGACGCGGCGTCGGGCTCGGCGTCCGAGGACGGGCCGCTGGTGCTGGCCAAGGTGGAGTACATGAACCCGGGCGGCTCGGTGAAGGACCGCATCGCCGTACGCATGGTGGAGGCGGCGGAGGCCTCCGGCGAGCTGCAGCCGGGCGGCACCATCGTGGAGCCCACCTCGGGCAACACCGGCGTCGGGCTGGCGCTGGTGGCGCAGGCCAAGGGCTACCACTGCGTCTTCGTCGTCCCGGACAAGGTCAGCGAGGACAAGCGCAACGTCCTCAAGGCGTACGGCGCCGAGGTGGTCGTCTGCCCGACCGCGGTGGACCCCGACCACCCGGACTCCTACTACTCGGTCTCGGACCGGCTCACCCGCGAGATCGAGGGCGCCTGGAAGCCCGACCAGTACTCCAACCCGGCCAACCCGCGCTCGCACTACGAGACCACCGGGCCGGAGATCTGGCGCCAGACCGAGGGCCGGGTGACGCACTTCGTCTGCGGCGTCGGCACCGGCGGCACGATCAGCGGCACGGGCCGCTACCTCAAGGAGCAGAACCCCGACGTGCAGGTCGTCGGGGCGGACCCGGCCGGCTCCGTCTACAGCGGCGGCACCGGGCGGCCCTACCTCGTGGAGGGGGTCGGCGAGGACTTCTGGCCCGAGGCCTACGACCGTGAGGTCGCCGACCGCATCATCGAGGTCTCCGACGGCGACTCGTTCGCGATGACCCGCCGGCTGGCCCGCGAGGAGGGCCTGCTCGTCGGGGGCTCCTGCGGCATGGCGGCGGTGGCCGCGGTGCGGCTCGCGCACGAGCTGGCCGGCACCGAGGAGGGGCGCGACGCGGTGGTCGTGGTGCTGCTGCCGGACTCCGGGCGCGGCTACCTGACGAAGGTCTTCAACGACGAGTGGCTGGCCCGCTACGGCTTCCTGCCCGCCACCGGCGGCCAGACGGTCGGGCAGGTGCTGCGCGGCAAGGACGACCGGCTGCCCGACCTCGTCCACACCCACCCCGCGGAGACCGTCGCCGAGGCGATCGCGATCCTCCACGAGTACGGCGTCTCGCAGATGCCGGTCGTGCGGGCCGAGCCGCCCGTCGTGGCGGCCGAGGTGGCCGGGTCCGTCTCGGACCGGGCGCTGCTGGACGCGTTGTTCACCAACGAGGCACGGCTGTCCGACGCGGTCGAGGACCACATGAGCGCGCCCTTCCCGACCATCGGCGCCTCGGAGCCGGTCGACGCCGCCGTCGCGGCGCTGGAGAAGGGCGACGCCCTGCTGGTGCAGGAGGACGGCAAGCCGATCGGGGTGCTGACGCGCCAGGACCTGCTCGCCTTCCTCGCCCAGGGCTGAGCACGGGCCGGGACGGGTGAGACCTCTCACGTCACTCACATCACCGGCATTTCGCCCGTTCCGTAGGCCCTCTGGCAGATCCGTGCAAAGGTAGAACGCGTTTCTGCCATCTACTCGGGGTTGAGGTGAGTGCCCACGTGTGGGACTACCTGGTCGACCAGAGGACCGAGCTCCTCTACAGCAGCTATCAGCACGTGTCGTTGGTGGTGCAGTGCGTGGCGATCGCGACCGTCCTCGCCTTCCTGCTCGCCGTCCTCGTCACCCGGGTGCCGGCCCTCGACCCGGTGGCGAACGCCATCAGCTCGATCGGCCTGACGCTGCCCTCCTTCGCCCTCATCGGGCTCCTGCTGCCGCTGGTCGGCATCGGTCCCCGGCCGTCGGTCATCGCGGTGACCTTCTACGCCATCCTGCCGATCCTGCGCAACGCCGTCGTCGGGCTGCAGGGCGTCAGCGCCACCCTCCTCGAGTCCTCCCGCGGCATGGGCATGGGCTCGGTCAGCACCCTGCTGCGCGTCCAGCTGCCGCTGGCCTGGCCGGTCATCCTGGCCGGGGTGCGCACGTCGACCCAGATGTCGATGGGCGTCGCCGCCATCGCGGCCTTCGCCCTGGGCCCCGGCCTGGGCGGCTACATCTACGCTGGTCTCGAGCAGATCGGCAGCGCCAACGCCCTCTACTCCGCGCTCGTCGGCACCGTCGGTGTCATCCTCCTCGCCCTCGTCCTCGACGCCCTGCTGCAGGTGTTCGGTCGGGTCACCACCTCGAAGGGAATCCGTGTCTGACATGACCGCCACCTCCACCGACACCAGCGCCTCCGACCGTCCGGACGACTCCGGCGGTCGCAACGCCGACACCGAGATCAGCGGGGTCGACCTCGAGCTCACCGACGTCGTCAAGAAGTACCCGGGACAGGACTCGGCGGCCGTCGACCACCTGACCCTGCACATCCCGGCCGGCGAGATCGTGATGTTCGTGGGCCCCTCGGGCTGCGGCAAGACGACGTCGCTGAAGATGATCAACCGGCTCATCGAGCCCACCTCCGGCACCATCACCATCGGGGGCGAGGACGTGAAGGGCCGCTCGGTCGACGAGCTGCGCCGTCACATCGGCTACGTCATCCAGGGCGGCAGCCTCTTCCCCCACATGACGGTCGCCCAGAACATCGCGATGGTGCCCAAGCTCCTCAAGTGGGACGGCAAGCGCATCGACGAGCGCGTCGACGAGCTGCTCGACCTGGTCAGCCTGGACGCCAAGAAGTACCGCGACCGCTATCCCCGCGAGCTCTCCGGCGGTCAGCAGCAGCGCGTCGGCGTCGCCCGCGGCCTGGCCGCCGACCCGCCGGTCGTGCTCATGGACGAGCCGTTCGGCGCGGTCGACCCGATCACGCGGCAGCGGCTGCAGGACGAGCTCATGTCGATCCAGGCCGAGCTGCGCAAGACCATCGTCTGCGTCACCCACGACATCGACGAGGCCATCAAGCTCGGCGACCGGATCTGTATCCTGCGCGAGGGCGCGGAGATCGCGCAGTACGACACCCCCGAGAACATCCTGGCCAACCCGGCGAACCGGTTCGTCGAGGACTTCGTGGGAGCGGGGTCGTCGCTCAAGCAGCTGACGCTGATGCGGGTCAGCGACATCGAGCTCCTCGACTGGCCCACGGCCACCGTCGGAGAGTCCAGCGAGGAGGCCGTCCGCCGGGCCAAGGAGGCCGGCGAGCGCTCCGTCATCATCCTCGACAAGAACCGGCGCCCCCGCGACTGGGTGTGGCTGCGCGACCTCGAGGACGCCTCCACCGTGTCCGAGCCCCGGGGCGACGACGTGCTCGGCGTCGACCGCCGGGCCACGCTCAACGACGCCCTCGACGACATGCTGACCTCCAGCCACGCCGGCGCCATCGTGACGGGCCGTCGCGAGGAGTTCCTCGGCGTCGCGTCGTTCACGTCGGTGACGCAGCGGATCCAGAACGTCGGCGACGCCAGCAGCGAGTCCGAGGCGGAGCGCCTGGACCGCGGGACCCCGGCATGAGCGAGGCGACCCGCACCCGCCCCGACGAGGACGCCCCGACGGGTTCCCCCGAGACGGGCGAGCGGGACGAGCTGACGGGGGAGACCGACGTCGCCCCCGAGCGCTCGGCGCGATCCCGGATCTCCCGCGAGCAGGTCATCCTGCTCCTCGGCATCCCCGTGGTCGTCGTGCTCGTGCTGGGAGGATGGGTCTGGTGGCGCGCCACCGCCTCCCTCGACGCGATCGAGAGCCGTCAGCTCGCCTGGGGCACGCTGCTCGACCTCACGTGGGAGCACGTGAAGATCACCCTGGTCACGACCGTGTTCGTGCTCGCGGCGGCCGTCCCGCTGGGGGTGCTGCTGACCCGCAAGGGCTTCGACAAGGCCGCGCCGCTCGTGGTCGGCATCGGCAACATCGGTCAGGCCGCGCCCGCCATCGGCCTCGTCGTGCTGTTCGCGATCTGGATCAACTTCGGCTTCTGGACCGCCGTGCTCGCCTTCACGCTGTACGGCGTGCTGCCGGTCCTGCGCAACACCATCGTGGGACTGCAGGGCGTCGACCGGACCCTCATCGAGGCCGGACGCGGGATGGGCATGTCCGGGCGAGGCGTGCTGCTGCGCATCGAGCTGCCGCTCGCCATCCCGGTGATCATGGCCGGCGTGCGCACGGCGCTCGTCCTCGTCGTCGGCGTCGCGTCCTTCGGCACCTTCGTCGACGCCGGTGGGCTCGGCGCCCTCATCCAGACCGGGGTCGTCCTGTCGCGCAACTCCATCCTCATCAGCGGGGGCCTGCTCATCGCGCTCCTCGCGCTGCTCGTCGACTGGGTGGGTCGCGTGCTGGAGACCGCCCTCCGACCGAAGGGACTCTGAGATGCCACGCCCCCGTGCGACGTACTCCGGCCGCCTGGCCGCGCTGGCCGTGACCGGCTGCCTGGCTCTCGCCGGCTGCGGCCTCGGCACGGCCGCCGGCTTCACCCCGACGGGCAAGCTCGCCGGGCCGGTCGCCGACTACGAGATCGACGGCGCCTCGCTGTCGGTCGGGTCGAAGAACTTCACCGAGCAGCTGATCCTCGGCAAGATCGCGATCATCCTGCTGAAGTCGGCCGGCGCCTCGGTGACCGACCTGACCAACATCCCCGGCAGCGCCAGCGCGCGGCTGGCCCAGGTCGACGGCCAGGTCGACATGCAGTGGGAGTACACCGGCACGGCGTGGATCACCTACCTCGGTGAGACCAAGCCGATCCCGGACCCGGAGAAGCAGTACGAGGCCGTGCGCGACCGGGACCTGGAGGAGAACGGCCTGGTCTGGCTGCCGCCGGCACCGATGAACAACACCTACGGGTTCGCGACGCCGACGGAGACCCTCGACGAGCTCGGCATCACCAAGCTGTCGGAGATCAAGACCCTGCCGGCGTCCGACCGCACCTTCTGCGTGGAGTCGGAGTTCAAGAACCGCGACGACGGCTTCGAGCCGATGCTCGAGGCCTACGACATCCCGCTGGGCAAGGAGGTGCCGGCCGGCAACGTGAAGACGCTGGCCACCGGCGCGATCTACGCCGCCACCGACCAGGGTGACTGCAACTTCGGCGAGATCTTCACGACCGACGGCCGCATCAAGGCGCTCGACCTGACCGTGCTCGAGGACGACCGGGACTTCTTCCCGGTCTACAACGTCGCCCCGGTCTTCCGCGAGCAGGCCCTCGAGGACGACCCCGACATCGAGAAGCTCTTCGCGCCGGTGGCGGAGAAGCTCGACGACGAGACGCTCATCGAGCTCAACGCCCGGGTCGACGTCGAGGGCCAGGACCCGACCGACGTGGCCCTGGACTGGCTGAAGTCCGAGGGCTTCATCGCCTGACGGGCGCGGGAACGTCGGTTTCCCCAGGTATGTCGTGAAACTGACGCTCCCCACGGCGGCCGGAGCGTGGGGAGTGCCGGTCTGCCGTTGGGAGCTGCGGTCAGAGGTACGCCGAGAGGGGCGCCGGCACGTGCCGACGCCCCTCCCGTGCCCTCAGCCGGCGTAGTGCGAGTGCCGCACCTCGGCGCTCGCGGCCGAGCAGGTGCTGGTGGACTCGCCCTGGGTCACCGTGCGCTCGACGACGCTGGCACGGTACGTCGCACGCACGTCGGCCGTGACGAGTCGGTAGCGACCGGGGTTCTCGCCGCCGCTGGTCCGGTCGACCCCGACACGCACCCAGCGCGCGGAGCGGGCGTCGTACCGCTGGACGAGGACGCGCTCGTCGACGACGCAGCGCCGCGGGCCGTCCTCGACGCTCAGCCGACCGGACACGACCAGCCGGTCGTCGCCGCGCTTCGCGGTGTCACGCGCAGAGACGGTGATCGAGCGTGCAGCTACCGGCGCGGCGGTGACGGCGGGGGTGTAGCGCTCGACCGAACTGACCCCGGCGAAGGTCGCGTTGTCGTAGCCGCCAGCCACCAGGACCGTGCCGTCGTCCAGCGCGACGGACGTGTGGAGCGACCGGTCGCCGTTCATCGCGTCCACGGTGCGCCAGGTGCTCGTCGCGGTGTCGTAGACCTCGACCGAGGTGACCGGCAGGTACGCCTCGCTGCTCTCCCCGCCGGCGACGAGCACGTCGCCGTCCGTCAGAGCCACCGCGGTGTGGTAAGTGCGGGCCACGTCGAGCGAGTCGGTGGCGGTGAAGCTGTTGGTCCCGGGCGAGTACACCACCGCGGACGCCAGAGGCGCGCTGCCCGAGCTGGTGCCACCGGCCAGGAGCACCCGTCCGTCGTCGAGGCGCGTGGCGGTCTGGCTGTCGCGCGCTCCCGGCATCGGCTCGGTGGAGGTCCACGCGTCGGTGAGCGGGTCGTAGACCTCGGCGGTGTCGACCGCGGTGCCGGCGTTGCCGACCCCGCCAGCCACGAGCACGCGGCCGTCGGTGAGGAGGGTGCCGGTGTGACCGATGCGGGGCTGGGACATGGGGGCCACGTTGGTCCAGCTGTTGGTGATCGGGTCGTAGATCTCGGCCCGCGTCTCGCGACCACCGGTCACCGCGTTGCCGCCGACCACGAGGACGCGCCCGTCCAGCAGCCGGGTGGCGGTCTGTCCGCCGTAGAACCTGCTCGCCGGGGCGGTCGTCGACCACGTGCCGGTCGCGGGGCTGTAGACGTCGCCGGTGCTCGGGGGGCTGCTGACGCCGGAGAACGACTCGCCGGCGAAGACGAGGACACGTCCGTCGAGCAGCGGGGTCGCGGTGGCGTCGATCCGGAAACGGCTGAGGGACGGGACTGCTGCCCAGGCATCGGCGGTCGGGTCGTAGACCTCGGCGCTGCGGGTGGAGGAGCCGGATCCGGAGATCCCCCCTGCGACGAGGACCGTGCCGTTCGGGAGCGGTGCCATGACGTGCCGCTCCCGCGCCTGGGCCATCGGGGCCACCGTGACCCACTCGTCTCCCGCGGCGGCAGCCGACCCGCTGGGGACCGCGGCCGCGGCGAGCGAGAGCCCCAAGGTCGCGGCCAGGGCGCCGAAGCGCCTCCGGGCAGGGTGGGATGGCGTGCGTCTGAGCATGTCGAGCCTCTCCGAGCCGTCGCCGACGTCCCGAGAAGCGAGGGGAGAGGCGGACTCTGCGTCGTGACCGCTGCGGGGGTCGGCGGTCTGCTCGGAGCGTAGGGGCCGCACGACTGCCGCGAGGACCTTTGGCCGGGCGCTGACCGAACGGTCAGTCACCTCGACAGCGGTCGGTCGTACGCCGCCGCCGGTCCACCGCCGTCCTTCCGTAGGGTTTGCCCGGTGGACGACCTGACGCTGACGACGCTGGCGCTGCTCGGGGTCGCAGCGCTGGTCGCCGGGTTCGTCGACGCCGTGGTCGGAGGCGGTGGGCTCGTCCAGCTGCCGGCGTTGCTGCTCGGCCTGCCCGGCGCCAGCCCCGTGCAGGTGCTGGCCACCAACAAGCTGGCCTCGATCTGCGGCACCACGGCCAGCTCGATCACCTACTACCGGCGGGTGCGCCCGCACGCCGCCACGTTCGTGCCCCTGATGCTGCTGGCCTTCCTCGGCTCGGCGCTCGGGGCCCTGGTCGCCTCGCAGATCCCGGAGGAGGCGTTCAGCCCGATCGTGCTCGTCGTGCTCGTGCTGGTCGGCGCGTGGGTGCTGTTCCGTCCGTCGGTCGGCGAGGCGACCGCGCTGCGGTTCTCAGGTCACCAGCACACGGCGGTGGCGATGGCCGCGGGCTTCGTGGTGGGTCTGTACGACGGCGCGCTCGGGCCCGGGACCGGGTCGTTCTTCGTCATCGCCCTCGTGGGACTCATGGGCTACTCGTTCCTCGAGGCGTCGGCCAAGGCCAAGATGGCCAACTGGGCCACGAACCTGGCGGCCCTCGTGGTGTTCGTGCCGCAGGGCGCGGTGCTGTGGGAGGTCGGCCTGCTCATGGGAGCGGCCAACATGCTGGGCGGCTGGATCGGCGCGCGGACCGCGGTGGCCCGCGGGTCCCGCTTCGTCCGGGTGTTCTTCGTCGTCGTGGTCTCCGCCTTCATCGTCCGTATCGGTGGCGAGGTGCTGGGGCTGTGGGGCTGAGCGCGGACTCCTACCGGGTGCTCGCCGGGCCAGCGAGCGGCGAGCTCGAGGAGAAGCGGTCCCGATTCGTGTGCCTGCTCGAGCGGGTCGCCACGGAGGACGAGGCGCGGGCCGTGGTGGCGACGGCCCGTCGCGACTTCCCCGACGCCCGCCACCACTGCTCGGCGTACGTGCTGGGCAGGGGGGTGGTGGAGCGGTCCTCCGACGACGGTGAGCCGTCGGGCACCGCGGGGGCGCCCATGCTCGAGGTGCTGCGCGGCGCCGGCCTCGGCGACGTGGTGGCCGTGGTGGTGCGCTGGTTCGGGGGGACGCTGCTGGGCGCAGGTGGCCTGGTGCGCGCGTACGGCGACGCGGTGCGGTCGGCGCTCGACGAGGCAGTCGTGGTGGAGCGGAGGCGGCTGGCGCTGGTGACGGTGACCGTCGAGCACGCCGACGCCGGGCGGCTGGAGAACGACCTGCGTGCCCGAGGCGTGCGCGTGCAGGACACGGCGTACGGCGAGCGGGTCGTGCTCACCCTCGCCGTGCCGCCGGGGTGGCCGGTCGACGACGAGGTCGCCGCGCTCACCGCAGGATCGGCGGTCGTCGCGCCGGCGGGTGAGACCTGGGTCGACCTCAGCTGAGGACGATCCCCAGCTCGACCAGCGTCAGCAGCACGACCGCCGACGTCAGCAGCAGACCGACGCGTCCGCCCCGGTCGCGGCGCCGCGCCTCGACCCCGGCCAGGGCCGCCATGACCGCGGCGAGCCCGAGGAGGCCCAGCACCACGCCCGGGGCGTGACCGGACGTCAGCCGCAGCTGGAGCAGGGCGAGGGTGACGATCGCCAGCGAGGTCCGCTGCCAGGCCATGACCGTCCGCTCGGCGAACCCGCTGGCCGCCTCGCTCATCGGACGACGAGCACGAGCAGGACGGCGCCGACGGCGAGCAGCCCCAGGCTCACCACCCCGGCCGAGACCGGCGGCGGGATCGACTGGTGGCGGCGCATCGCCCGCTCGGATCGCGCCCACCGGAGCCAGGCGGTCAGGGCGCTGATGAGGCCGAGGCCGAGGAGGAGGCCGGCGACGAGCCGGCGTACGCCGGAGGAGAGGTCGAGGTCGACCACGTCGACCGCGACACCGGCGGCCAGGAAACCGAGCGAGGTGCGGATCCACGCCAGGAAGGTGCGCTCGTTGGCCATCGTGAAGCGCGCGTCGGGGTCGTCGCCCTCCTCGTAGACCCAGCTCGGCCAGCGTGTCATGCCCGTCAGCGTAGGGCCCGCACCGGCGGGCAGGATGGCCGCGTGAGCACCGAGCCCCGCAACCCCGAGTACGCCGCCACCGTCCGCCGGTCGTTCGAGGCCCAGGGCGTCATGACGCTGCTGGGTGCCTCGCTGGTCGAGGTGGCACCGGGACACGTCGAGATCGAGGTGGTGCCGCGCCCCGAGCTGTCGCAGCAGCAGAGCTTCCTGCACGCCGGGGTCACGACGACGATCCTCGACAGCGCCTGCGGCTACGCCGGGCTGACGCTCATGCCCGCGGGGTCCGAGGTGCTGACCGTGGAGCTCAAGGTCAACCTGCTGGCTCCGGCCGCCGGCGACCGGGTGGTGGCGCGCGGCCGGGTCGTGCGGTCCGGCCGGACCCTGACCGTCGCACAGGGCGACGCGTACGCGGTCACCGGCGGGGACGAGGTCCACTGCGCCACGATCACCGCGACGCTGATCCGCGTCGACGCCCCCGGCTGAGGCCTCGCGGAGCCGTGGGGTCGCCGCGGTGGGTCAGGCGGGGCCCGACCCGCGGGTCGCCCTCTTCGACGCCCGCTTCGCCGGCTTCTCAGCAGCGGTCTCCGTCGACTTCTCGGTCCCCTCCTGGGTCGGCTTCTCGGTGGCCTTCTTGCTCGACCTCGTGCTCGCCCCCTCGGGCGCGGCCGTCTTCGTGGCCGGCTTCTCGGCCGACGACGCGGCGGCGGCCTTCGCGGCGCCCTTGGTCTGACCCTTCGGGCGCTCACGGACCTGGACCCCCTGGCCCGAGGCGCGCTTGACGTCGAAGAGCTCGATGGCGGCCACGAGGTCGACGAGCTTGGCGTAGCCCCAGTTGCGGGGGTCGAAGTCCGAGGCCTGCTTGGCGACGTACGTCCCGACCCCGCCGAGGTGGGCCCAGCCCTCGTCGTCGGAGGAGGCATCGATGCCTTCACGCAGCAGCCGGACCAGGGTGGCGTCGCTGCGCAGCTGCGCGGTGGTACGCCGCGAGGGCGCCCGCGGGGCGCGTGCCTCCTCGGCCCCACCCGTCTCCTCGCCCGACTGCTCGGACTTCTCGGCCCTCCGCAGCACGTCGAGGTAGACGAACTTGTCGCACGCCGCGACCAGGGACTTCGGGGTCTTGGGCTCCCCGAAGCCGTAGACCGTCTTGCCCGACTCCCGCAGCCGCGAGGCCAGCTTGGTGAAGTCGCTGTCGGAGGAGACCAGGCAGAAGCCGTCGAGGTTGCCGGTGTAGAGCAGGTCCATGGCGTCGATGATCAGTGCACTGTCGGTGGCGTTCTTGCCAGTCGTGTAGGCGAACTGCTGCATCGGCTGGATGGCGTGGGCGTTGATCGCCTCCTTCCAGCCGCGCAGGTTCGGTGTGGTCCAGTCGCCGTACGCGCGCTTGACGGTCGCGCTGCCGTACTTCGCGATCTCGGCCAGCAGCGCCTCGATGATGGTGGGCGTAGTGTTGTCGCCGTCGATGAGCACGGCGAGCCTGGTGCTGTCCGGTGTGGCCATCCCCGGAGCGTAGTCGGGTGCGTCAGGCCTCGGGCTGCTGCGGGTCGGCGCCGAGGGAGCGGGCCGCGAGACGCTCGTAGACGGGGAGTGCGGCCTGGTAGGCCTCGAACAGCCGCGGCTCGTCGGGGCCGGGGGGAGCAGGGGGCGGGTCGAGCTGCTCGAAGCCGGTGGCGCTCGCCGTGGAGGCGTGCCACTCGTCCCACAGCTCCCACTCGTCACGCATGCCGCTGGGCCACGTGAGCGCCTCGGCGACGAACGGTACGCCGACCCCGTCGCACCACGCGCTGACCACCCGCTCGGGGTCCGCGCACAGGCTGTCGGCGTCGACGACCAGCAGCGGCCGGCCGAGCCCCTCCACCACGTCGGCGGCCCGGTCCAGGGCGGCCCAGCCCGCCTCCTCGTCGGTGAAGTCGGGCCAGTTGCGGTGCAGCGAGCGCAGCGTGGCCGACGGGTGCCGCACCAGGAAGCTGTTCTCGAAGCCCGCCAGCAGGTCGGCGTCGAGCACCGCCGCCGCCTGGTAGGCCATGTCCTTGACGAAGACCGGCCGTTCCTCGGCCGCCTTCCAGATCTGGTCGAGGACCTCGTCGACCGAGCTCTCGGGCAGGCTCTCGTCGTACCGCTCGGAGCGCCGCTCGGGCCCGTAGTAGTAGACGCGCGAGAACGGCTCGTCGAAGACGGTGTGGTCACCGCGTGCCATCATCATGCGCTCGAACGACGTGGACACCGAGCGGGGCTCGGTCCACAGGAACCTGACGGGGTGGGTCATCGCGGCTCACCGTCCGGACTCGGGAAGCGGCGCCACGGGCGCCCTCTGTCCTTCTCGACCTACCCGTCGAGAGGCTCGTCATGCCTGGAGCGTGGCAGGAGTTCGACTCCTGGTGGACGGCCCTGCCTGTCACCGCCTGTCACCGCCTGTCACCGCCTGTCACCGCCTGTCACCGCCCGTCACCCGAACGGACGCACCCCGGTCTCGTCGGCGTCGGTGTAGACCGCGACGGCGCCGGCCGCGCTCCCGAGCCCGTCGGGCAGCGCGAGCAGGCGCCCGGCCAGGTGCCTCTCCGACCCGTCCGCGCACAGCAGCGGGAGGTCGGCCGCCATGTCCTTGATCTGCGGGTCGGACATGGCTCGCTCGAAGCCGGCCCAGTGGGACGCGTGGAAGCGGGGTGGGATCACCAGGTCCACGCGTCGGCCCAGCGCGTCGTCGGCCGCCCACCCGAGCAGCGCCTCGGCGCCCGGGCTCCAGTACACGATGACCCCGTCGGTGTCGGTCACGACCACAGCCTGTTCTGCCATGCACCGACCATGCCTCACGACACCTCGCCGGGAGGGCGGGTTCGGGGAACCGGATCACCGGGGTGGGAGCGTCAGTCGACCGTGGCCTGGGTGGGCGTCGCCCAGGAGGCGAGCAGTCCCAGCCGCTCGGCGGAGGGCGAGCCGGGCTCGGCGGTGTACACGAACAGCGCGAGCCCGGGCTCGGCGGCGATCGACAGCTCCTCGAAGGCGAGCGTGAGCTCTCCGACGACCGGGTGCCGGAAGCGTTTGGTGCCGGTGCCGTGGGTGCGCACGTCGTGGTCGGCCCAGAGGCGGCGGAAGGTCTCGCTGCGGGTCGAGAGCTCACCGACCAGGTCCTGCAGGTCACGGTCGTGCGGGTCGCGACCGGCGTCGGTGCGCATGATGGCCACACACATCCGGGCGAGCTCCTCCCAGTCCGGGTAGAAGTCCCGGGAGGCGGGGTCGAGGAACTGGAACCTCGCCAGGTTCGGCAGCCGTCCCGCGTCGCCGATCACGGGTGAGTAGAAGGCGCGTCCCAGGGCGTTGGCGGCGAGGACGTTCTGGCGCGGGTCCCGGACGAAGGCGATGCCCTCGGTGATGGCGTCCAGGACCCAGCCCAGGCTGGGGCGCGAGGCGGCCCTGCTCGGCGTACGACGACGCGACCGGCCCGACGTGGGGACGCCGTCGGCGGCGCGCGCCAGGTCGAACAGGTGGGCGCTCTCGGTCTCGTCGAGCTGCAGCGCCCGCGCGAGCGCGTCGAGGACGCCGCTCGAGGCGCCGCCGATCTGTCCCCGCTCCAGGCGCGCGTAGTACTCGACGCTGAGGCCCGCGACGGCCGCGACCTCGCTGCGCCGCAGCCCCGGGACCCGCCGGGTGCCGTACGTCGGCAGCCCCACCTGGTCGGGGGTGAGGCGGGCGCGACGGGTGGTGAGGAACTCCTGCACCTCTGCTCGGTTGTCCACGTCATCGAGGGTATGCGGCCACGGCGTCGGGCGGAGGGCTCAGAGGTGCCCTGTCAGTGCACCCATCGGCAGGGACTCCCGCCCCGCGAGCCACGCGGGTTGACTCGGTGTCGCGGGGCCGAACGGACCCGCAGTGCGGATCGAAGGAGTGCACACGATGAGGACAGCGATCTTCAACGGCCCGGGCGACATCTCGGTCGAGGACCGTCCGAAGCCCACCATCGGCGAGCCGACCGACGCCGTCGTGCGCGTCGTCCTGGCGTGCGTCTGCGGGTCGGACCTGTGGTTCTACCGCGGCGTCTCCGACCTGCCCCACGGCTCGATCGGGCACGAGTTCATCGGGGTGGTCGACCAGGTCGGCGACTCCGTGACGGACCTCCAGGTGGGCGACTTCGTCATCTCCCCCTTCACGTGGAGCGACGGCACCTGCGACAACTGCCTGGCCGGGTTCCCCAGCGCCTGCGTCCACGGCGGCGTCTTCGGCCAGGGCCTGGAGGGAGACGGCGGCCAGGCGGAGTTCGTCCGGGTGCCCCAGGCCGACGGCACCCTCGTGAAGGTCCCGGGCTCCGACTTCAGCGACGAGACCATGGCGTCCCTGCTCGCCCTGACCGACGTCATGGCCACCGGCCACCACGCCGCGGTGAGCGCCGAGGTCGCTCCCGGGGACACCGTCGCAGTCGTCGGTGACGGCGCGGTCGGCCTGTGCGCGGTGCTGTCCGCCCGGCTCCTCGGTGCCGAGCGGATCATCGTGCTGGGCAGCACGACCGAGTCCCGCCACGCGCTCGCCCGCGAGTGGGGCGCGACCGACATCATCACCGCCCGGGGGGAGGAGGCCGTGCAGGAGCTCAAGGACCTCACCGGGGGCTACGGTGCCGACGCCGTCCTGGAGTGCGTCGGCGGCAAGCTCGCGACGGACACTGCCTTCGCCGTCGCCAAGGCCGGCGCCGTCGTCGGCCGCGTCGGCATCCCGCACGACGCCACGATCGACGCGAACGTGCCGTTCTTCCGCAACGTCGGGACCCGGGGCGGTCCCGCCCCGGCGCGCGCCTACCAGCCCGAGCTGATCGCCGCCGTGCTCGCCGGGGAGATCAACCCCGGCAAGGTCTTCGACCTGGCTGTCGACCTCGAGGACATCCCCGAGGGCTACGCCGCCATGGACGAGCGGCGAGCGATCAAGACGCTGGTCAGGGTCAGCGAGCTGGGGTCGCAGCCGGCCGTCCGGGGCACGTGAGAGCACGCGTGGCTCTCCCCGCACCCCGCCCGACGCTGCTGGCTGCCGTCACCACCGCGCTGGTGCTGGTCTCAAGTTGTGCCTCGTCCGGGTCGGCGGACGACCGACGACAGGCGGACAGCCCGTCCACCCCATCGACCCCGTCGACCCCGCCAGCGGGGAGCAGCGACGGACCCGACCGACCCATCCCGTCCGCGCGGACCGCGGACGCACCCGAGGAGGACTCCGTGCGCATCACCCTGACCATCGGCGCCGAGCAGCTCAGCGCGACGCTCACCCCGAGCGCAGCGGCCGAGGACCTCCTGGCCCAGCTGCCGGTCACCGTCGACATGGAGGACCACGGCGGGGTGGAGAAGACCGGCCGCCTCCCCGAGCCGCTCTCGCTGGAGGGTCAGCCCGAGGGGGCCGACCCGTCGCCCGGGGACCTCGGCTACTACGCGCCGGGCAACGACCTCGTCCTCTACTACGGCGACCAGTCCTTCTTCCCCGGCATCGTGGTCCTGGGACGGTTGGACGGCGACGCCGCCGAGCGGATCGGCGCCCTGAGCGGCTCCGTCTCCGTCGTCGTCGAGCCCGGACAGGAGTGAGTCGCGTGCTTGTCGAGGAGTTCCTCGCCCACGTGGATGCCGGCGGTGCGGTCGCCGGCGGGTCCGCGCACCACCGCTTCATGCAGGACGCCGCGCAGGAGGCGCTGCGGACCCTCGGCGAGCTCAACAGCGGCTACCGCTCGCCCGAGGAGGTGCGGGCCCTGCTGACGCGGCTCACCGGCAAGCCGGTGCACGAGTCGGTGACGCTCTTCCCGCCGTTCTACTCCGAGTTCGGCAAGAACCTCACCCTCGGCCGGGACATCTTCATCAACCTCGGCTGCCGGTTCCAGGACACCGGCGGCATCACGATCGGTGACGGCTCGCTCATCGGCCACGGCAGCACGTTGACCACCCTCGACCACGCCGTGGACCCCGCTCGGCGGGCCGACATGGTCCCGGCGCCGATCGTCCTCGGCCGCCAGGTGTGGCTGGGAGCCTCGGTGACGGTCGTCCCCGGCGTCACCATCGGCGACGGCGCCATCGTGGGCGCCGGAGCCGTGGTGACCAAGGACGTGCCGGCCGACGTGATCGTCGCCGGCGTGCCGGCGCGGCTCATCCGCCCGACCGGCTTCGACGCCTGACAGGAGGGCTCAGCCGCGGACGTCTGACCGCGGCCGGCCCGGGCGCGGCCCCTGCCGGCGTCGGCTCACGCAGTCGCGGGGAAGGGGACGCCCGTGTTGGCGTGGCAGCGGTAGCCGTAGGGGTTCTTGGCGAGGTACTGCTGGTGCAGGTCCTCGGCGTAGTAGTACGTCGGGGCGGGTCGCACCTCGGTGGTGATGGTGCCGAGGCCCTGACGGGCCAGCTCGTCGCCGTACACCTGGGTGAGGCGCTCGGCGACCTCGGCCTGGGCGTCGCTGGTGGTGTAGATCGCGGAGCGGTACTGCGTGCCGACGTCGTTGCCCTGGCGCATGCCCTGCGTCGGGTCGTGGACCTCGAAGAACCGCTTGACCAGGGTCTCGTAGCTCACCACGGTCGGGTCGAACACGATCCGCACGGCCTCGGTGTGCCCGGTCATGCCCGAGCAGACCTCCTCGTACGACGGGTGGGCCGTCTCGCCGCCGGCGTAGCCGACGCTCGTGGACCAGACGCCCGGCAGCTGCCAGTACATCTCCTCGGCCCCCCAGAAGCAGCCGAGGCCGAAGATCGCCACCTCGTGGCCCTCGGGCACCTCGTCGGTGACGACGGGCGCGTCGAGCACGACGTGCTTGTCGGCCAGGTGGAACCACGGCTGCTCGCGGCCAGGCAGCGCCTCGCCGGGCTCGGGCAGCTGGCTCTTGGTGCGGGTGAAGAACATCGATCCTCCAGGGGTCGGGACCCTTCCAGTCTCCGCAACCGATCAAGGGGCCGGATCATTCCTGCCCGTTGCCTGCCGGTTGCCCGCACTGGCGGTGCCGGCGCCGCTGAGTAGGGTGCGGAGGGTGAGCGACCACCTCTCCCTCGACAAGCTCGGCTTCGAGTCACGCGCCATCCACGCGGGCTCCGAGCCGGACCCCACCACCGGTGCCGTGATCCCGCCGATCTACGCCACCAGCACCTACAAGCAGGACGGCGTGGGCGGGCTGCGCGGCGGCTACGAGTACTCCCGCAGCGCCAACCCGACCCGCACCGCGCTTGAGACCTGCCTGGCCGCCCTGGAGGACGGCGAGCGCGGCTTCGCCTTCTCCAGCGGGCTGGCCGCCGAGGACACCCTGCTGCGCTCGGTCTGCGCGCCGGGCGACCACGTGGTCATCCCCGACGACGCCTACGGCGGCACCTACCGGCTCTTCGACAAGGTGGAGAAGCCGTGGGGGCTGGCCCACACCCCGGCGCACGTCGCCGACACCGAGGCCGTCGCCGCCGCCATCCGGCCCGGCGAGACGAAGGTCGTGTGGGTGGAGACGCCGACCAACCCATTGCTCACGGTCGCCGACATCGCGGCCATCGCCGACCTCGCCCACGAGGCCGGCGCCCTGCTGGTCGTGGACAACACGTTCGCGTCGCCGTACCTCCAGCAGCCGCTCACGCTGGGCGCCGACGTCGTCGTGCACTCGACCACGAAGTACTGCGGCGGGCACTCCGACGTCGTCGGCGGCGCCCTCGTGGTCCGCGACCTCGACGTCGCCGAGAGGATCGGCTTCCACCAGAACGCGCTGGGCGCCGTGCCCGGCCCCTTCGACTGCTTCCTGACCCACCGCGGCCTCAAGACGCTCGCCATCCGCATGGAGCGCCACTGCGACAACGCTGAGGCGGTCGTCGCCCACCTCGAGAGCCACCCCGCCGTCAGCGAGGTGATCTACCCCGGGCTCGCGAGCCACAGCGGTCACGAGGTCGCGAGCCGTCAGATGAAGAGGTACGGCGGCATCGTCTCGTTCCGCGTGAAGGCCGGTGAGGCCAAGGCGCTCGACGTCTGCGCCGCGACCCAGGTCTGGACCCTGGGAGAGTCGTTGGGCGGCGTGGAGTCGCTCATCGAGCACCCCGGCCGGATGACGCACGCCTCGGTCGCCGGCACCGACCTCGAGGTGCCCGCCGACCTCATCCGGCTCTCGGTGGGCATCGAGACCGCCGACGACCTTGTCGCCGACCTGGACCAGGCCCTGGCGTGACCCTGCGGGTCTGCGTCGACTTCGGGTCGACGTACACCAAGGCCTGCGTGGTCGACCTCGGTACGTCGACCCGGCCGCCGCAGGTCCTGGCCCGCACCTCGCACCGCACCACCGTCGACACCGACGTCCTGGAGGGCTGGGCCGCGTGCCGGGCCGACCTCGAGCGGCAGGTGCCGGGAGCCGGCGACGCCCCGGTGCTGGCCTGCTCGTCCGCCGGGGGAGGCCTGCGCATCGCCGTCGTCGGCAACGAGCAGCTGGTGACCTCGGAGGCCGGACGCCGGGTGGCGCTCTCGAGCGGGGGGCGGGTGGTCCACGTCGCGTCGGGGCCCCTCGACGCTGCGGCCCTCGAGGCGCTGGTCGCGGCCCGTCCCGACGTGCTGCTGCTGGCGGGCGGCACCGACGGCGGCAACGCCGAGGTGCTCGAGCACAACGCCCGCGCGCTGGCCGGCAGCGGCCCCGCGATCACCACGGTCCCGGTCGTGGTGGCCGGCAACGCCGACGCCGCCGTCGAGGTGGCCGGGATCCTCGCGGCCGCCGGGGTGCCGACCCAGACCTGCGCCAACGTGATGCCGCGGATCGGGGCCTTCACCCCCGAGCCGGCCCGCGCGGCGCTGCGGGCGATGTTCCTGTCGCACGTCATCGGCGGCAAGCACCTCTCGGCCGGCGAGGCCTTCGCGGCGATGGTGCGCGGTGCCACCCCCGACCTCATGCTGGCGGCGGTCGAGCTGATGGCGGGCGGCCCCGGCGGCCCCGGCGTGGCTGGGGCGGGCTGGGGCGACGTGGTCGTCGTCGACGTCGGCGGTGCCACCACCGACGTCTACTCCGTGGTGGAGGTCGACCCCGAGTCGGCCGGGCGGGACGTGGTCGGGCTCGTGCCGGCCACCCGCACCGTCGAGGGCGACCTCGGCATGCGCTGGAGCGCCGTCTCGACCGTGGCCGAGGCGGTCGCCGCCGGTCTCGTGCCCGCCGCCGACCAGGCGGACGCCGAGCGTCGCGCGCTCGCCCGTCAGGACGACCCGGGTCTGGTCCCCGCCACCGACGGCGATCCCGATCCTGAGGCCTCCGACGTCACGGAGAGCGGCTTCGACCTGCGGCTGGCCGGGTGGTCCGCCGCGCTCGCCGTACGCCGTCACGCGGGACGCGCCCAGGTCCGCTTCGACTCCGGGGGCGGCTCCGGCCCGGCCCGGCTGGTTGAGCGCACCGGCACCGACCTGCGCGAGGTGGGCGTGGTCGTCGGCTCCGGCGGGGTGCTGCGCCACGCTGCGGACCCGGGCGCCGCCGTCGCGGTGCTCACCGAGCACCTCACCGGTCCGGGCGCGGCCGACGGCGGGTGGCAGGTGCCCGAGCGTGCGCGGGTCGTGCTCGACCGCGACCACCTGCTCATGCCGGCCGGCCTGCTGGCGGCCGACCACCCGGAGGCGGCGTACGCCCTGCTGACAGCGCTGGGCTGAGAGCCGCGCCCGGGTGCAGCGACCACCTGCTCGAGAGACGTACGGCGAGCTGATGCAGGCGCCGAGGTGGTCAGGACGTGGCCGACCCGCTCAGCCGGCGGCGGTCGCGGGGGCCGGCTCGTCGTCGGACGCCTGCTGCTCGGCGGGGTCGTAGCCGTTGCCCGGCAGGGCGACGAGCGCGGCGGTGCCACCGACCACGCACAGGAGCCCGACGACGGTGCACGCCAGGCCGAACCCGTCGAGGAAGGCGGTGTCGACCGCTGCGCCGAGCGTGGGCACCCGGGCGGCGAGGACGTCGGCGAACCCGACCGAGTCGGCCGCCTTCTCGGCCAGGTCGGCGGGCAGGCGGCCCTCGACGAGGTCCAGCAGCTTGTCGGAGTAGAGCGAGGAGAACAGCGACCCGACCACGGCGACACCGAGGGTGCCCCCCAGCTCGCGGGTGGCGTCGTTGACCGCCGACCCGACGCCGGCGCGGGCCGGCGGCAGGACCTGGAGGATGGCCTCGGTGGCGGGGGTGCTGACCAGCCCGATCCCGGAGCCGAGGAGCAGCATCTGCGGGACGACCACGCTCGCGTACGAGACGTCCGCGGGGATGAAGGAGATCCACAGGAACGCGCCACCCAGCAGGAAGAGCCCCGGTGCGACCACGAGCTTGGTGCCGAGCCGGGGAGCGAGCTGGCTGCCGACGACGGAGGCGACCGCGATGGCCAGCGCCACGGGCAGGAACCGCAGGCCGGTCTCGAGGGGGTCGTAGCCGCGCACGAACTGGAAGAACTGGGTGATCAGGAAGACGAAGCCGAAGAGCGCGAAGAACGCGATGGTGACCGAGGCGCACGCGGCGCTGAAGCGCCGGTCGGCGAACAGCGTCACGTCGATCATCGGGTGCTCGACCCGGCGCTCGACGAGCACGAACGCTGCCAGCAGCACGGCGGCGACCGCGAAACCGGTCAGCGTCTCGGTGCTGCTCCAGCCGTGCTCCGGCGCCTCGATGATGGTCCAGGTCAGTGTGCCGAGGGCCGCGACGGAGGTCGCGAAGCCGGCGCGGTCGATCGGTGGCACCGAGGGGTCGCGCGACTCCGGCACGAAGGCCACGGCGAGACCTGCGGTGAGGAGGGCGACCGGCACCTGCGCCCAGAAGATGCTCTGCCAGGAGGAGTGCTCCAGCAGGAGGCCTCCGGTGACCGGGCCGAGGGCGACGCCGAGGCCGACCGCGGCACCCCAGAGCCCGAGCGCCGTGGCGCGCTCCCGCCGGTCGCTGAACGTGTTGGAGATGATGGACAGGGTCGTCGGGAAGATGACGGCCGCGAACACCCCCATCGCCACCCGGCAGGCGATCAGCGCGCCGCTGCTGTCGGTCAGGGCCGCGGCGGCGCTGCTCGCACCGAAGCCCACGAGTCCCCCGATGAGGGCGGGCCGGCGACCGAAGCGGTCGGACAGGCTGCCCATGGCCAGCACCAGCGCGGCGAAGGCGAGGTTGTAGCCGTCGACGATCCACAGCAGGTCGCGGGTGCCGGCGTCGAGCTCCGCGGCCAGGGTCGGCAGCGCGACGTTCACGATCATGGTGCTGAGGTTGATCGTGAGCGTCGCCATGCAGACGGTGAGCAGGATCAGGGACTTGCGGGACATCGGCACTCCTGGTGTTGGCGCTGTCAACATCAAGGGTGACCGCAGATGTTGGCAGTGTCAACTCGCGCCGGGGCTCGGCTACCCTGCGCAGATGCCTCCCTCCCCCTACCACCACGGCCACCTGCGGCAGGCCCTGGTGGACGCCGCGGAGGTCGCGGTGCGGGACGGGGGGCCGAGCGCCCTGTCGCTGCGCGACCTGGCGCGACGGGTCGGGGTCTCACACAACGCCGCCTACCGTCACTTCGCCCACCGCGACGACCTCGTCACCGAGGTCGCCCTCCAGGCGATGGCCCACCTCCTCGACACCATGGAGCGTCGCCTGGCCAGGATCCGGACCGAGGACCCCGTGCTGCGGGCCCGTCAGCGGCTCGCCGAGGTCGGGCGCGGCTACGTCGAGTACGCGCTCGCGGAGCCGGGGCTGTTCTCGCTCGCCTTCTCCTCCAGCTCCGCCCTGGCCCAGGCCGGCGACTCGGCCGACCGCGACCCCTACGCGCTGCTCGGGCGCGTGCTCGACGAGCTGGTGGACGTGGGCTTCCTGGCGCCGGGCGCTCGGGTGGGCGCCGAGATCGTCTGCTGGTCGGGCGTGCACGGGTTCTCGGAGCTGTGCGTCAGCGGCGCACTGGGCGCGACGACCGCGGACGACCGCGACGTCGCGCTCGACCGCGTGCTCGTCGCCATCGACCGGTCGTTCGCCGCCACCTCCGGCGCCGTGGTCGGCCCGGAGGACCTGCGGTTCTGACCCGTCCCGAAGGGTCGCGGGCCCCGCAGCCGGTCAGGCGTGGTCGGGCACCTTCTCGGTCTCGGTGACCGGGGTCTCCCGCGAGCCGAGGGGGATCTCCTTCATGAACAGTCCGACCACGAGCGCAGCCAGCACGATCGGAACGGCGACGAGGAAGGTGCCGCTCAGCGCGCTGCTGAAGGCGTCGACGACGAGCGCCTGGGCCTGCGCGGGCAGGGCGTCGACCAGGCTCATGTTGCTGGTGAGCTCGTCGACGCGGTCCAGCGGGATGGCGCCGCCGGCCTGGTCGCTGGCGGCGGTGAGCTCGGAGGCGAGCCGGGTGCTGAGCACGGCGCCGAAGAGCGCGGTGCCGAAGGAGCCGCCCATCTGGCGGAAGAACTGCACCGAGCTGGTGGCGACGCCCATCTCGGAGCGGTCGACCGCGTTCTGCACCGCGACCGTGAGCACCTGCATGGTGAGCCCGAGGCCGCAGCCCATGACGAACATCGCGAGCCCGGCGAACCAGTACGGCGAGTCCGAGCCCAGCTGGGTCATCAGGCCGACCGAGACGAGCACGACCGAGGCACCGATGGGCGGGAACCACTTGTAGTGACCGGTGCGCGACATCCAGCGGCCGCCCCAGATCGAGGTGGTGAAGAGACCGATGACCATCGGCAGCATGCCGAGGCCGGACTCGGTCGGGCTCATGCCCTTGACGAGCTGGAGGTAGACGGGGATGAACACCATGACGCCGAACATCGCGGCCCCGATGAGGAAGCCGAAGGCGTTGGCGACGCTGAAGATCGAGATCCGGAAGAGCCGCATCGGGATGATCGGCTCCTTGGCGCGCAGCTCCACCAGCACGAAGAGCGCGGCGAGCGCCAGGCCGCCGAGCAGCAGCGCCAGACCGAGCGGGCTGCCCCAGCCGTCCTCGGGACCGGCCCACGCGGTGTAGAGCAGCAGCGAGCTCACGCTGCCCACGATGACCGCGGCGCCGAGGTAGTCGATGGAGTGGTCGCGGCGCACGTGCGGCATGGTCAGCGCCGAGGAGGTCACGACCAGCGCGACCAGCCCGATCGGCACGTTGATGAAGAAGATCCACTCCCAACCGGGGCCGTCGGCGAAGAAGCCGCCGAGGACCGGACCGAGCACGCTGGAGGCGCCGAAGGTGCCGGCGATGTAGCCCTGGTAGCGGGGCCGCTCGCGCGGCGGGACGACGTCGCCGATGGTGGCCAGGGCGAGCGCCATCAGGCCGCCGCCGCCGAGACCCTGGATGGCGCGGAACGCGATCAGCTGCTCCATGGAGGCGGAGAAGCCCGACAGCACCGAGCCGGCGACGAAGGTCAGGATGGCGATCTGGAAGATCGGTCGCCGGCCGTAGAGGTCGGAGATCTTGCCCCACAGCGGTGTCGAGGCCGTCGAGGCCAGGAGGTACGACGTCACCACCCACGACAGGTGGTCGAGGCCTCCGAGGTCGCTGGTGATCGTCGGCAGCGCGGTGGAGACGATGCTCTGGTCGAGCGAGGCCAGGAACATGCCCGTGATGAGTCCCGTCATCACGACGAGGATCTGGCGGTGGCTGAGGTAGCCCTGGGCGTCGGGGGTCATCGGGGGGAGTCCTTCGGGGAGGGCGTGGACCGGGATCCGGTCGGGGGGAGGGTCGGGGTGCCGGCGCCGAGCAGGCCGCTGTCCGCGGTCAGGTCGTCGAGGAAGCGGGCGAGCAGGGCCTGGAGCGCGTCGCGCTCCTCGGCGGGCCAGTCGGCCAGCACCTGGCCGAGCAGGTCGCGGCGTCGGGCCCGCAGCTGGCCGAGCGCGCGGCGACCGGCCGGTCGGATCTGGACCCGGCGGGCGCGGCCGTCGGCGGTGTCGGTGGTGGTGGCGACGAGGTCCTGCTCGCCGAGGTTCTTCACCCGGCGGCTCACGGTGGAGGCGTCGAGCCGGAGCCGCTCGGCCAGGTCGGTGAGGCGGACCGGGCCGCAGCGGTCGAGCTCGACCAGCACCGGCAGCAGGGAGAAGTCGTGCTCGTCGCCCGGGAGGCGCTGGCGCAGCACCGAGCCGACCGCGATGAGGACGGCCATGAAGGTGTCCTCGACCGCGTCGTCGCGGCGGAGCACGGTGTCGGTGAGGCGGGTGGAGGGGGAGCGGGTCACCGTCCGAGTGTGACAGGTAGTTGCATGATGCACGCAATCAATGTGGGGTGATGCCGCCCACACGGGAGGGATACGGTGAGGTCCATGACGGACGCCCCACCGGCCGAGCCCCCGGCACCCGCGACGACGCCGAGCGAGGCCCCCGGCGGGTCGTCGGGCTCGCAGGACGCGAGCGACGCCACGTCGACGGGCGGCGCGCACGTCGGACCCACTCTCGCCGAGATCGAGGCGGCGGCCGAGCTGCTGCGCGACGTCGCGGTGCTCACCCCGCTCGAGGAGTCGCGCTGGCTGTCGAAGATCGCCGGGGGACCGGTCTACCTCAAGGCCGAGAACCTCCAGCGCGCCGGCTCCTTCAAGATCCGGGGCGCCTACGTCCGGATGGCACGTCTCAGCCCGGAGGAGCGGGCCCGCGGCGTGGTCGCGGCCAGCGCCGGCAACCATGCCCAGGGGGTGGCGCTGGCGGCGCAGATGCTCGGCATCACGGCCGTCGTCTACATGCCCCACGGAGCGCCGATCGTGAAGGAGCGGGCGACCCGCGGCTACGGCGCCGAGGTCCGCTTCCACGGCACGACCGTCGACGAGGCGCTGGTGCAGGCCCGGGCCTGGTCGGACGAGACCGGTGCGGTCCTCGTGCACCCCTTCGACCACGAGGACATCGTCGTGGGTCAGGCCACCTGCGGCCTGGAGATCCTCGAGCAGTGCCCCGAGGCGCGCACGATCGTGGTGCCCACGGGCGGTGGCGGACTCCTCGCTGGGATCGCCGCAGGGGTCAAGCCCCAGCGTCCCGACATCCGGGTCGTCGGCGTGCAGGCGGCCGGCGCCGCGGCGTACCCGCCCTCGCTGGAGCACGGCAGTCCGCAGGCCCTGTCCTCGATGGCGACCATGGCCGACGGCATCGCGATCGGCCGGCCCGGCGACGTGCCGTTCGCCGCGGTGCTCGAGTACGTCGACGACCTGGTCACGGTCGACGAGGAGTCGTTGTCCCAGGCGCTGCTGCTGCTCATCGAGCGGGCGAAACTCGTCGTCGAGCCAGCCGGAGCCGCAGCCGTGGCCGCGGTGCTGGAGAACCCGGCGCGCTTCGAGACGCCGATGGTGGTGGTGCTCTCGGGCGGCAACGTCGACCCGATCCTGCTCATGAACGTCATCCGCCACGGCATGGCGACCTCGGGCCGCTACCTGGCGCTCGCCGTCCGCATCCCCGACCGTCCCGGCGGGCTCGCCAAACTCCTCGGCGACCTCGCCGCGGTGCAGGCCAACGTGCTCGACGTGGTGCACCAGCGCACGTCCTCGCACCTGCACATCGGCGAGGTCGAGGTGGCGCTGCAGCTCGAGACGCGCGGGCCGGAGCACGCCGAGCAGGTGCGCACGCACCTGCGCGGCGCCGGCTACCCCGTCACCGAGGAGTCGAGCGCCGCGCAGGCGGAGTGATCAGGGCCGGCGGTGGAGCCGGCCGTCGGGTCAGCCGGAGTAGGGCTCCGCGTGGATGACCTCGACCTTGAGGGTCTTGCCGTTGGGGGCCTCGAAGGAGACGCTGTCGCCCTTCTTGGCGCCGATGAGCGCGCTGCCCATGGGCGACTGCGGCGAGTAGACCTGCAGGTCGGAGTCGCCGGCCATCTCGCGGGCGCCGAGCAGGAACTTCTCCGACTCGCTCTCGCCGGCGAACTTGATCTCCACGACCATGCCGGGCTCGACGACGCCGTCGTCCTTGGGGGTCTCGCCGACCTCGGCGCGCTCGAGCATGTCCTCGAGCTGCCGGATGCGGCCCTCGAGCTTGCCCTGCTCCTCGCGGGCGGCGTGGTAGCCGCCGTTCTCCTTGAGGTCGCCCTCGTCGCGGGCGGCGCTGATGCGGGCCACGATGTCCTCGCGGACGGGGCCGCGGAGGTTCTCCAGCTCGTCCTTGAGCTTGTCGTAGGCCTCCTGGGTCAGCCAGACGACGTCCTTCTCGGGTGACTGGGTCACGGGTTCTGCTCCTGAGTCTCGGGTGGCGTGCGTCGGACTGCGGCGAGAGCGGGTCGCGCACATGCACGATCCCGCGCCGCGGACGGCACGCAAGTGCCCCAGCGTAGCGGCTCAGGCCCGGCTTCTCATCCCGGACGGCTCAGCGGGGGCGTTGCTGGTCGTTGGAGGTGCAGCCGTCCGTGGTGACGGTCGTGGCGCGTCGCTCGGTCGGGATCTCGACCTCGACGGCCTGGGTCGTGGGACCGGTGGTCACCGTGATCTCGGTCTCGCCGACGATGGCGAAGTCCTCCGACACCGCGCGCAGCAGGCAGGTGGCGATCGTGTCCGGGGTGTCGCGCACGACCGTGAGGCGCGCGACGGCGGTCCGGTCGTCGGGGAAGTCGAAGTAGGTCATCCGCGACTGGACCTCCGGCGTGCTGTGGAACAGCGCCGTCCAGCCGACGAAGCCCACCGAACTGACCGCGACGACGACGATGAGCACCGTCGCGATCACCCGCTGGCGCGGACTGGTGGACCCGTAGCGCTCGGACAGGTCGCTCGGGTCGGACACCTCGTCGGAGCGGGGGTCGGGCATGCGCCCATCCTACGGCCGCCCGGCACGCCCGGTGGCGGCCGCAGGGGCGGCGGGAGGACCTGCGAGCGGCACCTAGAATGGAGCCATGCTGCGCCTCATGCACGTCCACGCGCACCCTGACGACGAGTCCAGCAAGGGCGCCGCCTCCACCGCGCGGTACGTCGCCGAGGGGGTCGACGTCCACGTCGCCACCTGCACCGGTGGTGAGCGGGGGTCGATCCTCAACCCCAAGATGGACCGCCCCGACGTGCTGGAGAACATCACCGAGATCCGCCGCCAGGAGATGGAGCGCGCCCGCGACATCCTCGGCGTGCGCCAGGACTGGCTGGGCTTCGTCGACTCCGGCTGGCCCGAGGGCGACCCCAAGCCGCCGCTGCCCGAGGACTGCTTCGCCCTGGTGCCGCTCGAGGAGGCGGCCGCGCCCCTCGTCAGGTTGATCCGTGAGTTCAAGCCGCACGTGATGACGACGTACGACGAGCGCGGTGGCTACCCGCACCCCGACCACGTGAAGTGCCACGAGATCTCGGTGCACGCCTTCGAGGCCGCGGGCGACCCGGAGCGCTACCCCGAGCTCGGCGAGCCCTGGCAGGTGCTGAAGCTCTACTACCACCACTCCTTCAACCGTCCGCGCATGCAGGCGATCCACGACGCGATGATCGACCACGGCCTCGAGTCGCCGTGGGGGGAGCGGCTCAAGGAGTGGACCGTGGAGCCCGAGTGGGACGCCCGCATCACCACGCGGGTGCCGTGCGCGGACTACTTCGGCGTCCGCGACCAGGCGCTGCTGGCCCACGCCACCCAGATCGACCCGGACGGCTTCTGGTTCGCGATCCCGCGCGAGCTGCAGGAGAAGGTCTGGCCCACCGAGGACTACGAGCTGGTGCGCAGCCACGTCGCGTCCTCGACCCCCGAGGACGACCTGTTCGCAGGCGTCCGTGAGCACGTCGGAGCATCCTCATGAGCACCCTCGTCCTGTCCCTCGCCCACTCCGTGCAGCAGCTCGCCCTCGTGAGCCTCGAGGCCCTCGACGAGGTGCCGGCACCCGAGGACGTGCGCCCCGGGTGGGTCGCGATGGGCTCGTTCTTCCTGCTCTTCGCGGTGACGATCCTGCTGTGGATGAACATGCGCAAGCAGATCGGCAAGATCAAGTTCGACGACGGTGTCGACCGGTCCGGCCCGGCCGACCCGTCGGCTGACGGCTCGGGCCCGGACGAGCCGGGTCCCGACGACGCACCGGTCGAGCCCGCGCCCCCGCACGGGTCGGGCACGCCGCGGGGCTGAGCGGCTCGGGTCGGCGCCGCGCAGAGGCGACGCAGGATCCCGTGGCCCAGGGGCCCAGGGGGCCCGGGGGCTCAGGGGGTCAGCGTGCCGCGGGGTGGCTCGGAGCCGCCGGGACGGCCTCCTCGCCGTCGTCCGTCGGCGGCGTCATCGCCCAGCGGATGGTGCCGGTGGCCAGCGCCCCCAGCACCCGGACGCCGGTGCGCTCGGTGACCGGCAGGCGGGGCAGCCGCAGCTCGCGGCGGGTCCAGCCGGGCATCATCGCGATCGCCGCGGCGGCGATGACGAGGTACGCCGGACGCACCGCCACCGGCAGGTCGGGGTGCCACACCAGGTGACTGATGGCCTCGTGGGCGTGGTCGGTGCCGCGCAGCTCGGGGCGGTAGCTCTCCAGCACCGCGGCAAGCTCGGCCTCGGTGCGGGGTGCGTCGACCACGCCGAGCTTCTCGGCCACGAACGCGGTCTGGGCGACGTACTCGTCGCGGCCGGCCTGGTCGAGCTTGTGCTTGCCGTAGCGGACGTGCGCGCGCAGGAAGCTGTCGATCTCGGCCACGTGCACCCACATCAACAGGTGCGGGTCGGAGGCGATGTACGGCGTGCCGTCGGGCATGGTGCCCGTGATCCGGTCGTGGATGCGGCGTACGACGTCGACCGAGGCCTGCGCGTCGGAGGCGGTGGCGAAGGTGGTGGCGGCCAGGAACGTGCTGGTCCGCGCCAGCCGGCCCCACATGTCGCCGCGGTAGCCGGAGTGCTCGGCCACGGCGGTCATCGCGACCGGGTGGAGGGCTTGGTACATCAGCGCGCGCAGGCCGCCGATGAACATGCTCGCGTCGCCGTGGACGACGTGGATCGGGCTGCCGGCGGGGAACCAGCGCTCACCCTCGCGGCCGTGGAAGCGCTCGCGACGCTCCGGGCCCTCAGGCCCCGCCACCTTGTGGAAGATGGCCGCTCCGACCCGCTCACGGACGTCGGGGATCGAGATCAGGGCCATGCCCCGATGATGCCCACTCGCGACAAATCGGGACTGCCGGTTTCACTGGGTACCTAGTGAAACCGACGCTTCCCGAGCGAAACATCGCTCGGGAAGCGCCGGTTTCGCTAGGTACCTAGTGAAACCGACGAGCCGTCAGGCGGCCTTGCCGGTGACGGTCACGGGGACGTTGCCGCGGGTGGCCTTGGAGTAGGGGCACACCTGGTGGGCGGCGTCGACGAGCTCCTGGGCCTTGGCGTCGTCCACGCCCGGGATGCGGGCGACGATGTCGGCGGTGATGGCGAACGACTCGCCCTCCGGGCCGAAGCCGACGGAGATCTCGAGCTCGGAGCCGGACGCGTCGACGCCGTGCTTCTTCGCCACCATGGTGAGCGCGCCCTGGAAGCAGGCGCCGTAACCGACGGCGAACAGCTGCTCGGGGTTGGTGCCGGTGCCAGGTCCGCCGACCTCCTTGGGGGCGGTCAGCGACAGGTCGAGGATGCCGTCCTCGGAGACGGCGCGGCCCTCACGGCCGCCGGTCACGGTGGCGCGGGCGGTGTAGACGATCTTCTCAGGCGTGTTGGTCATACCTTCAACCTTTCCGGTACGACGGGGACCACACCTCTCCGGCTCCACCGTCTCGGCCCGTGGGCGAGACCCGGGTCACGCCCGCGACAGCCCCGCCGCGCACCGGGTGAGGGGGTGAGGACTCAGGAGCGGCGGAGGTGGACCACGTGGTCCCAGGCGGTGTGCTGCTCCTCGCCGCCGTGCGCGTCGTCGGCGGTGACGAGCCGCGCCACCCGCTCGGCGCGCACCACCTCGACGCCGGGCTCGTCGGCCAGGTCGCCGACGACGTCGCCGGCCGTGGACAGCACCGAGGCGTCCTGCGGTCCGCCGGTGCCCTCGGTGAGGTTCGTCAGGTCGTGCGCGACCAGGAAGAACGTGCCGCTGGGGCGCAGCACCGACCACGCCCGGCGTACGACGGCCGTGCGCTCGTCGGCGGCCAGGTGGAGGTAGGCGACCACGACCAGGTCGACCGCGGGCAGGTCCGCGACCAGCACGTCGCCGACCCGCCACTCGATCGCGAGGTCACCCGCGAGGCGACGGCCGCGGTCGACAGCGACGGCGGAGAAGTCGGCGGCGGTGACGCGCCAGCCGCGTGCGGCGAGCCAGATCGCGTTGCGGCCCTCGCCGGCCGCGAGGTCGAGCGCGTCGCCGGGCGGCAGGTCGCGAAGCGCCGCCTCGACGAACTGGTTCGGCGTGGTCGACCAGACCTGCGCGGCAGCGGCGTACCGCTCGTCCCAGGCGTGCGCGTCCATGGGTGTCCGGCCCGTCAGGCGGGCTGGCCGCCCTCGGGCCCGGCGGTGTCCTGCGCGGCGATCTGGGAGCGGACCTCGTCCATGTCGAGGTCCTTCACCGCGGTGATGACCTGCTCGAGACCGGCCGGCGGCAGCGCGCCCGGCTGGCTGAACACGAGGATGCCCTCGCGGAAGGCCATGAGCGTGGGGATCGAGGAGATGCTCGCCGCCTGGGCCAGGGACTGCTCGGCCTCGGTGTCGACCTTGCCGAAGACGACGTCGGTGTGGGCCTCGGAGGCCTTCTCGAAGGTGGGCGCGAACTGGCGGCACGGGCCGCACCAGGAGGCCCAGAAGTCGACCAGGACGATGTCGTTCTCCAGGACGGTGGACTCGAAGTCGTTCGCGGTCAGCGTGGTGGTGGCCATGGTGGGACAGGTGTCCTTTCGACGGTGCCAGGGACTCATCGGTCTCAACACGACCAGCCTGCCCAGCATTCCGCTGCCGACGCCTCGCTCGAGACCGGCGGCCGGCGGCCGGGCGTACGACGGTCGGCCTCACGTCGTCGACGACGTACGGCGAGCCGGCCCGTCGTCAGCGGAGCTGCAGGGTGCGCTCGACGACGAGGTCGACCACGAGCGGGTGATCGCCCAGCACGTCGGCGCAGGCGGACGCACCGGCCGCCCGGGCGGCCTCCTCGACGTCGCGGGAGAACAGCCCGGGGGAGAGCAGGTACGGCGACACTGCATCCCCGGGGCGCAGGACCGCCTCGGGCCGCTCCCCGAGACCGGACAGGGTGGCCGCCACCACCTCGCCGTCCCAGTGCTCGGCGAGCAGACCGACCGCGGCGCAGAGGTCCTCGCCGGCGGCCGGGTCGCGCGACCCGGCGGCGACGAGCACGACGCGGCTGCCGGGCGCCGCCCCGGCCTCCTGCAGCCGGGCGACCTGGGCCCGGGCCAGCAGCGCGTCGGGGCCGAGCGGGCGGCCCAGCACGACGTCTGCGCCCGCACACATCGCGGGCAGGTCCTCGCGGACGTGGAAGCCGGTCGACAGCAGCAGCGGTACGACGACGGCGGGCCCGTCCAGCGCCGCGACCACGTCGGTGAGCAGCGGGTCGGAGAGCTCGACGTACGCCGTGGTGGCGGGCCGTCCCAGCCGTCGGCCGGCCGCCTCGGTGATCCGCCGGGCCGTCTCGTTGCCCCCGGGCCGACGCGTGCCGTGCGCGACCGTCACGAGGCGGGGCGCCTCTGCGCCGTGCGCTCCGGCGACGGTCGCGGAGCCGGCGGCGGGGACGCTCACCCGGACACCGCCAGCCGGTAGCCGCGCTTGACGACGGTCTGCACCGACCTGGTCCCGAGCGCCGTCCGCAGTCGGGCCACGGCCATCTCGACCGCGTGCTCGGACCCTGCGGTGCCGCTGGGCAGCATCGCCAGGAGGGCCTGGCGCGACACCACGTTGCCGGGGTTCGCCACCAGCGCCTGGAGGACGGCGGCCGGCGCCGGGGACAGGGCCACGGCCGCTCCGTCGAGGACCACGGCATCACCGTGCAGCAGCAGCTGGTGGCCGCCGACCAGCGACAGCGTCAGGCCCTGCCTCCGCGAGGGCAGCTCGGTCTCCATCAGCTTGACCATGGCACCGAGCCGCGACCGGTCGGCGGGGTAGATCGACGGGATCCCCCAGAGCTCGAACGCGGCCGCCGTCACCGGTCCGACGCAGACGGCGAGCACGTCGGCCTGGCAGGCGCTGATGACGTCGTCGCGCCGCCCCACCGAGGCGGCGGCGTCCATGAGGGCGGCGACCGCAGGGGCGGAGGTGAACGTGATGGCGTCCAGCGCCCCCTCGGCGACGTGGTCGACGAGGCGGAACATCGGCTGGGGGTCCTCCGCGCCGGCGACGCGGTAGACCGTGACGACGTCGACCGTCGCTCCCTGTCGACGCAGGGCGTGGGCCACCATGGACAGAGACTGCCCGTGCTCCTGCACGACGATGCGCATCCCGCCCAGGTCGCGTCCGCGGAGGTGGTCGAGGACGTCCTCGAAGAGCTCCGAGGCGGGCGCCCACAGCTCGCGCAGCCCGGCGCCGCGCAGGGCGCCGACGCTCTTGGGTCCGCGCGCGAGGATCTCGGCCTTCCCGAGCGCGGCGACGAGGTCGTCGCGCAGCCCCCAGCCGGCGGCGGCGTCGAGCCAGGCGCGCATGCCGATGCCGGTGGTGACCAGGAACATGTCCGGCGGGTCGGCGATGACGGCCTCGGTGGCCGGCCGCAGCTCGGAGTCGTCGACACGGTTGGGGTCGAGCGACAGCGCCGGCGCCCACTCGACCTCGGCACCGCGCCGCTCCAGCAGCGCGATCTGCTCCTCGACCTTGCGCGCGGCCGTGACGCCGATGCGGAAGCCGCTGAGCGGTCCCCCGGCCAGGGGGGCGTGCGGCCGGGGGCCGGCGGCCGCCTCGGCGACGTACGGCGGGGTGGTGCTGCTCGTGCTGCTCGTGGTGCTCAGGTCCGTCTCCCTCCGACCCAGATGGTGCCGTCCTCGACGACCACGTCGTACGTCGCGACCCGCAGGTCGGCGTCGTCGAGGCACACCCCGTCACGCAGCCCCCACGGCTGCTTGTAGAGGGGGCCGGCGACGAACGGGGCGTCTCCCCGCGTCCCCAGGATGCCTCGCGCCATCACGGACGCCCGTGAGACCGGGTCCACGTTGGACAGCGCGAACACCTCGTCGTCGTGGGTGCGGAACACCGCGACCGCCTCGCCGTGCACCAGGGCGGCCACCCCGCCCTCGCGCGGGACGGCGTCCAGGGTGCAGACGGCCACCCGCGCCTCGCTCAGCCCGGCCGTCACCGTCCGGCCTCCGTCGGCTCGAGGCCGGGCGCGCCGACCCCGATCGTGGTCGCCACCACGACGGGGCCGTCGGCGACCTCCGGCACGATCTGGTCGCGGGTCGCCCCGAAGCTGATGTGCGGGTCCGGCGTGCCGGGGGCGTTGACGAACGACACGAACCGCGCCAGCCGGTCGGGGTCCTCCAACGTCGTCGCCCACTCGTCGGCGTACGTGTCGACGTGGCGGGCCATCTCGGCCTCGAGCTCCGCGCCCAGGCCGAGCACGTCGTCGACGACGACCTCGCGGACCCGGTCGAGCCCGCCCTCGAGGGAGTCGACCCAGGGGGCCGTGCGCTGGAGGCGGTCGGCGGTGCGGATGTAGTACATGAGGAAGCGGTCGAGGTAGGACACCAGCGTCGCGGTGTCGAGGTCGCCGGCCAGCAGCCGGGCGTGCACGGGGGTGGCGCCGCCGTTGCCGCCGACGTAGAGGTTCCAGCCCTTCTCGGTGGCGATGACACCGAAGTCCTTGCCGCGGGCCTCCGCGCACTCCCGCGCACAGCCGGAGACCCCGCCCTTGAGCTTGTGCGGCGACCGGAGCCCGCGGTAGCGCAGCTCCAGGTCGATCGCCAGCGTCACCGAGTCCTGCACGCCGTAGCGGCACCAGGTCGAGCCCACGCAGGACTTCACCGTGCGCAGCGACTTGCCGTAGGCGTGGCCGGACTCGAAGCCGGCGTCGACCAGCCGCCGCCAGATCAGCGGCAGCTCCTCCATCCGGGCCCCGAACAGGTCGATGCGCTGGCCGCCGGTGATCTTGGTGTAGAGCTTGAAGTCGCGGGCCACCTCGCCGATGACGATGAGCTTCTCCGGGGTGATCTCGCCGCCGGGGATGCGCGGGACCACCGAGTAGGTGCCGTTGCGCTGGATGTTGGCCAGGTAGGCGTCGTTGGTGTCCTGCAGCGTGCTGGTCTCCTCGGACAGCACGTAGCCGTTGAACTGGCTGGCCAGCACCGACGCCACCGCCGGCTTGCACACGTCGCAGCCGCGGCCGGTGCCGTGGGCCTCGACGATCTGGTCGAAGGTGCGGTAGCGGTGGATCGCGACCACCTCGAACAGCTCGGCCCGCGACAGCGCGAAGTGCTCGCAGAGCGCCTTGCTGACGACTCTGCCGGCCTTGGCGAAGTGGTCCTCGACGATCGCCTTGACGGTGCCGACGCAGGAGCCGCAGGTGGTGCCGGCGGTGGTGCAGCGCTTGACGCACGCGACGTCCTCGCAGGCGTGCCCGGCGCCGGTGTCGGGACCGTCGGTCTCCCCGTCGGCTGAGACGGCGGCGACGATCGCGCCCTTGGTGACGTTGTTGCACGAGCAGACCTGGGCGTCGTCGGGCAGCGCCGCGACGCCGGAGCCGGTCGAGCCGCCGCGCGACGCCGGCAGGATCAGCTCCTCGGGGTTGTCGGGCAGGTCGATGCCGCTGGCCACCATCGGCCGCAGCACGCCGTACGCCGACGCGTCGCCGACCAGGATGCCGCCGAGCAGGCGGCGACCGTCCTCGGTGACGACGAGCTTCTTGTAGACCCCCGCAACGGCGTCGGAGTAGACGAGCTCGAGGGAGTCGGGGGTCGCGGCGAACGCGTCACCGAAGGAGGCGACGTCGACGCCGAGCAGCTTGAGCTTGGTCGACATGTCCGCGCCGAGGAACTGCCCGGCGCCCCCGAGCAGCGCGTCGACGACGACCTCGGCCATGGCGTAGCCGGGGGCGACCAGGCCGTACATCCGCCCGCCCGGGGCCGCGCACTCGCCGATGGCCCACACGTGCGGGTCGACCGTGCGGCACTGCTCGTCGACGAGCACGCCGCCGCGCTCGGCCACCGGCAGGTCGGCCTCGCGCGCCAGCTGGTCGCGCGGGCGGATGCCGGCGGAGAAGACGACGACGCCGGCGTCGATCACGGTGGTGTCGGGGCCGTCCTTCAGAGCCAGCCCGGTGACCCGGCCGTCCTCGCCGGTGATCTGGTCGGTGACCACGCCGGTGTGGACCGAGACGCCGAGCTTCTCGATGTGCCGCACCAGCGTGGAGCCGCCGGCACCGTCGAGCTGCACCGGCATCAGCCGGGGCGCCATCTCGACCACGTGGGTCTCCAGGCCGAGCTGGACCAGCGCGTTGGCGGCCTCCAGCCCGAGCAGCCCACCGCCGATGACGACGCCGGAGCCGGTGCGCTGCGAGGCGTCGCGGATCGCGTCGAGGTCCTCGATGGTGCGGTAGACGAAGCAGCCGTCGAGCTCGCGGCCCGGGACCGGCGGCACGAACGGCGCCGCGCCGGTGGCCAGCACCAGCTGGTCGTAGGACATGACCTGCTCGCCGTCGGGGCCGTCCAGGGTGAGGGTCCGGGCGTCGCGGTCGAGGCCCGTGACGGTCGTGCCCAGCAGCAGGGTGACGGCGGGGTCGCCGTACCCCTCGGCCGGCAGCAGCGAGAGCGCCTCCGCGCCGGAGGCGGCGAAGTAGGAGGTGAGCGCGACGCGGTCGTACGCCGGGCGCGGCTCCTCGCCGACCACGACGACGTCGTGGGTGGCGGTCAGGCCGCGCTCGACGGCGGCCTGCACGAAGCGGTGGCCGACCATCCCGTGGCCGACCACGACCAGGCGTTGGCGGTGGGTCATCGTTCTCCCTCTCGGTGGTGCGACGGTAGGTGGGGCATGTGTCAGGAATGTGTCGGGCTGAGCGGACGGGGGTCCTGCGTGCGCGTGCTGGTCCCGCAGAGCGCGCGGACGTCGTCGCGGCAGCCGCCGCAGCCCGTGGTCGCCCGCGTCGTGGCCCGGGCCTCGTCGAGGTCGGCGCAGGCGCGGACCCGGCCGACGGTGACGCGGGCGCAGGCGCAGACCTCCGCGTCCTCGCCGAGGACCGGGCGCAGTGGCTCGTCGGCCGGGTCGGGCAGCAGCAGCTCGCCGGGGTCGAAGAGCCCGAGCGGGGTGCGCCGGTCGTAGAGCTGGGTGATCAGCCCGACCTTCGACAGGTCCCCGACCAGCGAGGCCGCCTCGATGACGCCGTCGCGGACCACGAGGCGGCTGTGCTTCCCGGCGCGGTCCGGGCCGGGAAGCGGGTTGGCGACCTCGACGACCTCGCCCTCGGCGTGGACCGGGTCGCCCAGGACGGCGACGTCGAGGTCGGTGGCGCGCAACCGGGCGACCGCCCGGGTGCCCTCGTAGGCCACGTCCTCCCCGCACAGCCGGCGGGCCAGCACGGAGGCCTGCTCCCACGCCGGCGGCACGAAGCCGGAGAGCGTCTCGCGGTGCTCGGCGCAGTCGCCGATCGCGTGGACCGCTGCGTCGGTGACCGAGGCGAGCTGGTCGTCGACGACCACGCCGCGGCGGACGGCGAGGCCCGCGTTGCGGGCCAGCGCGACCGACGGCCGGCCGCCGGCGGTGAGCACGACGAGGTCGGTGTCGAGGACGTGCCCGTTGTCGAGCTGCACGCCCACGCCCGGGCGGCCCTCGGGGTCGGGGCGGTCGAGCAGGCGGACGCCACGGGCGCCGACGTAGACCTCGGTGCCGAGCCGGCGCAGGCTCCGCGCGAGCAGCTGCCCGGCCGCCGGCACCACCTGGCGCGACAGCACGTGCTCGCTGCCCTCGATCAGCTCGGTGCGCAGGCCGCGCAGCGCGAGCGCACGGGCGACCTGCAGGCCCAGCAGGCCGCCGCCCACGACGACGGCGCGCCGGGGGCCGCCTCCCGGGCCGGCCTCGGGGCCGCTTCCGTGGCTGCTCGCGGCGCCCGTCGCGGCGCTGACCGCGGCGTCGAGGCGCTCGCAGTCGGCCAGCGACCGGAAGGCGTGGACGGCCGGGTGCAGGGTGCCGTCGACGCGCACCAGCCCCCGCATCGGCGGCAGCGTCGGGATCACGCCCGTGGCCAGCACCAGCCGGTCCCAGCCGATCGTCTCGCCGTCGACGAGCATCACGTCGCGGTGCTCGCGGTCGACGGTGAGCACCCGCGTGCCCAGGCGCAGTGTGACGCCGTGCTCGGCGTACCACCCGGGGCGGCGCAGGGTGATCGCGCCGCGGTCGTGGGTGCCCTCGAGGACGGCGGAGAGCAGGATCCGGTTGTACGCCGGCGCCGGCTCGTCGCCGAGGACCGTGACGTGCCCGGGGTAGCCGCGGGCGACGAGCTCCTCGACGAGCCGGGTGGCGGCCATGCCGTTGCCGACGACGACGAGGCGCTCGCGGCGGGCGTCGCCGGACTCTGGGCCGGTCGCGGGGGCGGTCGTGGGGGCGGTCTCGGGCCCGGGCGCGGAGCCGGTCACGCCGCCACCACCGACGCGGCGCAGACCTTGAACTCCGGCATCCGGCTGGCGGGGTCGAGGGCGTCGTTGGTGAGCCGGTTGACGCCGAGCCAGTGGAACGGCACGAAGACGGTGTCGGGGCGGATGGTGGCGACCACACGGGCGGGGGCGCGGAGCTCGCCGCGGCGGGTGCTCAGCGTGACCGGCAGCCCGTCGGCGACCCCGAGCCGCGCCGCGAGCATCGGGTGCATCTCGACGAAGGGCCCGGTGTCGGGCAGGTCGCGGACGCGGCGGGTCTGGGCGCCGGACTGGTACTGCCCGAGCACCCGCCCGGTGGTCAGGTGGACCGGGAACCCGGCGTCGACCGGCTCCGCGGTGCCGCGGTGCTCGACGGCCAGGAAGCGGGCCCGGCCGTCGGGGGTGGCGAAGCGGTCGGTGAACATCCGCGGGGTGCCCGGGTGGGCCTCGCCCGGGGTCGCCGGGCACGGCCAGAACACGCCCTGCTCGGCGGTGATGCGGTCGTAGGTGATGCCGCTGTAGTCGGCCGGTCCACCGGCCGAGGCTCGTCCCAGCTCGGCGAAGGCCTCCTCCGGGTCGGTCGGGAAGGCAGCGGTGCAGCCGAGCCGCTCGGCCAGGCCGGCGAGCACGTCGAGGTCGGAGCGGACGCCCTCGGGCGCCGACCGGGCCTGGCGGCGCAGCACCACGCGACCCTCGAGGTTCGTCATCGTGCCGGTCTCCTCCGACCACTGCGTGACGGGCAGCACGACGTCGGCCAGCGCCGCGGTCTCCGACAGCACGAGGTCGCAGACCACGAGCAGGTCGAGGGCGGCGAGACGGTCGACGACGTGGCTGGCGTTCGGGGCCGAGACGGCGATGTTGGAGCCGTGCACCAGCAGGGCGCGGGGGCCGGTGGGGGTGCCGAGCGCGTCGAGCAGCTCGTACGCCGAGCGGCCCGCGCCGGGCAGGCTGTCGGGGTCGACGCCCCAGACGCCGGCCACGTGGGCCCGGGCCGCGGGGTCCGTGATGGAGCGGTAGCCGGGCAGCTGGTCGGCCTTCTGGCCGTGCTCGCGGCCGCCCTGGCCGTTGCCCTGCCCGGTGAGGCAGCCGTAGCCGGCGTGCGGCTCCCCGCACATGCCCAGCGCCAGCGCCACGTTGATCCAGGCCAGCACGGTGTCGGAGCCCTGGGCGTGCTGCTCGGCGCCGCGGGCGGTCAGCACGGTGACCTTGGGAGCACCGGCGAGCAGGTCGGCGAGGGCGCGGACCTCGGTCGCCGCCACCCCGGTCACCCGCTCGGTGCGCTCCGGCCACCACGACGCCACCGAGTCGCGGACGGCCTCGAAGCCGGACGTGCGCGAGTCGACGTACTCCTCGGCGACGTGGCCGCCGGCGACGAGCAGGTGCAGGACGCCGAGGGCGAGCGCGAGGTCGGTGCCGGGGACGGGCTGGAGGAACACGTCGGCGCGGTCCGCGGTCGGGGTGCGCCGCGGGTCGATCACGACCACGCGACCGCCGCGGGCGCGGAGCCGGTCGAGGTGGCGGGCCGCCGGGGGCATGGTCTCGGCGAGGTTCGACCCGACGAGCACGAGCACGTCGGTCTGCTCGACGTCGGCCAGCGGGAAGGGCAGGCCGCGGTCGACGCCGAAGGCGCGGTTGGCCGCCGAGGCCGCCGAGCTCATGCACCAGCGGCCGTTGTAGTCGACCTGGCTGGTGCCGAGCGCGACCCGGGCGAACTTGCCGAGCAGGTAGGCCTTCTCGTTGGTCAGGCCGCCGCCCCCGAAGACCCCGACGGCGTCGTTGCCGTGGGTGTCCCGGATCGTGCCCAGCCGCTCGGCGACCAGGTCGAGCGCGGCCTCCCAGCCGACCGGACGCAGCTCGCCGGTGGCGCGGTCGCGCACCAGCGGGGTGGTGAGCCGCTCGCGGTGGCCGGTGAGCCCGGCCGCCGTCCAGCCCTTGCGGCACAGGCCGCCCTCGTTGACCGCGAACTCCTCCCACGGCCGCACCTCGAGGGTGCGACGACCGGCCAGCCGCATCCCGCACTGCAGGGAGCAGTAGGGGCAGTGCGTCTCGACGGCCGTGCCCGCCGCCGCCCCGGGGGAGGCGCCACGCGGGGTGCCCGTCATCAGACCCCGGCCTCGGCGAGCGCGGCGCCGCGTCGCAGGTAGACCGCCCAGGTGACGAGCGCGCAGAGGGCGTAGTAGCCGATGAAGAGCACGAACGCGGTGCGGACCGCCGAGACCGGGTCGTCGATCCAGGGGGCGCCGAACATCATCGGGATCCCGAAGCCGCCGAGCGCGCCGACGGCGCCGATGATGCCGACGGCCGCGCTGCTCTCCTTGACCGCCGCGGCCAGCGACAGCTCGCGGTCGGGGGTGCCCGGCAGGGTGGCCTTCTCGGCCCGGTGGCGCCAGATCGCCGGGATCATGCGGTACGTCGAGCCGTTGCCCACGCCGGTCGCGGCGAACACGACCATGAAGGAGCCGAGGAACAGCGGGAACCACGAGGTGTTGTCCTGCGCCACCGCGGCCAGCGCCTCGGGGTTGGGCGTCAGACGGGTCAGCGTCCACAGCACCACGACGGTGCCGGCCATCATCACCAGGAAGGCGCCGACGGTGACGCGGGCGCCGCCGAAGCGGTCGGCCAGCCATCCGCCGAAGGGCCGGGTGAAGGAGCCGATCAGCGCGCCGAGGAAGGCGAAGTAGGCGAAGTTGATGCCGGTGCCCGTCGGACCGCCGGCCGGCACCCAGAAGTTCAGCTTGATCAGCAGCGGCATCGCCGCGGAGTAGCCGATGAACGACCCGAAGGTGCCGATGTAGAGCACCGACATCACCCAGGTCTGGGGCCGCTTCACCACGGCCGCGGTCTGCTTGGTCGAGGCGGTGGCCGTGCCCAGGTTGTCCATGAGGAAGTACGCCGCCAGGGCAGCGACCACCGCGAGAGCGACGTACAGCCAGCCGGCGCGCTCGAGGTGGATCGAGCCGGACGCCGCGACCAGGCCGAAGGCGCCCGCGCCGCCGACGACGATCGGCAGGAAGAACTGGATGACCGAGACGCCGAGGTTGCCGCCGGCGGCGTTGAGCCCGAGGGCGGCGCCCTTCTTGTCGGCGGGGTAGAAGGCGTTGATGTTGGCCATCGAGGAGGCGAAGTTGCCGCCGCCGAGGCCGGCGGTGGCTGCGATCGCGACGAAGGCCCAGTACGGCGTCTGGGGGTTCTGCACGGCCCAGACGAAGAGCAGGGTCGGTACCAGCAGCAGCAGCGCGCTGACGACGGTCCAGTTGCGGCCGCCGAACGTCGGCACCGCGAACGTGTAGGGCACCCGGATCAGCGCACCGACGAGGTTGGGCGCGGCCACCAGCAGGAAGAGCTGCTGCGGGGTGAAGTCGAAGCCGGTGGCCAGGAGCAGGGCGGCCGAGACGCTCCAGATCAGCCAGACCGAGAAGCCGAGGTGCTCGGCGAAGATCGACCAGAGCAGGTTGCGGCGGGCGACCTTCTTGCCGCCGCCCTCCCAGAAGTCGGTGTCGTCGGGGCGCCAGTCGTCGATCCAGCGGCGGGTGCGCCGGGCCGGGGCGTCCGGGCCCGGCTCGGTCCGGGTCGTGGGGGCGTCGTGGAGGGTGGCCACTGGTCGTGCTCCTTCGCAGGTGATGCGCGTCGAGGGGCGCGATCACCGCGCCGGGCATCAATCTGGTGCGCGAAGGTTTCCGGCTCGGACCGTCCGGCGTCTCCTCGAGGTCAACTTTTCCTCACGACCTCACAGGCCTCACGGGCTCACACCCCAGACACCCGGACACATGTAACGCGGGGTTATGGACGCCGCCCAAGGCGTGCGCCCCGAGTGACCCGTCCATAACCCCGCGTTACATGCGAGAAGGGCGGGGGTCAGCGCAGGGAGTACGTCGCGAGCGAGACGCCCACGTAGTGGGTGGTGAACGCCGCGATGGTGAGGGTGTGGAACACCTCGTGGAAGCCGAACCACGACGGGAACGGGTCGGGCTTGCGGAAGCCGTAGACGACCCCGCCGACCGTGTAGAGCAGGCCGCCGGCGGCGATGAGCACGATGACCGCGGTGCTGGCCGAGGCCGCGAACTGGGGGGCGACGAAGACCGCGGCCCAGCCCAGCGCGAGGTAGATCGGGACGAAGGCCCACCGCGGGGCCGTGCGCCAGAACAGCCGCAGCGCGACGCCGAGGCCGGCACCGCCCCAGACGACGCTCAGCATCACCGTGCGGGTGGCGCCGTCGAGCAGCAGCAGCGTGAACGGGGTGTAGCTGCCGGCGATCAGCAGGAAGATGTTCGCGTGGTCGAAGCGCTGCAGCGCCGACCAGACCCGCGGGCTCCAGGTGCCCCGGTGGTAGATCGCCGAGACGCTGAACAGCAGCACCGCCGAGCCCATGAAGACCGCCGAGCCGACCCGGCTCGCGGCCGTCGGGGACAGCACGATGAGCACGACGCCGGCGGCCAGCGTGAGCGGTGAGGTCACGGCGTGCAGCCACCCGCGGAGCTTGGGCTTGACCTCCGCGACGACGGCGGCGAGGTGCTCCCCGAGGTAGTCCACGGCATCGGCGGCGTGGGTCGCTGCGTCCTGCCTCAGGTGGCTCATCGGTCGGCGTTCCATGGGCTCCAGGGTACGGGCGCCAGGTGGGTGCTTCAGCCGAAGGCCGGATCGGTGGACCCGCAGGCGCCCCCGGAGCGGGCACCTCGTCGCTACGCTGAGCCGGTGGGCACCTTCAAGGACGCGGCCAAGCGCGTGCTCTACCCCACCTACGAGGCCCGGCTGGTGCGTCAGCTGGAGACGCTGGGGTCCGACCGGCTCCCCAAGCACGTGGGGGTCATGCTCGACGGCAACCGACGCTGGGCGCGCGCGGTCGGCGCCGACACCGCCGCCGGCCACCGCGCCGGCGCGGCGAACATCTCGCCGTTCCTGGCCTGGTGCGACGACCTCGGCGTCGAGGTGGTCACGCTGTGGCTGCTGTCGACCGACAACCTGAACCGTCCCGCCGAGGAGCTCGCGCCGCTGCTGGGCATCATCGAGGACGTCGTCACCGAGCTCGCGGCCGCCGGCCACTGGCGGATCAACCCGGTCGGTGCGCTCGACCTGCTGCCGCCCGCGACGGCCCGGGTCCTCAAGGACGCCGCCGACGCCACGCACGACGTCGACGGCACGCTGGTCAACATCGCCGTCGGGTACGGCGGCCGGCGCGAGATCGCGGACGCCGTACGGTCCCTGCTGCAGCACCACGCCGGACAGGGCACCTCGATCGAGGAGCTGGCCGAGGTCCTCGACGTCGACCACATCGCCGAGCACCTCTACACCCGCGGCCAGCCCGACCCGGACCTCGTCATCCGCACGTCGGGTGAGCAGCGGCTCGGCGGGTTCCTGCTCTGGCAGAGCGCGCACAGCGAGTTCTACTTCTGCGAGGCCTACTGGCCCGACTTCCGCCGCGTGGACTTCCTGCGCGCGCTCCGGGCGTACGCCGTGCGCCACCGCCGCTTCGGTCAGTGACCCGACGCGACCCGAGCGCGACAGCACGGCCCGACGCGACCTGACGCGACCGGACCCGACTCGCCTCGTGAACGCCACGTGTCGTCAGGCGTGTCGTCGCGTGATCGACGACCCCCGGTCGTAGCGTCGGCAGCAGCACCGGGTGGGGAAGCCCGGGGCGACGGGAGGCCCGTTCGTGAGAGCTCACGATCCAGCACCATCCGGAGGTCCGCACTCGGACTTTCGGGCCCGGTCCCGGTTCCAGACAACGATCTGAGGCCGGGCGCCGAGTGCGCGTGCGGTCTCGCGAGGAGCAACCAGTGGCTCACGTACGCAGCGCCTCATCGGCCGCCTCCGTCCCGGACGCGACCGGCACGCCCCACCCGGACGGTCCGCGGACCTACGTCCTGGACACGAGCGTCCTCCTCGCCGACCCGGCCGCCCTGGGCCGGTTCGATGAGCACGAGGTCGTCCTCCCGGTGGTCGTGGTCACCGAGCTGGAGGCCAAGCGCCACCACCCCGAGCTCGGCTACTTCGCCCGCGCCGCGCTGCGACGCCTCGACGAGCTGCGGGTCGAGAACGGCCGGCTCGACCGGGCGGTGCCGATCGGCGACGCGGGCGGGACGGTCCGCGTCGAGCTGAACCACACCGACCCCACATCGCTGCCCTCGGGCTTCCGGCTCGGCGACAACGACACCCGGATCCTCGCGGTGGCGCAGAACCTCGCCAACGAGGGCGCCCGGGTCACGCTGGTCAGCAAGGACATGCCGCTGCGGATCAAGGCCTCGGCGGTCGGCCTCGACGCCGAGGAGTACCGCGCCGAGCTGGCGCCCGAGTCGGGGTGGACCGGCATGGTCGAGGTCGAGGTGGCCGCCGCGGACGTCGACGACCTCTACGACGCCGGCAGGGTCGACCTCGAGGAGGCGGCCGAGCTGCCGTGCCACACCGGTCTCGTGCTGCTCTCCGAGCGCGGCAGCGCCCTCGGTCGGGTGACGCCCGACAAGGGCGTGCAGCTGGTGCGCGGCGACCGGGAGGCCTTCGGGCTGCACGGGCGCTCGGCGGAGCAGCGCGTCGCGCTGGACCTGCTGCTCGACCCCGACGTCGGCATCGTGTCGCTCGGCGGTCGCGCGGGCACCGGCAAGTCCGCGCTCGCCCTGTGCGCGGGTCTCGAGGCCGTCCTCGAGCGCGGGCACCACAAGAAGGTCGTGGTGTTCCGTCCGCTGTACGCCGTCGGCGGCCAGGAGCTCGGCTACCTGCCCGGCTCCGAGAGCGAGAAGATGTCGCCGTGGGCGCAGGCGGTCTTCGACACCCTGGGTGCGATGACCTCCCCGGCCGTGATCGACGAGGTCCTCGACCGCGGGATGCTCGAGGTGCTGCCGCTGACGCACATCCGCGGCCGCTCGCTGCACGACGCCTTCGTCATCGTCGACGAGGCCCAGTCGCTGGAGCGCAACGTGCTGCTCACCGTGCTCTCGCGCATCGGGGCGAACTCCAAGGTGGTCCTGACCCACGACGTCGCGCAGCGCGACAACCTGCGGGTCGGACGCCACGACGGCATCGTGGCGGTGGTCGAGAAGCTCAAGGGCCACCCGCTCTTCGCCCACGTCACGCTGACCCGCTCCGAGCGCTCGCCCATCGCGGCGCTGGTCACCGACCTGCTCGAGAGCGTCGTCGTCTGAGGTACGTCGGGCGGGGGTGGGCCGGGCGGGCCGGCTCTACCCCCGCTCGCGTGTCGCTGCCGATCGGCTCCGCCGATCGCGTGCGACGAGATCTGGATCACCAGGGCCGTGACGACCGGTGCAGGTGTGACAGAGGTGGCGCCGACCCCGGTCGGACCGGTCCCAACGACCGACGACGCGCAGGGTCACGCGCGACTCACCTCACAGCCGGAGGATTTGGACGATCGACCGACATCGGGTCATGGTGGTGGTTCACCCCGCGTCCGTCGAGGCGCGGCCCCGGTGCCACTCGGAGCGCCGATGACCTTGTCGTCCACCGTCTGTGAGTGAGTTGTGCCCCTGCGTCCGAACCGAACGCCGAAGCACCTGTCCGACCTGACCGCGACCTCCGTCGAGTCCTCCGCGCCTGACGCGGGGACGACCGACGACCGCCCTGGAGCCTCCCTCCAGCTCGGCCGCCGCGTGCGTCGCGGCGTCGCGCTGACCGCCGTCCTCGCCGGCGTCGTCGTCGGCGCCACCGCGCTCAGCGCCGAGACCTCCGACGAGCCCGTCGTCGCCCGGACCGCGGCGAGCACCACCGACGTCGTGCTGCCGACGCCGAACGCCGCGGAGCTGGCTCGGCTGGCCGAGTCCCGCGGCGACGAGCGGCTCTCCCGCTCGGGCGGCCGCGCCGCCGACCCGGCCAAGGCCCAGGCCCTGCGCGCCGAGGCCCGCCCCGGCCCGCAGGAGTCCCGCACCCGGACCGTCGAGCTGGGCGACCCGCGCGAGATCGCGCAGGCCATGCTCGCCGACTACGGCTGGTCCTCCAGCGAGTTCGGCTGCCTCGACTCCCTGTGGGTCAAGGAGAGCGGCTGGGACCCCCAGGCCGCCAACCCCACCAGCTCGGCGTACGGCATCCCGCAGGCGCTGCCCGGCTCGAAGATGGCCAGTGCCGGCGCCGACTGGGAGACCAACCCGGCCACCCAGATCGAGTGGGGCCTGGGCTACATCGCGGAGCGCTACGGCAGCCCGTGCAGCGCCTGGAGCCACTCCCAGGCCAACGGCTGGTACTGACCGTCGACCCCGGGCGCAACGGCGCCTGCCCCCGAACGACCGGTCCACATCCCCTCCGGGACCGGTCTGCGGTTGGTATCCCCCCACCAACCGCCTCGGCCCCGTCACGCCTCGTGCGTGGCGGGGTCGAGCCCTTTTTCGTGCCGCTCCGTGCCCCGCGCGGCTTCAGGGACGCGTCATGCGGCGTACGTCGAGCGCGGCGTCGAGCTGCTCCTCGGTGAGGTCGCCGTTCTCCACGAACCCCATCGCCAGGACGACCTCCTTGATGGTCTTCTCCTCGGCCAGCGCGGTCTTGGCGACCTTGGCGGCGTTCTCGTAGCCGATGTAGCGGTTCAGCGGCGTCACGACCGACGGGGAGGACTCGGCGTAGGTCAGCATCCGCTCCTCGTGGGCGGTGATCCCGTCGATGCAGCGGTCGGCCAGCAGCGTCGAGGCGTTGGCCAGCAGCCGGATCGACTCGAGCAGGTTGCGGGCCATGACCGGCATCATCACGTTGAGCTCGAAGGAGCCGCTCGCGCCGGCGAAGGCGACCGTGGCGTCGTTGCCGACGACCTGGGCGCACACCATGAGCGTGGCCTCCGGCAGCACCGGGTTCACCTTGCCGGGCATGATGCTGGAGCCCGGCTGGAGGTCGGGCAGGGCGATCTCGGCCAGCCCGGTGCGCGGCCCCGAGGACATCCACCGCAGGTCGTTGCAGATCTTGGTGACACCGACCGCGAGGGTGCGCAGCTGCCCCGACAGCTCCACGAGCGCGTCGCGCCCGCCCTGGGCCTCGAAGTGGTTCTCCGCCTCCGTGAAGGGCAGGTCGGTCAGCTCGGCGAGCTCCTCGATCACCGCCGCCGGGAAGCCCTCGGGCGTGTTGATGCCGGTCCCGACCGCCGTGCCGCCCAGCGGCAGCGAGGCGACCCGCGGCAGGCTGCTGCGCACGCGGTCGATGCCCAGCCGCACGATGGCGGCGTACCCGGAGAACTCCTGGCCGAGCATCACCGGGGTGGCGTCCATGAGGTGGGTGCGGCCCGACTTCACGGTGTCGGCGAACTCCTCGGCCTTGGCCTCCAGGGCGGTGGCGAGGTGGTCCAGCGCGGGCAGCAGGTGGAGGGTGGCCGAGCGGGTGGCCGCGACGTGGATCGAGGTCGGGAAGACGTCGTTGCTGGACTGGCTGGCGTTGACGTGGTCGTTGGGGTGGGCCTCGGTGCCGGCCCGCGAGGCCAGCGAGGCCAGCACCTCGTTCATGTTCATGTTCGAGCTGGTGCCCGAGCCGGTCTGGAACACGTCGACGGGGAAGTGGTCGAGGTGCTCGCCGCCGGCGACCTCGAGGGCCGCGGTGCGGACCGCTTCGGCGACGTCGTCGTCGAGGATCCCCAGCCGCCCGTTGACGCGGGCCGCGGCGGCCTTGACGTAGGCCAGCGCCTGCACGTGCTCGTGCTCGAGCCCGACGCCGGAGATCGGGAAGTTCTCGACCGCCCGCTGGGTCTGCGCCCGCCAGAGCGCGTCCCGGGGCACCTGGACCTCTCCCATGCTGTCGTGCTCGGTGCGGGTCTCGTCGGTGTCGAGCGGGGCGCTCATCGGGTCTCCCTCGGGTCGGTGGGTCGTTGGGCCAGTCGTTGGGCCGGTCGTTGGGCCAGGTGCAGCCAGTACTGCTCGTCGCGGTCCTGGAGGCGGACCGGGTGGGACTCGACGGTGCAGGTGCCGAACACGTCGGTCAGCGCGTCGGTCAGGGCCTCGTCGTCGGTGGAGGACCACACGACGACCACGCCGTCGGGCCGCAGCAGGTCGTGGACCTGCCGCAGGAACGGCCCCTGGTAGATCAGGCTGTTGCCCGCGTGGACGAGGAAGCCGGGCCCGTTGTCGACGTCGAGCAGCACCAGGTCCACCGACGCCGGGGGCGACTCGGCGACGACCTGGCGCACGTCGCCGACGTGGACGTGCAGCCGCTCGTCGGCGAGGTACGTCGGGCCGTGCGGCACGGTGCCGTCGCGGAACCACCCGACGAGCGCCTCCTCGATCTCGGCCACCACGACGCGCTCGACCCGGTCGTCGGCGAGCACCTCGTGCGTGGTGAAGCCGAGGCCGAGCCCGCCGACGAGGACGGTGCGGGGTGTCGGGCAGCGCTCCAGGGCGACGCGGGCCATGGCCACCTCGGAGGCGTTCTCGGCCGAGTCCATGACGAAGACGCCGTTGACCCGCAGCTCCAGGACCGTGGGGCCTCCGACGTGGCCCCCGACGTGCCCTCCGCCGTACGCCGTGGTCGTGACGTCGTCGTCCGCGGCGCGCCGGCGGAGCACCACCTCGCCCCGCTCCGAGGTGGCCCGAGCCACGTCGACGTACGTCATGGGGCCATCCTGCCCCCATCGCACCCCGGGCGGGACGTGCCGGGTGTCACCAGCCGAGGGTGCCCGGAGACCCCTTGAAGGGGCCGGCGACCCGCGGGGTGATCCAGCCGCCGTAGAAGCCGCCCGGCTGGGGATCGACCTCGACGTCGTCGACGGTCACCGAGTCCAGCGCGGCGGGGTAGAGCGAGACGTGGTCCAGCAGCATCCGGAACGCCGGCGTCGGGTCGGGGTAGGTCCACGCGGCGCGCTCGGCGACCACGTCCCCGCCGACGAGGTCGAGGTAGGTCGCCTGCCCCTTCCACTCGCAGTACGACGACCCGCGGGCCGGTCGCAGCGCACCGTCGGCGAAGGCGGTCGGCGGCAGGTAGTACGTCGGCGGGTGGGAGGTCTCCAGCACGACCCACGCCTCGGTCGTCTCGGCGATGACCTGCCCGCCGAGGCGCAGCACGACGCGCTCGTGCCACTGCTCGGCCGCCGGGGGCCGGGGGAAGTCCCAGACCGAGAGCTGGCCGGGGCGGACGGGGTCACGGGGCGGGGGGTAGCTCACCTCGCCAGCCTGCCACCGCCCCGTTCACCCGCGAAGCGTCGCGCGTGCACGCGCGAAGCGTCAGGCGTGCACGCGCGAAGCGTCAGGCGTGCACGCGCGATGCGTCAGTCGTGCACGCGCGAAACGTGCACTCGTGCACGCGCGAGGGTCAGCCGACGGGTGGACCGACGGCGAGGGCCACCGCGGTGAGGCCGGCGACGGCCAGGGCTCCGGCTCCGGCACCGAGGGCCGGGTTGCGCACGAGCCACGCCACGACCCGCTCGAGGACCGTCCGGGGCGGCTCGGTGCGCAGGCGCCAGGGTTCGTGGGGGCCGCCCAGGGCGTCGCGCCGCTCGGCGTACCGCTCGAAGGCGAGGGTGGCGAAGGGCGGTACCGCCGCCAGCAGCGCGAGCAGCGTCCGGCCGGGCGACCAGCGACGGTCGACCGCGACGGTCGCGGCCCCCACGCAGTAGGCGACGAAGACGACGCCGTGGACCATGCCGAAGACGCGTACGCCGAGCTCGGTGGTCTCGGTGACGTACTTGAGGAACATGCCCGTCAGCAGGAGCGCCCAGGTGAGGGCCTCCAGACGGGCGAGCCGGCGGAACAGCGGTCGTGGGTGCACGTCTCGATCGTGCCAGCCGAGGCGTCCTCGCCCACGCCGCTGACCGATGACCCTGCTCACACCCCTCGGTGCGGGCTCACTCCTTCGAGCGCACCCGGATCCCGCTGAGCGGCACCGTCGTCTGACCGGCCGGGTCGGCGAAGAAGTCGTTGCCCTTGTCGTCGACGACGATGAAGGCCGGGAAGTCGCGGACCTCGATCTTCCAGACGGCCTCCATGCCGAGCTCCTCGTACTCCAGCACCTCGACCGAGGTGATGCAGTCCTGGGCGAGCCGGGCGGCCGGTCCACCGATCGAGCCGAGGTAGAACCCGCCGTGCGCCTCGCAGGCCCGGGTCACCTGCACCGATCGGTTGCCCTTGGCCAGCATCACCTTCGAGCCGCCGGCGGCCTGGAACTGCTCGACGTAGGAGTCCATGCGGCCCGCCGTCGTCGGGCCGAACGAGCCGGACGCCATGCCGTCGGGCGTCTTGGCCGGGCCGGCGTAGTAGACGGGGTGGTCGCGCAGGTAGGACGGCATCTCCTCGCCGGCGTCGAGCCGCTCCTTGATCTTCGCGTGCGCGATGTCGCGCGCCACGACGAGCGGACCGGTCAGCGAGAGCCGGGTCTTGACGGGGTGCCCCGAGAGCTCGGCGAGGATCTCGTCCATCGGCCGGTTGAGGTCGATCGGGACCACCTCGCCGCCGGCCACGTCGCGCGCGACGCCGGCCTCGGGCATGTACTGCGCCGGGTCGGTCTCGAGCTGCTCGAGGAAGACACCCTCGGCGGTGATCTTGCCGAGCGCCTGGCGGTCGGCCGAGCAGGACACCGCGAGCGCGACCGGGCAGGACGCGCCGTGGCGGGGGAGGCGCACGACGCGGACGTCGTGGCAGAAGTACTTCCCGCCGAACTGCGCCCCGATCCCGAACGACTGCGTGAGCTCGAAGACCTGCTGCTCCAGCTCGAGGTCACGGAAGCCGTGGGCCGCCATCGAGCCCTCGGTGGGCAGGTCGTCGAGGTAGTGCGCGGAGGCGTACTTCGCGGTCTTCAGGGCGAACTCGGCGCTGGTGCCGCCGATGACCACGGCCAGGTGGTACGGCGGGCAGGCGGCCGTGCCGAGGGAGCGGATCTTCTCGTCGAGGAACTCGAGCATCCGCTTCGGGTTGAGGACCGCCTTGGTCTCCTGGAACAGGAACGACTTGTTGGCCGAGCCGCCGCCCTTGGCCATGAACAGGAACTTGTACGACGGGTCGTGCTCCGCTCCACCCGGGGTGGAGTACAGCTCGATCTGGGCCGGCAGGTTGGTGCCGGTGTTCTTCTCCTCCCACATCGTCAGCGGTGCGAGCTGGGAGTAGCGCAGGTTGAGCCGGGTGTAGGCGTCGGCCACGCCGCGGCTGATCCACGCCGCGTCGTCGGCGCCGGTGAGCACGCCCTCCGACTTCTTGCCCATGACGATGGCGGTGCCGGTGTCCTGGCACATCGGCAGCACGCCGCCGGCGGAGATGTTGACGTTCTTCAGCAGGTCCAGCGCCACGAAGCGGTCGTTGCCGCTGGCCTCGGGGTCGTCGATGATCCGCCGCAGCTGGGCCAGGTGGGCGGGGCGGAGGAAGTGCGCGATGTCGTGCATGGCCTCGTCGGTCAGCAGCCGGATCGCCTCCGGGTCGACGTGGAGGAACCGTCGTCCGCCGACCTGCTCCACCCGGACGCCCTCGCTGGTCAGCAGCCGGTACGGCGTACGGTCCGGGCCGCTCGGCAGCAGGTCGGAGGCGGGCAGGTCAGGGGTCGGGGACGCGCTCATCGCACGAGCGTAGAGCGAGGGCTCTGGACGCACTTTCCCCTTCCCCCCTAGGTTGGTGACGCACATCACTCTCACAACGGATCGTCCGGCACGTTCCTGCCGGTGGAGGAGGCGTTTTCAGCATGGCAGTAGTGAGGTTCGAGAAGGCCCAGCGCTGGTATCCCGGGGCCGACAAGCCCGCGGTGCCGGGCATCGACCTGGAGATCGCCGACGGCGAGTTCATGGTGCTCGTCGGCCCGTCCGGGTGCGGCAAGTCCACGACCCTGCGGATGCTCGCCGGGCTCGAGGAGGTCAACGAGGGCAAGATCTACATCGGTGACCGCGACGTCACCACGATGCCGCCCAAGGACCGCGACATCGCGATGGTGTTCCAGAACTACGCGCTCTACCCGCACATGTCGGTCGCCGACAACATGGGCTTCGCGCTGAAGATGGCGAAGGTCAAGGACGAGGAGCGCCGCAAGCGCGTCGAGGACGCCGCCAAGATCCTCGGCCTGACGGAGTACCTCGACCGCAAGCCGAAGGCGCTCTCCGGTGGTCAGCGCCAGCGGGTCGCCATGGGCCGCGCGATCGTCCGCTCGCCCCAGGTCTTCTGCATGGACGAGCCGCTGTCGAACCTCGACGCCAAGATGCGCGTCGCGACCCGCACCGACATCGCCAAGCTGCAGGCCGAGCTCGGCGTCACCACCGTCTACGTCACCCACGACCAGGTCGAGGCCATGACGATGGGCGACCGGGTCGCGGTCATGAAGGACGGTCACCTCATGCAGGTCGACACCCCGCTGCGGCTCTACGACAAGCCCCGCAACCTGTTCGTCGCGGGCTTCATCGGCTCCCCGGCCATGAACCTGCTCGAGGGCAAGGCCGCCGGCGGCAAGGTCGCGCTCGGCCAGTACGCCGTGCCCGTGGACGAGACCGCGGCGAAGAAGATGGAGGGCAACGTCACCGTCGGGGTGCGGCCGGAGAACTGGCGGCTCGTCGGCGAGAGCGAGGGCCTGCCGGTCAACGTGACCGTCATCGAGGAGCTCGGCGCCGACAGCTTCGTCTACGGCACCAGCGACGTCGAGGGCGTCCCGTCCAACGTCATCATCCGCGTCAGCGGCCGGGACCACCCCCGCAAGGGCGAGACGATGTACATCACGACCGACCCGCACCACGTGCACGTCTTCGACACCGACACCGGTGACCGCCTCAGCGACTGAGGCCGTCTCCGAGGCCGACCGAGGCTGACGAGGCACTGCGATCGATCCACCGGGCGACCGGGCCGGCACCGCCGGCCCGGTCGTTCCGCGTCCGGAGCGCCGCGGGGTGTCGGGACGTGAGGGGCGTGGCGCGTGGCGCCTCAGCGGACCCGGTCGGCGGTGCGGCGGATCGTCTCGACGAAGACGTCGTGGAGCCCGGCGGGCAGGTCGTGGCCCATACCCGGCACGAGGACCAGGTCGGCGTCCGGGACGGCCTTGGCCGTCGCACGGCCGCCCGAGACGTGGACCATCCGGTCCGCGAGGCCGTGGATCACCGCGGTGGGGACCTGCAGCGAGCGCAGCGCCTCGGTGCGGTCGCGCTGGGTCAGGACCGCGATCATGTGGCGCATCACGCCGCTCAGGCTGATGCCGCGGTCGTAGGTGACCTCGGCACGCTCGCGCGCCTCGGCGTCGGCGTCGCGGTAGCCGGGCGAGGAGATGCGGCGCCAGAACGCCACCGAGCCGGCGACGTACTCGTCGCGGGTGCGACCGGCACGGCGCAGCAGGTGCGGCAGCAGCCGGGGGTCCTGGAACCCGACCCGGCGGTTGCCCGTGGTGGAGGAGAGCGAGGTCAGCGACAGCACCCGGTCGGGCGCCTCGATGGCCATGGACTGGGCGATCATCCCGCCCATCGACACGCCGGCGACGTGCGCTGCCGGCAGGTCGAGGTGGTCGAGCAGCGCCAGGCCGTCCTGGGCCAGGTCACGCAGCGAGTAGGGCACGGGGACGCGCCGGCCGAGGAAGGCGGCGACGAGGTGCTGGCGGGTGACCCGGCCGTCGCGGAAGATCGTCGAGCGGCCGGTGTCGCGGTTGTCGTAGCGGATGACGAAGAAGCCGGCCGCAGCCAGCTTCTCGCACAGCGCTGCCGGCCACCAGGTCAGCGGTCCGCCCAGCCCCATGACCAGCAGCAGGGGGTCACCGGTGGGGTCGCCGAAGGTCTGGAAGCAGATCTCGACGCCCTCGGCGATCGTCGCCACCTGCTCCTCCGAGGTGGTGACAGCAGGGGAGGGGGCGGCCTCGCGGGCGTCGGACGACATGGGAGGAAGGGTAGCCAGCGACTCCGCGTCTCTCCCCAGGCCCGCACGATTTCGCTGCCGGAACGCCCTGACGGCGCTACTTTCGAAGGATGGACGGTTCACCACTCGCTGATTTCCTCGTCCCGGAGGGCTTCGCCGGCCCCCGCGGGCTGCGGGCGCTGGCTCGCGAGGGCAGCGTGGTGAGCGAGGCGGTCCGCTACCGCCGCCGCGTCAACGCCGACCGGGCCACCCGCCGCACCGTCTCCTACGCGCAGCGCACCCGTGAGACCGGCGACCCGGTGCTGCTGGTGCCCGGCTTCCTGGCCGGCGACTACACCCTGACCGGGATGAACCGGCACCTGCGCCGTCAGGGCTTCCGCGTCTACCGCTCGGGCATCGTGGCGAACGTCGGCTGCATCGACCGCAGCACGGAGGCGCTGGAGCGTCGGGTCGAGCAGATCGCGGCCCGTCGCGAGCGCAAGGTCACCGTGGTGGGCCACAGCCTCGGCGGCATGATCGCCCGGGGGCTCGCCGCACGGAGGCCCGACCTCGTCTCCGGCATCGTGACCATGGGCAGCCCGATGCTCGCGCCGGGTGCCGCCCACGACCTGCTCATCGCCCAGGTCGGTCTGCTGCGCCGGCTCTCCGGCATGGGGCTCTCGCGCCTGATGGGCGAGGACTGCACCTCCGGCTCCTGCGCCCTGACGATGTTCGAGGAGTCGCGGCGCCCGCTGCCGCAGGACTTCCCGTTCCTCGCCGTCTACTCCAAGCGCGACGGCATCACCGACTGGCGCGCGTGCATCGACCCTGCCGCGCAGGCCGCCGAGGTCCGCACCAGCCACTGCGGCATGGCCCTGGACCCGGTCGTCTTCGACCTCGTCACCGAGACGCTGCAGCAGGTGCAGGCCCGGCCCGAGGCGCTGCGGCGCTGGGCCTGGGTCGACCCGATCACCGCCGCCGACGCCGGCTGATCCTCCGGCGGCCCCGTCTGGTGCCCGGCTGGTGTCCGTCTGGTGTCCGTCTGGTGCCCGGCTGATCCGGGGCTGGTGACTGCTGGTCCGGCCGCTCAGGCGCGGTGCGGCCAGCCGGGGGAGAGCTCGTCGCGCCGCGGCGGGTCGGCTCCGCGTCGGGACACGGTGATGGCGCCGACCTCGTGGGCGGCCGCGAGCAGGCCTCGCAGCGTCTCCGGTCCCAGGTCGTCGAGGCCGTGCTCGAGCGCGACGGTGGCCAGGGCCGCCATGAACGAGTCGCCGGCGCCCACGGTGTCGACCACCGTGGTGGTGCGGCCGGCCACCTCGACGGCGTGCTCGGCGGTGAAGGCGAGGGCGCCCCGGCCGCCCAGGGTGAGGACGACCAGGCGGGTCACCGGTCCCAGCAGCTCGCGGGCGACCTGCTCAGGCGTGGCGCCCGGCCGGTAGAACTCCAGGTCCTCGTCGCTCATCTTGACCAGCGCGGCGTACGACGCGGTCTCGCGGACGTCGGCCCACGCGCGGTCGGCGTCGGGGGTGAAGGCCGGGCGCGCGTTGGGGTCGAAGGTGACGAGCAGGCCGCGGTCGCGCGCCTGCTGCACCAGGCCCATGACGCTGGCTCGCCCGGGTGAGAGCGCGACGCCGATGGAGCCGACGTGGAGCGCGACGGCGTCGGCGGGCAGCGTGGCGGCCGGCATCGACCACTCCAGCTCGAAGACGTACGACGCGGCGCCGTGCTCGTCGAGGCGGGCGGTGGCCGCGCTGGTGGGGAAGCCCGGCAGCACCGACTCCGGCGCCAGGCGTACGCCGCTGCGGTCCAGGTGGTCGCGGATCAGGGTCGCCCGGTCGTCGTCGCCGAGCTGGGTCAGCAGCAGGGCGTCGTGGCCGAGGCGCGACAGACCGACCGCGACGTTGAGCGGGGAGCCGCCGGGTGCGCTGAGGGCCGGACCGTCGTGGGGGACCACGATGTCGACCAGCGCCTCACCGGCGGCGACGAAGGTTCCGCGGGTCGTGCCCGCCGAGTCGGTCGTGTCGGTGGTGCCGGTCGTGTCCGTCATGCCACCCAGGCCTCAGTGGTCGAAGTCGACACTGGCGTAGGAGCGGAGCTTCTCCAGCCGGTGCTCGGAGAGGATGTTGCGGATGGTGCCGCTGCGCGAGCGCATCACCAGCGAGTGGGTGGTGGCCCCGCCGGATCGGTAGCGCACGCCCTGCATCAGCTCGCCGTCGGTGATGCCCGTGGCGACGAAGAAGCAGTCGTCGCCGCTGACCAGGTCGTCGGTGGTGAGGACGAAGTCGGGGTCGAGGTTGTGGCCGGCGTCGAGGGCGCGCTGCCGCTCCTCGTCGTCCTTGGGGGCGAGGCGGGCCTGGATGGTGCCGTCGAGGCACTTCATGGCGCAGGCGGCGATGATGCCCTCCGGCGTGCCGCCGGTGCCGAGCAGCAGGTCGATGCCGGTGCCGTTGCGGGCGGCCATGATGGCGCCCGCGACGTCGCCGTCGGAGATGAACTTGATCCGCGCCCCCGCGGCGCGGATGTCGTCGACGAGGCCCTCGTGGCGGGGGCGGTCCAGCAGCACCACGGTGACGTCCTCGGGCGCGGTGTTCTTCGCCTTCGCCACGCGCTGGATGTTCTCGCGGACCGGCAGGCGGATGTCGACCACGTCACGGGCCTCGGGGCCGGTGACGAGCTTCTCCATGTAGAACACCGCGGAGGGGTCGTACATCGACCCGCGCGGGGAGACGGCCATGACCGCGATGGCGTTGTTCATGCCCTTGGCCGCCAGCGTGGTGCCGTCGATCGGGTCGACCGCGACGTCGCACTCGGGGCCGGTGCCGTCGCCGACCTCCTCACCGTTGTAGAGCATCGGGGCGTTGTCCTTCTCGCCCTCACCGATGACCACGACCCCGCGCATGCCGACGGTGGAGATCAGCACGCGCATGGCGTTGACCGCGACCCCGTCGGCGCCGTTCTTGTCGCCCTTGCCGCTCCAGCGTCCCGCGGCCATGGCCGCCGCCTCGGTGACCCGCACCAGCTCGAGCGCGAGGTTGCGGTCGGGGGCGGAGGCGGACGGGGTCAGGGGCTCAGGGAGGTCCGTCATGCAGGTCAGGCTAGCGGAGCGGTGTCCGTCCCGGAGGCCTCCCTGGGGGTGGTCCCCGGGGCCCCGTGGACGACCACGTCGGTGGCCTTGACGCTGGCGTGCACGACGCGCCCGGGGACCAGCCCGAGCGCGGTGGCCGACTCCACCGTCACGTCGGCGATCAGCCCGCCGAGGGCGTCGAGGTGCACCCGCACCGCGAGCCCCTGGGGCACCACCGACACCACGCGGCCCTGCCAGTGGTTGCGGGCGCTGCCCGTGGGCGGGTCGACGCCGAGGGTCACCGCAGCGGGGGAGAAGGTGACGTCGGTCGGCCCGTCGTACGCCGTGGTGGTGACGAGGGTGCTGCCGTCCGGGAGGTCGACCAGGGCCCCCCGCGAGGCGCCGTGCAGGACGTTGAGCCCGACGAGCCGGGCCACGTGGGCGGTGCGCGGCTGGCGCGCGACCTCGTCGGGGGTGCCGTCCTGCGCGACCCGGCCGTCCTGCAGCACCACCACCCGGTCGGCCAGCGACAGGGCGTCGAGCGCGTCGTGGCTGACCAGCAGGGTGGCGCCGGGGAAGGTGTCGAGGTGGCGGCGCAGCTCGATGCGCAGCGACATCGCGACGGCGACGTCGAGCGAGGCCAGCGGCTCGTCGAGCATGAGCAGCCGCGGGTCGGTCGCCAGCGCCCGTGCGATGGCGACCCGCTGCGCCTGGCCGCCCGAGAGCGCCGAGGCGCGCCGGTCGGCCAGCTCGGCCACGCCGAGCTGCTCCAGCAGGCGCTGCGCCCGGGCCCGTGCCTCGGTGCGCGTGGTGCCGCGCGAGCGGGGACCGTAGGCGACGTTGTCGCGCGCCGACAGGTGCGGGAAGAGCAGCAGCGACTGGAACACGACCCCGACGCGGCGCTCCTGCACGGTGCGGCGCTCACGCGGCCGGTCCGGGTCGGCCGCCTCCCAGACGCTGTCGCCGTACCTCACGTGGCCCGCGCTCAGCGGCACCAGCCCGGCCAGCGCCCGCAGCAGGGTCGTCTTGCCCGAGCCGTTGGGCCCGACCACCGCCACGGTCTCGCCGGGCGCCACGGTCAGGTGGACGTCGAGGGTGTGGCCGGGCCGCCGGACGACCACCCGCGCGTCGAGACCGTCCTCCCGCGGTCCGGTCACCGGAGCGCTCCGAGCCAGCGCTCGCGCAGCAGCCCGAGGACCAGCACGGACACAGCCAGCAGCACGAGGCTGGTCGCGTACGCCGCCTCCGGCTCGCGCTGGAGCTTCTCGAACACCAGCAGCGGCATCGTCTGGCTGATGCCCGGGTAGTTGCCGGCGAAGGTGATGGTGGCGCCGAACTCGCCCAGCGAGCGGGCCCACGCCAGCAGCGTGCCGGCCAGTACGCCCGGCAGGACGAGCGGCAGCGTGACGGTGCGGAACGCCCGCCAGCGTCCGGCGCCCAGGGTGGCGGCCACGGCGTCGTACTCGCGCCCGGCGGCGCGCAGCGCTCCCTCCGCGCTGAGCACGAAGAAGGGCAGCGCCACGAAGGTGTGGGCCAGCACCACCGCCGTGGTGGTGAAGGGGATCGTGACGCCGAACGTCTCGCGCAGCGGGGCCCCGAGGAGCCCGTTGCGACCCAGCGACGCGAGCAGCGCCACGCCGGCCACCACGGGCGGGAGCACCAGCGGCACGGTGACGAGCGCACGCAGCACGCCCTTGCCGGGCACCTCGACCCGCGCCAGCAGCCACGCCAGCGGCAGGCCGAGCAGCACGCACAGGACGGCGGTGGTGGTCGCGACGCCGAGGGAGAGCACCAGGGCGCTGCGGACGTCGGGGTCGCCGAGCAGCTCGGGCAACCGGGTCCAGGGCGAGCGGCTCACCAGTCCGACGAGCGGCAGCACCAGCAGCACGACCGCGACGACGGCCGGGACGACGAGCAGGGCGGGCGGGCGGCCCAGGGCGGGCCGATCGACCGTGGCGGGTGGGGTCACGGGGACCCGTCGACGGGTGGGCCGAACCCGGCGTCGGCGAGCGCCTGCTGACCGTCCTCGCCCAGGACGAGGTCGACCCACGCCTCGGCCAGCTCGGGCTCCCGCGCCTCGGTGACGGTGGCGACGGCGTAGCGCGCCGGCAGGTCGGCCGCGCCGGGCACCTCGACCCGACGGACCTCGTCGCCGGCCGCGACCGCGTCGGTGACGTAGACGAAGCCGGCGTCGACCTCGCCGGAGGTGACCTTGGCCAGCACCGCCTTGACGTCCGCCTCGCGGGAGACCGGCTCGGCGGTGACGCCGGCGTCCTCGAGCAGCTGGTCGGCCAGCGCGCCGCAGGGGGCGGAGTCGACGCAGGTGACGAACTGGGCGTCGGCAAGGTCGTCGAGGGACGAGATCCCCCCGGGGTCGTCCGACGGGGTCACGAGCACGAGCTCGTTGGTGGCGAACTCGGTGGCCGCCGCCACGTCGTCGCCGGCCAGCTCCATGCTCGGCAGGTCGGCGGTCGCCAGGACGTCGGCGGGTGCTCCTTCGGTGACCTGCTGGGCCAGGGCGGAAGAGGACCCGAGGGACAGCCGCACCGTGACGCCGGGGTTGTCGGCCTCGAAGTCCTCGGCAAGCGCCTCGAAGGACTCCGTCAGGGACGAGGCGGCCAGGACGTCCAGGGTGACGTCCTCGGCACCCGACCCGCCGGACCGGCCGGACCCGCCGCAGGCGGTCAGGGTGGCGAGCGCGACCAGGACGACGGCAACGGCCCTCACGGCAGCTCCACCACCACGTTGGTGGACTTCACCGAGGCAACGGCGATGACGCCGGGGCTCAGGCCCAGCTCCAGGGCGGCCTCGGAGCTCATGAGCGACACGACGCGGTAGGGGCCGCAGACCATCTCGACCTGGGCCATCACACTGTCGTGCACGACCCGGGTCACGACGCCCCGCATCCGGTTGCGGGCGCTGACGGAGGCGGCGCGCCGGCCGTCCGACAGCCCCGGCGGCCCGGTCTCGGCCATGCTGCGCGCCAGGTCGGCCAGGTCCGTGCCGGCGATCCGCACGCGGTCGTCGGCGTCACGGTGGGAGGCGACGCGGCCGGCGTCGACCCAGCGTCGGAGGGTGTCGTCACTGAGGCCGAGGACGGCGGCCGCCTCGGTGATGCGGTAGTCGGGCACCCGGCGATCATGCCGCACCTGCGGCCCGAAAGCGACCGATCAGCCGCATCTGCGGGCCCACGTGCGGTGTGGCACCGTGATCGGGCTCCCGCACGGGCCCTGCAGAGCGTGGTCGGGCGGTTTCGGGGCGCCTGGGACAATGACGGGGTGAGCGAGCAACCAGCGAAGTACAACCGGTCCTTCTCCGGGATGATCGGCGCCATGGTCGTGCTCGTCCTGGTGGTGCTGGCCTTCGTGGCCTTCCGGGCCGTCAACCGCAACGACGCCACGGTCGAGATCGAGGCCGTCGACTACGCCGGTCCGGCCGACTACGCCCAGGACACGGCCGACTTCACCGTGCTCGTGCCCGACGAGCTGCCGGACGGCTGGAAGGCGACCAGCGTGCGCTTCGACCAGGGCCGCGACCAGACCTGGCACCTCGGGGTGCTGACCGACGACGAGAAGTACATCGGCCTCGAGCAGGCCGACCGGTCCGTGGGCGACCTGGTCGCCGCCTTCGTCGGCGAGGAGACCGAGGAGGCCGGCGAGGTCGACGTCGACGGCACGGCCTGGCAGCTGTTCCGCGACACCGCGGACGACGACCTCGCGCTGGTCACCGAGGACTCCGACGTCGTGACCGTCGTGGTCGGGTCGGTCGACGAGGACACGCTCACGGCGTACGCCGCCTCGCTGACGACGCCCTGACCCACCTCCTCACGCGAGACGCCGGTCGCGCAGGCGGCGCGGCGCTCAGCGGTCGGTGACGGCCTCGAGCCGCTGCCGGGCCCCGTCGAGCCACTCCTGGCAGACCTGGGCCAGGCGCTCGCCGCGCTCCCAGAGCGCGAGGGAGTCCTCCAGGGAGGCTCCGCCCTGCTCGAGGGTGCGCACGACGTCGAGGAGCTCGGCGCGCGCCTCCTCGTAGCCCAGTGCTCCCTCGCCGCCGATGTCGTCCGCGACTCCGGTGGTGGTGTCCTCGCTCATGCGTCGTCCTCGTCCTCGGGGTCGGGGTGTGCTTCGGGCGCGAGACCGTCGACGGTCATCGCCAGGTGGCCGGAGAAGAGCCGCGCGGTGACGTGGGCGCCCGCCGCGGTCTGGTCGGTGCTGGTGAGCACGTGCCCGTCCGCGTCCTGGACCACGGCGTAGCCGCGCCTCAGGGTCTCGCGCGGCGACAGCGCCCGCACCCGGGCGCGAGAGTGGTCGAGGTCGTCGGCGGCCCGGTCCAGCCGGTGGCCGAGCGTACGGCGGGCGCGGGCCACCAGCTCGTCGACCTCGGCCGCACGCTGCTCGAGCACCGTGGTGGGGGCGGCCAGCACGGGGCGGGCTCGCAGGTTGGCCAGCTGGGACAGCTCGTGGGCCAGGAAGGTGCTGAGGTGCCGCCGGGCACGGCGCCGGAGCTCGGCGACCCGCTCGAGCTCCTCGCCGACGTCGGGCACCAGCATCTTCGCCGCGTCGGTCGGGGTCGAGGCGCGGACGTCGGCGACCAGGTCGAGCAGAGGCGTGTCGGGCTCGTGCCCGATCGCGGAGACGACCGGGGTGCGGGCCTTCGCCACGACCCGCACGAGCCCCTCGTCGGAGAAGGGCAGCAGGTCCTCGATGGACCCGCCCCCGCGGGCGACGAGAATGACGTCGACGCTGCTCTCGGCGTCGAGCCGCTGGACGGCCTCCATCACCTCCCGGGCACAGCTGGGTCCCTGCATGGCGGCGTACCGGGTCTCGAAGGCGACCGCCGGCCACCGGCGGCGCGCGTTCTCCAGCACGTCGCGCTCGGCCGCAGAGCCACGGGAGGTCACCAGCCCGATGCGGTGCGGCAGGAACGGGAGGCGCTGCTTGCGCTCCCGGGCGAAGAGGCCCTCCGCGGCCAGCAGCTGGCGCCGCCGCTCGAGGCGGGCCAGCAGCTCGCCGAGGCCGACCATGCGGATGTCGTCGGCGACGAGGCTGAGGGTGCCGCGGTTGGTGTAGTAGCGCGGACGGCCGTGCACGACGACGCTCGCGCCCTCGACGACGGGCGGGTCGGCGGAGTCGATGACCTGGCGCTGGCAGGTGACCGACATCGAGATGTCGCCGAGGGGGTCGCGCAGCACGATGAAGACGGTGGCCATGCCCTGGCGACGGTTGAGCTGGGTGATCTGACCCTCGACCCAGACCGCGCCGAGGCGGTCGATCCAGCTCGTGAGCAGGGTGGCGATCTGCCGGACAGGGGCCGGCTGCTCGGGGCTGGTCTCGAGTGCCACGCAGGCACCCTAGCCCCGACTTCCGACCGGCCTCCTACGATGGGGTCATGAGCAGTGCTGACCTGGGGATGCCTCCCGTGCTGACCGCCGACCGCGCCGACGAGCGGGCGGTGCTGCTGGCTGCGCCGCGGGGCTACTGCGCCGGGGTGGACCGGGCCGTCATCACCGTCGAGAAGGCGCTGGACCTGTACGGCGCGCCCGTCTACGTCCGCAAGCAGATCGTCCACAACAAGCACGTCGTGGCCGGTCTCGAGGAGCGCGGGGCGGTCTTCGTCGAGGAGCTCGACGAGGTGCCCGAGGGCGCCACGGTCGTCTTCTCCGCCCACGGCGTCTCGCCGATGGTTCACGCCGAGGCCGCCGAGCGCGCGCTGAAGACGATCGACGCCACCTGCCCGCTGGTGACCAAGGTCCACCACGAGGCGAAGCGCTTCGCCGGCGACGACTACGACATCCTCCTCATCGGCCACGCCGGCCACGAGGAGGTCGAGGGCACCGCCGGGGAGGCGCCCGAGCACATCCAGCTCGTGGAGCGGCCCGAGGACGTCGCCGCGATCGAGGTCCGCGACCCGGCCAAGGTGGCCTGGCTGAGCCAGACCACGCTGTCGGTCGACGAGACTCTGGCCGTGGTCGACGCCATCCGCGAGCGCTTCCCGCTGCTGCTCGACCCGCCCTCGGACGACATCTGCTACGCCACGCAGAACCGGCAGATGGCCGTGAAGGAGATCTCGAAGGCCGCCGACCTGGTCATCGTGGTCGGGTCCGGCAACTCGTCGAACTCGGTGCGGCTGGTCGAGGTCGCCCTCGAGGCGGGGGCCAAGGCCTCCTACCGGGTCGACGACGCGAGCGAGATCGACGAGGCGTGGCTCGAGGGTGTCGAGCGGGTCTCCGTCACCTCGGGCGCCTCGGTCCCCGAGGACCTGGTCGACGGCGTGCTGTCCTTCCTGGCCGAGCGGGGCTACCCCGACGCCGAGGCGGTCCACACCGCAGAGGAGTCGTTGATCTTCGCGTTGCCGCCGGAGCTGCGGCGCGACATCCGCGCGGCCGAGAAGGCAGCCTCGAGCGCCTAGGAGCGGTCAGCGGCGGACGCGGAGGCGGCCGCCGTTGCGGATCGCCACCTGGCGCAGCGCGATGACGGCGAGCGTCAGGCCGTAGCCGAGGACGAGCGTCTGGGCCTGGTGGGCCAGGCCCGAGACGACCGCCTGGCCGGCGTTGTCGGAGGCGCGGGCCACCGAGGCCGGGTCGGCGATGCCGAGCACGATCACGACGACGCCCAGGAAGATCGGCGGGAAGACGCCGATCATGAAGAAGTCGCGCGGGCGCACCCACAGCGCGATCACGGCGCAGGCCGCGACGAACGCCAGGTCGAACCCGAGGCCCATGCTGCCGGTCACGAGGAGGTTGAGGCCGAGCACGGCGAGCAGGATCAGCGACGTCGCGCGGAGGACGAGACGGCCCGGGTGGTGCCCCTGCATCCACAGCGTCGGACGGGCCGGGCGCCGCGCAGGGTGTCGGCCCTCCGACGGTGGTGCCGTCGCGGTCGGCGTGCTGGACGACGGGTCGACCGACGGGGGAGCAGTGACCGGTCCGGTGTCGTCGAGGCGCTCGGCGGCGGGAAGGCCGTCCCGCGGTCCGGGCGCGGAGGCGGGGGCGTCGGTGACCTCGACGGTCACGGCGCCGGCGGGCTCGTGGGGCACGCGGCTGTGCACGAGCCCAAGGTACGGCGCATCAGGCCGACGACACGTCCGCCACGCCGGTGCCCGGGAGCGGTCCGCGCCCCGACGTCGGGACGCCGCGCTCCGGGTCGGCGACCCCCGCCCGCGGGTCGGCCACGAGCTCTTCGGCCGTCGGGGTGCGCGGGGCGACCTCGAGCGGGGCCGGAGAAGCCAGCTCCCGGTCGGTCATGCCCAGGGCGTTGAACCGCCGTGCCGTCACGAGCACCCGGCTCTCCAGCGAGCCCAGCGCCTGGTTGTAGGCGCCGACCGCAGCACCCAGGGAACGGCCGACCTTGTCCAGGTGCGCGCCCATCGTCGACAGGCGCTCGTGGAGCTCCCGACCGACCTGGAGGATGTCCTCGGACCGCTCGACCAGCGCCTCCTGGGTCCAGCCCAGCGCGACGGTGCGCAGCAGCGCGATGAGGGTCGTCGGCGTCGCCAGGATGACCCGACGCTCGGCCGCTGTCTCCAGGAGCGAGGGGTCGCTCTCCAGGGCGGCCGACAGGAACGACTCCCCGGGCACAAACAGCACGACGAACTCCGGGGTCCGCTCCAGCGCCCGCCAGTAGGACTTGGCCGCGAGGACGTCGACGTGGGCCCGCAGCTGGCGGGCGTGCCGGCGCAGGTGGGCCAGCCGCTCGTCCTCGTCGTCGGCCTCGGTGGCGTCGAGGAAGGCGTCCAGGGGCACCTTCGCGTCGACGACCACGCTGCGCCCGCCGGCGAGACGGACCACCAGGTCGGGGCGGCGCACCTGGCCCTCGGCGTCGTTGGTCGCGACCTGCTCGTCGAAGTCGCACCGTGCGACGAGCCCGGCCAGCTCCACGGCGCGGCGCAGGTGCAGCTCGCCCCAGCGGCCGCGGACCGACGGACGGCGCAGCGCGCTCGACAGCGACTGGGTCTCGCGGCGCAGCAGGTCGGTGGAGTGCTGCATGTCCTCGACCTGCTGGCGCAGCTGGCTCTGCCACGAGGCGCGGTCGACCTGGAGCGCCTGCATCTGCCCCTGGAGCTGCGCCAGCCGCTCGGCGACGACGGCCTCGCCCTCGACGCGGGACCGGTCGACGTACAGCTCCTCGGCGGAGCGGCCGCGCCGACCGGTGACCGAGGCACCGACGAGCAGGCCCACCACGAGTCCGAGGGCGGCCGCCAGCAGCAGGCCGAGAAGCATCGCGTCAGTCATGGGCCCACCCTGCCCGAGACGTCCGACAGAAGAGTCGCGCGGCGCCCTCAGTCCGCGAGCGTGACCACGACCGGGGCGTGGTCGGAGGCGCCCTTGCCGGCGCGCTCCTCGCGGTCGACGAACGCGTCCACGACCCGCTCGGACAGTGCGGCGGACCCCAGCACGAAGTCGATGCGCATGCCCTTGTTCCGCTCGAAGCGCTGGCGGTAGTAGTCCCAGTAGGTGAAGGCGTCCGGGCCCGGGTCGTAGGGCCTCACCACGTCGGTGAACCCGTCGTCGACGAAGGCGCGGAAGGCCGCCCGCTCCGGCTCGGTGACGTGCGTGCTCGTCGCGAAGACCGCCATGTCCCACACGTCCTCGTCCTGCGGGGCGACGTTCCAGTCGCCGCCCAGCGCCACCGGCACCTCGGGGTTGGCCCGGGACCAGGCGGTCGCCTCCGCGCGCAGCGCCTCCAGCCAGGCCAGCTTGTAGTCGTAGTGCGGGTCGCCGACCTTGCGTCCGTTGGGCACGTACAGCGACCACAGCCGTACGCCGCCACAGGTCGCGGCGAGCGCGCGCGCCTCCCTGACCGGCGGGTCGCCGTACTCCGGCATGGCGGAGAAGCCGGGCGTCACGTCCTCCAGCCCGACGCGGGAGACGATCGCGACGCCGTTCCACTGGTTGTAGCCGTTGGTCGCGACCTCGTAGCCCATCGCCTGCAGCCCCATCGTGGGCCACTGGTCGTCACGGGCCTTGGTCTCCTGCAGGGCGAGGACGTCGACGTCGTGGCGGGTCAGGAACGCCTCCACGCGGTCGATGCGGGAGCGGACGGAGTTGACGTTCCATGTGGCCAGGCGCACGCCGGGCAGGCTACCCCCGGCCCGACGCGGTCCACAGCGGCGTGTGCTCCCCGGTGCGAGCGGGCATGGTGTCGGGGTGACGAAAGCCGACGACCGCCGCCAGAAGCAGATCATCGACGTCCTCGGCGAGGCCTTCGCGCCGCTGATGAAGGCCGACCCCGCGGCGTTCCGGGTGAAGTACCGCAAGATGGCCGTCGACCCCTTCGCGTTCTACCGCGGCACCGCGTGCCTGTTCTACGCCGACGTCACCCCGGAGGAGGACCCCTGGGTCGACGAGCGCAGCGGCGGCATCTGGATCCACGGCGACCTGCACGCCGAGAACTTCGGCACCTACATGAACGCCGACGGCCGGCTCGTCTTCGACGTCAACGACTTCGACGAGGCCTACCTGGGGCACTACACGTGGGACCTCAAGCGCTTCAGCGCGAGCCTGGCGCTGCTGGGCTGGAGCAAGGCGCTGCCGGAGGAGGACGTCCGGTCCCTCATCGGGCGCTACCTGCGCGGCTACCTCGCCCAGGTCACGCACTACACCGAGGTCGTCGAGGACGACGACTTCGCTCTCCAGCTCCACAACACCGACGGGCCCGTCCAGGCGTTGCTGCAGAAGGCGCGCCAGTCCACCCGTGCGGCCATGCTCGACGGGATGACCAGCCAGGACACCGGCGTGCGCATGTTCAAGGAGGGGGGAGCGGCCCGCCACCTGTCCAAGACCGAGCGGCGCAAGATCGAGAAGGCGTTCGACGCCTACCTGGAGTCCATCCCCGACACCAAGCGCATCAACCGCTCGCTGTTCTACGACGTCCGCGACATCGTGGGGATGTCCGGCTTCGGCATCGGCAGCGCCGGGCTCCCGGCGTACAACGTGCTCGTCGAGGGCTTCAGCCAGTCGCTCGACAACGACGTGGTGCTGTCGATGAAGCAGGCCAACGTGCCGGCCGTCAGCCGCTTCGTCGACACCAAGAAGGTCGAGCGCTACTTCGAGCACGAGGGCCAGCGCACGGTCGTCAGCCAGCGGGCGCTGCAGTCGCACACCGACCCGAACCTCGGGTTCACCACGGTCGACGGCGTCGGCTACGTCGTCGCGGAGATCTCGCCGTACGAGATGGACCTCGACTGGGGCTCGCTCTACGAGCCGTCGGAGATCGCTCCGGTCGTCGAGCAGCTCGGCCGCGCCACCGCCAAGGTGCACTGCGCCTCCGACGAGGACAGCGACCAGTCGCTGGTCAGCTTCCAGGTCGAGGACGCCATCAGCGAGAGCCTCGAGGGGCGTCGTCGCGCGTTCGTCGAGGCGGTGACCGAGTTCGGCGTGGACTACGCCCAGAAGGTCCGCCACGACCACGCGCTGTTCGTCGACGCGTTCCGCACCGGCCGGATCGGCATCGCCGCCACCTGACCGGCGCGACCCGCCCCGGTGGCGGGTCAGGCGGGGAGCTCGAACCAGATCTCGGAGCCGACGCCCGAGGGGCCGTCGTCGATGCCGACCATCCCGCCGTGGGCCTCGGCGACCCGGGCGACCGTCGTCAGGCCGATGCCGTGACCGGGCGTGTGGGTGAGCCGTGAGAAGAGCGCGAAGACGCGGTGCCGGTCCTCCGGCGGGATCCCGATCCCATTGTCGCGCACGAGCACGCGCACCCCGAACGCCGTACGTCGTGCCGCGACCTCGATGACCGGGGCGACGCCGGGGCGGGCGAACTTCGCGGCGTTGCTGACGAGGTTCAGCAGGGCCGCGGCGATCAGTCCCTCGTCGCAGCGCACCGAGGGCATCGCCCCGACGGACACCGTCGCGCCGGTCTCGGTGATCAGGCCCTCCAGGTCGAGGACCACCTGCCGCGCCGCCTCACCGAGGTCGACCTCGACCAGGTCGAGGCCGCGCTGCACGTCGTTGAGCCGCAGCAGCCCGTCCACCAGGCTCGCCATGCGGGCGGTGCTCCGCAGCGCGCTGGCCAGCAGGTTGCGGCGCAGCGGCGACTCGTCGGGCGGCGTCGACTCCTCGAGCATCCCGAGGCTGGTGCTCAGCGCCGTCAGCGGCACCCGCAGGTCGTGGCTGACCTGGGAGGCCACGCTCACGACCTCGTCGTGCGCCCCGCGTGCGGCGGCCGCCTCCGCGGCCGCCGGGGCGTCGAGCTTGCGCTGGCGCAGGTCGAGGATGGAGGAGACGCTGTCGGCCAGCGTCAGGAGCGCCTGCTCCTGCAGCGGCGTCAGGTCGCGCGGGCTGGTGTCGAAGACGCAGAGCCGACCCACGATGGTGCCCGTGGGTGCGTGCAGCGGAGCCGACGCGTAGAAGCGCAGCGACATGATCCGCCCGTCGGCGAAGGGGCTCACGGCGAAGCGCGGGTCCTCGGCGGTGTCGGGCACGACCACGAGCTGGTCGGCACGCATCGTGTGCTGGCACATCGTGTCGGCGGCGTCGCTGGCCAGCGGGTCGATGCCGGCGGTGACCAGGTAGTGGAACTGGCCGTTGTCGGGCACGGCCACCGCGGCGATGTCGACGTCGCAGATGCTGTGCAGCAGGTTGACGATCTCCTGGACGTCGGTGTCCTGCGAGGTCGCGAGGACGTCACGGGCCAGGGCGCGCTCCGCCCTCGCCTCCAGCTCGTCCGGTGCCGATCTCATCGGCGCCACCGCCCTCACCCGTACGGGCTCAGCGGTCGGTTGCACGACTGCCACCCCGGCACACTCCCGTCCCGCTCCGGTCGACGACCCCTCGCCGACCCTTGCCCCACCTCGATGGTAGGGGGTCCGGAGCTGACATGCGGCGTTGTCTTACACGGACGCCCGCCCCGTGGACGCTCAGGGCACGCTCGAGGCCGCGGCGGCGAGCCTCCCGACGCCCGTCAGGAGGCGCTCCACGTCGCTCTCGGAGGTGTACGGCGCGAGGCCCGCCCGGACGGCGCCGGCGTCCCCGAGACCGGCGTGGCGGGACGCCTCGAGGGCGTAGAAGTGGCTGGCCGGGGCGTTGACCCCCTCGGTCGCCAGCGCCTCGTGGACCTCCCGGCCGGTGCGGCCGGCGACCGAGAAGAGCGCCGTGGGGGTGCGGTGGGTGGCGTTGCCGTGGAGGGTGACGCCGTCGATCCCCGCGAGCGCGTGCAGCAGGGTGCTGAACAGCGCGCCCTCGTGCACCTCGAGGTGGGTCATCGAGGCGACGATGCGCTCCCGACGGGTCGTGGCCGTGCCCGGCGCGAGGTCGGCGATGAAGTCGACCGCCGCGGTCACGCCGGCGAGGAGCTCGTAGGGCAGCGTCCCGAGCTCGAACCGCTCCGGGACGGTGTCGGTCGAGGGCAGCAGCTTGTTGGGCCGCAGGATCTCCAGCAGCGCCGGGTCGGCCGCCACCGCGCCGAGGTGCGGCCCGAAGAACTTGTAGGGCGAGCAGGCCAGGAAGTCGGCGCCGAGGGCCGCGCGGTCGACGACGGCGTGCGGGGTCAGGTGCACCGCGTCGACGTACACGAGGGCACCGGAGGTGTGGGCGGCGTCGGCGATGGCGCGGACGTCGGGCCGGGTGCCGAACAGGTTGGAGGCGGCGGTGACCGCGACGAGCCGGGTGCGGTCGGACAGCAGGGGCGTGACGTCGTCCAGCTCGGCGGTAACAGGGTCGAAGCCGAGCCGCTTGACCGTGGCGCCGGCGCGCTGGGCCCAGGTGACCCACGGGCGGAGGTTGGCGTCGTGGTCGAGCGTCGTGACGATCACCTCGTCGCCGGGGCCCCAGTCGTCGGCGAGCGTGCGGGCGACGTCGAAGGTCAGCTGCGTCATCGAGCGGCCGAGGACCACGCCGCGGGGGTCGCTGCCGAGCAGGTCGCCGAGGGCGGCGCGAGCGGCGACGACGACCTCCTCGGCGCGACGCTCGGACGCGGTCACGGTGCCGCGGTTGGACAGCCCCGCGGTCATGGCGTCGGCGACGGCCCGCGCCACGACGGCCGGGACCTGGGACCCGCCGGGCCCGTCGAAGTACGCCGTACCGTCACCGGTGTCGCTGAGGGCCGGGAACGCGGCCCGGACGCGGGCGGTGAACTCGGCGGCGGTCTCGGGTCTCGGCTGGTCGCTGCTCACCCGGCAGACGGTACGTCGTGCACGATTCGGCTCCGCGTCCTGCGCCGCCGTAGAATCCCGGCACGTGGCACTCACCATCGGGATCGTCGGTCTCCCCAACGCCGGCAAGTCGACCCTGTTCAACGCGCTCACCAAGAACGACGTGCTCGCGGCGAACTACCCCTTCGCGACCATCGAGCCGAACGTCGGCATCGTCGGTGTGCCCGAGCCGCGCCTGGCGAAGCTCGCCGAGATCTTCTCCTCGGCCAAGATCCTGCCCGCCACCGTCGAGTTCGTCGACATCGCCGGCATCGTCGCCGGCGCCTCGCAGGGGGAGGGGCTGGGCAACAAGTTCCTCTCGCACATCCGCGAGTCGGCCGCGATCTGCCAGGTCACGCGCGTCTTCCGCGACGAGGACGTCACCCACGTCGACGGCGAGGTGAACCCGGCCTCCGACATCTCGACGATCCAGACCGAGATGATCCTGGCCGACCTGCAGACCGTGGAGAAGGCGATCCCGCGTCTGGAGAAGGATGCGCGCGGCCGCAAGGAGCTCAAGGCTAACCTCGACGCCACCAAGGAGGCGATGGAGGCGCTCGAGGCGGGCACGCCGATCATCGCCACGACGATCGACCGCGACCTGATCCGCGAGCTGTCGCTGCTCACGGCGAAGCCCTACATCTACGTCTTCAACTGCGACGCCGACGAGCTCGGCGACGAGGACCTCAAGCAGCAGATGCGCGACATCGTGGCGCCGGCCGAGGCGATCTTCCTCGACGCGAAGTTCGAGTCCGAGCTCGTCGAGCTCGGCGACGAGGACGAGGCGCGCGAGATGCTCGCCGAGATGGGCATCGACGAGCCCGGCCTGGACGTGCTGGCCCGCGTCGGCTTCGACACCCTCGGCCTGCAGACCTACCTGACCGCCGGGCCGAAGGAGTCGCGCGCCTGGACGATCCGCAAGGGCGCCACCGCTCCCGAGGCCGCCGGCGTCATCCACACCGACTTCCAGAAGGGTTTCATCAAGGCCGAGGTCGTGTCCTTCGACGACCTCGTCGGGTCCGGGTCGATGGCCGCGGCCAAGTCGGCCGGCAAGGTCCGCATGGAGGGCAAGGACTACGTCATGGCCGACGGAGACGTCGTGGAGTTCCGCTTCAACGTCTGACGGCGGAGGCCGGCGCGGCCGAGCCCGGATCGTGTGCATCTGCTGCCGCCAGGGTGACTCCGATCGCACACGATCGCGCGACCACGGCGAACCATCGAGTCCGAGACCGGAGGCAGTCCGCGAGGGGCAACGCCCCAGGACCTCTGTCCCTGCACGCGTCGCGGAGCGAGAAATACCGTGAGGCATGCCGAGACCTCGACACCGCCTGACCCCCTCGTTGCTCCTCGTCGTCGCCGCGCTCGTCCTCGCCTCGGGCGGGGTGGGCTACGCCGCCGGGCAGATCACCTCGAGCGACATCAAGGACGACACGGTCCAGAGTCGCGACATCCGCGACGGCACGATCGCAGGCCGCGACGTCGCTCCCGGGTCGATCCCGCGCGATCGACTGAACACCCGATGCGCCACCGGGGAGTCCAAGGCGTTCGGGGGCTGTGTCCGTCGCGTCGCCACCGGCCCGACGAGCCACCAGTCCGCGGTCGACGACTGCAACCGGCGCGGCGGCCGGCTCCCGACCATCGCCGAGCTCCGGTGGATCGCGACGCACGACGAGTACACGTGGGCGGACGGGAACCTCAGTCAGTACGAGTTCAGCGGAGACTTCACGACGGAGTACCCGCACACGCCCATCGCCCTCGACAGCTTTGGCTTCAGCGTCACCAACGCCTCCGGCCAGTTGTTCTGGCACCACTGCGTCACGTCCTGAGCCGCTGCCCGCGTGGCCGGGGAGGACTGGACCCCGGCCACGAGGGGTAGACAGACGCCATGCGCATCCTCTTCACCGGTGGCAGCGGCAAGGCCGGCAAGCACGTCGCGCCCTACCTCGCCGAGCAGGGTCACCAGGTCACCAACGCCGACCTCGTCCCCCTCAAGCACCCCCACGTCAACGACCTCCGCGTCGACCTCACGAACGCCGGGGAGGTCTACTCCGCCCTCGCGGGCACGGCCTCCTTCGACGAGCTGGAGCTGGACGAGAAGCCGTCGTACGACGCCGTCGTCCACTTCGCCGCCATCCCGGCGATCCTCGTGACCAGTGACGCCACGACGTACGCCACCAACACGGTCAGCACCTACAACGTGCTCGAGGCCGCCACCCGCCTGGGGATCAAGAAGGTCATCTTCGCGTCCTCGGAGACGACGTACGGCGTCTGCTTCGCGCAGGGCGAGCGCAAGCCGCTCTACGTCCCCGTCGACGAGGAGCACCCAACGGTCCCGGAGGACTCCTACGCGACGTCGAAGGTGGCCAACGAGGTGACGGCGCGCTCCTTCCAGCGCCGCACGGGCGCCGACGTCTACGGCCTGCGGATCAACAACGTCATCGAGCCCCACGAGTACGCCGAGATGTTCCCGCCGTTCCTGACCGACCCGTCCCTGCGGCGGCGCAACATCTTCGCCTACATCGACGTGCGCGACCTGGGCCAGATGGTCCAGCGCTGCCTGGAGACCGACGGCCTCGGCTACCAGGTGTTCAACGTCGCCAACGCCGACATGTCCGTGACCGCGACGACGAGCGAGGTCATCGAGCGGTTCTACGACGGCGTCGAGGTGCGCCGGGAGATGGGGCGCGACGAGACGTTCTACGCCATCGACAAGGCGCGTGAGCTGGTGGGTTTCGACCCGCAGCACTCGTGGCGCGACGTCCTCGACGACCCCGGCACCGGACGGGCGTGACCCGTGCCGCTCCCCGCGATCATCTTCGGATCCGCCTTCGCGTTGCTCGCCCTGGCGATGGTCCTCGTCGTCGTCCGCTCGGTGCGTCGCACCCAGCGCGGCAAGGCCGCCATCGAGGAGCGTGGCTTCCAGCGCCTGCCCGACGACAGCTTCGAGGCGCTCAGCGGCTGGGAGGGCTGGCCCTTCGCCCGCGCGATCCGGCCCGGCGGCAGAATCCGTGACGCGGTCGTCGGCGAGCACCAGGGCGTGCGGTTCATGAGCCTGCGGTGGACGCAGCAGGAGCCGGACCCCGGCGAGGGGCAGACCGACTCCGAGAGCTACAACATCGTCGCGATCGCCGTCGAGCAGGACTTCCCGCGTCTGTCGGTGGTGCGCGGCAACCACAAGATGGGCCGCGAGCAGCTCACCGCCAACGTGCCGGAGTTCGAGGTCGGCGACGGCCGCTTCGACCGGCGCTGGCAGACGGTGGGCGACCCGGCCTTCGGCCAGGCTCTCCTGACCGAGCAGGTCCGCGCCGCCATCGACGACCTCGGCTTCGGCTTCGCCTTCCAGCCCGGGTGGGTCACGCGCGTCACCCCGTGGCGGTTCTGGTCGGGCGAGGACCAGATGTTCGAGGAGCTCGAGAAGGCTGCCGCCCCGTGGCGCCACGTGCCGCCCGAGGTCTGGCAGCGCTACGGCGGAGCGCCCCGGTTCCTCGAGGCGCTCGGCCGGAGCACCACGAGCAGCTGAGCGGTGCCGACCACCCCGAGCGAACGCGACGTCAGCGAGGCCTACGACCGTCTCGCCCCGCAGTACGCCGAGCTCTTCGCCGACGTCCGTCGGGCACACCCGGCCGACCGGGCTGCGTACGGCGAGCTCGCCCGGCTAGTGCTCGACGACGGCGGCGTCCGGGTCGGTGACCTCGGCTGCGGGCCCGGCCACTGGGCGGCGCACCTCGCGGACCAGGGCCTCGACGTCGTCGCCGTCGACCTCTCTCCGGTCTTCGTGACGATGGCCCGCCTGGCGCACCCCGACCTCGACGTCCAGGTCGGCTCGCTGTCCGACCTCCCCTTCGACGACGAGACGCTCGACGGCGCCGCCTGCTGGTTCTCCCTCATCCACACGCCGCCGGAGGACCTCGGCACGGTGCTCGCCGAGGTGGCGCGGGTGCTCGTGCCCGGCGGGCGTCTGCTCGTCGGCTTCAAGGCGGACCAGGACGGAGAGCGCGGCGAGGTCGTCGCCTACGACCACCGCGTCGTGACCGGATACCTGTGGCCCACCGACGAGCTGGTCGCCCGGCTGCACGACGCGGGCCTGGAGGAGACCCACCGGCGCGTCCGCGAGCCGGGTCCCGACGAGCGCTTCCTCCACGGGGCGCTGCTGCTGCGCAAGCACGGCCTCGGCGACGACTGACGGTGACGCACCCAGGTCAGGGAGCAGCGGGCAGGTCGCCGAAGCTGACGTCGTTGCCGTCGGGGTCGTGGAAGGTGGCGTGCCGCACGCCGTTGTCGTAGGTCTCGCGCTTCGTCGGCTCGACGCCCCGCGACGCGGCCGCGGCGAGGAACGCCTCCAGGTCGTCGACGAACACCGTCACCCGCGCGAAACCCGCGCCCTCGGACGACCGCTCGAGGAAGAGCGAGCCGCCCTCGTTGAGGTCCCAGACCAGCTCGGTGTCGTTGGGGGCGAAGTCGGCCGCCCGGCCGAGCAGTCGCTCGAACCAGGCCGCCGAGGCCTCGAGGTCGGAGACGCGGATGCCCGCGAAGACGTGCCGCACGTCGACGTACCTGCCCTCAGGAGGCGATGTCGGCCGAGTTGTCCCGCCCCCGCGCGATGTCGCGCTCGCGCCCGACCGCGCGCCGGTCGACGAACGTCGCCGCCTGCTTGTCCAGCGCGGACAGGAACTGGGCCAGGTCGTCGCGGGCCTGCTCGCCGACGGGGCCGAAGTCGGAGCGGTCGAAGACCTTCCAGTGCCGCAGGATCGGCATGATCACCTCGTCGTGGTGCAGGCGCAGGTCGTAGATCCCGGCCTTGGCGATGATCATCGAGCTGCGCCGGAAGCCGGCCATGGTCGCGCCGGGCATCTCGAAGCCGATGACCTCGTCGGCGATCGCCCGCATCGTCTCGTCGGGGGCGATCTCGAGCGCCGCCGCGACGATGTTGCGGTAGAAGACCATGTGCAGGTTCTCGTCCTTGGAGATCCGCGCCAGCATCTTGTCGGCGATCGGGTCGCCGGTCACCTTGCCGGTGTTGCGGTGCGAGACCCGCGTGGCCAGCTCCTGGAAGGACACGTAGGTCACGGCCTCCAGCGCGGTCTTGTCGCCGGAGTCGTAGCCGGAGGTCATGTAGTCCATCCGCGCCCGCTCGAGCTCGACCGGGTCGACACCGCGGGTGACGACGAGGTAGTCGCGCATCGCGATGCCGTGCCGGTTCTCCTCCGCGGTCCAACGGCCCACCCAGGTGCCCCAGGCGCCGTCCCGCCCGAAGCGGGTGGCGATCTCGCGGTGGTAGGAGGGCAGGTTGTCCTCGGTGAGCAGGTTGGTGAACATCGCGGCCTTGGCGGTCTCCGACAGCTGCGACTGCTCGGGTGAGTAGTCCTCACCGCCGAGGAAGGCGAAGTCGCGCCCCTGGCTCCACGGGACGTAGTCGTGGGGGTGCCACTCCTGGGCCAGGCCCAGGTGGCGGTCGAGGTTCTCGGCCACGACGGGCTCGAGCTGCTCGAGCAGGTTGGTCGGTGTGTCCGGCATGTGCGGCTCCTCGGGTCGGGCCCCTCCTCCACCGTACGCCGCCGCCGACGGGCCCGTCAGGAGCCGAGGTCCATCCCGCCGGAGTAGCCGGCGCCGCCACGCTCCTCCCGCTCCTTGCCGCAGCGCGCGCAACGCAGGAAGTAGCCGTCGGGGCTGTCGGGGTAGCGAATGCGGACGTACTTGTGGGTGATCACCCAGCACTTCCAGCGCTGGGCCGGGTCCCCGACGATCGCTCCCTGCATGCCCCCTATCGTGCCCCATCGGGCGCGACGGTCGCGACGGCCGCGAAGTGCTCCACGACCGGGAACGGGTCGTAGAACTCGTGCAGCAGCGCCTTCCAACGGGCGTACTCCGGCGAGCCGCGGAACCCCTCCGTGTGGTCCTCCAGGGAGTCCCACGCGACGAGCAGGAGGTACGTCGAGGGCGACTCGATCCCCCGGCTGACCGTCAGGCCGCCGAACCCGGGCATGCCGGCGATGATCGGGAGGGCGTCGTCGAGCGCACGCTCGAACTCCTCCTCGCGGCCGGGGACGACGGGCAGCAGGGCGTGCTCGGTGATCACCGGGTCAGTGTCCTCCAGCGTGGTCCGTCCACCAGGGTGCCGGGCTCACACCCGCGGGCCAGCGGGCTCACAGGGAACTGTCAGGTCGCCCGGGCACAGTCGGTGCATGAGCCCCCTGACCACCCCGCCGCGCGAGCCCGGGACCGTCGTCCGCCCGGAGCCCGTCGGGGGTGGCCGGGCCCGGACCGTCGCGGCGTGGGCCACCGCCCTGGTCGCGGCCGCCTCGGTCGGCGGCGTCTACCTGCTCGCGGTGCTGACGCCCACCGGTCAGCACGTCGACGACCGGCTCATGACCTGGGCGGCGACGACCGTCGAGGACACCGGCTGGGCCGCCCGGCTCCTCGGCGAGGTCGGCCAGGTGCCGCTGCTGCTGCTCGTGACCGGGGCCGTCGCCGCGCTCGCCGGCGCCGTGCACGGACCCTGGCGCGCGGTCGTGGTGGCGGCGGTGGCGGCGACGACGGTGGTGGTCTCGCAGGTGCTCAAGGCCGGTCTCGAGCGGCCCTCGCTGCTCGACGCCACGATGATGAACTCGTTCCCCAGCGGGCACGTCGCCGCGGTCGCGGGTGTCGCGGCCGCACTCGTGCTCGCCGTGCCGCGGGTGCTGCGCGCGCCCACCCTCCTGGTCACCCTCCCGGTCGTGGGGGCGGTGGGACTCGCGACCGTGGTGCTCGCCTGGCACCGACCCAGCGACGTGGTCGCGTCGGTCCTGATCGCCGTCGCCTGTGCCGGCCTGGGCGAGGCGCTGGTGCCGTCGCGGCGCCGACCGGCCAGGACGGCTCCTGCCCTCTAGGGTGACCGGGTGCAGGTGACCCGGCTGACGACGTACCCGGTGAAGTCGATGGCGGGGACCCGCACCGACCACGCGGTCGTCACGCCGCAGGGGCTGCACGAGGACCGGCGGTGGGCCCTGGTCGACCCGGACGGGCGCCCGGTCACGGCGCGCGAGTGCCACGCCCTGCTCGGCGTCACGGCTGAGCCCACCGGCGACGGTGCGGTCAGGCTCGTCACGCGCGAGGGGGCGGAGTGCCTTCTGCCGACCGTCGCTCCCGACGCCCCCACCGTGGAGGTCGGCTTCAGCCGGGTGAGCCGGCTGGCTCTCGGCGACGCGGGTGCGAGCACGTGGCTGTCGGACCTCGTGGGTCGTCCGCTGCGGTTCGTGCGGCTGGCCGACCCGTCCGCTCGCGAGATCGGCGCCTCCCACGGCGGGCGGCCCGGGGAGTCGATGAGCCTGGCCGACGCCGGACCGATTCTTCTTGTCAGTCAGACATCAGTGCAGCGTTTGCGGGACTGGGTGCTCGAGGAGTCCCAGGAGGAGTGGCTCGACCCGGAGGAGGCCGTGGAGAGGTTCCGCCCCAACGTCGTCGTCGACGGGGAGGAGCCGTTCGCCGAGGACGGCTGGCAGCGCCTGCGCATCGGCGGCACGACGTACCGGCAGGGCGAGCTCTGTGACCGGTGCGTGATGACGACCATCGCGCTGGACAGCCTCGAGACCACCGCCGAGCCGATCCGCACCCTCGCGCGGCACCGGAGGTGGGACGCGACGACCTGGTTCGGCGTCCGTCTCGTCCCGGAGCTGGGCGCCGAGGGCCCGGCCGCCGAGGTGCGCGTGGGCGACACGGTGGCGCCGCTGTGAGGGCCGGGTGACCAGGACCCTGGTCGTCGGCGCCGCCCTGCTGCGCGACGGCACGGTCCTCGCTGCACGGCGTACCTCCCCGCCGGCGGCCGCCGGACGCTGGGAGCTCCCCGGTGGGAAGGTCGAGCCCGGGGAGTCGCCGGAGGCCGCCGTCGTGCGCGAGCTGCGCGAGGAGCTGGGGGTTGAGGCGCGCGTGGTGGGGTGGCTCGCGGGTGAGCAGCCCATCGGGGACAGCCTCCTGCTGCGGGTGGCGGTGTGCGCCACCGACGACGAGCCGCGACCGCTCGAGCACGACCGGGTGCGGGCGCTGGGCGCCGACGAGCTCGGCGACGTCGACTGGCTGGAGCCGGACCGCCCCTTCCTGCCCGAGCTGCGCCGGCGGCTGCTCGCGGGAGAGGCGCCCGAGGCCTAGCCTGAGTCGATGGCGCACACGACCCGAGGCTTCCCCGTCCCACCGCCCGTGCTCGGCCTGGCCGCCGCCCTGGCCCAGCGGGCCCTCGTGCCCCGGCCTCGCCCCTCGGCGCCACGCCGTGCCGTGGCGGTCGCTGTCGCGGCCGCGTCGGCCGGGCTCGCGGGCTCCGCAGCCGGTGGCTTCCGCCGCCGCGGCACGACCGTGAACCCGATCAGGCTCGGTGAGTCCACCGAGCTCGTCGTCGACGGCCCGTTCGCCCACACCCGCAACCCGATGTACGTCGGCATGGCGGGCGTGCTGACGGCACACGCGGTGTGGCGCGGGCGTCCGGCCGCCGCCCTGCCGCTGCTGGCCTGGGTGGCCGTCATCGACAACCTGCAGATCCCGCCCGAGGAGGCGTCGATGGCCGAGCTCTTCGGCGACCGCTACGCCTCCTACCGCTCCACCGTGCCGCGGTGGGTCGGGCCCGTGCGTTGACGTTCCGCAAGGCCGATCCCACCGCACCCCCCGGCTACTTCGCCTGGGAGGCGGCCGGGCTGGAGTGGCTGCGCGCCGCCGACGGGGCGCGCGTCGTCGAGGTCGACGCACGCTCGGACGGGCACCTCGACCTCGAACGGCTCGTCCCGGTGTCCCCGACCCGGGAAGCTGCCCGTTCGTTCGGTCGTGCCCTGGCCGCCACCCACGACGCCGGCGCCGACGCCTGGGGGAGCCCGCCCGCGGGATGGACCGGTGCCGGGTTCTTCGGACCGCTGTCCCAGCCGCTCCCGCTGCCGCTCGGGGCCTGGGCCACCTGGGGTGCCTTCTCCGCCGAGGCGCGGCTGGCGCCGATGGTGGCGCGGTGCCGTGACGCCGGGCTGTACGACGCCGGGGAGGTCGTCGTCCTGGAGCGGCTCGTGCAGCGGGTCGCCGGCGGGGAGCTGGACACCGACGACCGCCCGGCACGCATCCACGGCGACCTGTGGTCGGGCAACGTGATGTGGACCGCGGACGGGGTGGTGCTCATCGACCCGGCCGCCCACGGCGGGCACCGCGAGACCGACCTGGCGCTGCTGGCGCTCTTCGGGGCGCCGCACCTCGACGCGCTGCTGGCCGGCTACGACGAGGCGCACCCACCGGCCGCCGGGCGGTCCGAGCGGGTGGGGGTGCACCAGCTGCACTGCCTGCTCGTGCACGCCGTGCTGTTCGGTGGGGGATACGGGGCGCAGGCCTACGGGATCGCGCGTCGGTGGGCGTGACCACGACGGATCGGGTGGTGCGCAAGGGCCCTTTGGACCCTGGCGCGTGACCGTTCGGTCTCCCTAACGTTAGGCCGTCACACCACCAATGTGCTGATCCACCCGGGGGGGAACTCGGGAGGCGGCACCGAGCAAGGGGATCTCATGAACCGTACGATCTCGCGCCTCGGCGCGACCGCGGCGGCCTCGTTGGCCGTCTTCGCCTTCGCCACGCCGGCCGCCCACGCGGGGAAGCCGACGTTCAACGACAACACCGACTGTGGCAACTACTGCCCCAACCCGGGTTTCCCATCGGGCAACGGCCAGGGCAAGGCGCCTCACCTCGCCGGCTCGCAGGGCAACGCCGACGACAAGAACCCGCCGGGCCAGGCGCCTGACGAGTCCGACGGCAACCAGGGGTACGAGTGCGACGGCAACCAGGGAATCGCCCTGGGCAACCCCGCACACTCGGCGTGCGAGCCCTACACGCCGCCGCCGCCGCCGCCGAGCTGACCGAGCGGTTCGACCGACGGGCGCATCCTCCTGGCGGGGGGTGCGCCCGTCGGTGTCTCAGCCGAGGCTGCAGCCGTCTCTCAGCCGACGTCGCAGCTGACGTCCCCGCCCGTGTCCCAGCCGGCGGCTCCGGAGTCTCGTCCGGCGTCCCCGTCGGCGTCTCACCCTGCGGTGGTGACCCTGCCGCAGACCCGGTCGAGCATGGTCTGGGCGGCGTTGGAGGTCGCGGTGGAGACCGGGAACGGCACGGTCACGCGCCGGTCCCCGACGACGAGGCCGAGCTCGAAGTCGAACGGCGCCGTCGCCTGGCCGCGGGCGTGCTCGTCGCATCGGTTGCCGGGCAGGATGCGCACGGTCGTGCGGCCGCCGGCCTCGCCGGGAGCGACCCGCAGCGGAGCGTCCAGCGCCAGGTCGTAGAGCACGCTGCCGTCGACCCGGCGCACCTCGAGCGGCTCGTCGCCGGAGCGCCGTGTCAGGACCAGGGTGCTCGCGGTCGAGGCGTCGTCGCCGACGCCCTCCTGGCTCCACCCGCCCTCGAAGTCCACCGACAGCGCTTCGGCGACCAGCCGGGCGTCGCACTGCGTGCGCCAGAGCCGGCGCAGGTAGTCCTGGCTGAGGTCCTTCAGCGGCACCACCACCCGGCCGGTGCTGGTGTCGAGGACACCGGCGGCGGGCTCGGGGGAGCGGTCGTCGCACACCGGCTCCGGCAGCGTCGTCCGCAGGTCGAGCGTCTGCCCGGGCGCGACGGTCGCGTCGTTGGGCACGGCGAAGGCCGGGCCGTACCCCGCCCAGTCGAGACCGACCGCCGTCACCAGCAGCGGCTCGTCGCCGTCGTTGGTGACGCGCAGCAGCGCCTGGTCGGTGCCCTCCTCCGGGATCAGCTGCGTCAGCCCCAGGGTCAGGCGCGGCGCCCGGACCGCGGAGGTCTCGTCGGACGCCTCCTGCGTCGTGCACCCGGCAGAGGTCAGCAGCACGACGAGCACCAGCGCGGTGACCAGGTGTCGCCCGCCCAGCCGCTCGCCCAGCCGCCCGCCCAGCCCCACGTCGTACCCGCCTCAGCCGTGCGCGGTGTCCGAGAGGGGCGACGTGGTCAGCGACCGCGTCGCCAGCTGGTGGGCGGCGTGCTGGAAGCTCTCGACGATCGAGTCCAGGGTCAGCGTCCGCAGCGCCCCCAGGGCCTGCTCGAGCTCACGCGCCTCGTCGCGCGACATGGCAGCCACGTCGTAGCCGGCCAGCACGTCGTCGAGGATGCCCTGCAGCTCGTCGGCCAGCTCACCCATGTGACGGCGTACGGCGCGGTCCGCGGCCCGGATGCCGGCGACCGGCATGCCCACGTCGAGCAGCTCGACGGCGAGCCGCAGCACCGGCAGGGCCTGGAAGTCGCGACCGACCCGGCGCAGCGCCCCGACGTCGACCAGCCACGCGACGTCGTCCTCGCTCAGCGGGCGGCCGGCACGCTCGGCGAGCTCCTCGGCCCGCACGTCCTCGCGCCGGCTGGGCCGCCACGCGGTGAGCACGGCGCGCTGGACCGAGAGCTCGGCCGGCGTCGCGCTCTCGGCGACGTTGGCGAGGTAGCGCTCGATCGCCGACAGCGTGAAGCCGTGGTCCTGCAGGGCCCGCACCAGCTCGAGGCGGGCGAGGTGGCTGGGACCGTAGAAGGCGACCCGTCCGCGGCGTACCGGCGGGGGCAGCAGGCCCAGGCTCGCGTAGTAGCGGGTGTTGCGGACCGTCAGGCCCGTCGCGGCGGCGAGCTCGTCGACGGTGAGCGTGTGCTCCTCCGTGCCATCCGCGGCCTCGCGCTCGGTCACCGGACTTCCTCCTGCTGTGGTGTTCCCCACGGACTCTAACAGTATTACTGTCAGGGTCTTAGGCTCCGCAGCACAGCCCCGACCCACCACCACAGCCGAGGACGGTCCATGAAGCTCTCCACCCCGTTGATGTACGACGGCAACCCCCGCAACGCCGCCGACCAGGTCGTGGCGTGGGAGAAGGCCGGCCTCGACACCGTCTGGGTCGCGGAGGCCTACGGCTTCGACTCGCCGACGCTCATGGGCTACCTCGCGGCGAAGACCGAGACCGTCGAGATCGGCTCGGCCATCCTCAACATCTACTCGCGCACGCCCGCGCTGATCGCGCAGACCGCCGCCGGTCTCGACAACATCTCCGGCGGCCGCGCGATCCTCGGCCTCGGTGCCTCCGGCCCCCAGGTCATCGAGGGCTGGCACGGCCTGCCCTACGAGAAGCCGCTGGGCCGCACCCGGGAGGTCGTCGACCTCGTCCGCCGGGCGCTCAAGCGCGAGAAGCTCGAGAACGACGGCATCATCAAGCTGCCGCTGCCCGAGGGGCAGGGCACCGGTCTCGGCAAGCCGCTCAAGATGCTCACCAAGCCCGAGCGCGACACCATCCCGATCTGGATCGCCTCGCTGGGGCAGAAGAACGTCGCCGCCACCGCCGAGTACGCCGACGGCTGGCTGCCGCACCTCTACGCTCCCGAGCTGGCCGAGAAGGTGTGGGGCGACTCGCTCGCCACCGGAGCGGCGAAGCGCTCGGCCGAGCTGGGCCCGCTGCAGATCGCGGCCGGCGGCATGGTGTCGATCGGTGAGGACGTCAAGGGCATGCTCGACTTCGCCCGTCCGATGTTCGCGCTCTACATCGGCGGCATGGGCGCCAAGGGCAAGAACTTCTACAACGACCTGTGCGTGCAGTACGGCTACGAGAAGGAGGCCGAGCTCATCCAGGACCTCTACCTCGACGGCAAGAAGGACGAGGCGGCGGCCGCCGTACCGGAGGACCTGCTGGAGATGTGCAACCTCGTGGGACCGGAGTCCTACATCAAGGAGCGCATCGCGGCCTTCCAGGCCTCCGGCGTCACGCACCTGAACGTCGTCCCGGCCAGCGAGGACCCCGCGAAGACGATCTCGCAGCTCAAGGAGTGGATCAGCTGATGACCGCAGCGACGCAGGAGAAGCGCGACCTGTTCACCGAGGAGCACGAGTCGTTCCGCCAGACCGTGCGCACCTTCATGGAGCGCGAGGTCGTGCCCCACCACAAGCAGTGGGAGGCCGACGGCGTCGTCTCCCGCGAGGTGTGGCGCAAGGCCGGCGAGCAGGGCCTGCTCTGCTTCGACGTCGCCGAGGAGTACGGCGGCGCCGGCGTCAGCGACTTCCGCTACAACCAGGTGATGGCCGAGGAGTCGGCCCGGGCCGGAGCCAGCGGGCCCGGCTTCATCGTCCACACCGACATCATCGTCCCCTACCTCTCGTCGCTCGGGACCGAGGAGCAGAAGCAGCGCTGGCTGCCCGGTTGCGTCAGCGGCGAGCTCATCACGGCCATCGCGATGACCGAGCCGGGCGCCGGCAGCGACCTGCAGGGCATCCGCACCACCGCGGTCGACAAGGGCGACCACTACGTGGTGAACGGGTCGAAGACCTTCATCAGCAACGGCATCCTGTCCGACCTCGTCGTCGTGGTCGTGCGCACCGACCCGGAGGCCGGCCACCAGGGCATCAGCCTGCTCGTCGTCGAGCGCGGCATGGAGGGCTTCGAGCGCGGCCGCAACCTCGAGAAGGTCGGCCTCAAGGCCCAGGACACCGCCGAGCTGTTCTTCGACAACGTGGTGGTGCCCAAGGAGAACCTGCTCGGCGAGGAGGGCCAGGGGTTCATCTACCTGATGATGAACCTGCCGCAGGAGCGGCTCTCGATCGCGATGATGGCGGCCGCGGCCTGCCAGCAGGTGCTCGCCATGTCGATGGCCTACGCCAAGGAGCGCACCGCCTTCGGCAAGCCGATCGGCGTCTTCCAGCACAACCGGTTCCTCATTGCGGAGATGGCCACCGAGACCGAGGTCTGCCAGGTGTACGTCGACGACTGCGTGCGTCGGCACAACGAGGGCCGGCTCGACGCCGTGGGGGCGGCCATGGCGAAGTGGTGGACCACCGAGCTCCAGACCAAGATCGTCGACCGCGGCGTGCAGCTGCACGGCGGCTACGGCTACATGCTGGAGTACCCCATCGCGCAGGCGTTCCTCGACAGCCGAATCCAGACGATCTACGGGGGCACCACCGAGATCCAGAAGGAGATCATCGGGCGGTCCCTGGGGTTCTGAGACCCCGTCCCGGGCCCCACGGGACCAGTCGCCCGATCCGGGCGGACCCGAAGGTCCTGAACTGACCTGTGCCCTAGGTCCTGAATATGCCCGGGCCCGGCATCTTCCCTGGAAACGTCCCGTGTGCGCGCACCATCATGGGAACCCAGGGGACGAGGGAAGGGACCAAGGTCGTGGAGATCGCGCAGTACCACAAGATGCGTCGGGCGGTGCAGGTCAACGCCAGCCCTGGGTCGGCCCAGGAGCTCCGCGCCGTGCAGTCCGACCTGCGCACCGCGCTCGCCTCCGTCGGCCTCTTCGAGGAGGTGGAGGTCGAGTACACCGACGACCTCGACCAGCTCGTCATCGCGATGTTCACGTTCCCCGAGCAGCTCTCGCGCAGCGAGGTCGCCCGGCGCCTCGAGCTCATGTGGGAGGACCGCCTGCGCTACCCGTTCTGGGAGGCCCACTCGTTGCTCGTCGACAAGGACCAGATCGAGTTCCAGGGCGCCACCCGCGCCGGCAGCAACGGCCACTACGTCACCGTCCACATCGTCGCCCAGCAGGCGCGGGTCCCCGCGCAGCGCGTCGCCGCCGACTGAGCCGGTGCCGTGTCGGTTTCACTAGGTACCTAGTGAAACCGGCGCTTCCCGCACGAAACTTCGCTCGGGAAGCGCCAGGATCACTAGGTACCTAGTGAAACCGACAACCCGGCAGAAGGGGTGGGGTGGGTGAAACCGGGTGGAGCGGCTCAGAGGTGGAGGGCCACGGCGAGGCGGTGGCCCGGGTACTCGGTGGCGGTCCACAGCTCGCCCCGCTCCGGCCAGGACGTCAGGTCCTCCGGCCCCACCGGTACGGCGCTCCGCCGCCGCTCGAGCGCGCCCGGCGCACCGACCCACAGGTGCCCGCGCCGGTAGCGACCGTCGCTGGCGGTGACCGCGAGCCGACCGTCGGGCAGCCACACCGCACCCTGCATGCGATCGACCCCGTCGGCGACGTGGGTCGAGGCCGCCACCCCGGACGGGTCGGTGACCGGAGCGCCCGTCGCGTCGAGGTCGAAGACGACCAGGCGCCGGGTGCCGCCGCCCGCGTCGTACTCCCCGGCGAGGAGCGCCGTCCTGCCGTCGAGCCCGCGCGCCAGGGAGAGGAACGAGTAGCGCATCGCCGGCGGGGTCGCGGCCTCCCCGTCCGAGGGCTCCGGCGGGCCGAGCACGTGGTGCAGCGGCAGGGCGTAGCCGTGCCCGAACCCGGCCAGCCCGTCACCGTCCTCGTGGCGCCCGAGACGATCCGGTGGTGCGGGGGACACGCGCACGACGTCGTCGAGGCGGAAGGCCAGGACGCCGCGGCGGGTGGCGGCGACGTAGAGCCAGGGCCCGTGCCACACCACCCCGCCGGCGTGCGCCTTCACCGGGCGCAGGTCGACGGCGCCGGTGTCGTCGCGCACGGCGCGGACCAGCAGCACGTGCCGGTAGCGCACCCGGTCGGGGTCGCCGAGGTCGGCCACCGTGATGCGGGAGCCCTTGTCCAGCCCGCCGACCTTCTTGGCGTAGGACGTGGTCAGCAGCACCGGCGGCCCGGGCCAGGGGTCACCTCGGGGCAGGCGCGCCTCGGACGAGGAGGTGACGCCCTGGGGCCACCACCGGCGGCTGCGCTGGTCGGCCTCGTCCCACGCGAAGGCGTGGCTCACCGCCGACCCCGGCCCCCAGGCCGGCTCGGCGACGCGGTTGAGGTGCCCGAGCACGCCCGTGAGGCCGACGCGGCCGCCGCTGGCCTCGACGAGCGCGTCGATGGCGTCGTCGGCCGCGAGGCCCGGGACCAGGGTCGGTGCGCTGCGGGACGGGCTCGTCATCGTCGACCTCCTCCTGCCGCGGGCGCGGGGCCGCGGCGCTGCTCCTACAGTGACCCTATGGAGTCCCCCGAGCAGCGGCTGCTGCTGGTGCACGCGCACCCCGACGACGAGTCGATCAACAATGGCGCCACCATGGCGCGCTACGTCGCGGAGGGGCGCGGTGTCACGCTCGTGACCTGCACCCTCGGCGAGGAGGGGGAGGTGCTGGTCCCCGACCTCGCCCACCTGGCCGCCGACAAGGAGGACGGGCTCGGCGCCCACCGCGTCGGCGAGCTCGAGGCGGCGATGAAGGAGGTCGGCGTCACCGACCACCGCTTCCTCGGAGGCCCCGGCCACTACCGCGACTCCGGCATGGAGTGGGACGAGACCGGCCACGCCAAGCCGGCCGAGACCGACCGCACGGACATCTTCTGGCGCGCGGACCTGACCGAGGCGGCTCATCTGCTGGTCGAGGTCATCCGCGAGGTGCGCCCGCAGGTCCTCGTCACCTACGACGAGTTCGGCAATTATGGTCACCCGGACCATATCCAGGCCCACCGTGTCGCGATGTACGCCGCACAGCTCGCGGCAGTGCCCCACTACCGTCTCGACCTGGGCGAGCCCTGGGACGTCGCGAAGATCTACTGGACGGCGATGTCGCTGTCCAAGATGCGCGAGGGCGCACGCATGATGAAGGAGAACGGGATCGAGAACCCGTTCTCCGACATGGACTACGACAACCCGCCGCGGTTCATGGTCCCCGACGAGGCGATCGCCTGCGAGGTCGACGGCACGGCGTACGCCGAGCAGAAGATGGCCGCCATGGCCGCCCACGCGACGCAGATCGAGGTCGACGGGCCGTTCTTCGCGCTGTCGAACAACCTCGGCAACCAGGTCTGGGGCACCGAGGTCTACCGGCTGGCGAAGGGCACGAAGGGCCCGGTCGACGAGCGTGGCTGGGAGAGCGACCTCTTCGCCGGTCTGTGACGCCCGGCCCGGCGGCCGGGTGAGCGCCAGGTCGGGACCGTTCGGCTGAGAGCGTCGGGCGGCGTACGTCGGCGGGTGTTCGTACCCTGGACCCCGTGACCTCCGGACCGACATCGTGGCTCGACGACCGCGCCGACGACCCTGACCGCCCCGACGACGCCGACGACGCGCGGGAGCAGGAGCGCGAGCGGTCACGGCGGCGACGGGACCGACGGATCCTCGTGTGGCTCACGGTGGCCGTGGCGGTGATCGTGGGCGGCTTCTACCTCGCCGGCTACGTGCTGGCCAGCGACCGGCTGCCGCGCGCCACGACCGTGGCCGGCGTCGACGTGGGAGGGCTCAAGCCCCAGGCCGCGGCGGCGGAGCTGCGTCGCGGGCTCGCCGACGCGCAGCGCCGCCCGCTGGTGGTGGCCGCCTCCGACCGTGAGTTCGCCCTGGACCCCGAGGAGGTGGGGCTCGAGGTCGATGCCGCTGCCTCCGTCGAGCAGGTCCCGGTGGGCCGCAGCTGGCACCCGGCCGACATCTGGGAGTCGTTCGTCGGGGGCGAGGACTACGACCCCGTCGTGGTGACGATCGACGACCTCCTCGAGCAGCGGCTCGAGGAGGTGGCCGGTCGCGTCGACGTCGCGCCGGTCGAGGGCGACGTGGAGTTCGGCGACGGACGGGCGCGCCCGGTCTACCCCGAGCCGGGTCGGCGCCTCGACGTGTCGGCGGCGGTCGCGCAGGTGGTGGCGTCGTTCCCGACCCGCGAGGTGGTGCCGCTGCCCGTGCGCAACGCGCGGCCCGAGCTCTCCGCGCGGCAGGTCAGCGAGGCCATGCGCGACTTCGCGAACCCCGCGATGTCCGCGTCGGTCGTCTACAGCTTCGGGCCCCGGGACGTCACGGTCCGCCCGGCCCAGTTCGCCGACGCGCTCTCCATGGAGGTCGACGACGGCGAGCTCGTGCCGCGGGTCGACGAGGACCGGCTGCTGCGGCTCTTCGGCCCCGCGACCCGGTCGGTGGCGCGCGAGCCGGTGGACGCGACCGTCGCGATCCGCGACGGGCGGCCCGAGGTCGTGCCCGGACGTCGTGGCGCGACCATCGACCGCGACCGCATCGTCGAGGTCCTGCCCGATCTCCTCACCGGCACCGGAGCCGACCGACGCGCCCGCATCGACCCGCGTCCCGTCGACCCGGCGATCAGCACCGCGGAGGCCCGCGACTGGCAGATCCGCGAGAAGGTCTCGGAGTTCCCGACCTACTACCCGCACGAGGACTACCGCAACACCAACATCGGCCGGGCGGCGGAGCTGATCGACGGCACCGTGCTGGCGCCGGGCGACACCTTCAGCCTCAACGAGACGGTCGGCGAGCGCACCCGGGCGAACGGCTTCACCGAGGGCTTCATCATCAGCGACGGCGTCTTCAAGTCCGAGCTCGGCGGCGGGGTCAGCCAGGTGGCCACCACGACGTACAACGCGGCGTTCTTCGCCGGGCTCGAGGACGTCGAGCACAAGCCGCACTCGTTCTACATCGACCGCTACCCGATGGGGCGCGAGGCCACCGTCGCGTTCCCGGTGGTCGACCTGAAGTTCCGCAACGACACCGACTACGGGGTGCTCATCCAGGCCATCCACAGCCCGAGCGCTCCCGGCGGCACCGGCGGGCTGACGGTGCGGATGTGGTCGACCAAGGTGTGGGACATCGAGTCGGTCACCAGCGGGCAGTACGACTTCACCTCGCCCGACACCCGCTACGGCAGCGGCGAGGACTGCGTGCCCAACGAGGGGTACGGCGGCTTCACCGTCGACGTCACCCGGATCTTCCGCGAGCCCGGCTCGTCGGAGGTCGTGAAGCGCGAGAAGGACACGACCGTCTACACGCCCTCGGACACCGTCATCTGCGAGTGAGCCCGCCCGGCGAGCGTCGCTCCGAGCGGAGCGACGTACTCGGGGGTCAGTCCGGCAGGCGCAGGTAGCGGTAGGCGTGGTGGGTGACGAACCCGAACCGCTGGTAGAGCGCCAGCCCGGCGGCGTTGTCCGCGCGGACCTGGAGGTACGCCGTGCTCGCGCCCCGCTCGGCCGCCCACGGCATCAGCGCGCCCACCACCGACCGGGCCAGCCCGCCGCGGCGCCGCTCGGGGTCGACCCACACGTCGGTGAGGCCGACCCAGTCGTCGCTGTCGGGCATCGCCGCCCGGGCCCGCGCCACGACCGCGCCGTCGACCTCGAGCGTCACGAACGCCACGTGGTCCGGCCCCTCCAGCACCGCCCGCGACGCCTCCGGCCGCTCGCGGGCCCGCTCGTCGGTCGCCAGCCACCCGTCGGTCATCTCCTCTCGGACGAACATCTCGTTCACAAGAACGTTCAGATCCCCGTCCACGCCGTCACGGGGAGGGTCTGAACGTTCTTGTGAACGGAATTCGCGCGCCTGACGGACGGCCTGGGCGACCGAGGCGACCTGCAGCAGCGAGTCGGCCTCACCGGGGCGGGCCTGGTGCCACCCCTCGGCGTCGGCGCGCAGGTCCTCGGGGGAGCCGACGACGACCTGCGCCCACGCCGGCAGGTCGCGCTCGGCGTAGAACGCCCGTGCCCGCGCCACGGCCTCGTCCCAGGGCATCCCCGGGTCGCCGGTGAGGAACACCGAGTTGGCCCGGGCGCTGAAGCCCCCCGACGCCCGCAGCACCCAGTCGCCGAGCGGCTCGGCCTCGACGGCCGGCCACGAGCCCAGCGCCCTCCGGGCGGCCACCTCGGCCGGCACCCGGTGGCGCACCGACGCCCGCGGCGGCACTGCCTTGCCCGAGACCAGCGTCGACCGGTCGACCCGGACGACTGAGCCGTCCTCGCGCCGCACCGTCAGCGCGTCGTCCTCCCAGCTCTCCAGCACCCCGAGCACGTCGGTCATCGCCGGCCCGCCGCTCGGGCCGGTCTCGCCGGGCAGCACGCGCCGTACGACGACGCGCAGCCCCAGGCAGGCGGGCCCGAGGGCGGTCGGCAGGGGCACGGGGTCCTTCTTCGGGAAGCGTGGGAGCGGGACGTCGGGCGACGCGGAGCGAGACTTCGGGAGGGCGCCGCGTCAACGGCGCGTGTGGATACTAGGCTGTCGGAGCCAGCATCTCCGCCCGTGACTGCCACGGGCGCACCCGTCGAGGAGGAACCAGGTGACCTACGTCATCGCCGAGCCCTGTGTGGACCTGAAGGACCGCGCCTGTGTCGACGAGTGTCCTGTCGACTGCATCTACGAGGGCTCGCGCATGCTCTACATCCACCCCGACGAGTGCGTGGACTGCGGAGCCTGCGAGCCCGTCTGCCCGGTGGAGGCCATCTACTACGAGGACGACACCCCGGAGCAGTGGAAGGACTACTACAAGGCCAACGTGGAGTTCTTCGACGACCTCGGCTCTCCCGGCGGCGCCGCCAAGATGGGCGTCATCGAGAAGGACCACCCCGTCGTCGCCGCGCTGCCCCCGCAGGAGCACGACGAGTGACCTCGGGGTCCTCGAACGACTCGACCGTGCCGTCTCCCGGGGCTCCCCGGTGGGCGGCACGTCCGGTTTCCGGGCGGCTCCCCGACTTCCCCTGGGACGCGCTGGTCCCGATGGGCGATCGCGCTCGGGCGCACCCCGACGGCATCGTCGACCTCTCGGTCGGCACCCCGGTCGACCCGACCCCGGCCGTCGTGCGTCAGGCGCTCGCCGACGCCTCCGACTCCCCGGGCTACCCCCTCACCATCGGCACGCCGGCCCTGCGCGCCTCGATCGTCGGCTGGCTCGAGCGGCGCGCCGGGGCGGTCGGCCTCGAGCCGCGCCAAGTACTGCCGAGCGTCGGCTCCAAGGAGCTGATCGCCGGCCTGGCGACCCACCTGGGGCTCGGCCCCGGTGACCTCGTGGTCGCCCCGCGGCTGGCCTACCCGACGTACACCGTGGGCGCCGCGCTCGCCGGGGCCCGCGTCGTGGCCGCCGACGCGCTGACCAGCCTCGGTCCGGAGAGCCCGACCCTGGTGTGGATCAACTCGCCGTCGAACCCGACCGGTCAGGTCCTCCCCGTCGAGCACCTGCGCAAGGTCGTGGCGTGGTGCCGCGAGCGCGGGGCGCTGCTGGTCTCCGACGAGTGCTACCTCGAGAGCGGCTGGGACGCCGAGCCGGTCTCGGTGCTGCACCCCGACGTCTGCGACGGCGACGTCACCGGGATCCTCACCGTGCACTCGCTGTCGAAGCGGTCGAACCTGGCCGGCTACCGCTGCGCCTTCGTCGCCGGCGATCCCACGGTCGTCGCGGAGCTGACGGCGGTGCGCAAGAACCTGGGGCTCATGCTGCCCGGTCCGATGCAGGTCGCGATGGCTGCCGCCCTCGACGACGACGCCCACGTCGCGGAGCAGCGCGAGCGCTACGCGGCACGGCGTACGGCGCTGCGCGACGCGCTGCTGGGCGCCGGCTTCACCGTCGACCACTCGCAGGGAGCGCTCTACCTGTGGGCGACGCGCGACGAGCCCTGCTGGGACACGGTCGCCTGGCTGGCCGACCGCGGCATCCTCGTCGCGCCCGGCGACTTCTACGGCACCGCCGGGACCCGCCACGTGCGCGTCGCGATCACCGCGACCGACGAGCGCGTCGGCGCCGCGGTCGCGCGGCTGGGCCGGCCCGCCTGAGGCTCAGGCGGTGCGTGCGCCCGGCATCGGGCGCACGACCGTCTCCTCGCGGTACGGCGTGCGCGCGATCGGCGCCCGCAGGGGCGACTCGGAGGCGACGCTGACGGCGGCGACGCGCTCGAGGCGCACCACCGAGTGGTGGCCCTGAGCCGTCTCGAGCACGACCCCGAGGCTGTCGACGGCGGCGATGCTGCCGTCGAGCCAGGCCCCCTCGACCAGCAACCGCACCGGGTGTCCGTGCTCGGCGGCCCGGTCCAGGGCCATCCCCATCGTGTAGAGCATCGACGTCTGCATGTCTCGTCCCCTCCTGGTGGCCGCGCCCCCGCGGCACGTCCTCAGGATGGCGCAACCGACAGTCGTGACGAAAGCGGACAAACCCGATTCCGGACCAAGGTCCCGCCAAGTCTGACCGATCGGGTGCCCGGCCGGAGGTGCCTCAGGCGGTCCGCGGGCCGGGCATGGGACGCGCCTCGGGCGCCGCCGGTGCCCGCGAGATCGACGTGCGGAACGGCGACTCCGCGTGCACCTTCACCGCTGCCACCCGGTCGACGCGGATGACGGTGTGGTCGCCGTCGTTGCCCTCCAGGACGACCCCCATGCTGTCGACGGCGGCGATCTGGCCGTCGACCCACGAGCCCTCCACGAGGATGCTCACCGGGTGCCCGCCGTCCGCCGCCCGGTCGAGCGCCATGCCCATCGTGTACATCATCGAGGTCGATCCCATGTCTGCTCCTCTTGCCTGCCGGCCCACGTCCGGCGTCCCCCGCCGAGCACCCCACCCGACTGACGACAGTGTGGGGCTCGGGAGCCGCCCAGGGCGAGGGGGCAGGTGCCGATCCGGGGAAGGTCAGGACCGACGGGGGGCGAAGGTCCCGCCCTCAGCAGCCGTCAGCCGCCCTCGACCACGTCGAGGTGGACGTGGTCGCGGTGCTCGAGGATCACGCGGGTGGCCGGCGCCGTCGAGGACTCGACCGGGGCGTCGTAGTCGCGCCAGCCCTGCTCGGAGCGCAGCCCGCTGGACCAGATGCGGTCGTCGAAGATGACGTGGTCGACGCCGAGGCGCTCGGCGTTCGCGACGAGGTACTGCGCGACGGCCCACCCGCGTCGCAGGTTCGCGTCGTTCACCGGCCGGAAGAAGACGTCGACGGCGCGGCCGGCGTAGTGCGCCGAGCCCTCCATGTGCCCGGTGGTGACGCCCTCGGGCGAGAACCCCCCGAGTGGCAGCTCTCCGAAGACCCGCTCCACGTCGACCACCGCGGCCTCGGCGCGCGCGGTGAGGCCACGCTCGCCCGGCTCCTCGGCCTCCAGGTCACCGTGGCGCACCACGCACGAGAACGCCCCGGGGCTGTAGCCGGTCAGGGCAGACGCCAGCGCGCGCGCCCCCTCGGCGTGCTCCTCGTAGGCTTCGGGGAAGCCCGAGCGCTGCACCGCCTGGGCGGCCTCGGTGATCCGCATGTCCTCGTAGCCCTCGATCTCCACCAGCCCGTCGTAGAAGGCGTTCGTGGCGTAGACCGGGTCGCTGATCTGCTCGGCGCTGCCCCAGCCCTGCGAGGGCCGCTGCTGGAACAGCCCGAGGGAATCGCGGTCGCCGCCCTCGAGGTTCTCCAGCTTGCTCTCCTGGAACGCCGTCGCGAGTGCGATGGAGACCGCGCGGGCCGGCAAACCTCGCCGTACGCCGATGCCGGCGATGAGGCTGGCGTTCTCGGCCTGCTCGCCGCTCAGCTCCGCGGTGACGTCGCCGACCTCGGCGCGGCACACCTCGGAGTCCGGGAACGGCCCCGCCCCCAGGCGTACGGCGAGCGCGACCCCCAGCACGACCACCACGACGACGGCGAGCAGCGGCAGCAGGACCCGGCCGTTCTCCCGCGCGTCGCCCGACCTCCCGGCGTCGGGGTCAGTCGTTGGCATGCAGGGCGGCATTGAGGGCGATGCCGTCGCCCTTCCACGGCACGGCCTCGACCGCGCCGGTGGTGGAGTTGCGTCGGAACAGCACGTTGCTCGCGCCCGAGAGCTCCCGCGCCTTGGCGACGCGGGTGCCGTCGCCCTCGTGGACGAGCACCTTGGTGCCGGCGGTGACGTAGAGGCCGGCCTCGACGACGCAGTCGTCACCGAGGGTGATGCCGAGGCCGGCGTTGGCGCCGAGCAGGCACCGCTCGCCGACCGAGATGACCTGGGTGCCGCCGCCCGAGAGCGTGCCCATGATCGAGGAGCCCCCGCCGACGTCGGAGCCGTCGCCGACGACGACGCCGGCGCTGATGCGGCCCTCGACCATGGAGGAGCCCAACGTGCCGGCGTTGAAGTTCACGAAGCCCTCGTGCATGACGGTGGTGCCGGAGGCCAGGTGGGCGCCGAGCCGGACCCGGTCGGCGTCGGCGACGCGGACGCCGGAGGGCAGCACGTAGTCGGTCATCCGGGGGAACTTGTCGACCCCCAGCACGGTCACGTGGTGGCCGGCGGCCCGCAGCCGCAGCCGGGTCTGCTCGAAGCCCTCGACGGCGCAGGGACCCACGCTCGTCCACACCACGTTGGTCAGCAGCCCGAAGACGCCGTCCAGGTTGACGCCGTGGGGGCGCACGAGCCGGTGGCTCAGCAGGTGCAGGCGCAGCCACGCGTCGACGGTGTCGGTCGGCGGCGACTGGAGGTCGGTGACGTGGACCTCGACGACCTCGCGGACGACGCCGCGCACTTCGTCCTCGCCGGCCAGCGACGCGAGCTCGGCCGGTGCTGCGTGGCCCGCCGCGGGGGCGCCCAGCGCCGGGGCGGGGAACCACGCGTCGAGCACGGTGCCCTCGCCTCCGGCGACCCGGGTGACGAGGGCGGATCCGTGGGCCTCGACGGCGGGCGTGGACGACGTCGACGAGGGCGTGGCGGACGGGCCGGAGGAGGGGGTGCTCACGGGGGCAGGCTACCGAAGTCGGGCAACCGTCCCGGCCCCGCCACGGCGTACGGCGGGGTGCGTCGGTGCCATGAGGTTGGATGGTCGACATGTCCCCTGCCACCCCTCTGTCCGACCACCTCGCCGACGCCGTCGGGGACCCGCTCGAGCTGACCCGCCGGCTGGTCGACATCCCCTCGGTGAGCGGCGACGAGCAGGCGATCGCCGACGCCGTCGAGGGTCTGCTGCGCCGCTACCCGCACCTCGAGGTCGAGCGGTTCGGCCACACCGTCGTCGCCCGGACGCAGCTCGGCCGGGCCGACCGGGTGGTGCTCGCCGGGCACCTCGACACCGTGCCCGAGCACGACAACCTGCCGTCGCGCCTGGAGGACGGCATCCTGCACGGCCTCGGCACCTGCGACATGAAGGGCGGGGTCGCGGTGGGCCTGCACCTGGCCGCCACCGTCACCGACCCGCCGCGCGACGTCACCTACCTGTTCTACGAGTGCGAGGAGGTCGAGGCCGAGCGCAACGGCCTGACCAAGCTCGCCGCCGCCCGCCCCGACCTGCTCGAGGCCGACTTCGCCGTCCTCATGGAGCCCTCGAACGCCGTCGTCGAGGCCGGCTGCCAGGGCACCATGCGCGTCGAGGTCACGCTCACCGGCCAGCGGGCCCACTCGGCCCGCTCCTGGATGGGCTCCAACGCCATCCACGCCGCCGCCCCGGTGCTGGAGAAGCTGGCCGCCTTCGAGGCGCGCCGCCCGGTCATCGACGGCCTGGAGTACCGCGAGGGCCTGAACGCGGTCGGCATCGCCGGCGGGGTGGCCGGCAACGTCGTGCCCGACACCTGCGTGGTCTCGGTCAACTATCGCTTCGCCCCCGACCGGTCCGAGGAGGAGGCGCTGGCCTTCCTCACCGACCTCTTCGCCCCGCACCTCGTGCAGGTCAAGGACTCCTCGCCCGGCGCCCTGCCCGGACTCGGCGTACCGGCGGCGCGGGACTTCGTCACCGCCGTCGGGGGAGAGGCGAACCCGAAGTTCGGCTGGACCGACGTCGCACGCTTCAGCGGGCTCGGGGTGCCGGCGGTCAACTTCGGCCCCGGCGACCCGATGTACGCCCACCGCCAGGACGAGCACGTGCCCGTCGAGCACGTGGCCCGGGTCGCCGCGCAGCTGCGGGCGTGGCTGGCGGGCACGTCGTGACCTCCCGCGACGAGACCGACCGCTACCGCGGACCGGTGCGGCTGCGCGGCAGCCAGAGCCACCCCGGCGGCACCACCACCGACCAGCGCCTGCTCGACTCCCGGGGCGCGTCCGACTGGGTGCACACCGACCCGTGGCGCGTGCTGCGGATCCAGAGCGAGTTCGTCGAGGGCTTCGGGGCGCTGGCCGAGCTCGGGCCGGCCGTCGGGGTCTTCGGCTCCGCCCGGACGACGACCGACGACCCGGTCTGGGCGGTCGCCGAGCAGGTCGGCCGCGGTCTGGCCGAGGCCGGGCTGGCCGTCATCACCGGCGGCGGTCCCGGGGCGATGGAGGCGGCCAACAAGGGCGCGACCGAGGCGGGCGGGACCTCCGTGGGTCTCGGCATCGAGCTGCCCTTCGAGGCGGGCCTGAACCCCTACGTCGAGCTCGGCGTGAACTTCCGCTACTTCTTCGCCCGCAAGACGATGTTCGTGAAGTACTCCCAGGGCTTCGTGGTGCTGCCCGGCGGGCTCGGCACCCTCGACGAGCTCTTCGAGGCGCTGACGCTGGTGCAGACCCGCAAGGTGACGTCCTTCCCGGTCGTGCTGGTCGGCGTCGACTACTGGTCGGGCCTGCTGGCCTGGCTGCGCGACACCGCGGTCGCGGGCGGCAAGGTCAGCCCGGGCGACCTCGACCTGCTCACGCTGACCGACGACCCCGACGAGGCTGTGGCGGTCATGGTCGCCGCCCGCGAGGAGCGCGACGCCTCGGGTGGGAGCATCGACCGATGACCTGGTTCTTCGCGCTCCTGGTGATGGCCGTCCTCGGGGTGGTCGCCGTCGTCGCGGTCGGGCGCGGCGGGGGCCTGGAGGAGACCTTCGACGACCGGCCCGACCCGCGGGTCCCGGATGGTCCGCTCTCGGCCTCCGACCTGCGACGGGTGCGCTTCACCACCGCGTTCCGCGGCTACCGGATGTCGGAGGTCGACGCGTTGCTCGAGCGGCTCGCCGTCCAGGTCGACGACGCCCGCGGGGCGCCGGGGACCACCGGGGGCGACGCGCGGAGCGGTACCCCCGGGGGCGACGCGCGGAGCGGGACCACCGGGAGCGATGCGCGGAGCGGGACCACCGGGGGCGATGCGCGCACCGGGACCACCGAGTGACGGAGCCTGAGACCTCGAACGGCGCCCGGCCCGGGCCCGACGGGGGGCTGCGCTGTCCCTGGGGGCTGAGCACCCCGGACTACCTCGCCTACCACGACGAGGAGTGGGGCCGCCCGGTCCACGGCGAGTCGGCGCTCTTCGAGCGGCTCACGCTGGAGGCCTTCCAGTCCGGGCTGTCCTGGATCACGATCCTGCGCAAGCGCGAGGCCTTCCGGGAGGTCTTCAGTGCGTTCGACCCCGCCGTGGTGGCGTCGTACGACGAGGCGCGGGTCGCCGAGCTGCTGACCGACACCCGCATCGTGCGCAACCGCTCGAAGGTGGAGGCCGCGGTGTCCAACGCCCGTGCGGTGCTCGATCTCGACGGCGGCCTCGACGCGCTGCTGTGGTCCTTCGCGCCGGACGGGGACCGGCCCGCCCCGCGCAGGCTGGGCGACGTACCAGCGGTGACGGGGGAGTCGACCGCCATGGCCACGGAGCTCAAGCGCCGCGGCTTCCGCTTCGTCGGCCCCACCACGGCGTACGCCCTGATGCAGGCCACCGGCATGGTCAACGACCACCTCGCCGACTGCACCGCCCGCTGACGCCCGCTCCCGACCCGAACCCCTCCGAAACCGCATGTAACGCGGGGTTATGGACGGCTCGCAAGGGTCACAACCCGTGGTGGGCGTCCACAACCCCTGCCCGGTTGGGGCGGGTCGCCGTTCTCCGACGTACGCCGGGCAGGCGGCCGCTCGAGCACGGCCGGCCGGACGTGAGTCCCGTCCGACCGAGTCTTATGGACGCCTCCCACGCGTTGTGAGCCTTGGTCGGCGTCCATAACCCCGCGTTACATGGGCGGAGGTCCCGCGTTCCATGGCGGAGCGGGCCCGGGAGGGGTCAGCGGGCGTGGAAGGTGGGGCGCTGCTTGGCCACGAAGGAGTCGACGGCGTTGCGGTGGTCCTCGGTGCCGCCGGTCTCGGTCATCATCCGGGCCTCGAAGTCCAGCGAGGACGGCAGGTCGTGGGTGGCGGCGAAGTGCACCGAGCGCCGGATGGCGGCGTACGACAGGGTCGGGCCGGCGGCCAGGCGCCCGGCCAGGGTCGCGACCTCCGCGGCCAGCTCGTCGCCGGCCACGACGCGGGTGACGATGCCCAGGTCGGCGCACTCGTCGGCCTTGATCGTGCGCGGCTCGTAGAGCAGCTCCAGCGCCTTGGCGGGCCCGACGAGCCGCTGCAGGGTCCACGACGACCCGGTGTCGCAGGACAGCGCGATGCCGGAGAAGGCCAGGTTGATGCCCGCGGAGTCGGCGGCGATCCGGTAGTCGCAGGCCAGAGCGAGGCTGGCCCCCGCGCCCGCGGCCACCCCGTTGAGCGCCGCGATCACCGGCTTCGGCATCGTCGCCAGCGCCAGCACGGTCGGGTTGTAGTGCTCCGGGACGGTCGTGAAGAGCACCTCGGCACCCTGCTCGAGCAGCCCGACGTGCTCCTTGAGGTCCTGGCCCACGCAGAAGGCGCGGCCGGTGCCGGTGAGCACGACGCAGCGCACCGCCGGGTCCTCGGCGACCTCGGTGACGGCCGCGAGCAGGGCCTCCTTGGTCGCCACGTCGAGGCTGTTCATGGCCTCGGGACGGTTGAGCGTGAGGGTCGCGACGCCGCCCTCACGGGTCACGATCACGGGCTGGTCGGCGCTGCTGCTGGCTGACGTCATCGGCTCTCCCAGGGGTGATGTGCCGCACACGGACACGGTGGGAGATAATAGGCGTCGATCCGGTTCGCCGGAGCGGGGGTGCTTGGCCCTCGCCCGCGGACCGACCAGCATGCTGGTGACACAGGAAGAGGTGTTCGCATGGCGGCGATGAAGCCGCGGACGGGCGACGGTCCGCTCGAGGTGACCAAGGAGGGCCGCGGCATCGTCATGCGCGTCCCGCTCGAGGGCGGAGGCCGCCTCGTGGTCGAGCTCAACGCCGAGGAGGCCGGCGCCCTGGAGGCGGCCCTCCATCAGGTCGTGGGCTGATCTCAGCCTCGACACCGGGAGCGATGACGCTCCCGAACACGCCACTGCGACCGCACGTCAGCCTGGGTGAGGACCTCGCGTCCGAGCTGCCTGGGGCTGACGTGCTGGCGCTGCCGTTCCTGGCCGAGGACGGCACGCTCGTCCTCGGCCCGGGGGCCGCCGAGCTGCTCGAGCGCGTCGACGTCGACCTGATCGCCCTGCTCGAGCACCAGGGGGCGAAGGGCCGCGCCGGCGAGGTCGTGGAGCACGTGCTGCTGTCCCGCAGCGCCCGCGACCCCGGCGACCAGGACAGCGGGGACGGCGGCGCACCCCTCACGCTCCTGCTGGTCGGGGTCGGCTCCTCCACGCCGACCGACCTGCGTCGCGCCGGTGCCGCCGTCGTACGCCGCTCCCGCTCGCCCCAGCGCGCCGGCGACGCCACGGGCCCGCGACGGGTCGTGACCACGGTGCCGGCGCTCGCCGACGACGCGGGCCTGCGCGCCTTCGTCGAGGGCCTGGTGCTGGGGGGCTTCCGCTACGACCTCAAGACCGGCGACCCCGGGCTCGCGCCCCAGGTCGTGCTGGCCGGGCTGGTGCGCCCGTCCGCCCGCGAGACGGCTCTCGAGGCCGCGCTCGCCACGGGTGGCGCCGGCTGGGCCGCGCGCACGCTGGCGCTGGTGCCCTCGAACGAGAAGACCCCGGTGTGGCTCGCGGAGCGGGCGGCCGAGGTCGCGTCCGCGCAGAAGCTCGACATCCGGGTGTGGGACGAGACGCAGCTGCGTGACGGGGGCTTCGGCGGCCTGACCGGGGTCGGTCAGGCCTCGGCCAACCCGCCCCGGCTGGTGCAGCTCGACTACGCGCCGTCGCGGGCCTCACGGCGTACGCCGCACGTGGTGCTCGTCGGTAAGGGCATCACCTTCGACACCGGCGGCCTGTCCATCAAGCCGGCCGACGCGATGATGAACATGAAGCGCGACATGACCGGCGCCGGTGTGGTGCTGGCGGTCATGGAGCAGCTCGCCGCCCTCGACTGCCCGGTGAAGGTGACCGGGCTGATGGCCTGCGCCGAGAACTCCGTCAGCGGCTCCTCGCTGCGTCCCGGCGACGTGGTCCGCCACTACGGCGGCCGCACCAGCGAGGTCACCAACACCGACGCCGAGGGGCGGCTGGTGCTGGCTGACGCGCTCGCCTACGCCGTCGCCGAGCTCAAGCCCGACGTGCTCGTGGACGTGGCGACGCTGACCGGGGCGGTCAAGATCAGCCTGGGCCAGCGCACCGGCGGCCTCTTCGCCGACGACGACGGCCTCGCCGCGCAGCTCGACGTCGCCGGCAAGGCCGCGGGGGAGCCGCTGTGGCGGCTGCCGCTGGTGGCCGACTACGAGGAGCGCCTGGAGTCGAAGGTCGCCGACGCCGACAACGCCGCCGGCTCGCCGGGCGCCATCACCGCAGCGCTCTTCCTGCAGCACTTCACCGGCGACGTGCCGTGGGCCCACCTCGACATCGCCTCGGTCGGGGACTCCCCGGTCGACGCCTTCGAGTGGACCCCCGGCGCCACCGGCTTCGGGGCTCGGCTGCTGCTGCACTGGCTGGAGCAGCGTGACCCCCTCGACGGTGTCCGCACCTCGGGGCGGGCGCCGTCGAGGGGCCGCGGCCGCCCGTGACGCGGCACGTGCACCCATGAGGCTGGTCGACCCCCACCCGCGCTTCCACCGCTCGTTCCTCGCCGCGGCCGACGAGTTCGTCGCCGCCGACGAGGCGATGTACGCCAACCTCCTGTCCTGGTCCGCCGACGCCGGCTTCGCCGGGGTGGAGTTCACCCGCCAGGGGCTCGAGGACCCCGAGGAGTTCGCCGCGCTGTGCCGCTTCCTGGTGCGCCAGCGCGACGAGGACGCGCCCCGCCCGCGCCAGTTCGTGCCGTTCACCGAGCTATGGATGGCCGAGGACGACGAGTACGTCGGACGCATCTCGCTGCGCCACGAGCTCAACGAGCTGCTCTACACCTGGGGCGGCCACATCGGGTACGCCGTACGCCCGACCGCGCGGAGCCGGGGACTGGCCGGGTCGGCGCTGCTGCAGATGCTCGAGGTCTGCGACGAGCTCGACATCGACCCGGTGCTCATCACCTGCGACGTCGACAACGAGGCCTCACGGCGCACGATCGAGAGTGCGGGCGGCGTCTACGAGGACACCCGCGAGGGCAAGCTGCGCTACTGGATCGACCTGTCCTGACGGACCGGTGCTCAGAGCTTGCGCGCCACCAGCAGACCGTCGCCCATCGGCAGCAGCAGCGGGACGAGACCCTCGTGCTCCTGGACGCTGCGACCGAGCTCGCGCACGGCCACGGTCTCGGGATCGCGCTGGGCCGGGTCGGCGACGCGGTCGTGCCACAGCGCGTTGTCGAAGGCCACCAGGCCGCCGGGCTTCAGCAGCCGCAGCGCCTCGGCGAGGTAGTCGCCGTACTCGCGCTTGTCGCCGTCGCAGAAGACCAGGTCGTAGTGGCCGTCGGTCAGGCGGGGGAGCACGTCGAGCGCCGAGCCGTTGATCAGGCGCGCCCGCTGCGGCGGGATGCCGGCCTCGGTGAAGGACTTCTTGGCCAGCCGCTGGTGCTCGGCCTCGGTGTCGACCGTGGTGAGCACGCCGTCGGAGGTCATGCCGCGCAGCAGCCACACCCCGGAGACGCCGGTGCCGGTGCCGATCTCGACGACGGCGCGGGCCTCGATGACCGACGCCAGGAACCGCAGGGCCGCTCCGGCGCCGGAGCCGACGGGGCTCACCCCGACCTCCTGCGCCCGCGCCCGCGCGTTGCCCAGCACCTCGTCCTCGGCGACGAACTGCTCGGCGTAGGTCCAGCTGGCGGGCTTGAGTCCGGTGGAAATAGCTCCCCCTCAGGGTCGTGTGCTCAGGCGGACTCTAACCGATCGGCAGCACCCCGGCTTCGCAGCGTCACCTCGGCAGACCCTCAGCCGGTTCTCAGCCCCGGTCACTAGCGTCGAGCCATGAGCGGCGTGCTGATCGAGGAGGGGACGGTCAGCCCCTCGCGCCCGGTCCCCGTCCAGGCCGCGCGGCCCGTCCAGGGCACTCAGGGCGCCCAGGCCACGGAGCCCGCGGAGCTCGTACGACGCCACCGCGGCCGCGTGCTGCGGCTCGCGACCCGCCTGACCGGCAACCGGTCGGACGCCGAGGACCTCACCCAGGAGGTCTTCGTCCGTGCCCTCACCTCCGCCGACACCCTGCGACCCGACGGCGTCGAGGGCTGGCTGCACCGGGTGACGACCAACCTCTTCCTCGACCACGCCCGTCGTCGGGCCCGCACCCGGGTCGACCCGTGGGGCGACCACCTGGAGGCGCGGGTCAGGCCCGCCGAGGCCGCCGACACCGTCCTGCTGGACGAGACCTTCGAGTCCGACGTGGAGAGCGCGCTGACCGCCCTGGCCGCGCCGGTGCGGGCCGTCGTGGTGCTGGTCGACCTCGAGGGTCTCAGCTACGCCGAGGCGGCCTCGGTCCTGGACGCGAAGGTGGGCACGGTGCGCTCCCGCCTCCACCGGGGCCGCACCCAGCTGCGGCGGGCGCTGGCCCACCGCGACCCGCGGGCCGCGCGCCCGACCCCGGAGCGACCCGCCCGTCGCGGTCCCCGGGTCCGGCCCCCGGTGCTGGGGGTGCCGAGCCTCGGTCTCTGACCGGGCTCCGCGGGCGTCCGGCCGTCGCCCGATCGTCGTACTCCGGGGGTCGGGTTGCACCCCATGGGGAACAATGGCCCGGTGAGTGCACCCGGGGACGAGCCAGCAGCCGAGGACAGGTCCGGCGCGTCCGCGGACGACACCCAGCCGATCCCGGCCCGACCCGGTCCCTACGAGCCCCGCCCGGGGTCCCCCTGGGCCTCGGCCAGCGGCGACGAGCCCACCCGCGTGCTGCCCACCGGTGCCGCCCCCGGCCCCGGTCCCGGTTCCGGCACCGCCCCCGGCACGCCGTCGCCGGGCCAGCGCCCGCCGTCCGGTCCTCCCGGCTACGGCCCGCCGCCCGGCTGGGGTCGCCCCCCGGGCGGACCCGCAGGGCCCGGAGGTCCCGGAGGTCCCGGAGGTCCCGGAGGTCCCGGCCGACCGCCGTACGGACCTCCCGGCCCGGGCTACGGCCAGGGCCCGGGGAGCCCCTACGGTCCCTACGGCCCGCCCCCCGGCTACCCGCAGGGCCCGGCCCGGCGGGGCAACGGCTGGATCCTCCCGGTCGCGATCGCCGCCGCGCTCGTGGCCGGGCTCGTCGGCGGCCTGCTCGGAGGCGGCCTGCTGCTCGGGCTGCGCTCCGACGACGGTGGGTCGGTCGGGCTGGGGGACGACCCCCTCGCCGAGGAGTACGCCGAGCCCCTCGCGCCCGGCAACACGAGCGTGGCGGCCGTGGCCTCCCGCCTCCTGCCCAGCACCGTCCAGGTCCGGGTCGTCAACGACGACGACGCCGAGGCCCAGGGCGGCACCGGCTCGGGCTTCGTCGTGGACCGCGCGGGCCACGTCATCACCAACAACCACGTCGTCGCGATCGCCGAGGAGGGCGCCGAGATCGACGTCGTCGACATGAACGGCCGCGCCCGCACCGCCACGGTGGTGGGCCGCAGCCCCGTCTACGACATCGCCGTCCTCGACGTGAAGGACCCCCGCGGGCTGCGTCCCGCCGCCCTCGGCAGCTCGCGCAAGATGGTCGTCGGCCAGACCGTCGTCGCCATCGGCTCCCCGCTGGGGCTGTCCAGCACCGTCACCTCGGGCATCGTCAGCGCGCTCGACCGGCCGGTGAGCGTGGGGGCGGAGGACGACTCGTCCTACATCAACGCCGTGCAGACCGACGCCGCGATCAACCCGGGCAACTCGGGAGGACCGCTGGTCAACCTGCAGGGCCAGGTGGTCGGGGTGAACTCGGCCATCGCCACGACCGGTGGTGGTTTCGGCGGCCAGGGCGGCAACATCGGGGTCGGTTTCGCGATCCCGATGGAGCAGGTCCGCTTCACCGCCCGCCAGATCCTCCAGACCGGTGAGGCGGAGTACCCCGTCATCGGGGCCAGCGTGCGGACCAGCAAGAACCGCCCGGGCGCCGACATCATCGAGGTCGAGGAGGGCACCCCGGCCGCGGAGGCGGGGCTGCGCACCGGCGACCGGGTCACCGAGATCGAGGGCACCTTCGTGTCCGACGCGAACTCGCTGATCGTCAAGATCCGCAGCCAGCGCCCGGGGCAGACGGTGACGCTCACCGTGGAGCGCAACGGCGACGAGCAGGAGGTCGACGTCACGCTGGCCGGACGCGTCGGCTGACGTCGCCGACCAGGCACCCGCGTCGAGCGGGCGGGGCGAGCGCCGCTCAGGTGGCCTCGTGGTCGTACGGCGGCCGTTCGCCGGAACGCAGCGGCGGGGCCGCCGGGGCCTTCTTGACGTCGTCCTCGTCGTCCTCGTCGTCCTCGTCGTCCTCCCAGGCCTCCATCACGTGCTTGCGGATGGCCCGGCGGGGGTCGAGGTCTGTCAGCTCGAAGTCGGCGTACTCGGGGCCGAGCTCGGTGCGGATGTCGTCGCGCGCCTGGCGCGCGAGGCCGCGGACCTGGCGGATCATGCGGCCGGCCTGACGGGCGAAGTCGGGCAGCCGGTCGGGTCCGAAGACCAGCATGGCCACCACGCCGATGACGAGGAACTCGGCGAACCCGATCCCCATCATCGCCGCACCACCTGCTCAGCCTCCCCCACCGGCACGGCGTCGCTCAGCGCTTCCCGGCCGGAGCCAGCCCGAGCTGCATGCCGGCGAGCCCGCGGCCGCGGCCGGAGAGGCGCTCGGCGATCCCGCTGAGCGAGCGTGCGGCCGGGGCGTCGGGGTCGCTGGTGACCAGGGGCTTGCCGAGGTCGCCGCCGGCGCGGAGCCGCTCGTCGAGCGGGATGTCGCCGAGCAGCGGCACGTCGTAGCCGAGGCGCTGCGACAGCGTGCGCGCGACGCGCTCGCCGCCGCCGGTGCCGAAGACGTCGAGACGGTGCTCCGGGCCGCAGTGCGGGCAGGGCAGGAAGGACATGTTCTCCACGACGCCGACGACGCGCTGGTGCATCATCGAGGCCATCGTGCCGGCGCGCTCGGCGACCTCGGCGGCCGCCTCCTGCGGGGTGGTGACCACGACGACCTCGGCGTTGGGCAGGTGCTGGCCCAGCGAGATCGCGACGTCGCCGGTGCCGGGCGGGAGGTCGAGGAGCAGCACGTCGAGGTCGCCCCAGTAGACGTCGGCCAGCATCTGCACCAGCGCCCGGTCGAGCATGGGTCCGCGCCAGGCGACGACCTGGTCGCGCCGCGGCTTGAGCATGCCGATGCTGATGACCGAGGGGCCCTCCTCGGTCGGCACGGGCATGATCATCTCCTCGACCTGCGTGGGGCGGTGGTCGGCGATCCCGAGCATGGCCGGGACGGAGTGGCCGTAGATGTCGGCGTCGACGATGCCGACCTTGAGTCCCTGACGGGCCATCGCGGTGGCGAGGTTGACGGTGACCGAGGACTTGCCGACGCCGCCCTTGCCGGAGGCGACCGCGATCACGCGGGTCAGCGAGCCGGGCTTGGCGAAGGGGATCTCCTTGGGGGCCTTGCCGCCGCGCAGCGAGGCCTGGAGGTTCGAGCGCTGCTCGTCGTTCATCACGCCGAACTCGACGGCGACGCGGCTGACGCCGGGGACCTTGGCGACCGCGGCGGTGACGTCGTTGGTCAGGGTGTCGCGCATGGGGCAGCCGGACACGGTGAGCAGGATCCGCACCTCGACGTCGCCGTCGTCGCCGACCCGGATCTCGTCGACCATCCCCAGGTCGGTGAGGGGGCGGCGGATCTCGGGGTCGTTGACGGTGGCGAGGGCAGCGGTGATCTGCTCGGTGGACGGGGAAGTCATGACCTCAGCCTACGTGCCCGCCGGTGCTGCTCCCGCGGCGTCCGGGGTCGGGTTGGTCACGCGGCTCGAGGGGCTCGTCGAGGGCGGCGGCGGGCTCGTCGGGCGCCATCCGGTCGTCGATCTCGGACAGCAGCGTCCGCAGCTCCGAGCGCACGTAGTCGCGGGTCGCGACCTCGCCGAGGGCCATCCGCAGGCTGGCCATCTCGCGGGCCAGGAACTCCATGTCGGCGTGGGCGCGGGAGTTGGCCATCCGGTCGCCCTCGGCGATGACGCGGTCGCGATCCTCCTGCCGGTTCTGCGCGAGCAGGATGAGCGGGGCGGCGTACGACGCCTGGAGGCTGAGCATCAGCGTGAGGAAGATGAAGGGGAACGGGTCGAACTTGGCGTCGTCGGGGGCCAGCCAGTTGTAGATCAGCCACGCGACGACGAAGCCGGACATGTAGAGCAGGAAGCGCGCGGTGCCCATGAAGCGCGCGAAGCGCTCGGCGAAGCGGCCGAACGTGTCGTCCTCGAGCTGGGGGCGCAGCGGCACCAGGCGGCGGGCGTCGCGGGGCTGGTCCAGGCGGGGGGTACGTCGCTCGCGACCGCCCTCCGAGCCCGGCTCACGCCTGGCCACGGAGCCTCCCCGGCAGCGACCGGGCGGCGCGCGCGGCGGTGGGCAGGCGGCTCTCGGCGGAGTCGTGGTCGCGCCAGTTCTCCGGCAGCAGGTGGTCGAGGAGGTCGTCGACGGTGACCGCGCCGAGCAGCCGGTTGTTGTCGTCGGTGACGGCGGCGGCGACCAGGTTGTACGTCGCGAGGTGCCGCGCGACGTCCTCGAGGGTGTCGCCGACCTTGAGGGCGGTGACGCCCTCGTCGACCACCGAGCCGACCAGCGTGCTGGGGGGCTCGCGCAGCAGGCGCTGGATGTGGGCGACGCCGATCATGCGGCCGGTGGGCGGCTCGAGCGGGGGGCGGGTGACGTAGACGAGCGCGGCCAGGGAGGGCGTGACCTCGGCCTGGCGGACGTGGGCGAGGGCCTCGGCCACGGTGGCGTCGGGGGGCAGGATGATCGGCTCGGTGGTCATCATGCCGCCGGCGGTGCGGTCCTCGTAGGACAGCAGCCGGCGCACGTCCTCGGCCTCGTCGGGCTCCATCAGCGCCAGCAGCGCCTCGGCCGTCTCCGGCGGCAGCTCGGCGATGAGGTCGGCGGCGTCGTCGGGCGACATCTCCTCGAGGACGTCGGCGGCGCGCTCGTCGTCGAGCTGGCCGAGGATCTCGACCTGGTCCTCCTCCGGCAGCTCCTCGAGGACGTCGGCGAGCCGCTCGTCGGCCAGCGCGGCCGCCACCTCGCCACGCCGCTTGGCGGGCAGGTCGTGGATGACGTGGGCGAGGTCGGCGGCCTTCATCTCCTCGAGCGCGGCGAGCAGGTGGGTCGCGCCCTGGGCCTCCTCGGGGGTGAAGCCGTCGATGTCCTCCCACTCCAGGACGTGGGTCTGGCCCTTGCGGCCGAAGCGCTTGGACCCCTCCTGCAGGGCGACGCGGCTGATGACCCAGTCGCGGCTGCGCTCCTGCTCGATGGCGAGGTCGAAGACCGTGCCCTGGAGGTCGCTGTGCCGGGCGGAGGCCTTGCGGTCGAGCATCTCGGCCACGACGCGGGTCTCGCCGGCCCGCTGCTCGAAGCGCCGCATGTTGACCACGCCGGTGGTGATGACCTGGCCGCTGTCGATGCTGGTGACCCGGGTCATGGGCAGGAAGACGTTGCGGCGTCCGAGCACCTCCACGACGAGCCCGAGCACGCGGGGGCGCCGGCCGCCGGGGCGCAGCAGGATCACGAGGTCGCGGACCCGCCCGACCTGGTCGCCCGCGGGGTCGAAGACCTGCAGCCCGGTCAGTCGGCCCACGAAGACGCGGCTGGGGGAGGTGGTCACGACGTCAGGGTAGTCCCCGCGCGCCGCGCTCCCGCGGGTGATCGCCCGAGCCCGCGGGGCGACGTGCGGCGCCTATGGGCACGGACGACGCTGTGACGTGCGAGACCATTGTGACTGATGTGACAGAAGTTGTCCGTGTTGTCACGGCGTGTCGTGTTGGTCGTTGTCGTCCCTTTGGTGCATTCTGCCCCACCCGTCCCACGGGTGTTCTACCGTCGTCTCACTGGGAGAGCCGGCAGACACACCCCCACCGCATCGCGGTCGTCTGCCCATGATCGAAGGAGTCCGCATGCGCACGTCCGTGGCCGCTCGCACCGCCCGGGTCGTCCCGACCCGCCCCACCTGGTGGCTGCCCACCGTCGGCACGCTCGTGCTGGCGCTGGCCGCCCTGCTCACCGGGCTGGTCCTCACCGGCCCTGCGCCGGACTCCGGTCCGCCGACCGTCACCACGCCGTTCTCGCGGATGGCCAGCACCGCCCCCGTCGTGCGGGTCGCCAGCTTCAACGTGCTCGGGGCCAACCACACCGACGGCCCCCGGGCCAACAAGAGGAGCTTCGCGAGCAGCACCGTGCGCACGCCGGCGACGGTGAAGATCCTCGACAACAACGGCGTCGACATCGTGGGCTTCCAGGAGCTCAACCGGGTCCAGCACGACCAGTTCATGGGCGTGACCAAGGGCGCCTGGGACATGTACCCCGGCGACGAGCTGACCAACTACGCCACCCACAACTCCATCGCGTGGCGGACGAGCAAGTGGGAGCTGGTCGAGGCCAACACCGTTCCCATCACCTACTTCGACGGTGTGCGGGTCCCGATGCCCTACCTGCTGATGCGGCACAAGGCCTCCGGTCGCCTGCTGTGGGTGGCCAACTTCCACAACCCGGCCAGCACCCGCCACCGCGCCCCGCAGCTGAAGTGGCGCACGATGGCCAAGAACGACGAGATCGCGCTGGCCAACCGGCTCCACGAGACCAACATCCCGCTCGTCATCACCGGGGACATGAACGAGAAGGAGACCTACCACTGCGCGATGACGTCGCGGGCGCCGATGAAGGCGGCCAACGGCGGCTCCTTCGGCACGACCCGGTGCGTCGCCCCGCGCGACACCCGGATCGACTGGATCTTCGGCTCGTCGTACCTGCGGCTGTTCAACTACCTCGCCCAGCGGACCCCGCTGGTCCAGCGGACCACCGACCACCCGGTGATCCTGGCCGACGTGGCGGTCCCGCTGCGGCAGCGCACGCGCTGAGCGTGACCCGCACGGGCCCGGGCCCGTGTGAAGAACTGCACAGGTCACGGCGGGCTACCGAGAAGTAGCATGGCGGGCGGTGGCGAGGTCGATCTCGCCGCCGCCCGCTGTGCTTCCCCGGGCCCGCCGACCACCGAGCGGCCCGTGCCTGTCGTCGAAAGGACACGCCATGCCCCGCCTGTGCGAGACCGAGGGTCTGACCGACATCCAGGAGGAGATCCTCAAGGCGGTCCGCGTCTTCGTCGACGAGAAGATCCTGCCGGTGGCCACCGAGCTGGAGCACAAGGACGAGTACCCGACGGAGATCGTCGAGGGCCTCAAGGAGCTCGGCGTCTTCGGCCTGATGATCCCCGAGGAGTACGGCGGCCTGGGCGAGTCCCTGCTGACCTACGCCCTCGCCGTGGAGGAGATCGCCCGCGGCTGGATGAGCGTCTCCGGCGTCATCAACACCCACTTCATCGTCGCCTACATGCTCATGCACCACGGCACCGAGGAGCAGAAGCAGAAGTACCTCCCGCGCATGGCGACCGGCGAGGTGCGCGGCGCCTTCTCGATGTCCGAGCCCGGCTGCGGCTCCGACGTCGCGGCCATCACGACGAAGGCCGTCAAGGGCGAGGACGGCGACTACTCCATCACCGGCCAGAAGATGTGGCTGACCAACGGCGGCTCGTCGAACCTGGTCGCGGTGCTGGTCAAGACCGACGAGGGCGCCGACTCGGTCTACAAGAACATGACGACCTTCCTGGTGGAGAAGGAGGCCGGCTTCGGCGAGACCGCGCAGGGCGTCACCATCCCCGGCAAGATCGAGAAGATGGGCTACAAGGGGGTCGACACCACCGAGATGATCCTGGAGGGCCACCGGATCTCGGCCGACCAGGTGCTCGGCGGCGCTCCCGGCAAGGGCTTCTACCAGATGATGGACGGCGTCGAGGTCGGCCGCGTCAACGTCGCCGCCCGTGGCTGCGGGGTCGCGAACCGCGCCTTCGAGCTCGGCGTCTCCTACGCCCAGCAGCGCGAGACCTTCGGCAAGAAGATCGCCGAGCACCAGGCCGTGCTGTTCCGGCTCGCCGAGATGGCGACCAAGGTCGAGGCCGCCCACGCGATGATGGTCAAGGCCGCGCGCGTCAAGGACAAGGGCCAGCGCAACGACCTCGAGGCCGGCATGGCGAAGTACCTCGCCTCGGAGTACTGCTCGCAGGTCGTCGAGGACTCGTTCCGCATCCACGGCGGCTACGGCTTCTCCAAGGAGTACGAGATCGAGCGCCTCTACCGCGAGGCCCCGATGCTGCTCATCGGCGAGGGCACCGCGGACATCCAGCGGATGATCATCGGTCGCCGCCTGCTCGACGTCTACAAGGAGCGCTGAGCCGCCTCCCCGGGCGTCTCCTGGGCCGCCTCCCGGCTCAGGACGCCTCGGTGTCCGGCCACTCCCACGAGCCCAGCACCGCCTCGACGTCCTCGACCCGCTCGTCGGTGGGCGTCGCCCGGGCGTGGGTGAAGGTGACGATGAAGAGCACCTGCTCGGAGTAGGCCGCGTACTGCTCCTGCGCGATCGGCACCCCGTCGGTCGTGCCGGAGGCCGCGCCGCTGCTGCCGGTCGCGCTGAGGTGCACGGCGGGGATCCCCGCGATCTCGGTCCGGTCCTGGACACGGGTGGTCTCGGTCAGGTCCGCGGCCTCGCGCACCAGTTGCCGCTCGAGCTGCTGCGCCGACAAAGGCGGAGCGGCGGTGTTGACGACCACGTTGACGTTGTCGCTGAAGGCCACCCGCCCCGGCCCCGGGTCGTAGCCCACGGCGCCGATCATCGGCTGGGCGGTCTGCTCGCTGCCGTCCCCCCAGCCGTCGGGGAGGGTGAACGCGTAGGCCGACGAGGTGAAGCGGCCGTCGTCGAAGTCGGCATCGACGACGTCGTCGGCCTCGCTGCTCTCCGTGCTCTCCGTGCTCTCGGTGCTCTCCGTGCTGCTCTCCGTCTCGGAGGGGCTCGGCGACGGCGTGTCCGACGTGCTCGCGCCGGCCGACGGGTCGTCGCCGGCCGTCTCGCCGCCCCCGGTGTCGCCGTCACCGCCGCCGCAGCCGGCGAGCGCGGCCAGCAGCAGGACGCCGGCGAGCGCGCCGGCGGTGCGCGGGACGACGTACGAGCGGGCGCGGGTGCGCGGGTGAGTCATGGGCCCGAGCCTAGGACGGCGGGCGGCGTGGCAGGCTGGCTTCCGTGGACCTCGTGCGCGCCCTGGCCGAGCAGGCGGAGGCCTGCGCGGCCATGGGCTCGCCGATGTACGCCGACCTGCTGACGCGGGTGGTGGAGGCCCTCGAGGGCGGCGCCGAGGACGGCGCCGAGGACGGCGCCGTGCTGCGCACCGTGCTAGCCGGTCACGAGGACGCACCTGGTCCGTCGGCACTGGGCCTGCGGCTGCTCGGGTCGGTGCACCGGATGGTGCTCGAGCGGCGGGCGGGCGCGCTGGCGGCGTACTACCCCTCCGTCGGCGGCACCTGGGAGCCCGACGGCGGGTGGCGCGCCTTCGTCGATCTGCTGGCCGAGCGACCCGACGAGGTCCGCTCCTGGCTCGACCGGCCGCCGCAGACCAACGAGGTGGGTCGTGCCACCGCGTTGTACGGCGGGCTCCTCCAGCTGCGCGTCCGCGCGGGCGACCTGCCGGTGCGGCTGGTGGAGATCGGGTCCTCCGCCGGGCTGAACCTGCGCGCCGACCACTACGTCTATCTCGACGACACCGGGCGGCGCTTCGGCCCCGACGACGCCGGCCTGGTGATCACCGGCGCCTGGCAGGGCCGACCGCTCGAGCCGTGGCCGGGGCTGCGGGTGGTCGAGCGGATCGGCAGCGACGTGATGCCGGTCGACGTCGGGTCCACCGAGGGACGGCTCGCGCTCACGGCGTACGTCTGGCCCGACCAGACCGCCCGGCTGGAGCGGCTCCGTGCCGCCTTCCGGGTGGCCGACTCCGTCCCCGCGGAGGTACGACGTGCCGCGGCCGGCGACGTGGTGGAGGCGCTGACGACGCGGCCCGGCACCCTCACGGTGCTGTGGCACTCGGTGATGTGGCAGTACCTCTCCGTCGAGGAGAAGACCCGCGTGCTCGACCGCCTCGACGCGCTCGGCGCCGCGACCACCGCGGACGCCCCGCTCGCGCACCTGCGGGCCGAGCCGTCGCGCCGCGTCGAGGGGGGCCCGCACGAGTTCCTCGTGCGGCTGACGACCTGGCCCGGCGGGACCGAGGAGGTCCTCGGCGCGACCGTCGGGCACGGGGTGCCGACGACCTGGGAGTGAGCCGGCCCCTGGGCGGCGCCGGCGTGCCGGTCTAGGGTCGACCCATGAGCAACCCGCGCGCCGGTCAGCCCGCCGAGCCCTCCGACCTCGTCGACGTCGCCCACCTGGTCACGGCCTACTACACCGGCCGTCCCGACCCGGCCGAGATCGGGCAGCGGGTCGCCTTCGGCACCTCCGGGCACCGCGGCAGCAGCCTCGACACCGCCTTCAACGAGGCCCACATCCTCGCCACCACGCAGGCCATCTGCGACTACCGGCGCGAGCAGGGCACCGACGGGCCGCTCTTCCTCGGGCGCGACACCCACGGGCTCTCCGAGCCGGCCTGGGCCACCGCGATCGAGGTGCTGGCCGCCAACGACGTGACCGTGATGGTCGACGACCGCGACGGCTACACCCCGACGCCGGCGGTCTCCCACGCGATCCTGCGCGCCAACCGGGGCAAGGGGACGGACGCGCGGGGCCTCGCCGACGGCATCGTCGTCACGCCCTCGCACAACCCGCCCCGCGACGGCGGGTTCAAGTACAACCCGCCCCACGGCGGACCGGCCGACTCCGACGCCACCGGGTGGATCGCCGACGCCGCCAACGCCTACATCGAGGCCGACCTCGACGGGGTGAAGCGGGTGCCGTTCGGTCGCGCGCGGGCCGGCGCGACGGCGTACGACTTCCTCGGGACCTACGTCGACGACCTGCCCGCGGTGCTCGACCTCGACGTCGTGCGGGAGGCGGGGGTGCGGATCGGCGCCGACCCGCTGGGCGGGGCCGCGGTCCACTACTGGGGCGAGATCGCCGAGCGTCACCGTCTCGACCTCACGGTCGTCAACCCGCTGGTCGACCCCACCTGGCGCTTCATGACGCTGGACTGGGACGGCAAGATCCGCATGGACTGCTCCTCGCCCTCGGCGATGGCCTCGCTCATCGGCAGCAAGGACCGGTTCCAGATCGCCACCGGCAACGACGCCGACGCCGACCGCCACGGCATCGTCACCCCCGACGGGGGGCTGATGAACCCGAACCACTTCCTGGCCGTGGCCATCCAGTACCTCTACGGCGGGGCACGCCCGGACTGGCCCGAGGGTGCCGCGATCGGCAAGACGCTGGTGTCGTCGTCGATGATCGACCGCGTCGCGGAGTCGCTGGGCCGCACGCTGCGCGAGGTGCCGGTCGGCTTCAAGTGGTTCGTGCCCGGCCTGCTCGACGGCTCGGTCGCCTTCGGCGGCGAGGAGTCCGCCGGGGCGTCCTTCCTGCGTCGCGACGGCTCGGTGTGGACGACCGACAAGGACGGCATCCTGCTGGCGCTGCTGGCCTCGGAGATCCAGGGCCGCACCGGGCGCTCGCCCAGCGAGCACTACGCCGACCTCACCGCGCAGCACGGCGCGCCGGCGTACGCCCGGGTGGACGCGCCGGCCGACCGGGAGCAGAAGGCCAAGCTGGCCAAGCTGTCGCCCGAGGACGTGACCGCGACCGAGCTGGCCGGTGAGGCGATCACCGCCAAGCTGACCGAGGCCCCGGGCAACGGCGCCAAGGTCGGCGGCCTGAAGGTGACCACCGAGAGCGCCTGGTTCGCCGCGCGCCCCTCGGGCACCGAGGACGTCTACAAGATCTACGCCGAGTCGTTCCGCGGCGCCGACCACCTCGCCGAGGTCCAGGAGGCGGCCCGCGAGGTGGTCTCGGCCGCCCTCGGCTGAGGGACGGGCTCAGGCCAGCTGGTCGATCAGCGCGCGCCACTGCGCGGCCACGCTGCCGGGGCCGTAGCGGGCGGCCAGCGCCTGCCCGGCCAGCCCGAAGCGGCGGCGGAGGTCGGTGTCGGTCATCAGCCGCCGGAGCGCGTCGGTGAGGGCTGCCTCGTCGCCCTGCGGCACCAGCAGCCCCGTCGAGCCGTCGTCGACCAGCTCGCGCACGCCGCTGCAGTCGAGCGCGGCGACGGGCAGGGCGGCGCTCATCGCCTCGAGCATCACCATCGGCAGGCCCTCGCTGGACGAGGAGATGGCATAGACCGAGGACGCGAGCATCTCCTGCTCGAGGGAGGAGGTGAAGCCGGCGAGCTCGACGGACGCCCCCACGCCGAGGTCGGCCACCAGCTGCTCCAGCGGCGCGCGCTCGGACCCGCGCCCGAAGATGCGCAGCCGCCACGCGGGCAGCTCGGGCACCAGCGGGGCGAAGGCGCGCACGAGGTGGTCGAAGCCCTTGAGCGGCATCAGGGTGCCGGCGGCGACGACGACCGGGGCGTCCCAGGACTCCCGCGGCCGCCCCGTGGGCAGCGCCATGGGTACGGCGTTGGGGATCGTCGCGAGCCGGTCGTCCGACCCGAGGTGGGCGCGCCAGGCGGCGCGGTTCTCCTCGGTGAGCAGGACGAGCCGGTCGAGCGACGGCAGGGCGGCGGTGATCGCCTCGATGTCGTAGCCCTCGCGGATCTCGAAGGACGTGTGCTCGACCGCCAGCGTCACCACGTGCTCAGGTGCCCACCGGGCGGCCGCCTGGTGCAGCGGCGGACGGTGGGTGACCAGGGTGCAGGGACCGAGCTCGCGCAGGAAGGTCTCCAGCCGGCGGTCGGTCAGGGCCGTCATGCCCTCGCCCGGGTCGCACAGCTCGCTCGGTCGGGCGTCCAGCGCCTGCGCCCGGGGCCCGAGGTTGGCCAGCGCGCGCGGCCGCAGGCTGCGCAGGTAGCTGACGGCGATCCGCTCGTCGAGCTCGTAGCGGGGCCTGCCGCGACGGAAGAGCGCGACCAGCGAGACGTCGAGCCCGGCACCGGCCAGGGCGTTGGCCAGGTTGCTCACGCTGCGCGTCACGCCCCCGGAGCCGTCGAGGTGGCGCGCCAGCAGCACGACGGTGCGTCGCGGGTCCGGCGCCCCCTGGTCCTCCATCCGCACAGCCTCGCGTCCTGCCGGTGCTACCCGGCCGGGAAGGCGGGCTGGTGCGCGGTGCCGAGGAGCCGGGTGTCGGCACGCCGGGCCACGACCCGGCAGAGCATCGGGTCCTCGTCGCCGTACGGCGAGAGCCCGCGCGACTCCTGGAAGTACTGCACCGCGAAGCCGTAGCGCGGCCCGAGCTGCTCGCGGAAGACCTCGGCGTCCTGGTAGCGGCGGTAGTGCTTGCCGTGCGCCTTGTGCTGCCCCTCGTCGCCGAGCGTGCGGAACTCCGCCAGCAGGAGGTCGCCCGGGCGGGCCGACGCGGCGACCTGGCGCAGCAGGTCGTCCTGGGCGCGCTCCGGGATCGCGTGCAGGAAGAAGCGCAGGTAGAAGCCGACCGGGCCGTCGGTGCGTGCGGTCATCGACCCCAGCAGCCGCTCGACGGCGTCGAGGTCGGTGACGTCGCAGACCTCGAAGGAGGCGCGCTCGTCGAGGCCGGCCTCCCGGGCGCTCTCGCGGGCGCGTCGTACGCCCTCCGGCGAGGCGTCGAGACCCAGGACGGTCTTGCCCGCAGCCGCCAGCGCGCGGGCGTCGCGGCCGTCGCCGCAGCCGATGTCGACGAGGTGCCGGGGGGCGTCCTCGCGCTCGAGGACGAAGCGGCAGAACGACGAGCCGTCGGTGAAGCGGTTGCGGCTGTAGAAGTTCGCCCAGTGCACCTTCGTCTGCTGCTCGGTGCTGAGCCGGCCCTCGACGGACCACCCGGTGCGGTCGATGGCCCAGTTGAAGCCCGGCTTGGGTCGCTGCCAGTCGTCGCCGTACAGGTGGGCCACGAGCTTCTCGGCGCCCACCGGCACCAGGATCTCGTCGTGCAGGAACGGGGTCGCGGTGAGACCGCCCCAGTCCTCGCCGGTGAAGGGGGTGGTGCCGGCCACCCCGAACGGGAAGGCGATCGCGCCCTCGTCGTCGAAGTAGCAGTGGAAGAGGTCGATGCGCTCGCCCGGGCGGCCGGGGTCCGACACGTGCAGCGCGGTGGCGCCGCACTCCACCTCGAGCCCGTCGGCGACCAGCGCCAGCGCTATCTCGACCAGCTCCTCCGCGGCCCGCGCGCCGTGCGTGTGCTCCGAGAGGTACGCCGTGTCGAAGTCGGCGTCGTGACCGATCGGCCCGCCCTCGCGGACCGCGCCGAGCAGGGTGCCGTAGATCGCGAACGTCCGGTGGCCGAACTGCTCGGCGACGAGTTCGTGGACCCGGTGGTGCAGCCGGAGCATCGCGTCCTGCCACTGCCGGTCCAGGGTCCTCGAGAGCGCGACCTGGCCCTGCTGGTTCAGCAGGTAGCCCTCGGCGAACTTCTCCCGCAGCTCGTGCAGGGTGCGCTTGCCGCGGCCGCGGGGCCGCAGGAACATCCCGTGCCGGAAGATCGGCAACGCCCGCCCGTCGACCTGCACGCTCAGCTGTGTCCGCCGACCGACGTAGGGCCAGATGCCGCGGACCCGGAACGAGAAGACACGGATCTGCTCGGTGCTGTTGCGGCGGTCGTCGTCGGGGCCCTTGATCAGGGTCCCCTGCCAGTCGTGGCGCGGGTCCTCGGCCGTGCCGACGGCGTCGTCGCCCGGCGCGGTCTCGTTGTCCTTGCTGTTCTTGGCCGTGCTGTCCGTGCTGACCTTGCCGCCCCGCAGCGCGCTGTGGCTGCCCGACATCGCGGAGCTCGCCGTTGCGTAGGTCGAGGCCAGCACGAAGTCGTCGGCGACCAGGCTGACGCGGGCCGCGGGCGCGTCGGCCGGCAGCGAGATCCACCCGACGACCAGCCGGCGCGAGAAGTGCTCGACCATGCCGACGGCCGGGCCCGACGGCGCGGACAGGGGCGCCGTGGCACCTGACGTCGCGGCACCGGGGAGCAGGCCGCGCTCGCGCGCACGTCGGACGGCGGCGCGTCGCGCCCTGCCGATTCGAGCTCGCATGCGGGTCCGTCCTCGGGTCGGGGGAGAGGCCCGGCGAATCTAACGCATGGCCCCGGCAGCGCCGACGTGGCAGGCTCGTGGTCCCAGCAGGCTCGAGCAGCTCGGTGAGGAGCAGACGATGGCTGACCACCACGACGACGAGACCGGCCGCACGGACGAGGGCACGGACGGGGGCGCGGGCGAGGACGTCAAGGCCCGGATGCGCGAGGCCCTCGAGCGCAAGAAGGCGCACGTCAGCGGGGTCGACGAGCACGGCCACAAGAAGGAGAAGGGCCACGGGCCCGACACCCACGGCCCGCTCGGAGGCGTGCACATGCACCGGCGCAAGGCCGGCGGCGGAGGCGCCTGACGCCGGGCGCCCGGCCCGGGCTCAGGCCCGGGACGGCGCCGGCGGAGCGTCGGGGCCCTGCTCCTCGAGCAGGGCCGCCACGGTGCGCGTCGCCGCCTCGGCGAGGACCTCCGCGTCCAGGTCCTCGGGCAGCGGTCCCGTCGCAGCGCCCGACTCGTCGACCAGCAGCTCGGCCGGGTCGCCGACCACGAGGCACGGGGAGGACTCCAGGTGCGCCACGATCCGCTCGGACTGACGGCGCGCCCAGTCCCGGGCGTGCTCGGGCAGCACGATCTCCACCGGTGAGGGCGAGGACTCCACCAGGCGGTGGGCCAGGCGGCGTACGGCACCGGACGCGCCGTCCGGCGAGACGCCACCGGGCCCGGGCGCGCGCAGGGCGTTGACGCGCCGCAGCACCTCGGCCTCGACGGCCCCCAGCGACACGTTCGGCCGCGCGTCGTCGGGCACCGGGAGACCGTCGGTGGGCAGCCCGGTCGCGGAGAGGAATCGTCGCCAGAGCTCGGTCCGGTCGCTGCCCGCCCTCGGCATGGTCACCACCGTGACGTTCTCGGCCCCGACCCGACCGGCCCAGCGGGGCACGACGTGGGTCACGTCGTGGAGGGCGGCGAACTTCGCGACCACGTCGGACTCGCCGATGATGGTCGGCTGCTCCTCGGGGTGCGCGTCGAAGCGGTCCACCACCCCCGCGACGAAGTCGCCGAGCGTCATCGAGCTGCCGCCCTTGACGGCCTGCTGCCACTCCGCCGGCACCGTGCGCGACAACGGCCGGGCGACGTAGTGGACCCGCAGGGCGGCGCCGGCCGTCTCCTCCTGGAGGCGCCGGATCTGCTCGTCGGTGGCAGCCGCGAACAGCTCGTGGCTGATGACCACGGACCGGTCCCCGGGCCCGGCCAGCCACGCGCGGGTCTCGTCGAGGAGCTCGCGCGCCGAGGTCCGCACCCGTCGCGGGTGCGGCATGAGGGTGTGCTGGTCGAGGGTCCAGGCGCACAGGCGGAAGTGGTCCACGCGCCGGCCGGGCACCAGGGTGCCCGCGGCCTCGAGCGCCGGCGCGTTGGCGTGCAGCGCCTGCTGGACGTAGGTGCTGCCGCTCTTGGGAGCACCGACGTGGAGGTGCAGCGTGGCCATCGGGCGAGCGTAGCGACCCCCGGGGGACCCCGCGGGTGTGGTGACTGTCACCGCGGGACCGGGTCCACGGGCGGGCTCGGCTTGGCAGGATGAGGCGACCCAGTCGTCGGCGTACCCAGGAGTGAGCATGCAGTTCGGCCGCAGCTACGAGGAGTTCGAGGTCGGCGCGACCTACAAGCACTGGCCCGGCAAGACGGTCACCGAGTTCGACGACCACATGTTCTGCCTGCTGACGATGAACCACCACCCGCTGCACCTCGACGAGAACTACGCGGGGAAGACCACGCAGTTCGCCAAGAACGTCGTGGTCGGCAACTACGTCTACTCGATCCTGCTCGGCATGTCGGTGCCCGACATCTCCGGCAAGGCGATCGCCAACCTCGAGATCGAGTCGCTGCGCCACGTGGCGCCGACCTTCCACGGCGACACCCTGTACGGCGAGACGCGGGTGCTCGACAAGTGGGAGTCGACGTCCAAGGACGACCGGGGCGTGGTGCACGTCGAGACCATCGGCTACAACCAGGACGGCAAGGTCGTGTGCATCTTCCGCCGCAAGGTGATGGTGCCCAAGGACAGCTACCTCGAGGCGCGCGGCGGGGAGCAGCCCGGCCGCCCCGTCCCGCAGGCCGACAAGAACTGGCCCGGTCCCGAGCAGGACTGAACGCCCGGTTCGGGGCAGGATGGCCCCATGGCGACTGACGACAGCGAGCTCTGGCTGGTCCGGCACGGCGAGACCGAGTGGAGCCGCTCCGGCAAGCACACCTCGGTCACCGACCTCCCGCTGACCGAGGAGGGCGAGCGCGTGGCGGGCGGACTGCCGCAGAAGCTGGCCGGGGTGAGCTTCGACCGGGTCCTCACCAGCCCCCGGCTGCGGGCGCGGCGGACCTCGGAGCTCGCCGGTCACGGCGACGCCGCGGTCGACGAGGACCTCGTCGAGTGGGCCTACGGCGACTACGAGGGCATCTCGACGCCGGAGATCCGCGAGACCGTGCCGGGCTGGTCGATCTGGACCCACCCGGCCCCCGGGGGCGAGAGCGCCGACGACGTGGCCGCCCGGCTCGACCGGGTGGTGACGGCCGCGCGCGAGGTCCCGCGCACGCTCGTCTTCAGCCACGGCCACGCCCTGCGGGTGCTGGCGGCCCGGTGGCTCGGCCAGCCGGTGGACCACGGCCGCTTCCTCCACCTCGACACCGCGACGGTGAGCGTGCTCGGCGTCGACCGGGGCTCACCGGTCATCACCCGCTGGAACGCCTGACCCGCGCGCCGTCCGGTCCGGTCTACCGCCGACCGGACCTACGACGTCCCGGAGGGGCGGGGCAGCAGGTCCCAGCCGCTGAGGGCCTCCACGAGCCCGTCGACCAGTGCTCCGGCCCGGTCCAGCCGAGCGAGGTCCTCGGCCCCGACCCAGCGGACCTCGTCGGCGTCGTCCCCGGCCCGCACGTCGGTCGGGTCGACCCCGGGGGCGGGCACCGCGACGACGTCGTCGATCACGTAGACCACCCCACCCGGGCCCGGCCGCTCGACCGTGCCGGCCGGTCTCTCGACGACGATCCGCAGCCCGGTCTCCTCTCGGACCTCGCGCACCGCGGCCTCGGCGCTCGTCTCGCCGGGCTCCGTCCGACCGCCCGGCACCGACCACAGGCCGCGGCCGGGCTCGGTGCCGCGCCGGACCAGCAGGATCCGGCCCTGCGCGTCCCTGACGACGGCTCCGGCGCAGGCCACGCGTACGACGTCCACGCCGCCACGGTAGGCGCTGGGGACGGTCCACGGCCCCGGGACGGTTGACGTCGGTGCGACGTACCGCGACCGTTGACCCATGTCGCTGCGTCCGGAGTGCCCGCGGTGCCCGCAGTCGGTGCTGGAGGGTGACGAGGGCTGGCGGTGCCCGACCCACGCCGATCTGGCGCCGCTGTGGCGGGCGGAGGCCCTCGACTACGAGACCTTCGCGGAGTACCTCGGCCGCGCCGAGCCCCTCGCCACCTGGCTGCCCTGGCCGCTGCCGCCGGGCTGGCAGGTCACCGACTTCGGGGTCGTGCGCGGCGAGCTCGACACCGACGAGCCGCGGGCTGCGGTGGTGGGGGTCGTGGGCGCCAGCGACGCCGAGGGCGTGGTCGAGCTCGCGCTGGTGTCCGAGGAGCCGGGCGTCGGTCTCGGCGCGCGGGTGGCCGGCGTCGACCAGACGGACCCGGGCCGGGAGGCCGGGGTCGGCTCCCCGATGCTCAAGATCCGGGTCGACGGCAACGCCGTGCCGCTGTGGGCCGTCAGCGTGCCCGACGACGAGCCGCTGCTGGACCGTGCCGTCCTCGTCGGCGAGGCTGCGGGACGGTGGCTGTGGGTGGTGGTGCGACCCGCCTCGGCAGTGCTGCTGCTGCCGGCGATGCCCGAGGTGCTGGACGTGTCCGGGTTGGGTCCCGAGCTGATGGCGCTGCCGTTCGGGGTCGTGCCGCCGGCCTGGTGACCGTGCCCCGCACGTCGTACGGCGCGCGCGGCGCGCGCGACTAGCCTGGATGCGTGCGCATCGACCTCCACACCCACACCGACCGCTCGGACGGGACCGTGACGCCCACCGAGCTGGTGCGCGAGGCCGTGGCGGCCGGACTCGACGTGCTCGGCCTGACCGACCACGACACCGCGGTCGGCTGGGACGAGGCGCGCGCCGAGGCCGACGCGCAGGGGCTGCGGCTGGTCGAGGGCATGGAGATCAGCTGCCGCCACGCCGGGCGCAGCGCCCACCTGCTCGGCTACCTGCCGGACCCCGGTCACGGACCGCTGGTCGCAGCGCTCGACGAGGTGCTGCGCGGGCGCGACGAGCGGATGCCGCGGATCGTGGCGAAGCTGCAGGAGCTCGGCTACCCGGTCACCGAGCAGGAGGTGGCGGCGAAGTCGGCCGGCGCGACCGCCCTCGGGCGGCCCCACGTCGCCGACGTGCTCGTCGACCACGGGATCGTCGCGAGCCGCGACGAGGCCTTCGACCGGCTGCTCTCGCCGGGCCGTCCGGCGTACGTCGCCCGCGACGCGGCCGACCTGGTCGCGATGATCGGCCTGGTGCGCGACGCCGGCGGCGTCACCGTGCTGGCGCACCCGTGGGGCCGCAACGGCGACGGTGCCCTGGGCCGCGACGGCTTCGCCGCGCTGCAGGAGGCGGGGCTGACCGGCATCGAGGTCGACCACCAGGACCACGACGCGGCCCAGCGCACCGAGCTGGCTGCCATCGGTCGCGACCTCGACCTGGTCGTCACCGGCTCCAGCGACTACCACGGCACCGGCAAGGTCGACCACGACCTCGGCTGCAACACCACCGCCCCGGCCCAGCTCGACCGGCTCCTCGCCGCCGCCGAGGCCGCCCAGGCCGCCCGCCCCACCCGCCCCACCCGCCCCACCCGTCCCTGACCGCTCCTGGGGCCTGCTGGTTTCCCACGGTATGCAGGAGAACTGGCACTCCCCATGGCGTCCGGAGCGTGGGGAGTGCCAGTTCGTCGACATACCGTGGGAAACCGGCAGCCGCGCGAGGCGGTGTGCGGGGCTACTTGCGGCCGAGGGTCTGGAAGCGGGCCTGGAGGCTCGCGGGGGTGTACTTCGCGACGTTGGCCAGCACCTTGTAGCGGACGTCGGGCACCGAGATGGAGCGGCCCCGGGCGTAGTCCTTGAGCGCGGTCGCGACCAGCGGGTCGACGTCGAGCCACAGCCACGAGGGCGCGGAGTCGCGGCCGACGTCGATGCGCTCGTGGAACTCGGTGCGGGTGAAGCCGGGCAGCAGGGCCATCGTGCGCACGCCGCGGTCCCGGTAGGTCAGGTCGGCCCACTGCGAGAGCTGGGTGACGTAGGCCTTGGCCGCCGAGTAGGTCCCGCGCGGCAGGTAGCCGGCCACGCTGGAGACGTTGATGACGCCACCGCTGCCGCGCTCGACCATGGACCGCAGCGCCGCGTGCGAGAGCCGCAGCACCGCGGTGACGAGGACGTCGAGCATCTCCTGCTCGGCCTCGACGTCGTTGTCGAGGAAGCCGTGCTTGAGCCCGAAACCGGCGTTGTTGACCAGCAGGTCGACCGGGCGGGCGGGGTCGGCGAGCCGCGCCTCGACGGTCGCCAGCTGGGCGCGGTCGGCGAGGTCGGCGACGAGCACCTCGACCTCGACGCCGTGCTCGCGGCGCAGCGTGGCGGCCGCCTCCTCGAGGCGTTCGCGGTTGCGGGCCACCAGCACGAGGTCGTCGCCACGGGCGGCGAGCTGCTGGGCGAAGGCGAGGCCGATGCCGGCGGTGGCGCCGGTGACGAGGGCGACGGAGCGCGACATGCCCCGAGCATTCCATGGACGCTGCGCGGTTGAGGCAACGCCCTCGGGCAGAATGCCGGCATGAGCACCGTTCTCGCGATCGCGAACCAGAAGGGCGGCGTCGCCAAGACGACGACCGTGGCGTCGCTGGGTGCGGCGCTCGCCGAGCGCGGCCAGCGCGTCCTGCTGGTCGACCTCGACCCCCAGGCCTGCCTCACCTTCTCCCTGGGCATCGACCCCGAGGACCTCGAGCTGTCGGTGCACCACGTGCTGACTAAGGGCCTGGACCCCACCGAGGTCATCGTCACCACCGAGGAGGGCATCGACCTCCTCCCCGCCACGATCGAGCTGGCGCGTGCCGAGGCCGACCTGCTCACCCGCACGGGCCGCGAGTACGTCATCCGAGGTGCCGTCGACGAGCTGCCGGAGTACGACTGGGTGCTGCTCGACTGCCCGCCGTCCCTCGGCGTGCTGACGGTGGCCGCGCTGACCGCCGCCACCGGCGTGCTCATCCCGCTGCAGTGCGAGACCCTGTCGCACCGCGGCGTCGGGCAGCTGCTCGACACCGTGCACGACGTACGCCGCTTCACCAACCGCGAGCTCCAGGTCTGGGGCGTGCTGCCGACGTTGTACGACGGGCGCACCAACCACGCCCGTGCCGTGCTGGACAACATCTCCGAGGCCTACTCCCTCGACGTGGTCGAGCCGCCGATCCCGAAGTCGATCCGCTTCGCCGAGGCGCCCGCCGCCGGGCAGTCGATCCTCAGCACCACCCGCAAGCACCGCGGCGCCGACGCCTACCGCGAGGTGGCCGGCAACCTGATGACCCGCGCGAAGGCCGGCGCCGGAGCATGAGCGCAGCGGTGACGGTGCGCCGGGGGCGGGTCCTCGCCGCGGGGACGGCGGCCCTGGTCACCGGGACTGCGGTCGTCGGCGCGCTCATCGGCGTCGGTGGACCCGCCAGCACCGGGGCGTACGCCGCACCGCCCGCCACCGGCGTGACGCAGAGCGACGACGCGCCCCTGGCCGGCGCGGCCAACGACTCCGCCGCCCAGGTCGCCCCGCAGCTGGACACCAGCCCGGAGTCGGTCCAGCGTGACGAGACCCCGCTCGCCGTACCGTCCGACAGCGGGTCGGGACGCCGGGTCGTGTTCGACATGAGCGACCAGCACGTGTGGCTGGTGCGCGACAACGGCCGCGCCGCCCGCAGCTACCCGGTCTCGGGCAGCGTCTACGACAACCTCGACCCGGGCACCTACGAGGTCTACAGCCGCTCCGAGCAGGCCTACGCCTTCGACGGCTCCGGCTCGATGCGCTTCATGGTGCGCTTCACCCAGGGCGACAACGCCGCCATCGGGTTCCACGACATCCCGATCGACACCGAGGGGCGCAAGGTGCAGACCCGCGCCGAGCTGGGGACGGCCCAGAGCCACGGGTGCATCCGGCAGTGGCCCGACGACGCGAAGGCGCTGTGGCGCTTCGCCCCGGTGGGCACCACCGTGGTCGTCACCGCCTGACGTACGTCGCCGGCTGCGCAGGATCTGCACAGCCGGCGTCTCGCGCGTGCACGAGTGACGCCTCGCGCGTGCACGAGTGACGCTTCGCGCGTGCACGCGCGACGTTTCGCGCCGGGGTGGCGCGGTCAGTCGCCGGCGGTCGAGGCGGCTGCCCCGGCCCCCGAGCCGCTGCTGCGGCGACGGTTGCGCTTGCGCGGGGGACGGTCGGCCGAGCCCTCGGCCGCCGGCGTCGACGGCGCGGGGGCCGACGAGCCGGTCGAGTCGCCCGACGGGGCAGCACCGTCGACCGACTGCCCGCTGCGGGTGCGGCTGCGGGTCCGGTTGCGGTTCCGCGCCGGGCGCTCTGCCGACGAGCCGGACGAGCCGGCGTCCGAGTCGCGACCGCCGGAGCGGCCCGACCCACCGGAGCGACCCCCGGAGGAGGACCCGCCGGACCCGCCACGGGCCTTGATCGTCGTACCCGGTGTCTCGACCGGAGGACCGACGCGGGGCTTGGCGTCGCGCGGGATGCCGAGGTCGTGGAAGAAGTGCTCGGAGGTCGAGTACGTCTCCGCCAGCTCCTCGAACGGCAGCCCGAGCGTCTTGTTGATGACCTTCCAGCGCGTCACGTCGGCCCAGTCGACGAACGTGATCGCGACACCGGTGGCGCCGGCACGACCGGTGCGGCCGATGCGGTGCACGTAGGTCGAGTCGTCCTCGGGGCAGTTGTAGTTGATGACGTGCGTGACGTTCTGGACGTCGATGCCGCGGGCCGCGACGTCGGTGGCCACGAGCACGCGCACCTTGCCCTCGCGGAACTTCGCCATCGCCTTCTCACGGGCCACCTGCGCCATGTCGCCGTGCAGCGGCGAGGTCGGGAACCCGCGCTCGGCGAGGTCGTCGGCCACCCGCTGCGCCTGGCGCTTGGTGCGGGTGAAGCAGATCGTCAGGCCGGAGTTCTCCGCCTGGAGGATGCGGGCGAGCATCTCGACCTTGTCCAGGTCGTGCACCTGGTAGATGAACTGCGCGGTCGCCGGCACCATGTGGGTCTCCGCGGCGGACTCCGCGCGGATGTTCACCGGGTGGCGCATGTGGGTGCGCGCCAGGGCCACGATCGCGCCCGGCATGGTGGCCGAGAACAGCATCGTCTGCCGGGTGGCCGGGGTCTTGGACAGGATGCGCTCGACGTCGGGCAGGAAGCCGAGGTCCAGCATCTCGTCGGCCTCGTCGAGGACGAGGACCTTGACGTGCGAGAGGTCCAGCGCGCCGCGGTTGGCCAGGTCGAGCAGCCGACCGGGCGTGCCGACGACCACCTCGACGCCGGCCTTGAGCGCGTCGAGCTGGGGCTCGTAGGGCATGCCGCCGTAGATGGTGAGGATGCGGGTGCCGCGGTCGGTGGCGGCCAGCTTCAGGTCGTTGGCCACCTGCACCGCGAGCTCGCGGGTGGGGGCCACGACGAGCGCCTGGGGCTTGTCGGGGGCAGCGAGGTCCTCGTGGTCGGGGTCGTGCGGAGCGACGGTGCGCTGCAGCAGCGGGATGCCGAACGCCAGCGTCTTGCCGGTGCCGGTGCGCGCCTGGCCGATGAGGTCGGTGCCGAGGAGGGCGACGCTGAGCGTCATCTCCTGGATCGGGAAGGGAGTGGTGATACCGCCGCGCTCGAGGGCGTCGGCGATCTCGGGGAGGACCCCGAGGTCTCTGAAGGTGGTCAGGATCTTGGCCTTCGTCTCTTGAAAGTGTCACCTCATGGTATCGGTAGGCTGCGCCCATGACCGAACCGTCGCCCGAGGGGGCCGTCCCAGCAGGCCCACCCGGCGCGTCGTCCGGCTCCGCGAGCTCCGTCGCGCTGCAGGACCCGGTGTACCGGGAGGCGGTCGTCGACCTGCTCGGCGCCATCGCGTACGGCGAGATCACGGCCTTCCAGCGGCTCGCCCAGGACGCCTCGACCGCCCCGCTGCTGCGCGACAAGGCCGAGCTGGCCCGCATGGCCTCGCGTGAGCTCGGCAACTTCGAGCGGCTGTGCGACCACCTCGAGCAGCTCGGGGCCGACCCGATCGAGGCGATGCAGTCCTTCGTGGAGGCCTTCGACGCCTTCCACGTGCGTACGGCGTCCTCGGACTGGCTCGAGGGGCTGGTGACGGCCTACGTGGGTGACGGCCTGGCCGCGGACTTCTACAGCGAGATCGCGGCGTTCCTCGACGCCGACACCCGCCGCGTCATCATCGAGAACCTGCGCGACACCGGCAACGCGGCCTTCGTCGTCGACCGGGTGCGCGCCGCGATCGCCGAGGACCACCGGGTCGGCGGGCGCCTGGCGTTGTGGGGGCGTCGCCTCATGGGGGAGGCGCTGACCCAGGCGCAGCGGGTCGCGGCCGAGCGGGACGCGCTGACGGCCCTGCTGGCGGGCGGCGTCGACCGTCCCGGCATGGACCTGGCGGCGATCAGCCGGCTCTTCACCCGGCTCACCGAGAACCACACGGCTCGCATGGAGTCGCTGGGCCTGGCGCCGTAGCTGGGCGCCCGGTCACCGGGTCTCGACGACGCTCGCTGGCGCTCGCTGCTCCGTGGATCGAGCCTGTCGAGATCGACCACCGGGCTGGCTGGCGCTCGCTGCTCCGTGCAGCGGGTGGGCCGGTCTCGACGACGCTCGCTGGCGCTCGCTGCTCGACCACCGGGCTGGCTGGCGCCCGGTCACCGGGTCTCGACGACGCTCGCTGGCGCTCGCTGCTCCGTGGATCGAGCCTGTCGAGATCGACCACCGGGCTGGCTGGCGCTCGCTGCTCCGTGCAGCGGGTGGGCCGGTCTCGACGACGCTCGCTGGCGCTCGCTGCTCGACCACCGGGCTGGCTGGCGCTCGCTGCTCCGTGCAGCGGGTGGGTCAGGAGCGGAAGCCGACCTGGCTCGAGGAGGGCGACCCCAGCTCGACGTACGCGAGCTTGTCGGTCGGGACGATCACGCGGCGACCCTTGCTGTCGGTGAGGGCGAGCACCGAGGTCTCCCCGCTGAGAGCGGCGCTGACGGCCTTCTCGATGTCGTCGCTCGAGTCCTGGCTGTCGATGACGAGCTCGCGGTTGGCGAACTGCACCCCGATCTTGACCTCCACCGGTGACCTTCTCTCCGTCGTGCGTTGTCGTGCGCGTCTGGGGCGCCGGCGAGGGCCGGCGCAGGCCCCGGAGGGCCGTTGTCCACCCTACGGTGCCAGGTGGCGGGGGCTGGGCCCAGGACGTTCGCTGCGGGCGGACGCGGGCGGACGCGGGCGGACGCAGCGGCCTCGACCACCGGCCTCGAGGAGCGGGGACGCCGAGCGGTCAGGCCTGCTCGTCGGCGCGCGGGAAGCGGCTGATGCCGCGCCACGCGAGCCCGGCGACGAGCTGGGCGGCGTCGGACTGGTCGATCTCGCCGCCCTCGGCCAGCCAGTAGCGCGCGCTGACCTGGGCCATGCCGACGAGGGAGACCGCGAGCAGGCGCGACGCCTCGGGCGAGAGCCCGGTGTCCTCGCTGATGACGTGGGTGATCTCGTCGGCGCACACCGAGGTGACCCGGTCGACCTGGGCGCGCACCGCGGGCTCGTTGGTCAGGTCGGACTCGAAGACCAGCCGGAAGGCGCCCTGCGCGTTGGCCACGTAGTCGTAGAAGACCTGCATGGTGGCGATCACGCGCAGCTTGTTGTCGGTGGTCGAGGCGAGCGCCACCTTGGTGGCGTCGATGATCCGGTCCGAGGACTGCTCGAGCAGCGCGAGGTAGAGGTCGAGCTTGCCCGGGAAGTGCTGGTAGAGCACCGGCTTGGAGACACCAGCGCGCTCGGCGATGTCGTCCATGGCAGCGGAGTGGTAGCCCTGGGCGACGAACACCTCGAGGGCGGAGTCGAGCAGCTGGGCGCGTCGGGCCTTGCGCGGCAGGCGGCCGCCGCGCGGACGCATCTGGTCTGTGTCGCTCACCCGCGTGAGCCTACTCCGCGGTAACGCCGGGACCGCGTATCGGATCATGAGACCTCGCGCGCCGTGGTGGGCAAAGGTCGGGAACATGAAGCCGGTCGCCGCTGTTGTGCCCGGTGACCGCACCCGAAGCCCGAGGAGTAGATGTGCCCGCTGTGTCCCTGCCGCCCCTGGTGGAGCCGGCTGACGAGCTCACCATCGACGAGGTACGCCGCTACAGCCGGCACCTGATCATCCCCGACGTCGGGATGACCGGTCAGAAGCGGCTCAAGAACGCCAAGGTGCTGGTCATCGGCGCCGGCGGGCTCGGCTCCCCGGCGCTGCTCTACCTGGCCGCGGCCGGCGTCGGCACGCTCGGCATCGCCGAGTTCGACGAGGTCGACGAGTCCAACCTGCAGCGCCAGATCATCCACGGGCAGAGCGACATCGGCCGGCCCAAGGCCGAGTCGGCGCGGGACTCCATCAAGGAGGCCAACCCGCTGGTGAACGTGATCGTGCACAACGAGCGTCTCGACAACGACAACGTGCTCGAGATCTTCGCCGACTACGACCTCATCGTCGACGGCACCGACAACTTCGCGACGCGCTACATGGTCAACGACGCGGCGTACTTCCTGAACAAGCCCTACGTCTGGGGCTCGATCTACCGCTTCGACGGCCAGGCGTCGGTCTTCTGGCCGACCGCCGAGGGCGTCGACGCCCCCTGCTACCGCTGCCTCTACCCCGAGCCGCCCCCGCCGGGGATGGTGCCGTCGTGCGCCGAGGGCGGCGTGCTAGGCGTGCTGTGCGCCAGCATCGGCTCGATCCAGGTCAACGAGGCCATCAAGCTGCTCGCCGGCATCGGCGAGCCGCTGGTCGGCAAGCTCATGATCTACGACGCCCTCGAGATGGAGTACCGCAAGCTGCGCGTCCGCAAGGACCCGAGCTGCGCGCTGTGCGGCGACAACCCGACGGTCACCGAGCTCATCGACTACGAGACCTTCTGCGGTGCGATCAGCGAGGAGGCGGCCGACGCCGCTGCCGACGCCACCATCTCGGTGAGCACGCTGGAGCACTGGCTCAAGGAGCGCGAGAACGGTGACCGCGACTTCGTGCTGGTCGACGTGCGCGAGCCCAACGAGGCCGAGATCAACCACATCCCGGGCGCGGTGCTGATCCCGAAGGGCGACTTCCTCAACGGCTCCGCCCTCGAGCAGCTGCCGAGCGACAAGCAGGTCGTCATGCACTGCAAGTCCGGCGTCCGCTCGGCCGAGACCCTCGCGATCGTCAAGGGCGCCGGGTACGCCGACGCGGTGCACGTCGGCGGCGGCGTGGTGGCGTGGGTCAACCAGATCGACCCGTCGCAGCCGTCGTACTGACGCCGCCGTTCCCCCGAAAGGGGAGGGAACAAGGTCCCGAGGGGCAGTAACCGTGGCGGGGGTCACTCGTTGAGCGAGTGACACCCCGCCCGCTCTGCCCGCTCCGAAGGAGACCTGTTCAATGCGCACGCGCGTCCGTACCGCCCTCGCCGCCCTGTCCACCGCCGCCCTCTCCGCGGCCGCGTTCACCGCGACCAGCGCCCCTGCCGGCGCCGCACCCACCTGGGCCCCCGCGGACAGCGCCGCCCTGCACCCGGGTGTGCAGGCCTACACCGACGGCTCGCAGTGCACGACGAACTTCGTCTTCACCGACGCTGCCGCCAACGTCTACCTCGGCTACGCCGCCCACTGCGCGGGCACCGGCGCGGCCACCGACACCAACGGCTGTGACGCCGGCTCCCTGCCGCTGGGCACCAAGGTCGAGTTCTCCGAAGGCGGCAGCCTCGTGTCCTCCGGCACCCAGCTCGGCACCGGCACCCTGGTCTACAGCTCCTGGCTGGCGATGCAGAAGGCCGGCACCACCGACACGAACGCCTGCGAGTACAACGACTTCGCGCTGGTGAAGGTCGACCCGGCCTTCGTCGACGACGTGAACCCCTCGGTCCCGTTCTGGGGCGGCCCGGAGGCGCTCGAGTCCAACGGCACCACGGCCGGCGAGGACGTGTTCTCCTACGGCAACTCGAGCCTGCGCGGCGGCATCGAGGCGCTCTCGCCCAAGCAGGGTGCGAGCCTCGGCACCACCGGCGGCGGCTGGAGCCACAGCGTCTACACCGTGACCCCCGGCGTCCCCGGGGACTCGGGCAGCGCCTTCCTCGACGCCGACGGCAACGCGCTGGGCACCCTGTCCACCCTGGCCATCGCGCCGGTGGCCGGCAGCAACGGCGTGGGCGACCTGAGCCGCGAGCTGTCCTTCGCGCAGGCCAACTCCGGGATCAGCGGCCTGCAGCTCGCTCTCGGCACGGAGCCGTTCAACGCGATCCTCTGACGCGGCGCGCGCGACGCGCAGCACCTGAGCACCCGGCCCGTCGGTCCGTCCTGGCCAACTCCAGGACGTGACCGGCGGGCCGATCTATCGTGAGTGACCATGCGAGCCCTCACACTCCGGCCCTCCTCCCGCGTCGCCCGTGCCGCCACGGCGCTCCTGCTCGGGACCTCCCTCGCCGTCGTCGCCTCGGGCGCCACCACGTCGGCGGACGCGGCGCGCTGGGCGCCCGCGGACCAGGCGAAGATCAACCCCGGCGTGATGATGTACACCGCGGGCGCGCAGTGCACCGGCAACTTCGTCTTCACCGACCGGCGCGATCGCGTGTACGTCGGCTACGCCGCGCACTGCGCCGGTAAGGGCGAGGCCACCGACACCAACGGCTGCGACACCGCCTCGCAGCCGCTCGGCACCAAGGTCCGCTTCGTCGAGAACGGCAACCCCGGCTCCGAGGGCACCACCGTGGGCCAGGGAACGCTCGCCTACAGCTCGTGGCGCACCATGCGGGCGATCGGCACGAAGAGCAACGCTGCTTGCAGCTACAACGACTTCGCGCTGGTGCGCGTCACCGCGGACGACGTCCGCAAGGTCAACCCGAGCGTGCCGTTCTTCGGTGGTCCCTCGGGGGTGCGTCAGGGGGGTTTCGCCGGCGGCGAGCAGATCTTCACGGTCGGGAACTCCTCGTTGCGCGCCGGCGTCTTCGCCCTGCAGCCGAAGACCGGCGCGGTCGTCGAGACGCACCCGAGCGGCTGGTCGCACACCGTCTACACCCTCAGCCCCGGGATCCCCGGCGACTCCGGCAGCGGGTTCCTCGACGCGAACGGCAAGGCGTTCGGTGTGCTGTCGACGGTGGCGATCGCGCCGCTGCCGGCCTCCAACGGCGTCAGCGACCTGAAGCGATCGCTCGAGTTCGCCCAGAGGCACTCCGGCATCGCCGGCCTCCGGCTGGTGCGCGGCACCGTCGACTTCGCACCCCTGGTCTGAGCCCGTCCGACCTCGGCTAGCGTCGGCGGGGTGGCGTCGACCAGGTCCGAGCAGTACGTCGAGGCGGTGCTCGCGCTCGTCGAGCAGGTCCCGCCCGGCCGCGTGACGACGTACGGCGCCGTGGCCGACGCGCTCGGACGTGACCTGGGGCGCGGCGGTCCGCGTCAGGTCGGGTCGGTGATGGCGACCTGGGGCGGTGGCGTGCCCTGGTGGCGGGTGATCCGCTCCGACGGCACGGTTCCGGCGCACCTCGGGCCGGAGGCCCTGCAGTGCTGGTGGTCCGAGGGCACGCCGCTGCGCCCGTCGGGTCGGGTGGACCTCGCGGCCGCGTTCTGGGCGCCGACCGCCGCGCGCGGCGAGGAGGGCTGAGCCCGCCTCCGCGGCCCCCGCTCGTCTCAGACGTCGAGCGTGGTGAGCGCCGTGAGGGCGCCGAGGATCAGGGCCGAGCCGGTGCTGCGGCGCACCGAGGTCATGAGGTCGATCGACTGGGTCGTCATCTCGTCGTTGTCGTTGGCCAGCCCGAGCAGCAGCGAGCGGAACTCCGGCACCCCCTCGCCGCGGGCGGCGCAGCCCAGCAGCGTCGCCGACAGCGGGGTGGTGCGCTCGGACGCCGTCAGGGCGACCGCGCTGCGGATCGTGGGCAGTGCCGGGTGCCGGCTCGACACGGCCGCGGCGAGCCATCCGGCCAGCACGTCGTCGCCGACGGGGCTCAGGCCGGGCCCGACACCCAGGAGCGCGTCCGCGCCGGCTGGGTCGCCCGCCGCCAGCAGCTCCAGCGCGCCCGCGGCCAGCTCGGTGCGGGCAGCGTCGAGGCGGTCCGCGGCGAGGTCGGCCAGCCGTGCGCCGCAGCGCAGCGCCACCTCCGGCGCCAGCACGGGCACCGTGGTGTCGACGATGTTGGTGACGAGCACCTCGGTGTCGCCGAAGACGATGCCGCCGTCCTCGACCGCCACCGTCGAGCCGAGGTCCACCGTGCTGAGGGTGGGCAGCTGCGTCCGGACGCCGCAGGGCACCTGCACCGCGCGGGCGCCGAGCACCCCGAGGCAGAAGCCCTCGAGGTCGACGTACAACGCGTTGGGGTCGGAGAACAGCACCGGCGCCTCGCGGCGCGGGCCGGCCACGCGGCCCAGCACCCAGATGGACGCGGACCCCACCACGCGGTGCACGAGGCCGGGGTCGGAGGGGGTCGTCACGCGCTGACTCTAGAGCGCTTCTTCCTTCGGGGGACGGGTACCTCGACATGTCCGCTCCGGGCCCTTGGGCACAGGGGCAGCCGCGACGCGGCGGTGCGCGGCCGGGAGGGCCGTCGGCGACCCGGGCCTGCCGCGCCCGGATCCGCCGTCGAGCGTCGGAGAGGGTGGGTCGAAGCGTCGTCCCCCGGCGTCGTGGCGCACGGATCCGCAGACGGGACCTCCGTCACAGGAGGCCCCGTCCGCGGACGCGGGTCGATGCGCGGATCAGCTCGTCTCGCCGACGGGGATGGCGAAGGCGTTGAGGTCGATCTCGTCCTCCGCGACCACGGTGCACGCACCGTCGGGGATCTCGCAGGTCAGGAACTCCAGGGGCGCGGTGTCGGGGCCGTCGGGGTTGTCCAGGGCGGCGATGTCGCGGATGCCGAGGACGGCCACCGTGTCGGAGCCGACCCACTGCGTCACCACCCAGTAGTCGTAGCCCGGGTTCTCGGGCCCGACCTCCCGGCCCGTGGCCACGTCGACCACGACGAGCTCGTCCTCGTCCTCGAAGGACATGGAGCGGGCGTCGGGGGACAGGTGGTCGTTGCCGGACCAGGGCAGGACCGTGCCGCCGCTGAGACCGGGACCGACGCGCGTGGCGGAGTCGTCGCGTGCGTCCCCTTCACCGGTCGACGCGGTCGACGCGATCTGCCCCGCCGCGACGTCGCCGATCCTGAAGCCGCCGGCGTCGGGGTCGAGCACCTCGCTGCGCCCCGTGGCGACCTCGGTCCGCACCGCCCCGGCGCTGTTGCGCCAGTAGACCGAGCCGCGGTCGACGGCGTACACGTAGGCCGGGTTCGGGCTGTCGCGGTAGGCGTCGGCGTCCGCGTCGAGGTTCTCGCCGGTGCGCAGCACCTCGGCGCCCGTCGCGGTGTCGTGGACGACGAGCTCGGGACCGCCGGTGACGGCGAAGTCGATCCACGCCACGAGCGAGCCGTCGTTCTCCGCCCTCAGGGCCCCGCCGGAGGGTTCGGTCAGCCCGATGGTCGTGGAGGCGCCCCCGTCGGAGGGGAGGAAGGACACCGCGCCCTCCGGGGCCATCCAGACGAAGCCGTCGTCGACCGGGACGAACGACGCGACGCGCTTGCCGGCGCGCAGCTCGAGGTCGGCCTGCGGCACCACGATGCTCTCGCCCGTGGCGTAGCTCAGCATCCGGCTCACCGGCACCGGTGCCGCGGGGGCCGAGGACGGTGCGCCCGCCACGTCGGGCCCGGTGGCGCTCCGTCCGGGGGAGCCGTCGAGGCCGGCGAGGACGACGGCGCCGACCGTGGCGGCGGCGAGCAGGCCGACGCCGCTGGCACCGGCGATGCGCGTGACGCGGGCGCGGCGGGCGCGGTGCTCACCGTCGGCGGCGATGCGGTCGAGGTCGAGGACGGGGGACCCGGCGCGCTCGGCGCGCTCGGTCAGGACGTCGGTGATCAGGGAGGTCATGTCAGCTCACCTTTCCGGTGACGAGGAGGTCGAGGTCGGGGCCGAGACGGTCACCGAAGCGGGCGCGCAGCTTGGCGACACCCTGGGAGATCTGGCTCTTCACCGTGCCGCGGGCACAGCCCATGGCCTCGGCGATCTGTGCTTCCGAGAGGTCCTCGTAGAACCGGAGCACGAGGGCGGCCCGCTGCCGGGCGGGCAGAGCCTGGAGCTCGCGCCACACCAGGTCGCGCAGCTCCGGGTCGTCGGCCGGCGCCGCGGTCTCGGGGAGGTGCTCCACCGGACGCTCGCCGTACCACGCCTTGCGGCGCTTCCAGGAGATCGCCGTGGTGACGATCGCCTTGCGCGTGTAGGGCTCGGCGCTGCCGACGTCGCGCAGCCGGGGCCAGGCGACGAAGGTCTTGGTGAGGGCCTCCTGGAGGAGGTCCTGGGCCATCTGGTGGTCGCCGACCATGAGGTAGGCGGTGCGGAAGAGCGCGCCGGAGCGCGCGTGGGCGAAGTCCGCGAACTCGTCGTGCCGCGTGTCGCTCATCGTTCCTCGTCTCCGGGACCCGTCTGGTCCCTCGGAACGTTAGACGCGACGGGAGGACGGATCGGTTCAGGGACCCGGTCGGACGATGCCGCGAGGAGCGGTCAGCGGCGGAACTGGCGGCGCACGAAGGGGACCGTGTCCTCCAGCGAGGCCTGCATGGTGCCCGAGTGGTCGCTCGGGTAGGTCCGGAACGTGACCGGCTCGTCGTTGGCCGCGAGCCGCGCGGCGTACCGGGCGGTCTGGGCGTAGGGCACGTCGACGTCGGCCGCACCGTGGGCCATGAACACCGGGGTGTCGAAGCCGGACTCGGGCATCGCCATGTAGTCGGCCAGGGTCTCGTCGAGCCCGGGGAGGGTGGCCATCGGCGCCTCGAACAGGGTGCTGATGAGCACCCCGTCCATGGTCTCGGCGAACTCCTCGTCGCACTGCACCTCGGCGAGGCCGACGTAGTGCTTGCCGGCGTCGGTGAGGATCTCGTCGATGCCGAGCTCGGGGTGGACGTCGCGCAGGCTCGCCACGATGTAGACGAGGTAGGCGTTGAGGTCGGCGGTCAGCGGCGGGTCCTGGGGTCCGAGCAGCTTCACGTAGTCCTCGATGTAGGCCGGGGTGCCGGTCCCCACGGCTCCGCGGAAGTCCAGCCGCTTCCCGCCGTACGCCGTCGCGTAGCGGGCGGTGTACACCGAGGCGCCGCCGCCCTGGGACTGACCGATGGTGACCCATTCGTCCGAGAGGCGCAGGCGTCGCGCCTTGCCGGCGGTGAAGGAACGCCCGGCCTTCACCATGTCGACGACGCTGTGGGCCTGGGCCTTGCCGTGGAGGTAGGGCATGAGGTCGGGGGTGCCGAGACCGACGTAGTCGCTGGCCACCACGGCGTAGCCCTGCTCCATCCAGGTGCGCAGGTAGGACCAGTCGCGCTCCTTGAGGACCGGGCCGACCTTCGACGGCGCGCAGGAGTCGCCCAGCCCGGAGATGCCGTGGGCCCACGACACGACCGGCCAGCCGCCCCTCGGGGGCTGCCCGTGCGGGACGAAGACGGTGCCGGTGCTCCGGGCGCGACGCTCGTGGGAGTCCTTGGTGACGTAGGTGAGCCGGAAGGCCCTGCTGGTGCTCCCCGGGATCCACAGGTCGCGGCGCAGGGACTCGGAGCGCAGGACCGTGCCGGGCCGTGGGAGCTCGGCCGCGGCGGTCGCGGCGACCGTGCTGACCTCGAGGGTCGCGGGAGCCGATGCGGCGGACGGGGCGCCCGCCGAGGGGCCGGTCGCGACGGCGAGGGCCGCCAGCAGGGCGGTCGCCACCATCGGCGACAGTCGGGGGAGCAGGGCGCGGCGCATCGAGGTCCTCTCGCGGGGTTCACGAGATCAACGAGCCCCGTCGTCGGGCGTTACCCGGCAAGCCGTCGGAGAGCCGTGGTGAACCTTGGGGGAGCATGGCCCCATGCCGACCGCCGCCGCCCTCCTCGCCCGGCTGCTGCTCGCGGCCTTCCTGCTCGTCGCCGGCGTCGGGCACCTGGTGGCCACCGACGAGTTCCTGGGCCAGACGCCGACCTTCCTGCCGTGGCGCGAGGCGATCGTGGTCGTCTCCGGGCTGGTCGAGATCGCGCTGGCCGTCGGCCTGGTGGTGCTGCGGGGCGAGCGCCTGGCCCGGTGGGGCTGGGTCGTCGGGGTCTTCTTCGTGGCGGTCTTCCCCGGCAACGTGTGGCAGCTCGTCAACGCCTCGGACTCGTTCGGCCTCGACACCACCACTGGGCGCGTCGTACGCCTGTTCTTCCAGCCGCTGCTCGTCGCGTGGGCGCTGTGGTGCACCGGCGCCTGGCCCTGGTGGCGCTCCCGCCGCGCCGCCTGAGCATGGCTCTCCGCCCGGACTCCTCGGGCGGGAGGGTCAGCCGGTGGGGCAGGTGGCGGTGCCGGGCGGGAGGTCGGGGTGGATCGGGCCGTCGGTGTCGCTCAGCGAGCCGCGCAGCTCGGCGCCGCGCAGCACCGCGACGGCCTCGGCGAGGATCGACAGCGCGATCTCCGGCGGCGGGTCGGCCCCGATGGCCAGGCCGGCGGGGCCGTGGACGCGGGCGAGCTCGACCTCCGTGACGCCGTTGGCAAGCAGCCACTCGCGCCGCCGGGCCTGCGTGCGTCGCGACCCCATCCCCCCGAGGTACGTCGACCCCGGTGCGAGAGCGGTGAGGGCCGCCTTGATGGCCGGCCCGTCGACCTCGGCGTGGTGGCTGGTGACCACCACCGCGTCGGCGTCGGGCAGCGCGGCGAGGGCCTCGGGGAGCTCGGTGGCGGCGCGGCACTCCCAGCCGAGGAGGCCGGCCATGGGCAGGAGCGCGTCGGCGACCGGGCCGTCCCCGACGACGAGCAGGGTGAGGGTGTCCGACATGCTGACCACGCTAGCCGCGATCGCCTAGGTTTGCGGCAGAGCGGAACCCGGGCACGACGTACCCGGTTCCTCCCGGTGACCTCCGTCCCGGGTCCTGACGATCGACCGACGAAGTGCGAGGAGCAGCGATGCAGCAGGTGCGTGGAGTGGTCGCCAAGGCGAAGGGTGAGCCGGTCACGGTCGAGACCGTGAACGTGCCCGACCCGGGCCCGGGCGAGGCCGTCGTGACGATCCAGGCCTGCGGGGTGTGCCACACCGACCTGCACTACCGCGAGGGCGGCATCAACGACGAGTTCCCGTTCCTGCTCGGCCACGAGGCCGCCGGCATCGTGGAGGCCGTCGGCGAGGGCGTCACCAACGTCGAGCCGGGCGACTTCGTCGTCCTCAACTGGCGCGCGGTGTGCGGCGAGTGCCGCGCCTGCGAGCGGGGCGAGCCGCAGTACTGCTTCGCCACCTTCAACGCCACGCAGAAGATGACCCTGGAGGACGGCACGGAGCTGTCGCCGGCGCTGGGCATCGGGGCGTTCATCGAGAAGACGCTGGTCCACTCCGGGCAGTGCACCAAGGTCGACGCCGGCGCCGACCCGGCCGCCGTGGGCCTGCTCGGCTGCGGCGTGATGGCCGGCATCGGTGCGGCCATCAACACCGGTGCGGTGGGCCGCGGCAAGAGCGTCGCGGTCATCGGCTGCGGTGGCGTGGGCGCGGCCGCGGTCGCCGGCTCCGCGCTGGCCGGGGCGGCGAGGATCATCGCCGTCGACCTCGACGACCGGAAGCTGGAGTGGGCCACGAAGCTCGGCGCCACCCACACCGTGAACAGCAAGGAGAAGGACGCCGTCGAGGCGATCCAGGAGCTGACCGGCGGCTTCGGCGCCGATGTCGTGATCGACGCGGTCGGCCGCCCGGAGACCTGGAAGCAGGCGTTCTACGCCCGCGACCTCGCGGGCACCGTCGTCCTGGTCGGTGTGCCCACCCCGGACATGACGATCCCCGAGATCCCGCTCATCGACGTCTTCGGCCGTGGCGGCTCGCTCAAGTCGTCCTGGTACGGCGACTGCCTGCCCAGCCGGGACTTCCCGATGCTCGTCGACCTCTACCAGCAGGGTCGTCTCGACCTCGACGCGTTCGTCTCCGAGCGCATCGGTCTCGACGACATCGAGGCCGCCTTCGACAAGATGCACCACGGCGACGTGCTGCGCTCGGTGGTGATGTTCTGATGGCCATGTCGCACTCCGACGGCGTCCGCCTCGACCACGTCGTCACCTCCGGCACCTTCTCGCTCGACGGCGAGACCCACGAGGTCGACAACAACGTCTGGGTCATCGGCAACGAGGAGGAGTGCGTCGTCATCGACGCCCCCCACGACACCGAGAAGATCCTCGACGTGGTCGGTGGTCGCAAGCTCGCCGCCATCCTCTGCACCCACGCGCACGACGACCACGTGCGGGTCGCCCCGGAGCTCCGTGAGGCGACCGGGGCGCCGATCCTGCTGCACCCCGACGAGAAGCCGCTGTGGGAGCTGACCCACCCCGACCTGCTCTGGGACGTCGACCTGAGCGACGACCAGGACCTGCACGTCGGCGGCATCAAGCTGACCGTCCTCCACACCCCGGGCCACGCCCCGGGTGCGGTCTGCTTCTTCGCCCCCGACCTGGGCGCCGTCTTCACCGGGGACACCCTGTTCCAGGGCGGTCCCGGCGCGACCGGGCGGTCCTTCAGCGACGCCGACGTCATCAAGGAGTCGATCAGGACGCGGCTCTTCCCGCTGCCCGACGACACCGTGGTGCACACCGGTCACGGCGACGACACCACGATCGGCGCGGAGGCCGAGGCCCTGGGCCGCTGAGGCTCCCGCATGCGCATCGTCATCGCCCTCGGCGGCAACGCCCTGTCGTCGCCGGACGGGCGGGCGCGCGTGGAGGACCAGCAGGCCGCGGTGGCGGAGGCCGCGGAGCCGATCGCCGACCTCGTGGTCGCCGGCCACGAGGTCGTCCTGACCCACGGCAACGGTCCCCAGGTCGGCAACCTGCTGGTCAAGAACGAGCTGGCCGCGCACGCGGTGGCGCCGATCCCGCTCGACTGGTGCGTGGCCCAGACCCAGGCGACCATCGGGTTCACCCTGATGAACGCCCTCGACGGTGCGTTGGCTCGCCGCGGCAGCTCCCGTCGTACGGCGACGCTCGTCTCGCGGACGCTCGTCTCGGCCGACGACCCGGGGTTCCTCGCACCCTCGAAGCCGATCGGGCGCTACCTCGACATCGACGAGACCGAAGTGTTGAAGTCACACGGACAACAATTCGTCGACACCCCCGGCAGGGGCTGGCGGCGCGTCGTGCCCTCACCCGCACCACGCGACTGCGTCGACGCCCCCGCGGCGGACGCCCTGCTGGCGGCCGGCTTCGTCGTCGTCTGCTCCGGGGGCGGCGGCGTCCCGGTCGTCGGTGAGCCCGACCGGTCGTGGCGCGGGGTCGAGGCGGTCGTCGACAAGGACCTGACCGCGGCCGTGGTGGCGGTGCACCTGGCCGCCGACCTGCTCGTGGTCGCGACCGACGTGCCGCACGTGGTGACCGGCTGGGGGACCGGCGCGGAGGAGCCGGTCGGCGAGGTCACCGCCAGCCGGATGCGCGAGATCGCGTCCCGCGAGCGGCTCCCGGCGGGGTCGATGGGGCCGAAGGTCGCCGCGGTCTGCGACTTCGTCGAGCGGGGCGGAGGCACCGGGGTCATCACCTCGCTCCACGCCCTCGGCGACGCCGTCGCCGGGAGCAGCGGCACCCGGGTCGTCCCCGGCTGACCCCGGTCGACCGGGGCCGCCCGCGGGCCTGGCCTCAGCCGAAGCCGAGCTCGCCGCGCAGCGCCGCGTCGTGCTGGCCCAGCAGCGGCGGGGCGAGGTGCTCCGCGCGCCCGCCGGAGAACGGCTGGTCGTCGAGCCGCAGCGCCGACCCGGGCAGCTGCACCGTCCCGTGCACCGGGTGCTCGACGCCGATCAGCAGGCCCTGCGAGAGCGTCTGCTCCCAGCGGTAGACGTCGTCGACCGACCGCACCTTCCCCGACGGCACGCCCGCCGAGGCGAGCCGCTCCAGCCAGTCCTCCGCGGGGGCGTCGGCCATCGCCGCCTCGATCGCGGCGGTCAGCTCCTCGCGGTTCGTCACGCGGTCGAGGTTGGTCGCGAACCGCGCCTCGGCCGGGTCGAGGCCGACGACCGGCGCGAACGCACGCCACAGCCCCTCGCTGCCGCACGCCACCTGGACCGGCGAGGTGGCCGTGTGGAACAGGCCGTACGGCGCGATCGCCGCGTGGTGGGTGCCCTGGAGCCCCGGCACCTCGTGGCCGGCGGTCCACCGGGTGCCCTGGTAGGCGTGCACGCCCACCACGCTCGACAGCAGGCTGGTGCGCACCACCCGCCCCGGCGCCGGCTCGCCCGCGGCGCGCGCCCGCTCCCGCTCGAACAGCGCTGCCGCCACCCCGTAGGCGCCGTTCATCCCTGCCAGCAGGTCCGCGATCGGGACGCCGGTCTTGGTGGGGTCGGTGTCGCCGGTGAGGCTCATCAGGCCACCCTCGCCCTGCGCGATCTGGTCGTAGCCGGCCCGCATCGCCTCCGGGCCGTCGTGCCCGAATCCCGTGATCGACAGGACCACGAGACCGGGGTTGAGCTCGTGGAGGCGATCGACGCCCAGCCCGAGACGGTCCATCACGCCGACCCGGAAGTTCTCGACCAGCACGTCGGCGCGCCGGACGAGCTCCTCCAGCACGGCCCGGTCCCCGCCCTCGCTCGTGTCCTTGAGGTCGAGCGTCAGCGACTCCTTGTTGCGGTTGGCCGCCAGGAAGTACGTCGAGGTCCGCTCGCCGTCGCGCTCGAGGAACGGCGGGCCCCAGGTCCGGGAGTCGTCACCGTGGCCCGGGGCCTCGACCTTGACCACACGGGCGCCGAGGTCGCCCAGCATCATGGTGGCGTGCGGACCGGCCAGGGCGCGGGTCAGGTCGACGACGAGGACTCCCGCGAGGGGGCCGATGGGCTGCGTCGGGGGCTGCATCCTGGGAACGCTAGCCGCCGGTGCCGAGGGGGCGTGCCTGGGTTGTGTCGACGGTGCGTGCTGGGATGGGTCCCGATGACGACGTACACCCTGGCCGGACCGCCGCCCGCCGCGCCGCCCCCGCAGCTGGACACCTCGCAGAAGGCCGTCCTGGCGCACGACGCCGGGCCGCTGCTCGTGCTCGCGGGGCCGGGCACGGGCAAGACGACCACGCTGGTCGAGCTCGTCGTCGACCTCGTCGAGCGGCGCGGCGTCGCGCCGGACCAGGTGCTGGCGCTGACCTTCAGCCGCAAGGCCGCCGACAGCCTGCGCGACCGGGTCACCGCCCGGCTCGGCCGCACGCTGGGCTCGTCGCTGAGCGCCACCTTCCACTCCTTCGCCTACTCGCTCGTGCGCCGTCACGCCCCGGTCGAGGCGTACGCCGCCCCGCTGCGGCTGCTGTCCGCGCCCCAGGCCGACGTCGTGGTGCGGCGCCTCCTGGAGCCGACGCCCGAGTCCGTGGCCTGGCCCGACGCGCTCGCGCCGGCCCGCCGCACGCGCGGCTTCGCCCGCGAGGTGCAGATGCTGCTCGCCCGCGCCCGCGAGCGGGGGCTCGACCCGGTCGACATGGTCACCGCCGGCAAGGCGGCGAACCGTCCGGAGTGGGTGGCCGGCGGGCAGTTCCTCGAGCAGTACCTCGACGTCCTCGACTCCGAGAGCGCCCTCGACTACGCCGACCTCGTCACCCGGGCGGCAGGCCTGGCCGCGCGTCCTGAGGTGCAGCGCGACCTGCGCGCGCGCTACCAGTGGGTCCTCGTGGACGAGTACCAGGACACCGACCCCTCCCAGGTGGCGCTGCTGCGGGCGCTGGCCGGCGACGGCCGCAACCTCGTGGTCGTCGGCGACCCCGACCAGTCGATCTACGGCTTCCGGGGCGCCGAGGTCCGCGGCATCCTCGACTTCCCCGACGAGTTCCGCGCCCGCGACGGCGGGCGCGCCCCGGTCGTCGCGCTCCAGACGACCCGACGCTTCGGGCCGCGGCTGCTGACCGCGTCGCGGCGGATCGCCGCCACCCTGCCCACCACCGGCGCCATCCCGACCGACGCCTTCCGGGCGTTCCGCGAGCCGCTCCCGGTCGAGGGCCCGCTGGGTCCTGGGCGGGTCGAGGTCCGCCACTACGACACCGCCCGCGCCGAGGTCGAGCACGTCGCCGACCTGCTGAGGCGGGCGCACCTCGAGGACGAGGTGCCCTGGTCGGAGATGGCGGTGCTGGTCCGCTCGGGACGCGCCAGCATCCCGGTGCTGCGGCGCAACCTGGTCGCGGCCGGCGTGCCGGTCGAGGTGGGCGCCGACGACACCCCGCTGGTGGCGGAGTCGGGCACCCAGCCGCTGCTGGACGCGCTGTCGGCCGCCCTCCACCTCGACACCGACGACCCCCAGGACCCGCACCACGTCGACGCGGAGCGGGCCGAGGGCCTGCTGCTCTCGCCGCTCGGCGGGCTCGACGCCGCCGAGATCCGGCTGATGGCCCGGGCGCTGCACCGGCGCGAGAAGCAGCAGGTGCTCGCCGACGGCGGCCGGCCCCGCTCGAGCCGGGAGCTCGTGCGGTGCGCCGTGCTCGACCCCTCGCTCCTCGACGGCCTGCCGACGGGGCGCGGCACGGACAAGGTCCGGCGGCTCGCCGCCTTGCTGCGCCGCACCGCCGCGCTCGCGACCGCCGGGGCCACCGCCGAGGAGGTGCTGTGGACGCTGTGGTCGGGCACCCGGTGGCCCGAGCAGCTGCGCACGCTGGCCACCTCCGGCGGGTCGGGCGCGATGCGGGCCCACCGCGACCTCGACGCGGTCGTGGCGCTTTTCGAGGAGGCGGCCAAGGCGGAGGAGCAGCGCGGCCACACCACGGCCGCGGTGTTCCTCGAGACGCTGTCGGCCCAGCAGATCCCCTCCGACTCCCTCGCCGACCGCGGGGTGCGTGGCGAGGCCGTCCGGCTGATCACCGCTCACCGTTCCAAGGGGCTGGAGTGGCGACTCGTCGTCCTCCACGGCGTGCAGGAGGGTGCCTGGCCCGACCTGCGGCGCCGGTCGACGCTGCTCGCCTCCGACCGGCTCGGGGCCGAGGGGGAGCTGCCGCCCGTCGAGACCCGGGCCCTGCTCGCCGAGGAGCGCCGGCTCTTCTACGTCGCCTGCACCCGGGCCCGCCAGCGCCTGGTCGTCACCGCGGTCGCCTCGCCCGACGACGACGGCGAGCAGCCGTCGCGGTTCCTCGCGGATCTCGGCAAGGACGCGGAGGTGGTGCAGGGCCGCCCCCGTCGTCCGCTCACCCTCGACGGTCTGGTCGCCGAGCTGCGGCGCACCGTCGCGGATCCGGCGACCAACGACGCCGTACGGCGGGCTGCGGCGCTGCGTCTGGCCCGGCTCGCCGACCTGCGGCTCGGGTCGGGCCCGGAGGAGTCGAGCGGCTCCGCCACGGGACCCGTGAGCGGCAGCCTGCTGGTGCCGGCCGCCGACCCGGACCGCTGGTGGGGCCTGCGCGACTGGACCGCCGCCCCCGCGCCCGTGCGCGACCCCGACGCCCCGCTCTCGGTCAGCGCCTCCATGCTCGACGGCCTGCTGACCTGCCCGACCCAGTGGTTCCTGTCCCGCGAGGCGGGTGGCGTCGTCGCCTCCAGCCAGGCCCAGGGCTTCGGCAACGTCGTGCACACGCTCGTCGACCGGGTAGTGCAGGGCGAGTTCGGCGAGCCCGCGGGCGTGGGCGTCGACACCCTGATGGAGCACGTCTCCGCGGTCTGGGGCCAGATCGCCTTCCGCACGCCCTGGTCCAGCGTCAAGGAGTACGCCGAGGTGCGGGCCGCGCTGACCCGCTACCTCACGTGGCAGACGGCCAACCCGCGCACCCACGTCGCCAGCGAGCAGAGCTTCACCGTCGACGTCGAGGTCGGCGGCACGACGGTGCGCCTCAACGGCTCCGCCGACCGGGTCGAGGTCGACAGCGAGGGGCGGGTCGTCGTGGTGGACTTCAAGACCTCGAAGAACCCGCCGCGCGCCAGCGACGTCCGCGAGAACGCCCAGCTCGGTCTCTACCAGCTGGCCGCCGAGGCGGGGGCGTTCCGCGAGGCGCTCGGGCGCGGGGCCGAGCCCGGCGGAGCCGAGCTCGTGCAGCTGCGCCAGGAGGTGGGCGGGCGGGTCAAGGTGCAGGAGCAGGCGCCGCAGCAGCCGGACGAGTCCGGCCGGCGCCCGGTCGAGGTGCAGATCGAGTCGGCCGTCCGCCGGGTGCGCGACGAGGAGTTCCCCGCCGTCGAGGGCACGCACTGCCGCTACTGCGCCTTCGAGCTGCTCTGCCCGACCAAGACGTCCGGGTCGGTGATGTCGTGAGCAGCACACCTGCCCCGCCCGTCCTCGACACCCCCGAGGCACTGCAGCGCTTCATGGGCGCCGACTACCCGCTCAGCGCCCAGCAGTTCGCCGCGGTCACCGCTCCGCTGGAGCCGGCCGTCGTGATCGCCGGGGCCGGCTCCGGCAAGACCACCCTCATGGCGGCGCGGGTCGTGTGGCTGGTCGGCACCGGCCAGGTCCGCCCCGAGGAGGTCCTGGGTCTGACCTTCACCTCGAAGGCCGCCTCCGAGCTCGCCACCCGGGTCCGCGAGACGCTGACCGCCGCCGGCATCCTGCCGGAGCCCGGGCGCCCGGGCACCGCCGGGGAGGACGAGCCCGAGGTGCTCGAGCCGACCGTGTCGACCTACCACTCGTACGCCGCCGCCCTGCTCGGCGACCACGGCCTGCGCATCGGGCACGAGCCCGACACCCGGGTGGTCGCGGACGCCTCGCGCTTCCAGCTCGCGGCCCGGGTGGTGGCGCGCCACTCCGCCCCGGTCACGCTGCTGTCCGACCACCCCGAGACCGTCATCGGCTGGATGCTCACGCTCGACTCCGCGATGAGCGAGCACCTGGTCGACCCCGACGACGTCGACCGGGTGCAGGAGCACTGGGGACCGCTGGTCGACGAGCTCGTCGCGACCGAGACCCGGAAGACCTACGTCGCGGACGCCCGCAAGTGCGCCGCCAAGTTCGGCGAGCGGGCCGAGCTGCTCGGGCTGGTCCGCGAGTACCGCGCGCTCAAGCGCGGCCTCGGCCTCATGGAGTTCTCCGACCAGATCGAGCTCGCCGCCCGCCTCGCCACCGAGTGCCCCGAGGTGGGGGAGATCGAGCGGGGCCGCTTCAGGGTGGTGCTGCTCGACGAGTACCAGGACACCTCGGTCGCCCAGGCGCTGCTGCTGTCGCGGTTGTTCTCCGGTCCCGCGCCCGGCACGGGTCCGCGCGGGGGGCGGGGGCACGCGGTCATGGCGGTCGGCGACCCCAACCAGGCGATCTACGGCTGGCGCGGCGCGTCGGTGTCGAACATCATCCGCTTCGGCGAGAGCTTCCCCGTCGCCGACGGCTCGACCGCGGTCACCCAGCACTCGCTCACGGTCAACCGGCGGTCCGGCTCCCGGATCCTCGAGCTCGCCAACCGCATGGTCGCCGCCATGCCCGAGCCGATCACCCCCGTCGACCTGCGCGTCCTGCCCCTCGAGCCACCGCCCGACGCGACACCGGGGGACCTCCACGCGGAGGCCTTCGAGCACGACGAGCACGAGCTGGCCTGGCTGCCCGGCGCCATCCGCGCCGCGCGGGAGCGCCCCAACCCCGGCGGCGGTGAGCGGGCGTGGAAGGACGTCGCGGTGCTGGTGCGGGACAACAAGTACGCCGCCCGCGTCTTCGGGTCGCTGACCGACGCCGAGGTGCCCGTCGAGATCGTCGGCCTCAACGGGCTGCTCGGCCTGCCCGAGGTCAGCGAGGTGGTCGCCACCCTCAGCCTGCTGCACGACCTGTCCGACAACGCCTCGCTGCTCACCCTGCTCACCAGTCCGCGGTGGGCGATCGGCCCCCGCGACCTCGCGCTGCTCGGGCGGCGCGCCCGTGAGCTGACCGTGGTCCGCGGGCCCGCCGACCGGGACCGCGACCGCTCGGTCGACGAGGAGCTCGCCGACGCCGTCGCGGGGTCGGACCCGACCGAGATCCCGGCGCTGGCCGACGCGCTCGACGACCCCGGCGCCGCGGCGTACTCCGCGGAGGCCGTGGAGCGCTTCGGCGAGCTGTCCGCGGAGCTGCGGCGGATGCGCCAGCACGCCGGCGAGCCGCTGCTCGACCTGGTGCGCCGCATCATCGACACCTCGGGGCTCGACGTCGAGCTGGCGTCCTCGGTCAGTCCCGCGGCCGCGGCCCGCCGCGACAACCTCGACCTCTTCGTCAAGGCGGTCGCCGAGTTCCAGGCCGTCGACGGCGACGTGTCGCTGCCGGCCCTGCTCGGCTACCTGCAGGCCGAGAGCGAGGACGGCACCGGCCTCGACCAGGCGACGCCGTCGGAGGCCGACAGCGTCAAGCTGCTCACCGTGCACCGCTCCAAGGGCCTGGAGTGGGACGTCGTCTTCTGCGTCGGGGTCGCGCAGCAGAAGTTCCCGACCTCGCAGACCCGCCCGACCTGGGTGACCACGGCGCCGTCGCTGCCGTTCGAGCTGCGCGGTGACGCCGCCGACCTCCCGGTGCTCGACGGCGTGAGCAAGGCGGAGTTCGACGCGTTCAAGACGCAGTGGAAGACCTACGAGAGCGCCGAGGAGGCCCGGTTGGCGTACGTCGCCTTCACCCGGCCGCGTCACGAGCTCTGGGTCAGCTCCTACGTCTGGGGGCAGACGAGCCGGATCCACGGGCCCTCGGACTACCAGCGCACCCTGCGCGGGCTGCTCGAGGACGAGGTGGCGACCGGCGTCCGGACCGGGCCCCTGCCGGAGTGGCCGGAGATGCCGGAGCCGAAGTCGCCCAACCCGTTCACCTCGGGGTCCACCGAGGTGCCCTGGCCGCGCAGCGCCCACACCGCCGAGACCGCACGGCGCCACGAGGCGGCGGCGCTGGTCCGCGCGGTGCGGGACGAGGTGAGGGCGGGCCCGGTCGAGGAGCCCGACCTGACGCTGGTCGAGCTGGCCGACGTCGAGCGCTGGGACGCCGAGATCGAGCGGCTCGTGGCCGAGGCCCGCGCCCGCCGGGTGCTCGAGGTGGAGCTGGCCCTGCCGAGCGCGCTGTCCGCCACCGCCCTCGCCTCCTTGCGCTCCGACCCCGAGGGCTTCGCCGCCTCCCTGGCCCGTCCCATGCCCCGCCCGCCCTCACCGGCGGCGCGCTTCGGCACCCGCTTCCACGCCTGGGTCGAGGGCTACCTCGGGCCGGCGCGCCAGGAGCTCCTGGTCGACCCCGACGAGCTCAGCGGGCGGGCCGACCAGGCGGTCGAGGGCGAGTCCGACCTCGCCGCCCTGGTGACCCGGTTCCGCGAGGGCGTCTTCGGGGAGCGGCGGGCGCTCGCGGTCGAGCCGCCGTTCGCGGTGGTGCTGGCCGGCCAGGTGGTCCGCGGCCGGATCGACGCCGTCTTCGAGGAGCCCGACGGGTCCGTGCTCGTCGTGGACTGGAAGACCAACCGGGCCCACACCGCCGACCCGGTCCAGCTGGCCGTCTACCGGGTCGCCTGGAGCGAGCTGCACGGCGTACCCCTGGAGAAGGTGCGGGCCGCGTTCTACTACGTGCGCGACGACGACCTCGTCGTCGTCGACGACCTGCCCGACCGTGCCGGTCTCGAGGCGCTGCTGCGTCCCTCCTGAGACCGCCGGCCGGGTCAGGCGGAGGGGAGGGCGGCGAGCGCGATGTGGACCATGTGGGTGAAGGTCTCCTGCCGCTCGACGGCGGTGGTCTCCTCGCCGGTGAGGATGTGGTCGCTGACGGTGCAGATGGCCAGCGCCTGCCGGCCGTACTTCGCGGCGAGGGTGTAGAGCGCGCTCGCCTCCATCTCGATCGCCAGCACGCCGTACTCCGCCATCCGCGTGGTCAGCTCCGGGCGCGGGTGGTAGAAGGAGTCGCTGCTCAGCAGCAGACCCACCTTCGAGGTGACGGGCTGGTCCTGGGCGGCGTCGTAGGCGCGCCGCAGGAGGTCGAAGTCGGCGACGGGGGCGTAGTCGAGGCCCTCGAACCGGATCCGGTTCATCGACGAGTCCGTGCAGGCGCCCGAGGCGATCACGACGTCCCGCACCGCGAGGTCCGGCGACAGTGCGCCGCAGGAGCCGACCCGGACCACCGACTGCACGCCGTAGTCGTTGAAGAGCTCGGTGGCGTAGATCGAGAACGAGGGCAGCCCCATGCCCGAGCCCTGCACCGAGACCGGCCGTCCCTCGAAGGTGCCGGTGTAGCCGAGCATCCCGCGCACCTCGGAGTAGCAGGTGGCGTCGTCGAGGAAGGTCTCGGCGATCCACTTCGCACGCAGCGGGTCGCCGGGCATCAGGACGTGGGGGGCGATCTGGCCGGGCTCGGCGCCGATGTGGGTGCTCATGGCGGCCACTGTAGAGGCGGACCCGGGGCCCGGCGACCAGCCAGGTCCTAGGGTCGGAGCGTGCCTGCTGCCCCCGACGAGTTCCCGCCCCCGTACGCCGTCGACGTGGCCATGTCGCAGCGCAGCCACGAGCGGATCGGGGAGCGTCGCACCGACGACACCTGGCTCGCCGAGACGTGGGCGGACCCCGGCACCCGGGTGCTGGTGCTCGCCGGCGGCCGGTTCCCGCTGACCGACGACCGCGACGCCGTCCGCTGGCTCGCACCGGCCGAGGCGCCCGAGGGCGAGCGGCTGCTGCTGGGGGAGCGTCAGGGCGTCGTCCACTACGCCGTGCTGCCCACCAAGGCCTTCCGGGCGCCCGACGACTGGGGCCAGCTGCGCGAGCTGGGCCCGGACCTGGCCGCGGTCGACCGCGGGTTCCTGGTCCAGGCGCAGGCGATGTGGGAGTGGCGTCGGGCGCACCGTTTCTGCGGCCGGTGCGGCGGCGGTCTCGTCGCGAGCCGCGGCGGCTACGTGCTGCAGTGCGAGGCCTGCGGCCGCCAGCACTTCCCGCGCACCGACCCCGCGGTGATCATGCTCGTGACCGACGGCGAGCGGGCGCTCCTCGGGCGCCAGGCGGTCTGGCCCGAGGGGCGCTTCTCGACCCTGGCCGGCTTCGTCGACCCGGGGGAGAGCCTCGAGGACGCGGTCGCGCGCGAGGTCCGTGAGGAGGCCGGCATCGAGGTCACCGAGGTGACCTACTTCGGCAACCAGCCGTGGCCGTTCCCCTCCAGCCTCATGGTCGGCTTCTTCGCGCGCGCCACGAGCACCGAGATCACCATCGACGACGACGAGATCGAGGACGCTCGCTGGTTCACCCGCGAGGAGATGCGGGCCGAGACGGAGGCGGGCCAGCTCGTGCTGCCGGGCGGCATCTCGATCAGCCGCTCGCTGATCGAGGCGTGGTACGGCGGCCCGCTGCCCGGCCAGTGGTGAACCGCTGACCGAGCCGGGTCAGCCGGGTCAGCCGGGCCGGCCGGATGAGTCGGGCATGCCGGGTCAGCCGGCGAGCTCGGCGAGCTTCGCCTGGACCTGCTTCACCGAGGGGTTGGTCTGGGCGGTGCCGTCGCGGTAGACGAGCGTCGGGACGGTCTGATTGCCGTGGTTGATGTCGGCCACGATCTGGGCCGCCTCTGGCTGCTGCTCGATGTCGACGACGTCGATCTCGATGCCCTCGCGGTCCAGCTGCGTCTTGAGCCGACGGCAGTAGCCGCACCACGGCGTGGAGTACATCGTCACGAGGCTGGTGCCCGTGTCGCTCGTCTCGGCGGTCGTGCCCGGCATGTTGTGTCCTTCCCTGGACCTACAGTTGGCGTCACTGTCACAACGACCGTTCCCAGGAGCCTGTTCCACCATGCCGATGTCGTCCACGTCACCTTCGCTTGCCGGTTCGGGGGCGGGTGACGCGCCCCGCGTCGGCGGCGACCCGGAGGCGCTGCTGGCGGGACTGGACCCCGAGCAGCGGGAGGTGGCCCTCGCCCTGCGCGGACCGGTGCGGGTGCTGGCCGGCGCCGGCACGGGCAAGACCCGGGCGCTGACCCACCGCATCGCCTACGGCGTGGCGACCGGTGTCTACAACCCCCAGCAGGTGCTGGCGGTGACCTTCACCGTCCGGGCGGCGGGCGAGATGCGCTCACGCCTGCAGCGCCTGGGGGCCTCCGGGGTGCAGGCACGCACGTTCCACTCCGCCGCGCTGCGCCAGGCGCGCTACTTCTGGCCCAAGGTGTACGGCGGCCCGCTGCCGCCCGTCATGGACTCCAAGCTGCCCTTCGTGGCTGGTGCCGCGCGTCGCAACCGGCTGCGCATCGAGCAGGCGACCCTGCGCGACCTGGCCTCGGAGATCGAGTGGAGCAAGGTCAGCAACGTCCGCCCCGACGACTACCCGGCCGTGGCGTCGGCCCGCGGCCGCGAGGTCAGCAACCTCGACGCCCGCACGGTCGCCGCCGTGTTCGCCTCCTACGAGGAGGTCAAGCGCGAGGCCGACCGCATCGACCTCGAGGACGTGCTGCTGTGCGCCGCGGCCATCCTGGCCGAGGACGAGCGGGTCGCGGCCGAGGTGCGCCGGCAGTACCACCACTTCGTCGTCGACGAGTACCAGGACGTCAGCCCCATCCAGGCGGCGCTGCTCGACCTGTGGCTGGGCGGTCGCGACGACCTGTGCGTGGTCGGCGACCCGGCTCAGACCATCTACACCTTCGCGGGAGCCAGCTCGCACCACCTGCTCGACCTCCCGCGGCGCTACCGCGGCACCACCAGCATCGAGCTGGTCCGCAACTACCGCTCCACCCCGGAGGTCGTGGAGGGTGCCAACCGGCTGCTGGCCGGCAGCGGCACCCGGTCGGTGCAGCTGCGCGCCCAGCGGCCCTCCGGTCCCGCCCTGCAGTTCCACGAGCACGCGGACGAGGTCGAGGAGGCGGAGTCGACGGCGGCACAGATCCGCTCGCTGGTCGACGCCGGCACGGCGCCCGGCGAGATCGCCGTCCTCTTCCGCATCAACGCCCAGTCCGAGGCGTTCGAGGAGGCGCTCGCGTCCCGCGGCGTCCCCTACGTCGTCCGCGGCGGTGACCGCTTCTTCGCCCGGCCCGAGGTCCGCCAGGCCGTCACGCTGCTGCGCGGGTCGGCGCGTGCCGCAGCCGACCGCACCGAGAGCGCCGCCACCGTCGTCGACGCCGCCGACGCCGGCGTGGTGGGTCTGGTGAGCGACGTGCTGGCCGGCATGGGCTGGGCCCGTGACGCGCCCACCTCGCGCGGCAACGTCCGCGACCGCTGGGAGTCGCTGCAGGCCATCGTCGACCAGGCAGCATCGTTCGTCGCGGCCGCGCCGGGAGGTCCCGGCTCGGTCACCGTCAGCGACTTCGTCGCCGACCTCGACCGGCGCGCGGCCGAGCAGCACGCCCCCGCCGCCGACGGCGTCACCGTCGCCACCCTGCACGCCGCCAAGGGCCTGGAGTGGGACGCCGTCTTCCTCGCCGGCCTCGTCGACGGCACCCTGCCCTACTCGGCGTCGCTGGACTCCCCGGCCTCGGTGGAGGAGGAGCGCCGGCTGCTCTACGTCGGCATGACCCGCGCCCGGCGCGACCTGGTGATGTCGTGGGCCCTGGCCCGCAACCCCGGCGGTCGGGCCAGCCGCAAGCCCTCCCGCTTCCTCGACGGCCTGCGCCCCGAGTCACCCTCCGACGCGGTCCGCGCCGCCCGCGGACCGAGCCGTGGCAAGGCGGGCAAGGGCAAGGCGCGCAGCGTCTGCCGCGTCTGCGGTGCGGCCCTGACGTCGGTGGCCGAGCGCCGCATCGGTCGGCACGAGGGGTGCGAGTCCAGCTACGACGAGGCGCTCTTCGAGCGGTTGCGCGCGTGGCGGGCCGAGACCGCCAAGGCCGACTCCGTGCCGGCGTACGTCGTCTTCACCGACCTGACCCTGCAGGCGATCGCCGAGGTGCAGCCCGGCAGCGCCCAGGCGATGCTGGCCATCAACGGCATCGGGGCCTCCAAGCTCGAGAAGTACGGCGACGCCGTGCTCACCCTGGTGGCGGGCGGCACCGTCACCGCGGACGACGACCAGCCCACGCTCGACTGACTCGGACCCTGCCGGACCCAGCCGGACCCTGCTGGACCCCCGGCCGTCCGCCCGATCGGGCCATGCGCCGGAGGACCAACGGCTCGGGTCGCAGGGCCCGAGAAAAAGTTTCTGAGAAAACCGGCAATAAATCGTTTGCGGTCTCGGGGACGCCGTGAGTACCGTGATGTCTCGTCGGGTGAGAACCCGGCCCGGTCCGTCCCGGACCAACGACGCCGACGAGGCCCGAGAGGAGGTGCCCCTGATGATCAGCTACTCGAACTCCCAGACGAAGGACGGCTTTGCCATGTCCGGTTTCTGCGCTGACGGCGCGTGGCACCTCGTGTCGCCCGACGCCCAGCTCCGTGTCACGGGTGACGTGCGTCTGCAGGAGACCGCTCTCGTCGAGGGCGCCGTCTCGCGCGATCGGATCGTCACCGCCGGCGCCACCTTCCCGGGCACCCCTGCCTGGAGACCACCGACGTAGGAGTACACCTCCCACTCGGCAGCCTCCAGGCCGCGGAACCCGACACCCGGGATCCGCGGCCTTTCTGTTTGGTCACCACCAAAGAAGAAGTCACACCAGGAGGAAATGAGATGAGTACCACCGTCCTCGACGCGCTGAGACCCAGCGTGGGCGTCGACGAGGAGCAGCTGCCGTGCCACCGCGAGGACCCGGAGCTCTTCTTCGCCGAGTCGCCCAGCGACGTGGAGCTGGCGAAGGCCCTTTGCGGCGGGTGCCCCGTCCGGGAGGCCTGCCTGGCCAGCGCCATCGAGCGTCGGGAGCCCTGGGGGGTGTGGGGAGGCCAGCTGCTCGTGCAGGGCGTGGTCGTCCCGCGCAAGCGGCCCCGTGGCCGGCCCCGCAAGAACCCCGTCGCCGCCTGACCACCCGCACCACCGCACCACCGCACCACCCGCACCACCGCACCACCTGTCCGCACCATCCGGCACCACCTCGAGAAAGAGCAGTGAGATGAACTACTACGCCACCGAGCAGATGCAGCAGGCCTACATGGCCGAGCGCATGGGTGAGGCCCGCGCCGCACGGCGCGGCCGCCAGGCAACGACCGCCCGCCGGCTGTCGCGTCGCGCGGAGCGCGCCGCGGCCATGGCTCGCGTCGCTGTCGCGAGGAGCCTGTGACCTCGATCGGACCGGATTGCCCCCCGGGCGACCGGCCTGTCGCACCCGACCGGCCCTGACGACTCCCTCGAGGAGATCGTCAGGGCCGGTTCTCTTTTTCCTCCTCGTCCGCTGCGAGGGACGCCGGACCGGGCAGCGCGCGGTCTACGGTGGAACGGTGAGCGAGGCAGGTGCGACGTGCGACCACTGCGGCGTGGCGGCTCCCGAGGGCGTGCCCCCGGTGACCTGGACGGTCTCGACCGAGCGCGGACGGGTGCTGCGCTACTGCGACACCTGCACCCGAGCCCACCTGCGGTCGATGGAGGGGAAGCTCGACCGCGAGCACTGGTGATCAGACCGGGTCGGTGAACCCCGGCATCGACTCCTCGAGCACCCGGCGGAACCCGACCTCGGCCTCGAGCTGGCACAGCACCCCGACGGCGCCGGTGAAGGTGCGGTGGATGAGGAGGTACTCCGGCGGCAGGTTCAGCCGGAAGGCGACCTGGTTCTCCGGCTGCGAGAGGTCCTGCAGCCGCACGAGCTGGGCTCGCATGTAGTCGCGCGAGAACCGGAAGGTCTCGGTCTGGGCCGGCTCGGTGAACGGGCCGAGGTAGGCGCCGAGGTCACCGGCCCGCACCCGGATGTGGGGCTTGATGAAGCCCTCGTCGCGCAGGAAGGCCAGCATCGCGTCGTAGTCGTCGGACAGCGAGATCCGCATGAGCCGCCCGAGCGTGCGGGGCAGCGTGCCCTCGGGCAGTCGCGCCACGGCGCCGTAGTCCAGCACGCCGAGCCGGGGCGCCCCGCCGTCGGGGTCGGGCACCACACGGAAGTTGCCCGGGTGGGGGTCGGCGTGGAGCAGCCCGGTGCGGGCGGGGCCCTCGAACATGAAGCGTGCGTAGAGCCCGCCCCAGTGGTCGCGCTCCTCCTGCGTGCCGTCGGCGATGACCTTGGCCAGCGAGGAGGAGCCGGGCATCCACTCGCTGACGATGACCCGCTTGCCGTGCGCGATCGGGCGCGGGACCACGAAGTGCGGGTCGTCGCGCAGGGCGTCGTGGAAGACCTGCTGCGCCTCCGCCTCCAGGGCGTAGTCGAGCTCCTCGGCGACCCGGTCGCGCAGCTCCTCGGCGAGTGCGCGGACGTCGATGCCGGGGAAGAGCCCGCCGAAGGTGCGGGCCAGCCGCGTGATCTGCTTGAGGTCCGAGAGCAGGGCCTGCTCGGCACCGGGGTACTGCAGCTTGATGGCGACGTCGGTGCCGTCCTTCCACCGCCCCCGGTGGACCTGCCCGATCGAGGCGGCCGCGGCGGGCTCCTCGTCGAACTCGACGATGCTGCGCTTCCAGCCCGCGCCGAGCTCGCGCACCAGCTGCTGGTGCACGACCGCCTTCGACATCGGGGGAGCGGAGTCCTGCAGCTTGGTCAGCTGCTCGCGGTAGGGGGCCGCGACCTCCTCCGGCAGGGCGCCCTCGAAGATCGACAGGGCCTGGCCGAACTTCATGGCCCCGCCCTTGAGGTCGCCGAGCGTGCGGAAGAGCTGTTCGGCGGTGCGCTGCTGGACCTCGGTCAGCACGGCCTCGGCCGGGGCGCCGCCCAGACGCTTGCCCATGCCGACGGCCGTGCGTCCGGCGTACCCGAGGGGGAGACCGGCCAAGCGGGCCGTGCGGGTGACGGCTCTGCGCGGGAGGTCGGCCATGGGAGCCATTCTGCCCCGGGGGTGGGCAGATGATGAACACCGTTCAACGAGCCGGTCGCGCGTCGTCCCCCCGGGGCGGCGCGGGCACGTCGGACGCCTGGGTCCGCCACGCGCAGCCGCAGTGGGGATGGGCCTCCCAGCGCCGGGTGGTGGTCGCGCCCGTGCGCGGGCTCAGCCGCACGGTCGCGCCCAGGGTCTCCGGCGTCCCACCCTCGGCGTACGTCGCGACCTCGCGCGCGGCCCAGGCGACCGCCAGCGCGGCGAGGACGGCGTCGACGGGCTCCGGCACGCCGTCGGCCCGGTCGCCGCGGCGGGCCGCCCGGGAGTACTGCTCGACCAGCAGGGTCCAGGCGGGGTCGTCCTCGCTGACGTGGGCGTCGAGGCAGCGCAGGCAGGGGCTCAGCCCGGGCAGCACGAACGGTCCCACCAGCGCGGCGCCCTCGCTCAGCCGGACGACGAGGTGGGGCACCGCCTCGCGCAGCAGCGGGTCGACCAGGCTCCGGCTGGGCTCACCCACGCCCAGCAGCACGTGGACGGGCTCGGTGGGGAGCGCGTGCCGGGCCGGCGGGCCGCTGGGTCGGGGGCCGTGAGGGGTCAGCGAGGCGCGCCGCAGGAGGTCGAGCAGGTCGGTGCGCAGGGTCTCGTCGAGCGGGTGGCCGAACCCCCGGACGCGGATCCGCTTCGTGCCGCGCTCGTCGACCCGGGCCGCCATCAGCGCGGGGGCGTCGCGGAAGAGCGAGGCCATGGTGTGGCGCTGCCACCGGTTCTCGGGCCGGTCGGGCGCCAGCGCGCGGCGCAGGTGGGCGTCGTCGGCGGCCGCCGCGTGCTGCGCGACGAGCCGGGCGGTCAGGGCCGGCGACTCGGCGAGACCGGGACTGCCGTCGACCGGGGCGAGTCGTCCGCCCGCGTCCTCGTGCTCGAGGCGGACCGCCTCGGTGGGGGCGAGCCCGAGCTGGAAGACCCCGTCGGGCCGTCGCAGGACGTGCGTGCCGGGGAGCAGGAGTGGGTGCATGCCGGCACCCTGCCGCGGGCGGTGCCGTGACGCTCCGGGCTCTCCACAGGTGGAGGGAAACCGGCCCGGCGGCGAGCGAGCGGCGCGGGCGGGACCCGTCGGTCCCGCCCGTCAGCTCTCGGGGCCTCCCGGGGGATCAGGCCTTGCCGAGGATGCGGTTCAGGTTCGTGCTGCACACGGGGCAGACGGCCTTGGCCATCCGCGTGCCCTTCTCGTTGACCTTGACCTCGCCGTCGGCCTGGCGCTTCTCCTTGCACTTGACGCAGTAGAACTCGCCGCTCCAGGTCTCTGCCATGACGGACCCTCTCTCGTTGTGGACCACGCCGGGTCCGTTTCCTCGCGGCGAGCAGTCTCGGGAACACCCGCCGGTGCCGCGCTGACGGCCGGTTGCGACCCTACGCCCAGCGGGCGCCCGAACCGCGCACCGGCGACCCCGGGAGCCCTCGGCGCGCCGCGGCTAGCATCCGGGCCATGGACGCCTCCCCGGACCGACTCCCTGACGACCCCACCCACCTGCGCGTCGACCGGCCCGACGACGGCGTGGTGCTGGTGACGCTCGACAACCCCGCCCAGCGCAACGCCATGTCGGCGCCGATGACCGCCGCGTGGGCCGCGACCATGGCCGGCCTCGCGCGCGACCCCGAGGTGCGGGTCGTGGTCGTGACCGGCGCCGGCAGCGCCTTCTGCTCGGGCGGTGACCCCCGCTGGATCGCCGGCGACCCCGACGCCGCCGTCCACGAGCTGCGGGCCCGGATGCTGGCCTTCTACCGGGCCTGGCTCTCCGTGCGTGAGATCCAGGTGCCGACGATCGCCGCGCTCAACGGGCCCGCGGTGGGCGCCGGGCTCTGCCTCGCCCTGGCGTGCGACCTGCGCTACGCCGCGGCGTCGGCCCGGATGTCGGTGCCCTTCGTCAGGCTCGGCATGCACCCCGGGATGGCCGCCACCCACACGCTGCCGGAGGTCGTGGGTCCGGCGCACGCCCGTGACCTGCTGCTCACCGGGCGCTCCGTGGACGCCGAGGAGGCGCACCGGATCGGGCTGGTGTCCCGGGTCGTCCCCGACGCGACCTTCCTCGACGAGGTGCTGGCCACGGCGCGCCAGGTCGCCGGCACGGCGCCGGTCGCCAGCCGGCTGACCACGGTGGCGCTGCGCGACGGCGGGCACGCCGACCTCGCCTCCGCCCTGGAGTGGGAGTCGCTGGCGCAGGCCACGACCCTGGCCACCGAGGACCTCCAGGAGGGGGTGCGGGCGGCCGGCGAGCGTCGGGCGCCGGAGTTCACCGGGCGCTGAGCGACGAGCGTCGGGACAGACGTCGAGGCCCCCGCCCTGCTCGATTCGTCACGTGCCTTCCCCTTGCCCGTGACGGGCCGAGTCGGCCGGGGGCCTCGTCTGCGTCGAACCTAGGCAGGGGCGGCGCCGCCGTCAACGCCTGACTTTCCACCTCTGTGGATAACCCTGTGGAGAACGTGTGGAGGACACGCGGAGGCCTGTGGAACGCGCCGGGCGGACCCGTGCAGAATGGTGGGGAGGACACGCCCGGGCTGCAGACGACTCGCCCGCGTGACCTGCACCGACGGTCGATCCGGGCATGTGGAGGGAAAAAAGGTGACGCGTGCAGCCGCTTCCTCCCGGTGACCCGGTCGCCGCGCTGCGTCGGATCGCCTTCCTGCTCGAGCGCCGGCAGGCCGAGACGTTCAAGGTCAAGGCCTTCCGTCGCGCCGCTGCCGCGCTGCTCGGCCTCGACGCCGACGAGCTGCGGCGGCGCGCCGACGCCGGGTCGCTCCGCGAGATCGAGGGGATCGGCAAGGCGACCGAGGCGGTCGTGGTGGAGACGCTGGCCGGGCAGACCTCGACGTACCTCGCGGACCTGGAGACCGGGGCCGGCCCACTGGCACCGGGCGGCGCCGAGGTACGCGCCGCCCTGCGGGGCGACCTGCACACCCACTCCGACTGGTCCGACGGTGGCTCGCCCATCGAGGAGATGGTGATGACCGCGGTCGAGCTCGGCCACGAGTACGTCGCCCTGACCGACCACTCGCCCCGGCTCAAGGTCGCCAACGGCCTGAGCGCCGCGCGGCTGACCAGGCAGCTCGACGTGCTCGAGGCCGTCAACGGCCACCTCAGCGCGCAGGGGGAGCGGACGCGCGTGCTGCGCGGCATCGAGGTCGACATCCTCGACGACGGCGGGCTGGACCAGACCGAGGAGCTGCTCGGTCGCCTCGACGTCGTCGTCGCCTCGGTCCACAGCAAGCTGCGCATGGAGCGCGGCCCGATGACCCGCCGCATGCTGGGCGCGGTCCGCAACCCGCGCACCAACGTGCTCGGGCACTGCACCGGCCGGCTGGTCACCGGCGGACGGGGCACCCGGCCGCAGAGCGAGTTCGACGCCGAGGCTGTCTTCACCGCCTGCCGCGACCACGACGTCGCGGTCGAGATCAACAGCCGGCCCGAGCGGCAGGACCCGCCCGACGACCTGCTCGCGCTCGCCGTCGAGATCGGCTGCGTGTTCTCCGTGGACTCCGACGCCCACGCGCCGGGACAGCTCGACTTCCTCGACCACGGCGCCGCCCGGGTGGCCGCGCTGGGCGTGCCGCTGGAGCGCGTCGTCACCACCTGGCCGCTCGACGAGCTCCTCGCCTGGGCCGCCAAGCGGGCGTGAGCCACGGGCGCGTCATCGTGTCGGCGGCGCTGCCTAGGGTGCGACCATGAAGGGCATGGACACGGTCGGGTACGACGTCGACGGGGTCTCCGTCGAGGTCCGGCGCAGCGCGAAGCGGCGCCGGACGGTCTCGGCCTACCGCCAGGAGGACGGCTCCGTCGTGGTCCTGGTGCCGGCGCGTCTCAGCCGCGCCGAGGAGCGTGAGTGGGTCACCACCATGATCGCGCGTCTCGAGAAGCAGGACCGCCGCCGCCGTCCCGGCGACGAGGAGCTCGCCGAGCGCGCCCGGCTGCTCTCGCGCGAGCACCTCGGAGGTCGCGCCCGCCCCACCAGCGTCCGCTGGGTCGACAACCAGCAGCAGCGCTGGGGCTCCTGCACCCCGGCCGACGGCACCATCCGGCTCTCGTCGCGTCTGCAGGGCATGCCCGCGTACGTCGTCGACTGCGTGCTGCTGCACGAGCTGGCCCACCTGCTCGTCGCCGACCACAGCGCCGCGTTCTGGGAGCTGGCCGATCGGCACCCCAAGGCCGAGAAGGCGAAGGGCTACCTCGAGGGCTACGCCCACGCGCAGCGCTGGCCGGCCCCGGAGACGGGCGAGGAGCCGTCAGGGCCGTCAGGGCCGTCAGGGCCGTCAGGGCCGTCAGAGCTGACGGAGCCGGACCCGGGCGAGCCGGACCAGCTCTTCTAGCGACGCCTCGTCGCTCGGCAGGTCGTCGGCCGGCCACCACCGCACGTCGGACGACTCGCCGCTGACGGCGGTCTCGGCCGCGGGGTCGGCGACCGCCACGAACCGCACGTCGAGGTGGCGCGTCCCCGGGCCGCCGCAGAACGGCACCTCGTGGACGTCGAGCTGGACCGGGACCGGGTCGAGGTCGACCTGGCCCAGCTCGGTCAGTCCCGACTCCTCGGTGGCCTCGCGCAGCGCCGCCGCCGCGAGGTCACGGTCGCGGGGCTCGACGTGCCCGCCGAGCTGGAACCACTCGCCCGCCTTGGCGTGCAACGTCAGCAGCACCTGGCCGCCGTCGGGGGAGACGACCAGCGTGCTCGCCGTCAGGTGGTCGGGGTGGCAGGACCGGTCGAGGCCGTCGGTGCGCCGGGCGAGGAGGTCGACGTACTCGGCGCGGAGACGCTCCTGGTCCGCGTCGGGCGGTGTCCAAGCGCGCAGCAGCGCCAGGGCGCGCGGGTGCGCGTCGCCGGCTGCGCTCACGCGGGTCGCGGGGCGTCGCCCGGACCGGGGTCCTCGCCTGAGCCGTCCGCACCGCCCGACCCGTCGGTGCCGTCGGTGCCGTCGGTGTCGTCGCGCTTGCCGCGACCGCCCTCCTCGTCGAGGAGCTCGGCCAGCGCGGCGTCGAAGTCGTCGTCGAAGGAGTTGGCGGCCTCCTCGAGCTCGGGGTTCTCGCCGAAGCCCAACGGGTCGTCGAGGTCGCTCGCGGTGGGCAGCAGGTCGGGGTGGGCCCAGATGGCGTCCCGGGCCTCCGCACCGCGGCGCGAGCGGAGGCTGCCCCACAGCGTGGCGGCGTCGCGGAGCCGACGGGGCCGCATCTCGAGCCCGACGAGCGCGGCGAAGGCGTCCTCGGCGGGGCCGCCGGCAGCGCGCCGGCGGCGGACGATCTCCTGCAGCTTGGCCGCGTTGGGCATGCGGTCGACGGTGGCCTGGCTGACGACCTCGTCGACCCAGCCCTCGACCAGCGCCAGGATCGTCTCGAGGCGCACCAGCGCGGCCTGCTGGGTGGGGGTCTTCTCGGGCTCGAAGAGGCCACCGGCCAGCGCCTCCTGGATGGCGGCGGGGTTGGTGGGGTCGAGCCCGGACATCTTCGACTCCATGCCGGCCACGTCGATGGTGGTGCCGCGCCCGAAGTCCTCGACGGCGGCGAGCAGGTGCGCGTTGAGCCACGGCACGTGGGCGAACAGCCGCTGGTGGGCCGCCTCGCGGATGGCGAGGTAGAGACGGACGTCGTCGGCGGGCACGTCGAGCCCGTCGGCGAAAGCGGTGATGTTGGTCGGCAGCAGCGCGGCCTTCCCCACGGGCGCCAGCGGCAGGCCGATGTCGGAGGAGCTCAGCACCTCGGCGGCGAGACCGGCCAGCGCCTGACCGACCTGGCTGCCGAACATGGCGCTCCCGGCTTGTCCGAGCAGCCCGATCAGGGGCCCGGCCATGGCCTTCGCCTCGGCGGGCAGGGCGTTGCCCATGGCGGCGACCACGTGCTCGGCAACCGGCTCCACGAGCTTCTTCCAGACCGGCAGGGTCTGCTCGATCCACTCCGCACGGCTCCAGCCCGCGGCGGAGGTGACCCCGCTGGGCAGGTCCGTCACGGCGTCGAGCCACACGTCGGCCAGCTGCAGCGCGTCGGCGATGCGGGCGGTCTCGGCGGCGCCGACCGACGGGTCGGGCGAGTCGGCGACGCCGCGGCGGGCGAGGTCCTGCGCGAGGTTCCAGTTGACCGCGCCGTCGTGGGGCTGCAGCAGCTGCTGCATCTGGCCCAGCAGCGCGGAGAGGTCCGGCATGCCGCCGGCGCCGGGCGTCCCGAAGGCTCCGAAGCCTGGGATGCCGGCCCCACCGCCCGCGCCCCCGGCGCCCGCACCGCCGAAGGCGGAGAAGAGCTGCTCGAAGGGCGTGCCCTTGAAGGGGTTCTGAGGCTCTCCCGACGGGTCGTTGTCGTCGTCACCGGGGCGAGGAGCGGGGTCGTTCACCATGGTTCCCACGGTACTCGTGCTCCGTCGCGGCGCTCCGCCCTAGGCTCACCCCATGGAGCCCCACGCCCCGGCACCGCCTCCCTCGCCCACCGAGGCGGGCGCCGTCGTACGCCTCGTCGACATCCGCGAGACCGCGCTGGACGTCGCCGAGGTGCTCGCAGCGGTCGAGGACGACGCCGCCGGCGGCGTGACGCTGTTCGTGGGCAACGTGCGCAACCACGACGGCGACCAGGCGGTGGACCACCTCGACTACTCGGCCCACCCCTCGGCCCTCGACCGGCTCCGCGAGGTGGTCGAGGCGGTCGCGCAGCGCCACTCGGTCACGGCCGTCGCGGCCGTCCACCGGGTCGGGCGACTCGCCATCGGCGACGCCGCCGTCGTCGTGGCGGCCGCCGCACCCCACCGCGGCCAGGCCTTCGACGCCTCCCGCGACCTCATCGACGACCTGAAGGCCACCGTGCCGATCTGGAAGCACCAGGTCTTCTCCGACGGCGGCGAGGAGTGGGTCGGCACGCCGTGAGCGTGCCTCCCGTCCATGGCCGTCGTGGCGCCCTAGCCTGACGGGGTGGAGATCCTCTGGTGGCTGGCGCCCGCGGGCGGCGTGCTCGTGCTCGCCATGCTGTGGGCGACCTGGGCCGGACGTCCGCAGCGCGAGCCGCGCGGCCGCTCCGAGGAGGCCTACGAGAAGTTCGCCGCCGCCATGGCACGTGAGCACCCGGCCGCCGGCAAGCCCCGCCCGGTCGCGAAGCCCGACCGCAGCACCGGCATCGCCGTCCGTCCCTCGTCGCGGTAGGTCTCGACGGGCTCGACCAGCGACAGGCTCGACCAGCGACAGGCTCGACCAGCGGCCGGCTCGACCAGCGGCCGAACCGACCGTCCGGCCCACCGTCCGGGCCCGCGCGTTGGGCGTGATGAGAGGGTGAGGGCATGACGCGCCACACCCTCGCGACGCTGGTCGCCGCAGGTCTGGTGCTCGTGCTGGGGATCACCGTCGCGGCCGTGTCCGTGCCCTACGTCCGGGAGTCGCCCGGCCCGACCGTCGACGTGCTCGGCACCCGCGAGGGCGAGCCGGTCGTGGAGGTCGAGGGACGGCGCACCTTCCCGACGGACGGGAGCCTTCGGCTGACGACCGTCCTGGTGACCCAGCCCGAGCGGGCATTCAACCTGCTGGGGGCGCTCGGCGGGTGGTTCGCGCGCGACACCGCGGTGCTGCCCTACGAGGCGGTCTACCCCGACGACACGACGGCCGAGGACGAGCAGGCCGAGTCCGCGGCGCAGATGGTCAACAGCCAGGACACCGCGGTGGCCGCGGCCCTGGCGGAGCTCGGCTTCGACCTGCCGAGGTTCGCCGAGGTCTCCGGGATCACCCCCGACGGCCCCTCCGACGGCGAGCTCGAGCCGCGCGACCGCATCGTCTCCCTCGAGGGCGACCCGGTCACCGACGTGCGCCAGGTGTTCCGCACCGTGGGACGCGCCGAGCCGGGCGACACCGTCACCGGAGAGGTACGCCGAGGCGGGCGCACCCGCTCCTTCGAGGTCACCACGGTGGCGGCTCCCGACGACCCGGACCGGGCGATGCTCGGGATCCTCGTGGGCACCGGCTACGACTTCCCCTTCGACGTCCGCATCGGCATCAGCGACAGCATCGGTGGGCCGAGCGCCGGGCTGATCTTCTCGCTGGCCGTCTACGACACCCTGACGAAGGGCTCGTTGACCGGCGGCGCGGACGTGGCCGGCACCGGCACCATCGCTGCCGACGGCTCGGTGGGCCCGATCGGTGGCATCCAGCAGAAGATCTCTGGCGCCGAGGCGACCGGGGCCGAGCTGTTCCTCGTGCCCCCCGACAACTGCGGCGAGGCGCTCGAGGCCGACGTCGACGACAGCGAGATCCGGCTCGTACGAGCCGACACGATGAGCAGCGCCGTGAAGGCGCTGGAGACCTACCGAGACGACCCTGACGCCGAGCTGCCGAGGTGCACCGCATGAGCGACCCGACCGATCCCGTCCTGTCCCCGGACCCGACCGAGCCCACGACCGGGCCCGAGACGCTGACGCCGGCCGTCGACCTGGCCCTGCGCGGGGCAGTGCTGGAGATCGAGAAGCACGCCGCGGGTGCGGGCTGGGACCAGCCGGCGCGACTCTTCGCGCTCGTCCACACCGCCGACCTGCTGGCCAACGAGCCCGGTCTGGCCGACACCATCGGGGTCGACCCCGACGCCGACCTGACCGGCAGCCTGACCCCGATCGAGCAGGACGAGCTGCCGGCCGACACGCCCCTGGAGGACCTGCTCCACCAGGTGATGTGGCCCGACGAGGTGCACGGCACCGCGGTCGTCGTGGAGCGCCTGGTGCTGCCCCCCGGGGCCGAGGACCTCCCCGAGGACCCGGCCGAGGCGGCCGAGGTCGCGGCCGCCCACCCCGACCGCCAGGAGGTGCGGATGGTGGCCGGTGCGACCCGGGCCGGCACCACCTTCTGCGCACTGCGGCTGCGCGAGCACGACGACGACGTCGCGGTGATCGAGGGGCCGGACCTTGTGCCGGCCCTCCTACAGTTGTTGCAGGCCACACTGGCCGACGTTTCGACAGACGGAGTTGACACACAGTGAGCGGCCTCTTCGACGATCCGACCCCTCCCCGGCGTACGGCGCCGCCCCCGCGCCCGCAGCGCTCCCGCGCCCTCGGCATCACCGCCGTGGTGCTCGTGGTCGGGTTCTTCGTCCTCTCCGCCTTCACCGGGCTGTGGACCGACCGGCTGTGGTTCAACAGCGTCGGGTTCGGTGACGTCTTCACGACCGTGCTGACCACCCGGGTGCTGCTGTTCATCGGCTTCGGCCTGGTCATGGGCGGCTTCGTGGCCGCCAACGTGGTCCTGGCCTTCCGGCACCGGCCGCCGTTCCGCGCGATGCCGTCGGAGGCCAACCTCGAGCGCTACCGCGAGGTCGTCGAGCCGCTGCGCGCGTGGGTGGTCATCGCCGTCGCCGGCCTGCTGGCGCTCGTCGCCGGCGGCTCGGCCGCCGGACAGTGGCGCTCCTTCCTGCTGTGGCGCAACGGCGGCGACTTCGGCGCCGAGGACCCGTACTTCGACCGTGACATAGGTTTCTTCGTCTTCGACCTGCCGTGGCTGCACTACGTCGTCAACTTCGCGATGATGACCGTGGTGCTCGGCCTGGTCGCCGCGATCGTCGTGCACTACCTCTTCGGCGGCATCGCCCTGCAGTCGCGCACCGACAAGGTCTCCGGTGCCGCGCAGGTGCAGTTCTCGGTGCTGCTGGGTCTCTTCGTGCTCTTCAAGGCCGTCGACTACTGGCTCGACCGCTTCGACCTCACCACCGACCAGGGACGGCGCTTCACCGGCGTCAACTACACCGCCTTCAACGCGATCCTGCCGTCGAAGAACATCCTGATGTTCATCGCGCTCATCTGCGCGCTGCTGTTCTTCGCCAACGTCTTCCGCCGCACCTGGCTGCTGCCCGGCGCCGGCCTCGGCCTGCTCGTGCTCTCCGCGGTGCTGCTGGGTGCGGTGTGGCCCGGCATCGTGTGGCAGTTCCAGGTCAAGCCGTCCGAGCCGGACAAGGAGGAGCGGTTCCTGGCCGCGAACATCGAGGCGACGCGCGCGGCGTACAACATCGACGACGTGGCCGAGCAGCAGTACGACGCCACCGTCTCGGTGACCAAGGACCAGCTGCGCAAGAGCGCCGACTCGCTGCCCGGCATCCGGCTGATCGACCCGGCCCGCACCAGCGCCGCGTTCGAGCAGCTGCAGCAGGTGCGTGGCTACTACTCGGTCGCGCCGGTGCTCGACGTCGACCGCTACGAGATCAACGGCGAGACCCGCGACCTCGTGATGGGCGTGCGCGAGCTCGACCAGGACGGCCTGGTCGACGACCAGCGCAACTGGGCCAACGAGCACACCGTCTACACCCACGGCTACGGGCTGGTGGCGGCGTTCGGCAACAACCGGACCGCCGACGGCGGCACCCCGTCGAACCCGGACGAGCCGCCGTGGGCCGAGGAGGACCTGCCTCCGCGCGGTGAGCTGTCCGACCTGACCGACCAGGGCTACGAGCCCCGCATCTACTTCGGCGAGAAGAGCCCGGAGTACTCCGTGGTCGGCAAGGCCGAGGACGGCGACCCGGACGTCGAGCTCGACATCCCCGAGGAGGCCTCGGGCGAGCGTGGCAACACGACGTTCGACACCGAGAAGGGCACCGGAGTGCCGGTGGGCGGCTTCGTCAACAAGGTGCTCTACGCGCTGAAGTTCGGCGAGCCCAACTTCCTGCTGTCGAACCGGGTGAACTCGGGCTCGCAGGTGCTCTACGAGCGCACGCCCCGCGAGCGGGTGGAGAAGGTGGCGCCGTGGCTGACCGTCGACGGCGACCCCTACCCGGCCGTGGTCGACGGGCGCGTCCAGTGGATCCTCGACGGCTACACCACGACCGACCGCTTCCCGAACGCCGAGCGCGAGTCGTTCCAGGAGATGACCAGCGACGCGCTGACCAGCTCGACGTCGTACGTCACGCTGCCGACCGACCAGATCAACTACATCCGCAACTCGGTCAAGGCCACCGTCGACGCCTACACCGGCGAGGTCGTCCTCTACGAGTGGGAGGAGGACCCGATCCTCGACGCGTGGAAGGCGGTCTTCCCCGACGCCGTCACCCCGCGGGAGAACATCTCCGACGAGCTGGCCGCGCACCTGCGCTACCCCGAGGACATGTTCAAGACCCAGCGCTACATGCTGGCGCAGTACCACGTCACCGCGGCTCAGGAGTTCTACCGCGGCACCGACCGCTGGCAGGTGCCCGAGGACCCGGCCGAGACCGTGAAGATGCAGCCGCCGTACCGGCTCTCGGTGCAGATGCCTCCGGCTCCCGCGACCGAGGAGGACGCCACCAGCGAGGACGCCACGGACACCGCCGACCTACCGGTCGAGGACCCGGTCTTCTCGCTCACCAGCGTCTTCACCCCGACGAACCGGCAGAACCTCGCCTCGTTCGTGGCGGTGAACTCCGACGCGCGGGACGAGAACTACGGCCAGTTCCGCATCTTGCGCCTGCCCGACACCACCCAGGTGCAGGGCCCGTCGCAGATCGCGAACACGTTCTCTGCCGACGCGAACATCCAGGACGCGCTGCTGCCGATCAAGCAGAACTCCCAGATCCTCGACGGCAACCTGCTGACGTTGCCGGTGGGCGGTGGTCTGCTCTACGTGCAGCCGGTCTACGCGCTGCAGGAGACCGGTGAGGGTTCGTACCCGGTGCTGCAGTTCGTGCTGGCCTCCTTCGGCCGCAACGCCGGCTTCGGCACCACGCTGACCGAGGCGTTGAACGACGTGCTCGAGTCCGGTGAGCTGACCGAGGAGGACACGGGCGGCAACGACGAGGACGGCTCGGACACCGGAGGTGGCACTGACACCGGTGACGGTGGCGGCGAGGACAGCGGCGGCACCGGCACGTTGTCGCCGGAGGTCCTCGACCTGCTCCAGCAGGCCGTCGACACCTTCGCCGAGGCCGACCAGGCCCTGACCGACGGCGACACCGTGCGCTACGCGGAGCTCACCGAGCAGGCCGAGGAACTCGTCAAGCAGGCCCAGGCGGCCTCCGAGGAGGAGTAGTCGCCACGACCAGGGTGGTCGAGCCCGTCGACACCCCGGCCCGTCGACGACCGTGCACCCGCGCGGTCGCGGCGGGCCGGTGCCGTGTCCAGCCTCACGACGGCTCGATTTGGAGCCTGGCGCTGGCCCTAGTAACGTTTGGTCTACCGACGCGGGGTGGAGCAGCTCGGTAGCTCGCTGGGCTCATAACCCAGAGGTCGCAGGTTCAAATCCTGCCCCCGCTACCAATCTGGCCCGGGATTCAGTGCGAATCCCGGGCCAGAAAGCATTTGAGACTTGAACCTCCCTCCGGAAACCCTCCGTTTTCACTATCTCGTAGGTGTCCCCGGCGCTCCGCGCTCCGGCTGCTCCCTACTCCCTCCAAACATTGCCGAACCGTCCGGTGTGGAGCATGCACCTGACGTGCATGAGGACCGACACCAACCCGTTGAGTGGGCTCGACCCGCTCCTGAGCATCGACGAGCTCGCCGAGTACCTCGGCGTGCCGATCAAGACGATCTACGAATGGCGCCAGACCGGACGCGGTCCGGTCTGCATCCGGATGGGTCGCCACCTGAAGTTCGCCGTCTCCGACGTCCGCGACTGGATCGAGAACCAGCGCGAGACTGCGCCCGGTCGCTCCGCGGAGAAGAGGTGACGTGCCGTGGCTAGACCTCGCACCCCGATCGGGACCTTCGGCGCAATCGAGTTCACCAACATGCCGAACGGCACCGTTCGCGCGCGCGTCCGTTTCCGCGACCACGACGGCCAGGTCCGCAGAGTCGAGGCCAGCGACTCCACCAGGAAGCTGGCCGAGCACCGCCTGAAGGAGAAGCTCGCCAACCGGAGGGGTTCGGCGCGAGGGATCGGCGAACTCGGCCCGGACAGCTCGTTCGGCCGCCTGGTCGACGTCTGGCTCGGCGACCTCGACCTGGAAGGCAAGCTCGCTCCGAGCACGCGCGCTCTCTACGAGCGCAACATGCGTCAGCTTGTCCTGCCGGCCTTCGAGCACTTCTCCCTGAGAGAGATCACGGTGAGCCGAGTCGACCAGTTCATCAAGACACTGGCGACCACAAAGAGCTACAGCACGGCCAAGCAGGCGCGGACCGTGCTGAGCCTCGCGTTGGGGCTGGCGGTGCGTTACGAGGCCATCGCCAAGAACCCGGTGCGCGACACCGCACGTCTCCGAAAGCCACCGACTACCGCGATGGCCCTGACCGTCGAGCAAGTGGAGGCCATCCGTAGCGCGGTCCGGTCGTGGAGGCGTGCGTCCGGACTCGCTGGCCCCAAACCGGACGGGCAGTGGAGCAGATCATCGAGGTCATGCTCGGGACCTCGGCGCGCATCGGCGAGGTGCTCGCGATCCGAAAGTGCGACGTCGATGTCACCGTTACCCCGGCGACGGTGCGCATCTGCGGAACCGTCGTGTCCCCGAACGGCAAGCCCACCCATCGTCAGCACCACCCCAAGTCGCAGAAGTCGACCCGGACAGTTTCCGTGCCGTCCTTCGCTGCTGAGGTGCTCCGCCAGCGACTGGTGCTGATCGCGGGAGAAGAGCCTGAGCACCTGGTCTTCTTCAGCCGAAACCACACGCCGCTGACGACCAACAACGTGCGCCGGCGACTGCGCGCCGTGCTCGACGAAGCCGGCATCAGGGGGTGACGCCGCACTCGTTCCGACGGACAGTCGCCACCGTGATTGACCGTGCGGGCGGTGCTGACCTCGCTGCCGAGATGCTCGGTCACACTTCCTCGGAGATCACCAAGCAGCACTACATCGAGCCCGATGAGAAGGTGAACCCCGTGACCGCCGAGATTCTGGAAGCGCTCGCGCCGAAGGAGCTCGGCGATGACGTCGGATGAGTAGACCCCCAGCTCGCTCGCTGGCGCCTGATCAAATCGCCATCGGTGGGTGAGGGTCGCCCGGGCGGTGCCGGAGCGCAGCTTCGAAGTCGAGGCGGCTCCGCGCGGCACCCCTGGGCGTGGCCGGCTTGATCGGAGCCGGCCGGAGTTCGTGGCGCACAATGCTGAGCACGTCGGTCTGGACGGGTGAGGTGATGGGCACGTAGCGGTGCCGCAGACCTTTCACCATCCCGGGGCTGCGATCGTCCACGCGAGGGAACGGAACTCGCAGGAAGTAGAGGCGTTCCTTGATGCCGTGCTCGACCGCGGCGCAGACCCGTTCGTCGATGTGGCTGAAGATGCGGTCGAGCTGTCGCAACTGCGTGGTGTCGGTCAGCGACTCGCGGCCGAGCTTCTCGGCGCGACCCGCGGCGATGGCGCCTTGGTTAGCTGCGTCCGGTTTGCCGAGAATGCCGCCAAGGTCACGCGTCTTCTGGACGAGCTTGCTGTAGGTCTGCCTGCGGGTGATCCACCTCGCGGCAAGCTCAGGCTCGACGTCACCAATGCGTGTGGCGGCTTCATGTGCGACGACGCGTTGAGAGTCCATGACCACGCGCAGACTGCGTGCGTCGGGGAGTTCGATGAGGTGGAGCAGCAGGTTGTACTGCGCCTGAATCACTCCGGCCAGGCCGGGCATGGCCGGGCCGTCCACCGGTCGGGGTATGGGTTGCCAGCCGAGCTGGTCGACGGTGTAGTCAGCTTCATCGCATCCGGCGATCGCGGCACACGCCTCGGCCGCACGGCCGAGCCGCCCCTGGTTGAGGAGCCTTTCCCATCCGGGCACCCCTTCGTACCGGCGGTCGAGCGCGACCAGGCCACGCACGATGTCGGCGGCGTCCTTGAGGACGGTCATGCGCTGCTGCTCGCTGAGCCCGCCGGGTCCGGCCCCGCCGGCGAGGTCGTGTTCACCCAGTGCGGCGGCGCGGGCGGCTTGTCGCCAGGATTCGACGGTCGCAAACGGCTGTTTGGTGACGAGTTCGTCGCCGTGGGCGAGCTCGGCGCTGGACGCGGAGAGTGCTTCGGTGAGTCGGTACCGCAGGTGTTCGGCAGGGCCACGGGATCGTCCGGTGGTGCCCTCGAGGTGGATGCGCGGGTTAGCGGCATCCGCGGCTTGGAGGCTCCAGGTCAGGACGCACTGCCGGTAGCGGCGGATCTGTTTGCCCAGTTCCTCTCGTTCCTCGACGGTCGTGGTCTCAGGGAGAGTGTGGGTGCCCTTGCCACCGAGTCGTTGCTGGATGCGGTGCTCGCGGGCGAGAACGCCGAGGGCGTGGCGCAGGTGGCCGCTGTTCTCGCCGTACATCAGGGCAAGTCCTTCGCCCAGGCCATCTCCAGCATGTCGAGCAGCAGTTCGACGGAGAACAGGTCGACGCCGTGTGCGGCCAGCTCCTCGATGGCGGCGTAGGCGACGTCGAAGAGGACGTCGCGGCCGTAGGCGGGAACGCGGGCGATACCGGGGATGAAGTCCCCGTGTAGGAAGTCGACCTGGAGCAGGACGCGCTCGTACTCGACGGAGGCGTCGAACGTCAGAGCCTGGTCGGCGAGAGCTGCGAGGTAGGAGCGGGCCCCGGCCAGAGTGACAGCGTGGGCGAGCAACATGGCGGTTCCTTCCGCGTGATGGGCTGGTCATTCACCGTGTGGCCGACCGGTCGAATGGCCGGGGTCGTGTTGCCGGCGATCTGGACGGAACGGTGGTTGGACGGTTTGTGCAGGGTCAGGAGGCTCCGGCGACCGCTCGAGCGCGGTCTTCGATACGTTGCCGGGCGGCCACGTCTTCCATGACGTAGGCGCAGAAGTCGGCTTCCCGGTGCTCGATCGCGACCTCGACGCCGGGCTCGGCTGGCTCTTCACCTGGCCAGGTGGTGAGCCGGGTGGGGCGGTTGCGATCGAGCTTCGTGCCGCAAGTCGACACCCACTCCCGCAGGCGATTGCGGGCGTCAGCGAAGTCGCGATGCCACGCCAGCGGTGCGGAGGGGCTGCCGTCCTGGTCGTAGGCGTTGAGCCAGTGCATGTGCAGCGCCGAGAGCTCCCAGACCAGCTCGTCATGCCGGTGCCAGAACGGCGGGATCACCGTCGGCGGCAAGCCGTACGTCGCGCGCAGCCAGTGCACCCACGCGTTGAGGTCGAGCCACTCAGCCTCGGCCTCGTCGGCGGTGAGCAGGTTCCAGTTGATCGGGTGAAGTGCCTCCTCCTCATTCGAGTCGACAGCCCCGGAAAGGACGGGACTGCCGCTCGGGTGGACGGCACCGGCCATGCAGTCGTCCGGCTCCATCGACGCGAACTGGGCGGCCTGCTCGCTGTCGGTGGTCATCGTCACCCCGCCTTCAGAGAGCGACGACCTGGGCCGGCTCCTTGGCCGTCGGCAGGTCTGCGCCGGGCGGGTCCGGCTGACGTGACGGCGTGCGGTCGACGTCGTACCTCGTGCGCGCGAGGTCGTGCCCGATCCTGCGAGCGACGAACTCCTCGCGGGCCTGCGTCTGACCGTTGCGGTCGATCTTGTATTCGTTGATGTAGCCCGAGGCGACGAAGTTGTCGCCGACCTTGAACTTGGCGTGGGCCCGCTCGGCGGTCTTGGCGTAGGCGACGAGGTCGTGGAAGGTCGGCTCCAGCTTGGTGAAGCTGCCGTCGGCCTCCTTGCGGTAGCGCTCGACGCCGACGCGGGCATAGAAGCGGGCAGCGCCCTTGCTCGTGAAGTTGATCTGCGGTGCAGCGGCGATGAACCCGTGCAGGCTCATCTGGATGGGAATTGTCATGCTGACTCCTGAGCTCGGGCGGTGCCTCGGCTGGCAACCGCTCTCAGGAGTCAGGTGTGCACGGGACTCCGGCGTACGCCGCTACAGGCCGACTGCGAGCAGCTCCTGTAGGAATGAAGCACCGACGACGACACGATCCGTCTTGTCGATGCCAGCCTCCTGGGGAATCTTGAGAAGGAGCCCGTCATCGGTGCTCTCGATGTCGCCGTGACTGTTGCAGATGGTGAGGAACGACTCCTCGAGCCCTTCAATCTGTGGGGGACGGAGTTCGAACCCCCTGCTCACGCTTCGGATGCCGGTGCCGCTCTGAATCAGTTCCAGCCAGCGTGGAGCGGAAGCGTCCCCTGAGAACCACGGGTCCTTGACTCGATCGCCAGGGTCCGCCAACTCCCACACGCCGAGCAGGATCGGGTCGCGGTTGATCCGGCTTCCCTGCGTTTCGCGCATCATGATCATGGAGTAGCCGGGATCGCCTCGATAGATGCCGGGCCGGCCGGAGCGCAGGGACTCGTGCTTCAGGAGGTAGTAGCGCCAGTCGCGCTTTCGCGCTGCCTCATGCGATGCGATCGCGTCTTTGACCAAGGAGTCGCAGTACGACTCCAGGTTGGTCCCCGATGCCACGAAGCCGTCCAGGAAGCTCGCGAGCACTGAGCGGATGCTGCTGAGACTTGCCAGATCGCCCTCGGCGAGGAGGTAGCGCCAGGAACCCTCGTTGGTTGCCGATACGGTGCCGAACTGCCAATCGGAGGTCTTCGGGTGCGTGCGCTGGTAGTCGCCCACAGCGAGTAGGGCTCCCGTCAGATGGGGCCAGGAGCTTCGCTTGGTGAAGGCGTTCTCGAAGGCCAGCGCTCTTGCGTTGAACTCCTCGGCGTCCACCTCGAACGCTGTGAGGGTTCCGCGGAGGAGCTCGTGATCTTCGAGACGGAACACGGTGGGTGCAAGTCCAGGGTCCAGGGCGATGTGATTGCGCTTCCTCAACTCGTCAGCGACTTGGTTGGCACTGAACCGAGTGACTTCGTCGAGGTCCCCGGTGCGAACCAGGACCTCGACGTCGCGGACCAGACCTGGCATCCTGTCGCCACGGATCTCGTCTCCCGGTGCAGACACCAGGTTCCGGACGATACGGAGGCGGCGGGGAAAGTCGTCGGTGCGCTCGATTAGATGGAGCAGCACGGCATAGAGCAGCAAGGTCTGCTGGAGAGTGAAGTTCGGGTTGCGGCTTGCCTGACTGTTGAAGTGACGGATGCAGAGCTCGAACAGATTCGAGCCGGCGCCCGTGAAGAGAATGACCTTCTTCGGGTCGTAGCCATCCTCCCCCGGGCTGAAATGCCCGAACAGATCATCGAATACTTGCGCAATGTGGTCGGCATCGCGCCAACAGTCAAAGGCGGCGAAAAGGAAGTCGAGGTGATCCTCCGCGCGCATGTTCCCCTCGCCGAAGACCTGGCGTGCGCGGTCGCCGAGACGCCCTTTGACGACGCGGTCCTCGCGAAGTTCGCAGATTTGCGTGACGAAGTCCATGTATCGGACGAACTCGTCATCAACGAGGTTGTCGCCTCCGTGGAACTTCCAGAAGAGGTCGGACCATGAACCGTCGATCCTGTGCGCGAACGAAACGGAGCGCTTGCGCCCCAGATCGTCAACCCAAGGCGAGTGCGTGATGTCTTTCTCGAAGAGGGCCTTGAATGTCTCAAAGGAGGTCAGCGGCTTCCCGCGCGAGTTCATCTTGATGTAGAGGTCCTCTTCGGACTCCATGTCGTCGAGAGGAAGTAGGTAGAACGAGATGGCCAGGGGCTTCGCGCTGGTAAGCAGGTCCCAGGCAACGCGTGGATCGAGGGTTGGATGCAGTCGCAGGAGTTCTCGCTCGATGGCGTCAACCATCTCGAGCATCGACTGGATCGTCGGGTCGTCGCGCCAGACGTGCAGGTACCAAGACTGATCGACGATCCATTCGGACGGCGGCTTCTCGGGAGGCAGGAGCGGGAGGGCATGTTTTACGAGTCGACTGCAAAATCGGCGCGCGCTGACGCGAGTGGCGTAGGAGAAGCGGGTCCAAGGCGCTCCCGGATCGAGCTGTTCCGCGCGTGACGCTAGGTACCAGTGGAGTAGGAACAACGTAGTGAGGCGCTGTTGCCCGTCGAGGGGCTGAAAGGTTCCCTGGTCGACTTTGCCGTAGACGAAGTCAAGCCCAGTTGGCTCGACGCCGGCGACAGCATTGAGGAGCACCTCCAAGAAATTGGTGCGAATCTCCTCGACGACTGGGCCAGGGCGACCCTGGGCGTAGTCGCGCTGAATCAAGGGGATCTTGATCCTCTCGACAACGGGTGCGCCCTCGGGACGCTCCTCGAAGAGCCGAGCGAAGGAGGTCAGATAGCCCTTCATTCGGCACCATCCTCTGAGACCAGGAAGCGTCCCTTCCGCAGCACCTCGACCATCGCGTTGAGGTAATGCCTGCGGTCGTCGATGCTCCAGAAGTCCGCCTGGTGCTCTGCGCCGGGAGAGTAGTACTTGAGGAATACATTTCGGGTACAGACCGGGATGTAAGAACCTTCTCGGTCACGGTCGAGGATCTCGTTTCGCTTCACGGCAAAGACGGAGTTGCTCAGCGCGCTGTTGTCCCCACCGTCGAGCAGAGCGAGGTTGGCGATGGAGTCGATGTCCACAGCGGTGAAACCGCTGCCTTCGGAGAGCACAGAAGTCAACTCGCGTTCCAGCGCATCGAACTGAGCACCTTTGACCGGGAGGTTCTCGAGCACCTTCTCCACGCGAGCAAGAAGGTTAGCGTGTTGACCTGCGCCCGAGATGCTGATCCCCTTCACGGCGCGATGGGCCAACCGCAGCCACTTTTCCCAAACGTCTGAACTACGCGGAAGCTCTTGCGCGTTCTGTGCGTGGAGATGCTCAAGTGACCACCGCCCCGACGCGTGTTCCTTGAAGGAGTATCGCTCAGTTGAGTGCTTTCTTTGACGAATAGTCTCCACGTTCATTAGGAGAAGCACCCGACTCGTCTTCGAGCTTCGAAAGGAAAGTTCGCGCAGCAAGTTCTCCGTCAGGCTCAGATGCCCCCGAATCAAATTGTCGAGCTCGGATTCAAAGGCAGACTTCGGCCGCTCCGCAGCCACCGGAACGAGGCCCGCAAGGGTCGACACCCTCTCTGCCACGAGGTAGCCGATCTTGTGGTAAAGATCGCGGTTATGGTGCCATCCCATGACGAGGGAGTGCAGATCCACCACCTGGCGCCAAAAGCCCAGGGGATCACTCGCAATCTGCTTGCGTAGCGTCTCGAACGTGTGGAATGGGGGACGCTCGCGCCCGCGCAGGGGCCTTCGATCCTCGGGTGTCTTCCCGGTCTTGGCGCGGAAGTCGTCCGAAACCTGGTCGGCCAAAGTGTCGAATAAAAGACTTATGTGCGTCGGCTCCTCCTCCGACTTCCCAGTGATGAACGCCCATCTCTCAGGGTCGCGCAGCTCCCGCTCGATCATGTCCCACTCGACCGCCGTCTCTAACGACAGATCCGTATCGGACGACAACTTTCGTATTTCTGACAGGAGGAGTGCCTTGACGAGTTCGGCGTCGGTCAGTGCAATGCGTCCGACGTTCAGCCGCGTGAACAACTTGGTCGCATCCACCTCGCCACGCGGTGCCAGGTACCAGATAACCCTAACCTGTCGAAAGAGCGCGATTCGGAGCTCATCCGCTACGGTCTGAAGGTCATCATCCTTGCGCTCTTTAGTGAACCAATCGTGAATCGCCTGATAGGCCTCGTGAATGTGGAAGAAGTCGATGTTCTCCTGGCTACGTGCAGGGTCAGGTCGTTCAAGATACTTTGCACTGCCCGGTCGCGTCTCGTAGCGAATGCTGTAGTTGGCGCCTGTCTTCTTCAGCCCTTCGTTCAGCATGTACTGCAAGATCAGAAACAGGGTCGTAAGCCGCTGCTGGCCATCGACGAGCTCAAACTCGTCGCCCAGCTCCTGAACCACGATCGGCTGCAGGTAGTAGGGCCGCTCGCGGCTCTCCCAGATGTCCTTGAGGAGATTCCGGACTTCCGTACGACCCCAGCGATAGCCGCGCTGGTATCCGGGCACGAAGAAGTTTTCAGAGATCCCTCCAACGATCTTCGGCTCAAGGATCGCCTCACGCGTCGCCTCGTTCACCTGAAAGACTCTAGTGAACCGGTCCGACGTTCCTGCCGAGTACTTGGAAGAAGGGCTCGGAGGTCATGACGCGGCCCTCATCGCAGCGGACTCAGTGCGGATGCGCTCCACCGGGTCCTTCGAAACATCGCGAAGGGCCCAGTCGTCCCCGTCGACGACAATGACAGCGAGTCGGGCGATTCGCTCTACTTGGGCGCGCTGCTCGGCCGTCAGTTCGACCGCAGTGTCGATGAAGACCCAGTCGAACTGGCCAGGGGTGAACGTGCCGGCCCCGAGCGCCGCACGGACGTCGGTCGGGTAGACGGCGGCGACCTTGGGATGCTTGCGAACCAGCAGGTTGAGCATTGCCGTCTTCTCGTCGGGGTGGATCTCGGAGTAGGCCAGCCGGGAGTGGTCATCGACCATCGAGTGAACGAAGTCGTAGCCGATGCCGCGACCTCGGACTTTTTCGGAGCGGCCGTGAGCGCGCCACCCACCGCCGTCGGGGATCCGGCCGACTTTCTTGACGTCGACATGGACGAGCTCGCCGGGACGGTCGCGTTCGTAGCGGACCGCGGTGGTCTTCGAGGCCCGGATGACCTCGCCGGTCAGCGGGTCGCACTCGCGCAGATAAGGCACCTGGTGGCGGCGCAAGATCGCCGAGACGGTCCTGGGCGGCACCCCCAGCTCTGCTCCGAGCCAGTCTTGTCCTCTGCGCTGGTCATGACGCAACTGCACAACGCGCTGCTCGACCTCGGCGGCGGTGCGCCGTGGGCAGCTGCGCGGACGTGAGGACCGCTCGAGCAGACCGGCCTCTCCCTCCGCGCGGAACCGTGCGACCCAGCGATGCGCATACTGGCGGGAGACACCAAGTTCCTTGGCGACGTGAGCGACCGGTCGACCGTCGTCGATCACTCGAGCGACGAGCAGACGACGACCATGCAGATTCAGACGGGCATTAGCGTGGGCCACGAGGACCTCCTGGTTGGTGAAGACGTCAGACATCTCCACTAAGCCGGGAGGTTCTCCTCATTCACAAGACCCGCGCCGTCACCAACGTGCCTGCCGAGTACAGCTAGCGCATACGACCAGCCGCGACCTCGGCCTCTGAAGAGCCTTGCTGTGGGCGGTGTAAGAATCAATGCTGATCGTAGTGTGGCGACCGACAGGACCGGATGGAGGGCGGGCAAAATGGAGTTCAAGCCGTCAGACATGAACCCTGAGACCGCCCCTGAGTTCGGGCGCAACCCGCCTGAGCCTGCGAGGCAAGTAAGCGATCAGGCCAGGCGCGCGCTGGGCCGGACCGCCACTTCGGGCACGGTGCAGAACCCGTCGTCGGCGAAATCCGAGCGGATCCAGCGGGCGCTGGGACGAACGGCGATAGCCGCCACTTCGGAACCCTCGCGCGCGCGTGAGCGAAAGCGAGGCTGAGCGGCTACGCTCAGGACTTCATCAGGTCATAACGGGTCAGGTCCACCAAAATCGGCTTGTGGGTCAATTCGTGGCAGTGAACGACTGCCGAGTACGGCCCTCCCGGCGGTGTCGTCATCTCCGCTCTACCGAGCACGGGCACCTCGGCGTTTTGAACGCCTGACTGAAACGTCTGTCCCTCGTGGCGTGAGTAGTTCATTGATTGTGTCTGCCGGGCAACGGTCCTCATGCCGAGCCTCTTCGCGAAGTACTCAGTTGTGGGGGCGCCGGCACCGGGGAGCAGGATGTGCGTGACGCAGTTCGAGAGAATAGTGTCTCGATCCTTCTCCTTGAAGTCAGTGATCTCTTGGAGCGCGAGCAGGACGCTGAGCCCGGAACTCCGGGACGTGGCCATGAGTTGGGGGAGATCCAAGCGCTCCTGGAGTCTGGGGGCCTCGTCCAGTACGAGCAGCACCGGGCGCGAGCCGGTGTTGAACTTCTTGAGTTGGGCCGAGATGAACTGCGACAGGAACAGGCCTGAGACTGCCTCCGACATCTTGCCGTCAGCCAGAGGGGCCGTGATGAGCAGGAGCCCCGGTTCGCTAGCCACGTCTTGCATCTTCAGCTCGCGACGTGCTGTTACTCGGTTAAAGCCGGGAGTGTTGAGTACCTCTAAGTAAGTGGTGAGGAACTGAGCCTTCTCGTAGTACTCGGTCTCGGGGAGGTAAACGAGGTCCGTCAATCGCGACCTCACCCGATCCGGCGCCGTGTTGGTGATGTAGCGAGCCAGCCGCGGATGATCATCGAGCAGCCGAAGCAGCGTCTCAACTGTCCAGTTGTGGTCGCTCGTGCTGGCGTACTCAAGAAGCCCACGCATCCACTTGAGGTCGCGAAGCCAGAAGATTCGGTTCTGCCCACTGTCGTCGCCGCGCCCCACGAGCGCCTGAGTTGCCGCATCGAGGGCAGTGTCATTTCCGGCGAGCTCTCGAATCCAGTTCCAGGAGACGGAGTGGATCGGGTCGCTGTAATTGAAACTTGAGATCGCGACGTCCGGAAGGGGAGTCTGAGAGCCCGCGTACTGCTGAATGATTGACATGAGGTCGCCGTTGCCCTTGAGGTCGAGAGCAACCACGAGGTATCCCTGTGCCATGGCCGAGTAGATCCACGGAGCGATGACGGAGGTCGTCTTTCCGCTGCCCGCTGGTGCGTAGACGACCGTGTGCCTATTCGCAGTCTCTGGCGAAAGCCCAAACTCGTCGTTGGTCTGGAACCCCTCGCCCCTGCGACCTGCCTTGGGCAAGACGTAGCGCCCAAGCGGGAATGCCCACCTCTGCCATTGAATGTCGTTAGGTGTAGCTACCCCTGAGTAGTCCAGGAAATCCTGCGCCCCGGCGGGAATCGGATCCCACGGACCGATGAACCCACGACGCACTGCCCGGCGTCCCCTGTTGGCCCGACGCATCGCAGCGTTCGCCGCAGCGGTGTTCGCCATCTGGCGACTCGCCGAGTTGCTGGCAGCGAACAGGCCGCGGGTCACCTGCCAGCCAATGCCCAACACGCACTCCAATACTTGTTCTCGCTGCGGCGGCTACCGGCCACCTAGCGCTTACGGGTCGGCTGGCGCGACGTCTCCTCTGCCGGCGTGGGCACATCTCCCGCGGTACGCGCTCGGCGAGCCATTTCGTGCTGCGCCCAATCCCGTTGCGCTTCCTTCGCGAGTTGCTGGGTCACATCGGCTGCCGGGCGCGCCGACGCGCCGTGGAATTGATCCACAACCGGCCCAGCGAGGGGGTTCGCAACGTTGACAGCGACGCTGGTCGTCACTCGAGCGTTCGTAAGCCAGCGCTTGGCGCGCTGAAGGCCCGGTTCTGCCCCCTCTCGACTCTCAACCATCGCGTCCCCCTGCCTCGTGAGCCTCAGATGTGGATATGCTACGGGAGCCTGCTCTGAGAGAGGCGCCATATTCAAGTCCCTAAACGGAAATCCGTCGGGCGTGCAGTGGGGGGTTGCATTGGGGGAATCGACCGTGGGCGCGTCTGGCATGCCCCAAGACGAATCGGACGATGGGGAGGCGGGAGTCGGCGACCCGGGCCACGCTGATGTAGTCGGTGACCCATCAGGATCGAACCCCGAGGCGGCTGTTGTCAGCAACTCGCGCAAATTGCCCGATTTGGCGGATGACACAGGTACGGACGACGAGGTCGTATCGCCCGATGGGCCTTCGGTCGGCCCGGCCTTTGACGAGCTGACTTCTGCGCTCCTGCGCGTTGAGGCGCAGTCTCAGGCATTTCACGCTCGCGCCGAGAACTACGAGCAGATCATTCGGCAGATGCAGAACCGGATCGAGCAGTTGCAGGGCGATCAGGTGCAGGCCCTGCTCAAACCGGTCTTTCAGAGGTTCGCCGGGCTTCATGCTCAAGCCACTGAGGCTTCCGAGGGAGCCAAGGAGCGGGGGGAGTCGGCGGAGAAGGACTTCAGTTTCTTCGCGGTTGCCATCGAGGAAGCGCTCGGCCTCGTCGACCTCGAGTCGGTCGGAGCTGTCCCCGAGGTCGAGTTCGACTCCAGAAAGCATCATGCGTCACGGATCGTCCCGACCGATGACCCGGACCTGGATAAGCGCGTGCAGCGAGTCTTGCGTCAAGGTTTCACGTACGTCGGTGCTCCCCGCGTCCTCCTGCCAGCGCAGGTGAGTGTCTACCGATACGAACCGCCGCAACCAATCGCAAACGACGAGCCCCCTACGAGCAGTCCCACAAGCGAGCCCGGCGAAGGAGACCCCGGTGAGTGACAGTGTGTATGGAATCGACCTGGGTACGACCTACTCGGCGATCGCTCGAATCAATGACCTCGGTCAGGCCGAAGTCCTTCTCAACTTCGACAGCAACCCCACGACGCCATCGGTCGTCTACTTCGAGGGCGACAACAACGCTGTCGTCGGAGCTGAGGCTAAACGTGTGCAGTTGTCCGATCCGGACAACGCCTGCTCGCTGATCAAGCGCTACATGGGGACCGCTTACCCACAGGAGTTCAGGGGTCAGGAGTACACGCCGGAGAGCATCTCCGCGTTGATCCTCAAGGAGCTCGTCAAGACAGCGAATAGCGAGTTGGGCGAGGAAGTCAGCAAGGTCGTCATCACTGTCCCGGCCTACTTCGGCATCCAAGAGAAGGAGTCGACCAAACAGGCGGGGCAGATCGCTGGCCTTGAAGTCGTCGGGATCGTGACGGAGCCGGTTGCAGCAGCCCTATCTCTCGGCATCCGCGGTGAACAGCCCGAGACGATCCTCGTCTACGACCTCGGCGGCGGCACCTTCGACACGACCATCATGCGAGCAGAGGCGGGCCGAGTCGAGGTCATCGCGATTGACGGCAACAAGACGCTTGGTGGCGCGGATTGGGACGAGGCTCTGGCGCAGTTGATCGCCGACAAGTTCGTGGCGCAGGCCGGCTTGGGGGACGAGAACCCTCGCCTTGATGCTGAGTTTGAGATTGAGCTGCTGAGCCAGGCGGAGGACACGAAGAAGTCCCTCACCAAGCGTGAGAACGCCACCGTCCGTTGCCGTTTCCAGGACAAGGATGAGCAGATCGCGGTCACTCGGGCGGAGTTCGAGGCGGCGACCAAGCACCTGGTGGCCCAGACGCTTGAGATCTCCCAGCGAGTCGTGGCGGCCGCTGAGGCGAAGGCTCCGGGGCTGAAGGTGGACCGAGTTCTCTTGGTTGGTGGGTCTTCCAAGATGCCCATGATCGACATGGCCCTTCGGGAGCAACTCGGCTGGAGCCCCGCCAACACCGACTTCGACCTCGCCGTGGCGAAGGGAGCGGCCATCTACGGTCAGGCAGCCGTTGATGAGGTTCTCTCGACGGATGGGGCAGATGTTCCGGTCGCCGCCGACGCCGAGGAAAAGTACTTCCTCGGAGGGTCCAAGACCCTTAACGTCACCAACGTCCTCTCGCGCGCGCTCGGCGTCAGATTCCAGCGGAAGGAAAGCGACGACCTCTACATCTCGTTCCTGCTCCACGCTAACGACACGATCCCGGCAACGCCCGATCCCATTCGCGCAGGCACGGTCGTCGACAACCAGACTTCGGTTGCCATCGCGCTCTACGAGCAGGGCGGCGAGCGCGAGTCGGAGAACCCGAACGACAACGACCTTCTCCAGGAGAAGACGCTTCCCATCCCGTCTCTTCCCAAGGGATCGCCGATCGACATCACCTTGGTCGTCACCGCTGAAGGGCTCGCCCGGGTTACGGCGTACGACCCCACCGGCGGCCAGACGATCGACGTTGAAGCGCAGGTCTCTGTCCTCAGCGAGGAAGAGGTCGCGCAAGCAACCGTACAAGTCTCCGGCATCTCGCTCCGTTCCTGACGAGTCTGGCTGGGGGGAGGAAATGGCGTTCGATGCTGCGAAGTACAAGAACTCGGTTCTAGTCCCACTGGCTAAGGACAAGGCTCGGCTTGAGGTGCTCCAGCAGGTCATCCGTGAGGTGCAGGGCGCAGGTGGAGCATCAGCGGCGGCGAGGCTCAATGTCTCGGAGTTGTTTGCCGTAGAGCCCGGCCTGGGGGCACCTGAGCTGGCCGCGCATCTCAAGAGCCTTGGGATGACGTACAACAAGCAGAAGAACCTTCCCTCGGCTGGACTGCTGAAGAAGCTTCTCGCTCTGTTTGGAAACGACAAAGTCTGCGACCCGGGGTTCTGGGCGAGTCTGGCGTCCTTACGGCGCCAAGCGCTGAAGAACCAGCTCGCCGAGTTCGCGCGCGCGGTTGCGCAGGAGTATCCGCTGAAGGTCATGTCTCCGGCACAAGTCCAGCGGTGGGCAACCGTCCAAGGGTCGCCGGCTAGCGAGCTTGCGGCGGCGCTCGTCGAATGTGAAGTCGAAGTCTGGTCTGACTTCGAACTACCGAGGGTGACGATCCCCTCATCTGTTCGCAGAGTGACCACGTTCCCTGAGTTCAGAACGCTTGTGGACCTAGTGACCTGGCCGAGGCCAGCGATCGACGTCGAAGTATTGGACCCGGTTCATCTCTGTGAGAACAATCGCGCTATCCCGCCGGATGAGTTCGGCGAAGCGCGCAACAAGTTCCTCCGACAGCAGTCCGGTGTTCCCCGTGATGCGGCGCTCGCGGCCCAGAGCGCGCTTGCTGCGATGTCTGAATTGCGTACGTCCGTTGAAACCAGGGAGTTCGTGCTCGCTTCGGTGGTCGAATTGGCTAGGGGCGCTCTAGGGGGCGGATTGCCCCGGCTTCTTGTAGTCGAAGGGTTGGTGAGCCGAGGCGTTCATCCGGGCGACGCCGCGCGAATCGTTGCCAAACTGTCTGACGCTGACGAACTCCACGGCACCGTGTCAATTAATGGCGATCTGTCGGAGCTTGGAGCAATCCGCGGTTCACTTGAATCAGTTGCAAGCCAGATTTCCCGGTTTATCGAGGACCGGAGTGTGGACACGGCTGCGTTTCAGTCTGTCAGTTCGCCGGATGCGCGCTCGGGCGAGATTGAAGTCTCGGCCGTGCTTTCGCGGTCCCTCGGTGTCCGCGTCGATGGCGCGGACGTATCGCCCCGCGTCCTCTTCCTGCTGCCGGCGAACTCCCCACTGCCAGCCGAGGCCACGGTGACGATGCAGACGGTTGTGGATGGTCAGACTTCCATCTCCGTCGCCCTGTATGAGCAGGGCGGCGAGGTGGAATCAGACGATCTGGAGGACAACACTCTCCTCGGCGAGACAAGTCTTGACCTTCCGCCCGTGCCTGCAGCGTCGGCCGTAGAGATCTCACTTTCCGTGAGCGCGGAGGGTGTCATGCGCCTCGCCGCTCGGGACCCTTTCAATGGTCGACTCAGTAGCGTCGAGGCGAATGTGAGCGTCCTTGAGGACAACAGCGCCGCTGTAAGCCCGGCGGCGGTGGCGAGCATGTCGAAATCTTCAACGAATACAGCGAGGTCCCCGGTCTTCGGAGTCCACTTGGGGTCAACTCACGCGGCTGTCGCGCGGATGAACGACCTTGGTCAAGCAGAGGGCCTCCCGAACTTCGAGGGCAGCTTCACAACCCCGTCGGTGGTGTATTTCGAGGGGGCCAACGACGCGGTGGTGGGCGCTGAGGCAAAGCGTGTGCAGTTGTCGGACCCGGACAATTCCTGCTCGCTGATCAGGCGGCATATGGGGACCTTGTACCCGCAGGAGTTCAGGGGCCAGGAGTACACGCCCGAGGCCATCTCCGCACTAATCCTAAAGGCTGTCACGACTGACGCCACGTCGGAACTCGGCCAGGAGGTTAGCAAGGTCGTCATCACCGTTCCCGCCTACTTTGGCATTCAGGAGAAGGAAGCGACCAAGCAGGCAGGGCAGATCGCGGGCCTTGAAGTCGTCGGGCTGGTCACCGAGCCTGTCGCTGCTCTTCTTTCGGTCGGGCTCGGCGAGAGCCCCGAGACGATACTCGTCTTCGACCTTGGAGGTATGTCCTTCGATGTAACCGTGCTTCAAGCCTCGCCCGCGGCGATCGAGATCGTTGCGATTGACGGCAACCTCAGGTTTGGTGGCGCAGATTGGGACGAGGCCTTGGCGCAGTTGATCGCCGACAAGTTCGTCGCTCAGGCGGGTTTTGGGGACGAGAACCCTCGCCTTGATGCTGAGTTCGAGATCGAGTTGATCGGCCAGGCTGAGGACGTCAAGAAGTCTCTGACTAGGCGCGAGATTGCAACGGTCCGGTGCCGCTATTACGACAGGGACGAGCAGGTCGCGGTCACCCGGGCGGAGTTTGAGGCGGCGACCCAGCACTTGGTGGCCCAGACGCTTGAAATCTCCCAGCGTGTCGTATCGGCCGCTGAGGCGAAGGTTCCGGAGCTGAAGGTCGACCGAGTCTTGCTAGTTGGTGGGTCCTCCAAGATGCCGATGATCGACACGGCACTCCGGGAGCAGCTCGGGTGGAACCCGGTGAACACCGACTTCGAAGTGGCAGCCGCCCAAGGGGCTGCTATCTACGGCGCCCTGCTCCACGAAGACCACAGCTCAGGTGGTTGCTCTTGCTGTGAGGAGCATTTTCGGGAGGCGCGGGACGAATGAGTTTCGATGCTGCGAAGTACAAGAACTCGGTCTTGGTCCCGCTGGCTAAGGACAAGGCGCGCCTTGATGTGCTCCAGCAGGTCATTCGTGACGTGCAGGGCGCAGGTGGAGTGTCGGCGGCTGCTCGGCTCAATGCCTCGGAGTTGTTCGCGGTAGAGCCCGGCATGGGGGCGACTGAGTTGTCCGCGCATTTCAAGAGCCTAGAGATGACGTACAATAAGCAGAAGAATCTGCCGTCGGCCGGACTGCTGAAGAAGCTGCTTGACCTGTTCGGCAAGGACAAGGTTGGCGACCCGGGTTTCTGGGCAGGTCTGGCGTCATCTCGTGGCCAGGCGCTGAAGGGCCAACTCGCCGAGTTCGCACACACGGTTGCGGAGGAGCATCCCCTTGACGTCGTGACGCCGGAACAGCTCTCTGAGATCGCTGCCGGTATGGGTCTGGCCGACCTTCCGGAGACTGACCTCGCGGCCGCGCTCGCCGAGCAAGGGGTCGAGGTTCGTCCTGATTTCGAGATACCGAAGGTGGCGCTGCCTCCCGCTATCCGGAAGGTGACCGAGTTCCCGGAGTTTAGAACGATCGTTGACGTGGTGCTCCGACCGGAGCAGCCGACCGACATTGCAGTCATCGAAGAACTGACCTTCGGCAGCCCAGCGCGCAGGTTGGAGCCAGCCGACGTAGCAGCGGCCAAGCAGCGCCTCCAGCAGCAGGAGGCGCAGGTCGAGGAGCGCGCTCGCCAAGCGGCCCAGAACGCTCTCGGTGCACTGACTGACCTCAAGTCGGCGTTCGACATTCACTCGTTGACGCTGGCAGCCATCGCCGATGCGACCGAAGATCTCCTGCGTCGCGGACTGCCGAAGGTCGCAGTTCGCGCGGAGCTCGTCAAACGCGGGGTCCGGTCGATCGACGCAAGCAGACTTGTCGCGAAGTTGTCCGCGTCCACTCAAGCGCAAAGCCTGGCCGATGTTGCTGATCTTCTGGCCGAGGGTGACCTCGGCGAAGCTCGGCGCCTGTTGGACTTCCTGGAACCTCAAGCTGGGGATGACGCCACTGAGTGGGCCCAGGCCAAGTTGAAGGTGGACGGAGTTGAAGCTAGGAAGTCCAAGCTCGTCGCCGAATACGAGGTGGCGGTCAAGAAGAGGGACTTTGGTGCCGCGGCCAGGGCACTAAGCGATGCGCTTCAGATTGATACGCAGGACGACGGGCTGCGTGCAAAGAGGGACGTCCTGCCGCCGCCTCCCCCGGCGAACCTCTCGTTGCGGATCGATGGCCGAGCCCTGGAGGTGGCGTGGTCGGCTGATGGCGGCGACTTGATCCGATACTCCGTCGTGAGAACTCAGTCGTCGGTGCCCGCCAATCACACCGATGGGGAAGTTCTTGCGAGCGTTTTGAGTCAGCCTCGGTTCCGCGATGACAAGGCGCCGATCGGCGTGTTGGTTCGATACTCGGTGTTTGCTACCCGCGACGGCTCGTCCTACTCCGACCCGGCAACCGCGACTTCGGTTGTCCTTCCCGCGCCGTATGACTTCGCTGCCTCTCCAGGCACGACGGACGTATCGCTGTCCTGGGCAACGCCTCCGGAAGCAGCCGGAGTCGTCGTAACGGAGACGGCGCCGGACGGCACCCGGAAGGAACACCGCCCGGCCACGCCTGGGCAGTTGGCCGTTGGCGGCCTGACGACTGGTACGAAGTACCGATTCTCGGCGAAGGCTGTTTATCTTCTTGTCGGCGGCGAAAGGCGCGAGTCTGCCGCAGTCGAACTTGATGCCACGCCGCGCGGGTCCATTCGGCCCGTGGACGACCTTCGGGTCGAGGCTGCCCTGGCTGGCCACAAGGCGAGCTGGTCGTCTGTTGTCGGCTACACCGTTGAGCTGTGGGCGCTTCCGATTACAGCTCATGTCACCCCAACGACTCGCATCACCAGCGCTGAGCTGACGAACCTGTCTGGGCGACGATTGACCCTTCGACCGGGCAGCGGCCGAAGCGGCGAGACCGTCAGGGAGTTCGATGCCCTCCCCGACGTCAGCCTCCTCGTCCCGATCACTCTCGATGGCGACGGCGGACTTGTCGGCACGCCGCAGGTGGCGGGATCGGCGCCTTCGGTCCTGAAGCCAACGTCCGAGAGGTTCGGGGACGAGCTCCGCCTCTCGTGGGAATGGCCGAAGGGTGACTACATGGTCGAGGTCGGCTGGCAGGTGGGAACCCGACGGAGCACCCGGCGGGTGTCCCGAACCTCCTACAACGACGACGGCGGCGTGCGGCTGTCGGCATCTGAGGTTGCAGGGGAGGTGACGCTCGCAACGGTGGTGAGAGCGGGCTCCCAGGAGTGGGTGTCTGCCCCCATTTCCGTCCCCGTGAGCGGGGTTGCTCCTGCGGTCAGGTACGCGCTCTCCGTCAAGCGATCCAAGTTCGGGGGGAAGGGAACGGTCGCGGTCACAGTTGAGTCGCCGCACTTCCGGGGAACAGCCGAGCTGCTGACGGTCCTCAAAGAGGCCAAATTCATGCCCAACGCCGCTTCGGACGGCACAGTCGTCGACCGCCGTGTTGTCGACCTCTCCTCCGGTCGCAGCAGTTTCAGCCTGGACTTGGGCAAGGTCGTCGCCCCGTTCTGGGTGCGGGTTTTCCCAGAGCCAAGCAGTGGAGTCCGAGTCGAGGACCCCCCGACAAGTCAGATGCGAGGCCAATAATGGCGATCTTCAACTCAACGGCTCCGTGTCCGTATTGCTACACCGAGATCAACCCTCGAAAGTTGGCATACCGCTGTTCGGGCCGCCACGCGGCGGGCAAGTCTCCCTGCGAGAAGAAGGTTGACCCGTCTCGCCAGCAGCACTTCAACGACTCCGACGCCTACTGGCCCGTGATCTCGCCGATCGGATCGGCATCCGCGCAATGCCGGAGTTGTGGTGCGGACCCAGGGCCGCCGATGTGCCCCGAGTGCCACTCTCTGTTGCCAGCAGAGTATGGATCTGACTCGGCGCTCCTCGGGCTTGTAGGAGTGCGTGACTCGGGCAAGACGGTGTTGCTTTCCCAACTCGACACAGAACTCCAGTCGAGTGTCGCAGACCGATTCGATGCGACCATCGACGCTCCAGGTGGCAAGGCTGGACTAGCGCGCGACCTCCGTGTGAACCGCGAGCTCATGCTGAAGTCTGATGGCGTTCTCCCCGCACAGACCGATTCCAGCGGCGGAGCGAAGAAGGCTCCTGCCGTCTACGCCTGGCGCTACAACCGTAAGGGGCCGATGGGGATCTCGCGTGCCGCTTCGACAGTCTTTTCGTTCTATGACAACGCGGGTGAGGATTTTGCGACGCCCGACAGGGCGTTGAGCCAGGTCTACCTCGGTGCAACGTCTGGAGTGATCCTCTTGCTCGACCCCTTCGGCTTCCCTGCCAATCGGGAGCGAGCCAAGACGAAGGGGGCCGACGTCCCAGACACTGGCCCCGAGGCGGTGCTGGATGCAATCACGATGGTTCTGCGCACTGCCAAGGGCGTCAAGCGCAACAAGAAGGTGAAGCAGCCGATCGCGGTCGTCATCTCGAAGATCGACGCATTCTTCGACCAGATTCCGTCCGACCACCCACTTCGACAGCCTTCATCATCGAGGCCGATCTTCGACGAGTCGGAGTCCCAGACGGTTCATGACCACGTTGGTTCGCTCGTCGAGCAGTGGGGTGGCGCGGGCTTGATTCGCAAACTGGAGCATAATTACAAGACCTACAGGCTCTTCGGCTCCTCTGCGCTGGGCGCCGAACCGGACTACCGTTCACGCCGCGTCAACAGCCGAGGGCTGCTGCCCCACCGAGTCGCTGAGCCCCTGCTGTGGCTGATGGCAACCAGAGGCTTTATCCCGTCGACGGGAGCCTGACGTGGCATTCGAGGTAGCGACCTACACCGATGTTGTCGCCAGTGAAGCCATCGACGGCGTGGATGGCTTCAACTTCCAGTCCGTTTCGAGAGGTATTACTGGCGTTGACCAGCAGAAGATTCGGGAGAGCCTTCTCCACCGCGTCGTGCCTTCTTGGGCGCTCGAGCGCGATCCCCTTGGTCACCCGGGAACCTGTGCTTACGTGGTGCAAGAAGGTCGGTTCTACCTGTCGCGCGGGAAGTCCACTGGCGACACCAACAGCGGCCGGCCTGGTAACCAGATCACCCAGGCGATCGTCACGTCAGACCCAGATGACTTCGTTCCCTACCGCCCGGCGCAGTTGTACGGCGCGACCGAGTGGACCTTGGAGAAGGCCCCAAGCTCTACATCAGAGCCGTGGGTCACTCCGCTGGAGATCAAGCCTGAGTTCGAGCTTGCGACTCTCAAAGCGCTAGTTACCGCGGACGAGTGGGCAGCGACGGTTCTGCCGCACTTCCTGACAATGATCGACGCAGCGGTGGACGCCGAGCCCAAGAAGCTGGTCCTCATCCACGACGACCTGGACGTGGTGATGCAGTGGATCGCATTGGGGACACTCTTCGTCGATGCTGATGCAGCCCGTCTGCTTCAGTTCAGGGCACTGGTTGACGATCCTTGGCGTGCTGATGCGACGCTCGTCGGGGTGAGTCCGAACTTCGGTCATTATGAACTGAGTGCGGCGAATGTGCTCGATCTGAGCAGCCGTTCACTTCCCAGCATCAAGCCGAGCGATTCCGCACGTGTGCGGGCATCGTGGTTCTTGGAACAGGGCGCTGATGATGCGCTCAACGCGATCGAGATCGCCCGCCGCTGGGAGTCAAGCCTTGGCGCCGACCTCGCCAATGACGCTGCACGGGTCGTGGGACTGCCGGAAGCCGCGATCCCTGGCCAGTCCGCCTGGCAGGCAAGCATGGCGGCCACAGAGCAGTTGGCTAGCGCAGGCCTGCGAGACGACCTCGCTCTCTACGCCGAGGAGCTCTGCGAAGCGACCTTCGGCTACGGACCGGCCAACGCCCAAGAGTTCGTCCTCGCCGGCCGCGCGATCCGGAAGGCACACGACCTGGACATCGACGAACTCGCCTCGGGAATGCTCGTGCCCACTTTGGAGGCACTGACTGACGCACCCACAAGCATCGAGCCGTTCGCACGCGAGCTCGCCGGTTCACATGCCTCGGTGCGCTGGGATTCCACCGAATCGCGGACAGCAGCGAGCGCATTTGTCGGGGAACTGATGAACTCAGCGCCCGCTGACGCGCTGTCCGAATTGTTCTCCGCCGCTCGGGTGATTGCCGCGCCAGTCGCTGAGCAGTCACTCGCCAGTGCAGTCCAGCGACTCGCCGATGCCTGGGTGACGGAGCCGACACTCGGGAACACGTCATGGCGAAACTGGGTGGCTGGTCACGCAGTTCTGGCGGCCGTCGTCCAGAGCCTCGTCGCCTCCTTGCAGGGAGGCAACGAGGCGACGTTGACGCTCTTGCTCCGTGGCGATTGGGACTTCATTGGTTCCCATACCGACGACGACAGCCTGCACGGCTGGTTGAAGGCCGCCCACCTCGCGCGCATCCCGGTGGATGACCGCGACGAGAAGGTGGGGCTTACAACCCGCATCCCGGGTGAGGCGTGGCGGGTTGCGCTCGCCGGGTCAAGCGTGCCGAAGCACGCTCGCCTGTGGGGAACCTGGATCAAGCATCACGGTCTCCCGGTCGACATGGCGGCGACTCTGAAGGCGACCATCCGAGTTGTCCTCGATAGCGACCCCACGGCGGACAACAGCCCGGAATCGGGCGACTGGCACTCACTGATGGATAGCCTGCGCCGATCTACGGACACCGAGTTGGCAGCCTTTGCGGACGAATACTCCCGGGCACGTACATCGTTCAGACGAGCCCGTGACGAAGTGTCGATGCGATCGGCGGCTCGGATGGCCACATGCCTTCCCTACTTGGGACGACTGACACCATTCCTCCTCTCCGATGTCGGCTGGCTGCTGCTCAACTCCTCGAACTCCGAGGAGGTCGAGAAGCTGCTACGGGCCGCTGACCCGTGGGGACCAGAAGCGATCCGTACGTCGATCCTCGATCTGGCAGCGACCAAACATGTTATGCGTGCCATCGACCACGGCCTCAGCCTTCGCACCGATCCAGATGAGCGAGTGGCGGCAGCAGCGGAGGACGCACTTGCGGAGATCTTCTTAGCCAAGCCAGAGCTGGTGGCGACGGCGAGGATGCAACCGCATCTGAAGAGCGAGATGGACAAGTACGTGCGGCACCAAGCTAGTCCGTACGGGGGCAAGCGCAGGCTGGGCGGGCCGTTCCGCCGGAACAAGGGGGAATAGCGATGGAAGAACTCGCGGGTTGGTTTCTGATGATCATGGCAGCGATCGCTGCCATTGGATTTGCCCTCTGGGTAGTGGCTGCCGCTCTAGCGCGAGTCTTCGCATGGGTTCTCGTGTTCTGGATCGCGGCATTCGCGGCGGGCATTGCCATCGGCGCCCTAGCGGGCGTCGTACTGCCTGCTCGAGTGCTGCGCGGCAAAGCAGCGGAGGAACCCGAGATCGCCACCCCGGAAGCCGTCGTGGCAGGAAAGGTGCTAGGTGATGCACCGAAGGGACAGGCCAAGCACTTCGGTTGGGATCGTGCATGGCCGATCTACAACCCACACCAGGCGAAACGCGACGCTAACGCGGTCCTGACTCAAAGGAAGCGCACAGTTAACGGGGCGTTTTCGTGGCTCTTCGATCAAGACCCGAAGCCAGCGTGGCTTGCCGTTCTATTGCCACCCTTCGCGGGTTTCGCGATCGGCGCCTGGATCTCGACGTCGGTGTGGTACGTCGTCATGCGCCTTCTCGGCGGGTTCGTCTACATCATCCAACAAGGCGGGGTGCTCACTTATCGCTCCTACGACCGACTGATCCGACGCCGGCGCAAGGCGACGCTGAGGTGTGCCAAGTGCTATCGAGTCACGACGTCGCCGAGCTACCGATGCATCGGTGCCTCTTGCTCAACGATCCACCACGACGTGAGGCCCGGTCCACTGGGGATCATCCGCCGGCGGTGCGGCTGTGGCACGAGCATCCCTGCGACGGTCGGAGGGGCCGCGAAGCATCTCGACACGGTCTGCCCCTTTTGCCTCCAGGACGTGCCAAAGGGCAGCGGCACGAGACGTGTGCTGCCTGTCCCTGTCATCGGTGCTGTGGGGGCAGGGAAGACGCAGTTCTTGTCCAGCGGGGTGGTGGAACTTCAAAGCCGCATTGAGGCACTGTCGGGTTCCCTCGCACCCATTTCCCCAGTGGCCGAGACCTTCCTCAAGGCCGCCGCCACCGCGGTCACATCTGGCCAGCGCGTCGCGAAGACCGCATGGGAAGATCGGCCAGAAGGAGTCCCCCTCATCCTTTCACTGAAAGGCCGGGAACTTGAAATTCAGTTGATGGACGCTGCAGGCGAGAATTTCGTCGACTGGGAGCGGTCACAGGGCCTTGGGTACATCGACACAGCCGACGTACTTCTCTTCATGCTCGATCCGCTCGCGCTTCCCCAGGTGACTGAGCAACTGCGAGTGGCGAACATGGGAGGGGTAGTCCCTATCGCACAGGGCGACCCAGAGGACTCCTATGCAAGCGTCGTGGACCGCTTACGTGCTGAAGACGTGCGGCTCGGCTCCAAGAGCTTGGCGATCGTCTTGACCAAGCTCGATGTGCTGCAGAGGCTCCCGGGCCTCGGTTCGCTCGATCCATCAGACAGCGCAACGATCAAGTCGTGGCTGCGCCGTAGTGGAGCAGACGGCTTCATTCGTAGAGTCGACCAGGACTTCAAGCGGGTCGAGTACTTCGCGGTTGACTCCTACGGCACGCGAGACGGGCACAATCCCCTTCACCCTGTACGAGTCCTCGATTGGGCACTGAAGACGACCGACTCGCGACTGAGCGTGATCCCGCGCGCGGCGCCCGTGCCTGTTGCGGAGGGAGCGGCATGAAGAACGGCATCCCACTGATCTATTGGACTTTTCGTACAGCGTGGACCCTCATGCACTTCGTCATCGTTGCGGCCGCAGCGGCCGCGTTGCTCACGTGGGCGTTGGCGGACAACCGTGCTGTTCGGATCTGGGATACGTCAAAGACCAACGTCCTTGACGTTCAGCAACGGGTGTCCAATGTCATCCCGTGGCCGTGGGCGATGGACGAAGGCGGCGACAACTACAGCGGAGATGGCAACAACTACAGCGGAGGCGGCGAGAACCGCGGCGGGGGCGGCAACGACTCGGGCTCGACTAAGAGAATCAGGGTTTCGGCCAACATTAATGTGCGTGTCGCCCCTTCTGTTGATGCGAAGGTGGTGAAGGTCCTTGATAAGGGAAGTTGGGTCAAGGCCGATTGCAAAGTCGAGAACGGAGACCGTGTGAGCAACGGACCATACGGGCCTTCTAGGCGGTGGGACCACATCGTTGGACTCGGTTACATCTCCGATGCCTACGTTCCCACGAACACCGACGGACTGCCGAGATGCCGGTGACCGACCTGAGAAGCATCGGGATTGACCTGGGGACGACGTACTCCTGCGTGATCCATCGGGACCGTGACGGCAGCGAGACCATCGTTGAATCCTCCGACGGCGGGGAGTTGACTCCTTCAGTCGTGCATTTCGCGGTCGGCGAACGAGCACTCGTCGGGGAGGAAGCCAAGCGGATGCTTGCGCGCGACCCTGAGAACGTCGTGACGGGAATCAAGCGTCAGATGGGTAGCGAGTTTCCCCTGGAGTTCCACGGCCAGCGTTACACGCCCGAAGGCATCTCCGGCGTCATCCTGCGGCACCTGGCCATGGATGCATCTCGGGCCCTTGCCGTGCCGTTGGATGACCTCGCCGCCGTCATCACCGTCCCGGCCTACTTCGGCGTGGCGGAGAAGGAGGCTACCCACGCGGCGGCAGAGATCGGGGGGCTGAAGTGCCTTGAACTCCTTGCGGAGCCCGTTGCGGCCGCCTACGCCTACGGCTTGGCAAACGAACCAGACGTCACCTCTCTTGTCTTCGACCTGGGTGGCGGCACCTTCGACGTTGCTGTCGTCGGTATGCACAAAGGCGCGCCCCGTGTCTGGGCAGTGGATGGTGAAACGAGGCTCGGCGGACTGGATTGGGATAGCCGAATCCAAGACCTCCTGTGGGCGGAAGTGGACAAGCTGTCGAACGCTGACGATCTGCGCTACGACGAGGACGTGATGGGCACCGTCGAAGCGGCATCGGAGCGCATCAAGCGCCAACTCACGGGACGCGACAGCGTGACGGAGCGCATTCGGTTCCAAGGCCGGGCCATCGAGCTGAGGCTCGATCGAGCTGCCTTCGAGGAAGCGTCAAGGGACCTGATGGTCCGATGCCTTGACACCGTGACGCGCGTGATCGAGTCGGCTGCCGTCTTGGGCTCGCCAGCCGCTGGACAGGTGCTCTTGGTCGGAGGGTCGACCAGGATGCCGATGATTCGTAAGTCGCTGGGGGAGCGCTTAGGTCTTCCCGTCCGGCTCACCGACCCTGACAAGGCAGTCGCACGGGGGGCCGCGATCTTGGCCGCGCAGCTTGTCGCGCAGAGTGGGGGAGTCGCTGATTCTCGGCCCGGACTCCCAGGGCCGCTCGCCCGGATCACTCCGGTGCTGCCGCGGTCGATCGGCATCCTCATCCATTCAAGTCATGAGCCTTGGCGAGAGGAGCCGTACGTTCACCACTTCGTGCCGGCCAACACGCCGTTGCCCATCAACCACAAGGAACATGTCGTAGCGACCATCGTAAACGAGCAGGATCGGGCACGCATCCAGCTATACGAGCAGGGTGGTGCGGTGACATCCAAGGAGCCCGCCGACAACCGAATCGTCTTGGAGGGGGAGATTGTCGGTATCCCGCCGCGCGCGGCAGGAAGCCCCCTCACCTTGTTCGTGTCGGTCGACCTGGACGGGCGTATGACCGTCGAATCGGCCGAGGGCACGGCGAAGACCAAACTCGAAGTAGAGGCGTTCATTCACGGAGTCCTCGATGACGCCGAGGTCGCCGAGCAGCATCAGGTCGTCAGTGGCCTCACGTTGGATCGGTAGGCGGAGCAGCGATGGCAGCAGGATGGACTCGCAAGTCGTTCAGCTCCGACGGGGTAACTGAGTATCCCGTCGGCCCGCACTTTCAGCGCTTGCGCTCACGGTTCGGAGGCGCAGTGGTGTTGGCGCTCGACGTCAGTGGCTCGATGCAAGGCGACCGAATTTTCAAGGCAGTGAAGGGGTGCAAGCGCTTTATCGACGAGGCGGTTGACGCGGGATACCAAGTTGGCGTGATCCTGTGGCACCACGGTGTCGAGGGCGATACGCCACCGGACTCCAGCCCGAAGCCAGCGCACTCCCTTCTCTCGCGCGCTGTTGCGTCAGGCGGCAACGATGCTGTCCCATTTCTGACGCTTGCACATCGGCAGTTGATGGCGCTCGATGTAGGCGACCGCGTGGTGGCGATCTTCGGAGACGGTGACCTCGGAAACCGTCATACCGCTGAGTCGAAAGCAGCGGAACTCATCAACGACAACATCCGGATCTTGACGTGCGGCCTCGGTGAAGGCAGCGCACAAGAGCTCGCCTCCATATCCACGGAGACCGCGGCTGCGCGCACCGCCACGTCGGAGAACCTCGCGGACTCGATTGCGTCGATGGCGCAGGGCCTCATACGCAAAGGTTAACGGGAAGTAATGGCACTCGCGATGAGGAAGGCGAGAGCATGACGGGATTCTGGGACGGCGTATGGGACTTGCTGCAGAACTTCGGGGGCTCCGTTAGCGAGCTGATTGACAAGGTTCAAACTGTCGACCCGACCGCCCGGGCGCTGCTGGCTGGCACAGCCGCAATGTTCGAGACAAACGTCATCACCGGTCTGCTCGTCCCCGGCGATACCGTCATGTTGGTCGCCTCGGCGGCGGTCCAAAGTCCGCGGGAAGGATTCCTGCTTGGCGTTCTGGTGTCGCTTGGAGCGTTCATCGGGGAAGTCACCGGCTATTGGCTTGGCCGATGGGTCGGTCCAACCCTGCATCGGCGCCGCTGGTTGCGACGGCGAGCTGGTGAGCAGCGCATTGGTCCTGTTGGACGAATGGTGGAGCGTCGTGGCGGGCCCTGGATCCTTACATCGCGCTTCATCCCAGTCCTCCGAACGGTCACGCCATTTGTGGTGGGGGTCCACGCCTTTCCGTTCCGTCGCTTTGTGGCTTGGGCTGCTCCGTCGTGCATCCTCTGGTCCGCCACTTACATCAGCATCTACGCGATGGCGAGCTCCTCACTGCGCAGCGAGGATGGGTCACCGGTTGTCGGGGCTGTGCTGGCACTCCTCGGAGCTGTGTTATTCGGCGCTGCCGTCCTTGCGCAGTTTCTCATCGAGCGCCGCCACCGGAGGCAGCGAGTCCAAGAAGCCGACGCGGCATGAGTCGATGGCGGCGCAGGGTCATGGACTCAACGGGAGTTACCGAGTTCCCACCAGGTCCACACCTTTCACGTCTTGGCCATCAGAAGGTCTTCGTCACGCGACCGGGCAACGACAACATCGGGGAGATTCTCACCTCGATGGGCGTTGAGTTCGAGCCATTCGATGGCTCGTTCGAGTGCTCTCTTCTCTTCGTGAACTGTGGCACGCCGGACCAGGTTGATCCGCGCGGCCTCGCGGAGTTCGTTCGGAGTGGTGGGTGCCTTTATGCCTCCGACCATGCCGACACATTGATCGCCCAGGCGTTTCCGGGCGTTTTCGACTTTGGCGGACGCTCGGGTTCTCGTGGACAAGTGAGTGCGGAAGTCATTGACCCCGAGCTCAAGGACGTTCTCGGGGGTCGGATCGATGTCGAGTTCGACATGGGGGCTTGGGCTGTTCTGCGGCGCGGCAAGGCCGAGTCTCTGCTCACGGCAGCGAAGGGCAGCCAGCAAGCAGGTAACCCGATCATGGCGTACGCCAAATACGGCGAAGGCTCGATCTTCTACACCTGCTTCCACAACAAGGCTCAGACTTCTGACCGGGAGACGAGGTTGCTGCAACTCCTCGTGGTCAAGCAGTTCAGCGCGACGTCCAACCGGTCCTTCGAGCAGGCTGGCAAGTCGCTCGGCCTTGCGCTCGACGAGATCAGGAGTGACCTCCGGCGCTGACTCTCTCGGTACGGCGACCTGGGTGGCGACCTCGGTTGCAAGGGGTCAGGTCACGCCCGCGGCTCGTCCAGCTTGCGCTCCAAGAGCCATTCCTCCGTGCCGATGACTCGGCCTGCAGATGACTCCCGAACATGTCGGTCTAGAAGCTTGGAGTCAGGTACACCCGACCCGGCACCACGAAACCGTACGCGCCAGCCAGCCCGCCCAAGCTCGTTGAACAACTCCAACTCGTCGGTGGAAACCTTCCCGTGCTCGATTTCGCCGCGAGTCTGGAGAGCCCACAACTCTTCCCCCGTGTTGGGATCGGGGAAGTGCGAATAGACGCGAAGGACCGCGTACTCCCAGGCAGCGTTCACGAGTCTGAGGTTAGCGGTTCTCGGACCGCCTAGGAACGACCGGGACCTCTCGACGGACCTGTCTGAGAGGTAGCGGACGGGGCGTCCATTGCGCGCGATGCCCGGTCGGTGCCGCTCGCACTCACTGTAGGTTGCGGCCCGGTTCGCTCCACTGTCGCTGACCGTGCTTCACGGTGTTCGGCGTTCAATTGTTGTTGCGCGATCACCGCATCAGGAGCAGTCGGTTGCAGTTGGTCCTCCAAGCTTCGTGTGGCGGCATCCAGGGTTCGCTCGTCGGCTGCGCGAACGTGGACTGGGACGTAGGGGAGCCCAATCTCGCGGGCGGCCTCAACGCGGTGGCGCCCTCGCGTCACCACCAGGCCCTTGCCCTCGACGATCTCGGCTTCGAGCCGGTGGTCAACGCCGGCTGGCGAGAACAGATGATGGTAGGCGTCGCCTACGGCGCGAGTCTGCGGATCGCCACTAGCGCGCATCCGTTGGAAGTCCTCAGCACGCGCCCCGGCTCCGATCCTGTTGTAGACGGCCGGGACTTGGGCCATATGGGCCCGCATCTGCTCAGGGGTCGCCTTGGCGGTAGGGCTCACCTCTTCATCCTGTTGCAGTTGGGCTGTGGGGACAGCCAGGAACTTCGTCCGCCAGGTCATCGCCGAACCACATCCTTCGGAGTGCGGACTCACTCTAGTCAACATGCAGCGCTAGAGGCGGGGGAGAGCTGACAGGTGCTCGAAACCGCGCGGGACGGCTTCGATGTGGATAGGGTCGCTCGCAATAGGCGTGCGTGAGGCATGGCTGAATTTAGGGGGCGTGGTGCATGGCTGCGGAACAATGTCGCAAGTGCGGGACGACGATAACGGTATGTCCGAACTGCAAGAACAAGCCGGGACAGTCGATTCTCGGCGACCGACTCACTTGTAGTAAGTGCAACAGCACCGGAGGTCTTTGCTCGCGGCACGGCGCTTACTGGAAGTAGGGCACTGTCAACCTTCACGGGGGGCGACCTTAAGTTCGTCTGCCGTGATGACTCCACGGTCGAATCGACTGCAGCACACTATCCGCTTGTCCCGAAAGCGTATATGGCGGTTTGTCCATGGCAACATAGCGGTGCCGGCCGCAGCTGGACTTGATCGCCCTCCTCTTACCCTCCGGAATCTGTCGGCCTAAGCCGGCCCGGATCGGGGACGATCGGGATCGTTCGAGACAGCGAACACCGCGTCAACACAAGCGATTCGGCTGTTTCCCGCAACGTTAGGTAGCACTCGGAATCGCCCTGTGTGACTCCAGAGGTCGCAGGTTCAAATCCTGCCCCCGCTACAACGAACAGGGCCTGATCTGCGCAGACGCAGGTCAGGCCCTGTTGCTTGTCTGCCGCAGTTGGTGGCGTGAGCCTCCGCTCGGGCTCGTGGCGTCGCGAGACGGTGGACCCGCACCTGCGCGGCTCGAGCGAGCCGGCCCTAGGCTGCCCTTCGTGACGTCGATGGCCGAGGTGCGCCTGATCGCCCGTGATGGGCTCGCGGCGCCCACGACGCCCGACGGAGGCTCCGAGCCGTTGCAGACCGCGGTCGCGACGCTGGCCGAGCTGGGGCGGAGCGAGATCGGCCTGTGGGACGCCGGCCCGGGCACGGACGACGACGTCGAGGCCGACGAGGTGTTCCTCGTGCTGGCCGGTCGCGGCACGGTCACGTTCGAGGACGGCAGCGTCATCGACCTGGGACCTGGTGTCGTGGTCCGCCTCTACGAGGGTGACCGCACGCGGTGGGAGCTGACCGAGCGCCTGCGCAAGCTCTACGTCGCGGCATAACCGGGTCGTCGCGCGCGTTGAGGCGGACGTGAGCGCCTCCACCGATCCCCTCGACGCCGTGGTCGTCGGCGCCGGGCAGGCGGGTCTGTCGACGTCGTACCACCTGTCCCGGCTCGGGCTGGACCACGTGGTCCTCGACGCGGAGCAGGGTCCCGGTGGAGCGTGGCAGCACCGGTGGGACTCGTTGACGATGGACGACGTCCACGGCGTCGCCGACCTGCCGGACGGCCCCGCTCCGGGGCGCGGCGGGGAACGGGCCAACGTGGTCATCCCCCGCTGGTTCGGCGACTACGAGCGGCGCCACGACCTTCCGGTCGTGCGCCCGGTCCGGGTGACCGCCGTCGAGGACGACGGCGACCTGCTCGTCGTACGTGCGGGGGGGCGCGCCTGGACGACCCGGACCGTGGTCAACGCCACCGGCACGTGGAGCCGGCCGTTCGTGCCGCACTACCCGGGGCAGGAGACGTTCCGCGGCGAGCAGCTGCACACCGTCGACTACCCGGGTGCCGAGCACTTCCGCGGCAAGCGGGTGCTGGTGGTCGGCGGAGGAGCGAGCGCGGTGCAGCTGCTCGGCGAGATCGCGCTCGTCACCGACACCGTCTGGGTGACGCGCAGCGAGCCGGTGTGGCGGGACTTCTCCTCCGGGGAGTTCGACGGCCGCGCCGCGATCGGCCTGGTCGCCGACCGGGTGCGCGACGGGCTGCCGCCGCGGTCGGTGGTCTCGGTGACCGGCATCGCGCTGCGTGAGCAGGAGCAGGAGGCCGCGCGCCGGGGCGCCTACGACCGTCGCCCGATGTTCGCGCGGATCGAGCCGCACGGGGTGCGCTGGGCCGACGGGTCGTCCGAGACCGTCGACGTCATCCTGTGGGCGACCGGGTTCCGCCCCGCCGTGGGCCACCTGGCGCCGCTCGGGCTGCGCACCCCGCACGGCGGCATCCGCCTGCTCACCTCCTCGACCGACGTCCAGAGCGCCACCACGGCGGCCGACGACCCGCGGGTGCAGCTGGTCGGCTACGGCCCGTCAGCGAGCACCATCGGCGGCAACCGCGCCGGGCGTGCTGCTGCCCTGGCCGTGCAGCGGCAGCTGCGCGACGACACCCGGGTCGCCTAGCGCGACTCTCCGGTCACGGCGGTACGACGAGTGAGGCCTGGGGCTGCGCCTGGAGGACTGCGCTCCGACGTGCTGCAACGCGCCCGATCTCACCCGCGGGCGTCGTAGGCCGCGCGGTCACGCTCGATGTCGGGCACGTGCTTCTCGGCCCAGGAGATGAGCGCCTGAAGTGGGGCGATGAGCGTCCGGCCGCGGTCGGTGAGCTCGTAGTCCACGCGCGGCGGCACCTCGGCGTAGATGGTTCGCGTGACCAGCCCGTCGCGCTCGAGGCCCCGCAGGGTCTGGGTCAGCATCTTCTGGCTCACGCCGTCGATGCGCCGCGCGAGCTCGCCGAATCGCTGCGGGCCGTCGGTGAGCGACGAGATGACCAGCACCGTCCACTTGTCACCGATCCGGTCGAGCACCGTGCGCGACGGACAGGCGGCGGTGAACGGGTCGGGGGCGAAGCGTGCGGTGGCGCGTGCGTCGTTCAGGCCGCTGACCTGCATGGTCACCTCCAGGTGCCTACAGCACTTTGAAGTGGCTGCTCTCCGATGGGAAGTGTCCAGCGTACGCCGTGGTTCGGACCGGTGACAGCCCGCAGAGCCTCACCCGTAGGAGCACCCCATGAGCCAGATCGTCGTCACCGGAGCCACCGGCCACCTCGGCCACCTCGTCGTCGAGCACCTCCTCGACCGCCGCGTGCCCGCCGAGACCATCACCGCCACCGGACGCTCGCTCGACAAGGTCGCCGACCTCGCCGAGCGCGGCGTCCGCACCGCCGCCGTCGACTTCGAGGACCCCGCCACCATCGCGCCCGCGCTCGGCTCGGGCGACGTGCTCGTCCTCGTCTCGAGCAGCGCGGTCGGGCGTCGTACGCCGCAGCACCGCAACGTCGTCGACGCAGCCGTGCAGGCCGGCGTCGCGCGCGTCGTCTACACCTCGATCCCGAAGGCCGACAGCACACCGATGCTGCTCGCGCAGGAGCACCGCGAGACCGAGGAGCTGCTCGCCGCGTCCGGCCTGCCGGTCACGCTGCTGCGCAACGCCTGGTACGTCGAGAACTACTCCGCCCAGGCCCCGACCTACCTCGAGCACGGCATGGTCGGCGCGGCCGGCGACGGCCTCGTGTCGATCGCCCCGCGCAGCGAGTACGCCGAGGCGGCGGCCGTCGTGGCCAGCGCCGACGGCCACGAGGGCAAGGTCTACGAGCTCGGCGGCGAGGCCGTCACCATGTCCGAGCTCGCGTCGCTGTTCTCCGACGCGCTCGGCCAGCAGATCACCTACACCGACGTCGACGAGGCGACCCTGCGCGGCATCCTCGAGGGCGCCGGCCTCGGCCCCGCCGCTGCGGTCTTCGCCGACGTCGACAGCCGGGTCCGGGCGGGCGACCTGCACGTCACCAGCGGCCACCTGGGCGAGCTGCTCGGGCGCACCCCGACCTCGGCCAAGCAGGCCGTGCTCGACGCCGTCCGCTGACCCCCGTGAGGGCCGGGCCCAGCCGTGCCGGCCCTCGCGGGCGGTGCCGACGTGCTCATCGCACACCCGGCACGGCGGGATCCGCTCAGGTGGCCTCGACCGTGAGCTTCCGGTCGGGGACGCCGGCCCGGTGTGCCGCGGCTGCGGAGCGGGAGCCGTCGCGCGCCACGAGGGCCGCCGCGACCGACAGCACCGCGAGCAGGTTGACGTAGAGGCAGAGCAGCCACGGCGAGCCGTCGCCCACCGAGACCAGCCAGACCGCGAGCAGCGGGGTCAGCCCGACCGACACGATGCTGCCGAGCTGGTAGCCCAGGGAGACCCCGGTGTAGCGGATCTCGGTGGGGAACTGCTCGGCGAACCACGCGGCCTGCGGCCCGTAGATCGAGTCGTGAAGGATGTTCATGCCCAGGAAGACGACGACGGGCAGCAGGAGCAGCGGTCCGTGGTCGAGGAACGCGAAGAACGGCCAGATGAAGACCGCGATGCCCACCGAGCTGGCGATCGCCAGGGGGCGCCGGCCGACGCGGTCGGAGACCATGCCCCACAGCGGGGTCGAGGCGAGGCTGAGGGCCGAGACGATCAGCACGGACTTCAGCGCCGGTCCGGAGTCTCCGCGCTGGTCGGCGAGGTAGCTGAGGATGTAGGTCGTCAGGATCGAGAACAGCGCCGGCTGGACGAGCCGGAGGCCGGCCGTGGTGGCCACCGCTCGGCGGTGGTGGCGCAGCACGGTCATCACCGGGAGCTTCTCGATGCGGCCCTCCTCGGCGACGGCGACGAACTCCGGGGCGTCCTCGAGCCGCAGCCGGATCACGAGGCCCACGACGACCAGGATCGCGCTGAGCAGGAAGGGGATCCGCCAGCCGCCGGCGAGGAACGCCTCCTCGCCCATGATGGTGCGCACGGAGTAGAAGACGCCGGTGGCGAGCAGCAGGCCGCCGGCCGAGCCCATCTGGGTGAAGCTGCCGTAGAGGCCGCGACGATGAGCGGGAGCGTGCTCGACCGACAGCAGGGCGGAGCCGCCCCACTCGGCGCCGGCGGCGATGCCCTGGAGCATGCGCAGGGTCGCCAGGCCGACGACGGCGGTGATGCCGATGCTGTCGTACGACGGCAGCAGGCCGATCGCCGTGGACGCCACGCCCATGAGCAGCAACGAGGCCACGAGCAGCTTCTTGCGGCCGATCCGGTCACCGAGGTGGCCGGCGACGAGCCCTCCGACCGGGCGGGCCACGAAGCCCACGCCGTACGTCGCGAAGGAGGCGATGAGGCCGACCACGGGGGAGACGTTGGGGAAGAACGTCGGGCCGAAGACGAGGGCCGCCGCGGTGGCGTAGAGGTAGAAGTCGTAGTACTCGACGGTGGTGCCGACGAAGGCGGCGGTCAGCACGCGTCGGTGGCGCTGCCGGGTCGCCGGCGGGGTGGGAGCGGGTGGGCTCTGGTCCAGGGTCGCGGAGGTCATCGGCGAGGGGGTCCTTTCGACAGGGGGTGCGTCGCGGCGATAAACTATACAAATTCAGTGGAGATAGTGTTATTTGAGACGTCCGACACACGACGACGGAGGCGTGATGACCCGCGAACCCCGACCGCTGCGCCTCGCAGCGTTCGTGATGAACACGAACTCGCACATCCAGCACGGGCTGTGGCGCCACCCGGCCGCCCGGCAGAGCGAGTTCGACGACGTGTCGATGTGGATCGACCTGGCCCGCACCCTGGAGCGCGGTCGCTTCGACACGATGTTCTTCGCCGACGTGGTCGGCCTCTACGGTCCCGCCGGCGGCGACTTCGCGGTCAACGCGCGCGAGGGGCTGCAGTTCCCCAACCACGACCCGTCTGTGCTGGTGCCCGCGCTCGCGATCAGCACCGAGCACCTCGGCTTCGCCGTCACCAGCTCGGTGATCCAGGCCCACCCCTTCGAGTTCGCCCGCCGGATGTCCACCCTCGACGCCGTGACCCGCGGCCGGATCGGCTGGAACGTCGTCACCAGCAGCCTCGAGGGCGCTGCCCGCAACTTCGGCGCGGACCGGCTCCTCGCGCACGACGAGCGCTACCGCTGGGCCGAGGAGTACCTCGAGGTCGTCTACCAGCTCTGGGAGGGCTCGTGGGACGACGACGCGCTCCTGCGCGACAAGGCCTCCGGGGTGTACGCCGACCCCCGCGGGATCCGGCGCATCGACCACGTGGGCGAGCGCTACCGGGTGGCCGGGCCGCACCTGTCCGCCCCCACCCCACAGCGCACCCCGGTGCTGTTCCAGGCGGGGTCCTCGCCGGTCGGTCGCCGGTTCGCCGCCCGGCACGCGGAGGCGCAGTTCCTGCTGTCCTCGACACCGGAGAAGACCGAGGAGCTGGTGGCCGACACCCGCCGTCTGGCCGTCGAGGCGGGCCGTCGGGCCGACGACATCTCCTTCTTCCTGGGCCTCAGCTTCGTGGTCGGATCGACCGAGGAGGAGGCGCGGCGCCTGGAGGCCGAGATCGACTCCTACCTCTCGGCCGACGGCTTCCTGCTCCACTCCAACCTCGGCTTCGACCCCGACACCGGCGCGCAGCTCGACCCCGACACCCCGCTGTCGCAGGTGCGCACCGAGGGACTGCAGAGCCACCTGCAGTGGCTGCGCGAGCTCGACGGCGACCGGGAGCCCACCATCGCCGACCTGGCTCGGCTCTCCGCCCGGCTCCGCGGTCGCGTCGTCGGCACCCCGGAGCAGATCGCCGACGCGCTCGCCGCGTGGCAGCAGCGCGGCATCGACGGCATCAACGTCATGAACTGGACGCTCCCGCAGAGCTTCGAGGTGTTCGTCGACCACGTCGTGCCCGAGCTCCAGGCACGCGGGCTCGCCCGCCGGGAGTACGTCGCGGGGGAGACCCTGCGCTCACGCCTCAGCGGGTCCGACCGCCTGCCCGAGCGGCACCCCGCCGCGGCGTACCGCTCGCGGGTGAGCGTCTGAGTGTCGGCGGTCCGTCGGAGCAGCGGACGAGCGACCGTCGTGCCCGCGCCGCGGTCAGGGAGCGGCGGCGACGCTGAGCAACCGGTCGGCCTGGTCAGCGCGACGGCACGATCTGCCGGCCGAGCGGCGACAGCGAGATCGGGATCATCTTGAAGTTCGCCAGGCCCAGCGGAATGCCGATGAGGGTGAGGCAGAGCACGACTCCCGAGACCGCGTGGCCGATCGCGAGCCACAGCCCGGCCAGCAGGAACCACAGGACGTTGCCCACGGTCGACGCAGCGCCGTGGTCCCCGCGACGTACGACGTCACGACCGAAGGGCCACAGTGCGTAGCTCGCGATGCGGAACGCCGCGATGCCGAAAGGGATGCCGATGATCGTGAGGCACACCAGCGCGCCCAGCACGAGGTAGGCGAGGAAGAGCCAGAAGCCCGAGAAGACGAGCCAGATGACGTTGAGGAGGAAGCGCACCCGGTGAACCTACGTGCTGCCGTGCGGCGCGCCATGGCCGGGCCGGGCGCCTCGCTAGCGGCGGACGCCCTTGCGCCAGGCGCTGTACGACGTGAGCCGCTGGGTGCCCGGGCGGGCCAGCCACGGCCAGGGGTGCAGGGCGGCCACGTCGACGGACGCCGAGCGCGACGCGAATCCGGGCACCGGCGCGAACGTCGTCGCGACCGGAGTGCCTGCCAGCTCGTCGGCCACTCGCCCCAGCCGGACCTCGACCTCCCGCCGCCCGGCCAGGTCGGCGAGCGACTCGGCGAGGAACACCAGCCGCTTGCCGGACAGGCGCAGCGAGGCGAGCAGCGGCTCGTCGTACACGAAGACGACGGGCAGGCCCGGGTGCGCCTCGAGCGCCGGGTCGCCGTCGCCGAGCGACTCGGCGGTCAGCCACACGGCCTCCGGCGTCCCCTCGATGACGGGGGTGTCCGGACCGGCAGCCGTCGCCCCCTCGGCGGGGGAGGTCAGGGGCCCGTCCTCAACGCGTGGGCCGCGCTCGGCGTCGGGCCAGTCCTGGATGGGGCAGGCGTCCTTCAGCGGGCAGGAGCGGCACAACTGGGGTGCGCGCTTCTCGACCTGCCAGCGGCTGAAGCCGTAGGGCTTGCCGGTGCCCGCCCCGACCGTCCACTGCCAACCCAGCCGGTTGGCCGCGCGCGAGCCGTCGAGCAGGTGGCGGAAGAAGCCGTCCTCGCCGTCGCGCCAGTCGCGACCGTGCCGCACCGTCCAGTGCCCGGCCCACCACATGCGGGTCTGGTTCACCAGCCAGCCGTTGCCCTCGAGCTCGCCCTGCACCCACGACGTGCAGGCCATGTCGTCGTCCCAGGCCGGCGGGGACGCGGGGTGGGGCGGCTCGTAGCGCAGCGGCCGGCGGGTCCCGGTCCCGACGCGGGCGTAGACGTGACGCGCGTACTCCTGCCACATCAGCTCGTCGCGGAACTTCCGCTTGTCGCCCGATGGCGCGTCGGACACCGCGTCCCAGACCTCCGGCAGGCTCAGCAGCCCGTGCCGGACGTACGGCGACAGCCGGCTCGCGCCGCGGCGTCCCTCCGGCAGCACCGTCGAGCGCGAGCGTGCGTAGCCGGCGACGTCGAGCGTGGCGAGCGCGGCGTCAGCCGCCGCCTGCCCGCCCCGGTGACCTCCGGGTCGGACCCCGCTCGCACCCTCGAGGGTCAGGTGGCCGAGGTGCTCGGCGACCCACGCCACCACAGCCTCGGTGTCGTCGACGTCCGGTAGCGGGGGGAGCGTGGGCACCACCTCACTGTGCCAGCCGATCCCCAGCCGCCCCCGGCGTCACCACGGGCGACGAGGCGCCGTCGTCACCGCGACGTCGGGCCCTCGCCCCTCCCGTTGACCTCCTCGTGGTCGGCGCCGAGGGCCGTCAGCGCGACTGCGTGCTGCGACTCCTGGTTCCGGTCCTGCACGTAGAGCACGGCCTTGCGCACCCGCGAGGGCAGCGTGGACTCGTAAGGCTCGGCCCGCAGCGACTTCATCAGCGAGACGCACATCGCGATGATCACGAGCATGAAGGCGCCGCCGACGATGATCACGAGGTTCTGCAGCGCTTGCAGCCCGGATCTGAGGTTGTCTCCCCCCGACCACAGGAGCACCGAGGCCACCGCGCCCTGGGCGACGCCCCAGAAGATGACCAGGTTGCGTCGGGGCTCCTCCTCGCCGTGCTGGCTGAGCATGCCCATGACGATCGATGCGGAGTCGGCGCCGGTGATGAAGAAGACCGCGATGAGGACGATGGCGAGCACGACGGTGATGGAGGCCAGCGGGTACTCGCCCAGCACGGTGAACAGGATGCTCTCGGTGCCCTCGTCCTCGAGGGCCTTGCCCAGGTCGACGCCCTTGTTGAGCTGCAGGTCGAAGGCCGCGCCGCCCATGATCGAGAACCACACGAAGGACACCAGGCTCGGCACGACGATGACGTAGCCCACGAACTGGCGGATCGTGCGGCCCTTGGAGATGCGCGCGATGAACATGCCGACGAACGGCGTCCAGGACACCCACCAGGCCCAGTAGAAGATCGTCCAGTCGTTGAGCCAGGACGAGGCGGCGTCGTCGAAGGCGCCCGTGCGACCGCTCATAGTCGGCAGCTGCGTGAGGTAGGCACCGACGCCCTCGGTGAAGGTGCTGAGGATGAAGACGGTCGGCCCGACCACGAAGAGGAACAGCACCAGGATCACGGCGCCGACGGCGTTGGCGTTGGACAGGAACTGCACGCCCTTCTCGATGCCGGTCACCGCGGACAGCACGAAGCAGGCGGTGAGCACCCAGATGACGGCGAGCGCGAGCACCACGCTCTTGCCCGAGCCGTCGAAGATGTTGTCGAGGCCGCCGGTGATCTGCAGGGCGCCGAGGCCCAGCGAGGTCGCCGACCCGAAGAGGGTGGCGATGATCGCGACGGAGTCGATCGCCTTGCCCGGGGCGCGTCCCGCGGCGTCGCCGATCAGGGGCCGGAAGGCGCCGGAGATCAGGTTGCCCGCCTGCTTGCGGTAGGCGAAGTAGGCGATCGCCAGTCCGATGACGGCGTAGATCGACCACGGGTGCAGGCCCCAGTGGAAGAAGGTGTACTCCATCGCGACCCGGGCGGTCTCGGGGGTGCCGGGCTCGCCCTCGCCCAGCGGCGGGGTGTTGAGGTGCGTCAGCGGCTCGGCGACGCCCCAGAAGATGAGACCGATGCCCATGCCGGTGGCGAACATCATCGACACCCACGAGAACGTGCTGAACTCCGGCGTCGAGTCGTCCGGGCCGAGCCGGATGTTGCCGTAGCGGCTCAGCGCCAGGTAGGCGGAGAAGAGCACGAACAACGCCGTGGTGAGCACGAACAGCCAGCCGAAGCTCTTCTCGAGCCAGGTCAGGGTCGAGTCCGTCGTCTCGCCCATGGCGGTGGGGTCGATCGCGCCCCAGAGCACGAAGGCGGTGACGGCGACGGCGGCCACGCCGAACACGGTGCGGTCGACCGGTCTGCCGGCCTTCTGGTCCTGCGGTGGTCCGGGAGGCGAGCCCTCGGTCTCGTGCGAAGCGACGTCCGTCATCTCGTTCCCCTTGTCTCGAAGGGTCGAGCGCGGCGTCGGCCGTCGTCGGCTCGTGACCCGGCGTCGATCATCGTCCCTTCGGCACGCCCGGTCCAGCACGAACGCCCGGAGCGTGTGCGTTCGTGATGCTTGCGTTACCTGCCGCGCGTTGCCGCGGCCGGGAGGGACGGGGCCCCGGGTGCCCCGGATGCACGCGGCAGCGGGAGCCCCGGGGGGACCTCCGGCACGGTCGGTCGGGCCTTGTGCGCGAGGACGACGCCCCGCCGGACGTGGAGCATGGAACCGGGTGGGCCGGACGGCCCACCCGTGAGGAGGAGCCATGGGCAGCGGCATGTCAGGTTCGACCACACCATCGTCCCGAGCACGGACAAGGAGCGCTCGGCCCGGTGGTACGCCGAGCTGCTCGACCTGGGGCCGGTGCGCACCGAGCCGCCCTTCGCCTGTGTCGACCTCGGCAACGACGTCACCCTGGCCTTCGGTGGCTGGGACACCGCCCCCGTGCACGCCCAGCACTACGCGTTCCACGTCGAGGAGACGCGCTTCGACACCGTCCTGGCACGGCTGGTGGACCGCGGCATCGACTACTACGCCGACTCGTCGGCCACCCGTGTCGGTGAGGTCAACCACGACGACGGCGGGCGCGGGCTCTACTTCCGCGACCCCGACGGCAACTTCCTCGAGCTCATCACCGTGCGCTACGGCGGTCGCCCGCTCGCGTACGGCGACCCCGGCTGACGCGCTCTCCCGGCCAGAGGTGCACCGCCAGTCCGACGGCTCCGGCCGCCATCGGCACGCTCGTGACGAGTCCGAGCGCTCCGCTGCCGGGGACGACGAGGGTGAGCACCGTCATGAGCAGCGCGACGGGCACCCACCGCGGGACGGTGCGGGCCCGGAGCAGCCCCATGCTCTGCAGGACGGTGCCCAGCACGACCAGGAGCGCACCGGGGACCAGGAAGGCGAACAGGTGGCCCGGGTCCTGGTTCGCCGCCTCCACGACGGCCTCGCCGAGACCCGGCTCCAGGCCGGGGTCCGTCGGGTAGTAGTAGGCCGACGCCCACCCGGCGACCCCCACCGCCTGGGACGCGATCCCGACCCACATCAGGACGGCACCGGCGGTCGCCCAGGTGCTGCCCCGCTCGCGGACGAGGAGCATCGTCGCCAGCGCCTGCAGGGTCACGTTGACCACGCCGACGACCGCGAGTCCTCCGAGGAGACCCCACCACCGGTCCCGGATCGGCGCGACGTCGGCGAAGGCGTAGGTGTCGCCGCCTCCCGCAGGCTCGGGCCACAGCAGGCCGCCGGCGCCGACGACCACGGCGGTGGCGCCGAGCGTGGCGGCGAGCAGCGTCAGCCGCGCCGCGGTGGCGGTGCCGCCGGTGGTCTCGGACGGCGCGACCGTCGTGCTCACGGCGACCTCACCGACCGGCCGTGGCGAGGGACGTCCGCCCGATGATCGCCACCAGCTCGTCGCGGCTGGGCCCCTCGGTGAGGGGAGGCCGCCAGCCCCGCTCGTAGACCGCACGGGCGAGGGGCTCGGCGGGCGCCAGGGTGGAGGGGAGGGCGGTCATGGCGAAGTAGCCGCCGGCGTACGGCCCGATCCGCGGCTCCGCCTGCACGGCGTCCGCGACGAGGTCGGAGGTCAGCGGAGCGTCGAGGTCGATGTCCTCGCCCTGCCAGCGCCGCTCCATCCCGCCGTCGATGGCGATGTGGTCGGCGACCCACGGCCGGATGTTCTCCGCGCACCACGCGTCGAAGGGGCCGGCCACCGTGCGCGGGTCAGCGCCCCCGTCCAGGAGACCCAGCAGCGCCTCGATCTGCAGGCAGGCCATGGCCACGCCGCGGCCGCGCGTCGGCGTCGTCGTGGCGACCGCGTCGCCCACGGTCACCAGGCCCTCGCGGACCTGCTGGCTCCGGTAGACGTTGCGCAGCGCCCCACCGACGAGGACGCCCGACGTCGGGCGGGACCGCCCGGGGTCGGTCCACGCGGCGAGGACCGGGACCGCGGCGCACGCCGCCTCGTAGGTCGTGAGGTCGCGCAGGGCCGCCAGCTCCGGGTCAGCGGTGGGTCGGACCACGACGACGGAGAAGTGGCCGAGCTCGTGGAGGAAGACCAGGCACTGGTAGCCGCGGAGCTCGCCGATGAAGCCCATCGGGGTGTTCATCGGGCCGGGCTCGGCGCCGTCACGCAGCCGGTAGGTGCGGTCGACGTACGCCAGGCCGCACGGCCCTCCGAGGTCGTCGGGGACCCGGTGGTCGCGGGCGCGGGAGCCGATCCGGCCGGCGCGCCCGGAGGCGTCCACCACGAGGTCGGCCTCGACGGCGACGCCGTCGACGAGCGCGCCCCGGACGCGTCCGCGGTCCTCGAGCAGCCCGTCGACGTGCCCGACGCGCAGCTCGAGCAGCGCGTCCCGCTCGGCCGCCAGCCGCAGTGCGCGCTCCAGGGTCTCCCGGCGCGAGAGCATGCCGAGCCGGGCCGGGTCGGCGCCGGGGTGACCGGAGGCGATCGGCTCCGCGCCCAGGTCCCGCCACGCGTCGTACGCCGTGGGCCACTCGCGGGCCAGCAGCTGGGTGACCTGCGGTCGGAAGTTGTGGGCGTGGACGAACTGCATGACGCCGCGCCGGTGCCACCCGTCCACCGTCGGGCCGGCGTCGCGGTCCACGGAGACGACGTGGTGGCCGCGACGTCCCAGGGCGGCACCCAGGACGATCCCGGTCGGTCCGGAGCCCACGACGAGCACGCGCATGACGGCCTTCTCTCGGTTACACTGGTGACGTATTCATTACGTCGAGAGTCACCCTGATTGTGAGAGGCTGTCAAGTGCCAGAGGCGACCCGTCCGTACCGGTCCTCGCTGCGCGCGGGGCAGGCGCGCGCCACGCGCCGGGCGATCGTGGAGGCAGGATCCGCCCTGTTCATCGAGCGCGGCTTCGCCGGCACCACGGTCGACGCCATCGCCGCGGGGGCGGGCGTGAGCCGCAAGACGGTCTTCAACTCGGTGGGCGGCAAGGTCGGGCTGCTCAAGCTGGCCATCGACTGGGCGCTGACCGGGGACGACGAGCCGGTGGCGCTCGAGGACCGGCCGGTGATCCGGGAGCTCGTGGAGGAGACCGACCCGCGACGCGTGGTGGTGCTGTGGGGGCACATGGTGACCGGCATCGCCGCCCGCCTCGCGCTGCTCCACCCCGTCCTCACCGCGGCCGCCGACGTCGACGACGAGGCTGCTGCGCTCCACGCGGTCTCCGAGCGCAACCGGCTGGCCGGGGCGCGCGGCTTCGCCGAGCAGCTGCACGGTCTCGGCGCCCTCCGTGAGGACATCGGCGTGGACCGGGCAGCGGCGATGGCCTCGCTCCTCATGGACCCGCTCGGCTACCGCCGGCTGGTCCTCGACGACGGCTGGAGCGACGACGAGTACGCCGCGTGGGTGGCCCGTCTGGCAGCGGCGTCCTTCCTGCCGCCGACCGCGGGTTGAGGACGTCAGGCGTCCGGAACCGGTGGCACCGTGGGTCCATGAGTCCGATCGACGTCTCCGCCTCCGTCTCTGTCACCTGGCCGCAGGCGCTGGCGTGGCGGCTGCAGCGGCACCTGCTCGAGCCGGTCGGCGACGAGTCGCCGGCCGGGGTCGTCCGGCGGCTCGGGGCGGTGCTCTCGATGGACGAGTCCCGGGCCGAGCTCGCCGTACGGACGCGCCGTCGTGCGTCGGAGGCAGGCGAGCTGCGGCAGGCCCTCGTCGAGGGGGCGGTGGTCAAGGCCTTCGCGTTCCGCGGGGCCGTGCACTACCTGGCCCCCGAGGAGGGCGGTGACGTCCTCGCGCTGCGGGCGGCCGGACGGCAGTGGGAGCGCAGGAGCTGGGTGGAGCACTACGGCCTCACCGCCGAGGCCTGGCCCGACTTCCGCGCGGCGGTCCGCTCGGCGCTGGCGGAGGGGCCCCTGACGCTCGGTGAGCTCGCCGACGCGCTCGCTCTCGACCCTCGCTACCGCCACCTGAAGCCGATCCTCGACGCCGACGGCTGGGCGCTCGTCAAGGCGCTGACCTGGCAGGGCGACATGAGCATCGGCCCGTCGCGGGACGGGCGGACGACCTTCCAACGGCTCGACGACAACCCTCGGTGGGGAGGGATCCCCGAGCTCGACGTCGCTGGCCCGCGAGCGGTCGCGGCCTACCTGCGCACCTACGGCCCGGCGACCACCGACCACGTCCACCACTGGTTCGGCAGCGGGCTCAGCGCCGGGCGCAGGCGGATCGACGGCTGGCTCGCCGAGCTGGACGAGGCACTGGCGCGGGTCGACGTCGAGGGGACGACGGCCCTCGTCGTCGCCGAAGACGTGGAGCCGCTCCTGGGGGCCGCGCCGACCGGTGCCGTGCGGCTGCTCCCCGGCCACGACCAGTGGGTGATGGGGCCGGGCACCGCCGACCCCCACGTCACACCGCCCGACCTGCGCGACTCCGTCACCCGCAAGTCCGACCTCGTGGTGGTCGACGGGGTCGTGGCCGGCACGTGGACCCGGGCCGACGACGAGGTCGTCGTGGCCTGGCGTGGTGCGGGCCCGTGCCCGGACACGGCGTTGGCGGAGGAGGTCGACCGGCTCGGCAGCCTGCTGGGGCGCGAGCTGAGCCTGCGCCGGTCGACCTGATCCGTCCGGGATCCGTGCTGGGGTGCGTCTCGGATCAGAGGAGCTGGGCCAGCCGGCCGCGGCTGCGCAGCACCGGCATGACGCCCTCACCGAACCAGTGCGCCTCCTCGAGGTGCGGGTAGCCCGAGAAGATGAACTCCTCGATGCCGGCCTCGGCGTACTCCTCGATCCGGTCGGCGATCTCCTCGTGGCTGCCGACGAGGGCGGTGCCGGCGCCTCCGCGCACGAGGCCGACGCCCGCCCAGAGGTTCGGGGCGATCTCGAGCTCGTGCCCGCCGCCACCGGACTGGGCGCGCAGCGCACTCATCCGCTGCTGACCGACCGACTCGCTGGCTGCCATCGCCTGCTGGGCCTTCTCGACGTCGGCGGGGTCGAGCGCCTCGAGCAGACGGCTCGCGTGCCGCCAGGCCTCCTCGGAGGAGTCCCGGGCGATCGTGTGCAGGCGGATGCCGAAGCGCACCTTGCGGCCCTGCTCCTCGGCCAGGCCGCGGATCCACTGCACCTTCTCCGCCACCTGCGCCGGGGGCTCGCCCCACGTCAGGTAGACGTCGCTGTGACGCGCCGCCACCGGGCCGGCCGCCGGGGAGGAGCCGCCGAAGTAGATCGACGGCGCGGGGTCGGGGGCCTCCCGGGTCCGGGCGCCGACCACGTCGTAGTGCTCGCCCGCGAGGTCGAAGGGCTGCTCGCCCCAGGCGCCGCGCACGACGGCCAGGAACTCGTCGGTGCGCGCGTAGCGCTGGTCGTGCGACAGGTGGTCGCCGAACCTCTTCTGCTCGGTCGGCTCACCACCGGTCACCACGTTGAGCGCGACGCGGCCGTTCGAGAGCCGCTGGAAGGTCGACGCCATCTGCGCCGCGAGCGTCGGCGAGATGAGACCGGGCCGCAGTGCGACCAGGAACGTCAGGCGCGTCGTCTCGGGGATCAGCGCCGCGGTGAGCACCCAGGCGTCCTCGCAGAACGTGCCGGTCGGGGTGAGGACGCCGCTGAAGCCGAGCCGGTCGGCGGCCTTCGCGACGGTGGCGAGGTAGTCGAGGTCCGGCGGCCGGTACTGCGAGGCCGTGCCGACGCCCGCGGCGTCGGAGCCGACCACGGTGCCCTGCTGCGGGACGCCCTGGCCACCTCCGACGAGGCTGCGACCGTCGCCGGTGGTGGGCAGGAACCAGTGCATGGTGAGATCCATCGGTCTGTTCCTCTCTCAGGCTCAGCCGACGCCGTAGGCGTCGAGCTGCTCGGCGATCAGGGCTTCCTGGTCCTCCAGGAAGGTCTGGAAGTCGTCGGGCCCCAGGTAGCTGTCGCTGTCGGCGTACACCTGCTCCTGGAACGTCGACATGTCGTCGGTGCCGACGCCCTCCTCGCAGGCCGAGGCCAGGGCGTCGACGATCTCGTCGCTGGTGTCGGCGTCGACCACCAGGCCGCGGAACTGCGGCAGCACGACCTCCGGTGGGAGGTCGACGTCGGTGGCCAGCGGGACGTCGTCGAAGCCCTCCACGGGCTCCTCGCTCAGCAGCACCACGGGGACGAAGTCGCCGGAGTCGAGGTACTGGCGCACGTCGCCGAGCTGTTCGTAGAGGACGTCGACCTCTCCGCTGAGCAGCGCCGTGTAGCGCTCGGTCGGCTCGGAGTAGGGCACCGCGCGGAACGACGCGCCGTGCACGTCCTCGACCGCCCCCAGGACCACGTCGTCGACGCTGCCGGAACCCACGGTCGCGACCGTCAGGGGCTTGGCGGCGTCCTTGGCCTCGGCCAGCAGCTCGTCCCAGTTCTTGAAGGTGTCCTTGCTGACCATCAGCGCCGAGGGCATGGACTGCACGCGGCACACCGCGCGCAGCTCGTCGGTCTCGAAGGCAGCACCGCCGGCCGACACCGTGGCGAGGGTGTCCTGGATCAGCACCGCCATCGACTCGCCCGGGCGGCTGGACAGCATCTCGGTCATTCCGGTGCTGCCGGTCGCCCCCGGCACGTTGACGACCGGGACGTCGGTGTCGAGGGGCTCGGCCATGGCCTGGGCCATCGCGCGTGCTACCTGGTCGGAGCCGCCGCCGGGGCCGAACGGGGCGACGAGCTCCACCGGACGCTCGAACACCCCGCCGCCGCTGCCCCCTCCGGAGTCGTCGACGAGGCCGCAGCCGACCAGGGACAGTGAGAGGCCCAGGGCGGCTGTCAGCGCGACGGTTCTGCGGGAGTGGTCAGGCACGTGTCTTCTCCTGGGAGGGGTGGGGGTCGGTGCCGGGTGTGTCGCCCGGCTGGTCGCCCGGGGTCGGCCCCGGGTGGTCGGGGGTCCTGCGGGTCGCGCGGAACGTCAGGAAGGCGATCAGCGCGAGCCAGACCACGACGAGCACCACCGAGACGGGGCGCGTGAGGAAGACCGACGGGTCGTTGTCGGTCGAGATCATGGTCGTCGTGAAGTAGCGCTCGGCGAGCGGACCGAGGATGGCGCCCAGCACGAGTGGTGCGAGGGGGAAGCCGAACCGTTGCAGCAGCAGGCCGAGGACGGCGAAGCCCGCCATGATCCACACGTCGGAGAGCGTGTTGCGGATGGCGAAGGCGCCGATGTAGGCGAAGAGCACGATCAGCACCGCGACGTACGCCTCGGGGACGCGCAGCAGCCGCACCATCGGACCGGCCGTCAGCAGCCCGAGCACGAACATCAGCAGCACGCTGACCAGCAGGGCCGCGATGATCGTGTAGACGAGCTCGGGCTGGGTGGAGAAGATCTGCGGGCCGGGCTGGACGTCGTGCAGCAGCAGGGCGCCGAGGATGACCGCGGTGGCGGCGCTGCCGGGGATGCCGAGCACCAGCATCGGTACGAACGCGCCGCCGACGGTGGCCGTGGACGCCGCCTGCGGGGCGATGACGCCGTCGGGGTTGCCGCGCCCGAGGGTGGCCCGGTCCCGGCTGAACTGCCGCTCGACGCCGTAGGCCAGGAACGAGGCGACGGTCGCCCCGGCGCCGGGCACGGTGCCGATGAGCGATCCCAGCGTGACCCCGCGGGTGAGGCTGCCGCGGTGGCGCCAGATCTTGCGCGGGCCCGGGACGACGGTCCGCACCCGGGTGGGCTGGCTGTCGGTCTCGGCGACGAACCGGGCGCCGTAGCGCACGAGCACGTGGGTCACGGCGTAGACGCCGATCATGATCGGCAGGTAGTCGATGCCGTCGCGCAGCAGGTCGCTGCCGAAGCTGAACCGCACCGAGCCGTAGACGTCGTCCACGCCGACGGTCGCGATGAGCATGCCGACCACCAGCGCCATCAGGGAGCGGCGCACGGAGTCGTCGGTCAGGACGAGGACACTGGTGAGGCCGATGAGGACGACCAGGAAGTACTCCGGCTGGCCCAGGTTGAGCGCGAGCCGTGAGATCGGCTCGGAGACGAAGGCGAGGACCACCCACGACACGAGGCCGCCGGCCAGCGCCGAGACGGCCGCCCACCCGAGTGCCTCGGCGGCACGGCCCTGGCGGGCCATGGTGTGGCCGTCCCAGAGCAGCGGCACGTGGTTCGGCTCCCCGGGCACGTGGAGCAGGATCGAGGTGATGGCGCCGCCGTAGGTGCCTGCGACGTACACCGCGAGCATGAGGGCGACGGCACTGCCGGCCTCCATGCCGTAGGTCAGCGGCAGGAGAAGCAGCACACCCATGACGAAGGTGAGGCCCGGCAGGACGCCGACCAGGAGGCCGGCGACGACGCCGAGCAGCAGGATGGCCCAGAGGCCGGCGTCGAAGGACGCGAAGGCGTCCAGGACGCCCGAGAGGGTCTCCATCGCGAGTGACTCCTGGGGGGAAGGATCGAGGCTGCCGCCGCGTCGACGGGGCGGTCGGGTCGGTCAGGGGTGTCGGGCGGGTGGGTCAGGGCGCGGTCAGTAGATGCCGAACACCCGGTAGAGGAAGACGGTCACGGTGTCGAAGACGCCGACGCCGGTGGGCAGCGCGATGTAGACGATCTTCACGAACAGGTAGGCGAGCACCTGGGGTGCCACGAGTGCGACACCCAGCAACGCCCACGGCTTCCTGTGGCCGGACAGCCACAGGAAGACCAGCGCGAACAGCGTCGAGGCCAGCACCCAGCCCATGACCGCGATTGCCGCCACGTAGCCGAGCACGAGGCCCGCGGCCTGCAGCGCGCGCCGCAGGTCGGTCTCCTCGCCCTCGTCCTCCGAGCCGAGGCCGGGGTCGCCCGGTCCGGGCACCTCGGAGACGGCGGTCGCCGGCGCGGCGCCCCCGCGCGAGCGCCTCGCCTCGACGACGAGGCCCCCGACGGACGCGAGGGCCAGGACTGCCAGCAGCACCTGGGGGAAGAAGGCCGGGCCGGGTCCGCCGGCGGCGCTGTCCAGGGAGACCGTGGCCGGCCACAGCACGGCGACCAGGGCCAGGGTGACGAGCTCCGGAGCCACGCGCACGACCAGCGGCTCCCGACGGACGTCGGGCTCCGGGTCGGTGTCGGCACGCCGAAGCAGCTGGGACAGGGCCATACGTCGATGATGACGACGGAAGCGGACCAAAAGCAAGTTAATGCACCAAGATAGATGACAATGACTCCCGAGGGTAGGGCCGCGAGAACCTGTCACCGCGCGAGCGGGGGAGTGCTTGTCTCGTCAACTACCCCGCTACCCTGGCCCCTGTGGACGGACCCTGGCTCGACGAGGAGCAGCGCGACGCGTGGTTGCGCCTCATCGCCGTCGTCGAGCTGCTGCCGGGCGTGCTCGACGCCCAGCTGCGCCGCGACTCGGGTCTGACCCACTTCGAGTACTTCGTGCTGGCCATGCTGTCGGAGGCCCCCGGGCGCACGCTGCGGATGACGTCCCTGGCCCGCCGCACCAACGCCACGGCGCCCCGGCTCTCCCACGTCGTGCGACGGATGGAGGCGCGCGGGCTCGTGGAGCGCGCCGCGAGCGCGGAGGACGGACGCGGCGCCGACGCCACCCTGACCGAGGTCGGGTGGGAGGCGATCGTCGCCGCCGCCCCCGGACACGTGGCCACGGTGCGCCGCACCGTCGTCGACCCGCTGAGCCGCGAGCAGCTCGCTCAGCTCACCGCCATCGGAGACGCGCTGCTCGACGAGCTCGACCCCGAGCGGCGCATGAGGTTCTGAGCCTCAGGCACGGGCCGTGCGAGCGAGCTCGCGGTGACCGCGCGGTGGCTCAGCCGCCGAGGGCGGCGCGGACCTCCTCGGCGGACGTCGCGGCGCGCAGCCGGTCGACCTGGTCGGGGTCGGTGAAGACCTCGGCCAGCTTCCCGAGCAGCTCGAGATGGTCGTCGCCGACCCCGGCGACGCCCACGACGAACTCGACCGGATGTCCGCTCCAGTCGACGGGCGCCGCGTGGCGCACGAAGGACAGCGCGGTGCGGTGGATCGAGCCCTTGGCCTCGTTGGTGCCGTGCGGGATCGCCAGCCCGGCGCCCATCGCCGTCGACACCGACTGCTCTCGCTCGAGCATCGCGTCGACGTACGACGACTCGACGGCGCCGACGCCCACGAGCAGCCGGCCGGCCTCCTCGATCGCCTCATCGCGCGAGCCCGCTCGCCCCGCGAGCACCACGGCCTCGTCGGGCAGCAGGTCGGCGACGTCGGCCGCGGTCACGACGCACCTCCGGCGGCCCGGTTCCCGTGTGCCCGCTGCGCGTCGAAGTGCTCGCGGAGGTAGACCTCGGCCTGCTTGTTCCAGATCCCGTCGGTGGCGGAGACCAGCCGGGCGAGCTCGCCGAAGCGGTCGTCCTCCGCGGCCAGCGACCCCAGGTCCGCGATCGCGGTGAGGGGGAGGTCGACGTGCGGGTAGGCGAGGATCTTGCCGCCCGTGAAGTCGGGCAGGCCCTGCAGCGCCCCCGGGACCGCCTGCAGACCGCCGACGTGGGTGACCATCGTCGAGGGGTCGATGCGGCCCTCGGCCGACAGCCGCAGGCTCTCCTCCATGTCCGCGCGGCCGCCCCCGGACGTGCCGACCGCGTGCGTGGCCTCGTAGTGGAGGTTGTAGAGGTTCAGCCCGGCGGTGAACTCCTTATCGGTCGGTCCGGCGAAGAAGTTCAGGCAACCGTCGTGGCCGAGCACGGCGTCGCCGGTCTCGACGAGCTCGCGGTGCGCGGCGAAGACGACGACGTCGTCGTACCCCTCGGGGTGGATCTCGCGCAGCGCCTCACCGGCGTCGACCTGCGAGGCGTCGACGTACTCCAGCCGCACGCCCTCCTGCGCCGCCTTCTCCGGCGGGAAGAGGTCGCGCAGGCGGTCGAGCCGCTCGCGGCTGACGTCGACGGCGACGACCGTCCGGCTCCCGAACGGCCCGTGCAGGGCGTAGTCGAGCGCCCCGATGCCCATCGCACCGCCGCACCCGAGCAGCGCCAGGGAGCCCTCGCGCTTCAGGCCCATGTCGTGCTCCCAGACCAGCGGACGCGTGTGGTAGCTGGCGTGGAAGGCGCCGATGATGCACGACATCGGCTCGGCCAGCGACGCGTTGGCGAAGTAGTCGCCGTCGTAGGGCAGCACGCAGCCCTTGTCGACGGCCACCTCGGGGATGACGGTGTACGTCGTGTCGCCGCCGTAGAAGGGATAGCTGTAGCCCGGGCTGTCGCCGCTCGGGAGCATCATCGTCGGCAGCACGGCCACGTGCTGACCCACCGCGAAGTCGTCGCCCAGGCCGCTGCCGACCTGGCGCAGGACCCCGGCGAACTCGTGGCCCGTGATCACCGGGACGTCCTCGATGTCGTCGGGCACGCGCTTGTGGTCGGAGCCGAGCGACATCGCCTTGTACGTCGACAGGCACATGCTGCTGCTCACGACCTCGAGGAGCAGCTCCCGCGCGCCGAGGGCGGGGAGCTCGACCTCGCCGACCGCGACCTGCCCTCGGCCGTGGATGCGTGCGGCTCTGGCGGTGATCTTCTCAGCGACCGTCTCAGCGACCGTCTCAGCCTTCATCGGTGGTACCTCCGTCGTTCTCGGTGCGGCTGTCGTCGGTGGTCAACCGGGCCTGGAGCCGGTCCAGCGCCGGGTCGCCCAGGAAGCTGCTGATCGTCACCAGCTCGACGTCGGGGCGGGCGGAGCGGGCGCGGTCGGCGAGGTCGCGGTGGACCACGACGAGGTCGGCCTCGGCCGGGATGGCCTCGATGGCGGCGTGCACGACGGTGAGGTCGTCGCGGCCGGCGTTGCGGACCTTGGTGCGGAAGGCGCTGGCGCCCATGGCGCTGCTGCCCATGCCGGCGTCGCAGGCGAACACCACGGTGCCGACCTGCTCCCGGGTGAGGGTCGCCGTCGCGCCACCCTCACGGCGTGACGTCGGAGCGGAGGCGCCACCGGCGACGTACTGACCCTCGGCCTTCATCGCGCTCGACTGGTCGGCGAAGGACTGCAGGTCCTCGTCGTCGCCCGCGCCACCGGTGACCTTGAGGATCACCGAGGTGACGACGAAGCTGACGAGCCCGCCGGACAGGACGCCCGCGACGACGCCGAGGTGGTTGCCCGGGGGCGTCAGCGCGAGGTAGGAGAAGATCGAGCCCGGGCTGGGCCCGGCCGTGAGACCGGCGTCGAAGACCATGAAGGTGGCGATCCCGGACATGCCGCCGGCGATCATGCCGAGGATGGTCAGCGGCTTCATGAGCACGTACGGGAAGTAGATCTCGTGGATGCCGCCGAGGAAGTGGATGATCATGGCCCCCGGGGCGCTGTCGCGCACCGTGCGACTCCCGCCGAAGAGCCAGAAGGCGACCAGCAGGCCGAGGCCCGGCCCGGGGTTCGAGGCGACCATGAAGAAGATCGACTTGCCGTCGTCGGCTGCTGCCTGCAGGCCGAGGGGGTAGTAGAGCCCCTGGTCGATCACGTTGTTGAGGAACAGCACCTTCGCCGGCTCGTTGAGGATCGACAGCAGCGGCAGCGCGCCGGTGTCGACGAGCGCGTTGATGGCGTCGAGCAGCACCGAGTTCAGCGCGCTGATGAGCGGGCCGATCGCCTTGTACGAGGCGATGATCAGCCCGAGCCCGAGGAACCCGAGCGTGAAGTTGTTGACCACCATCTCGAAGCCCGACCGGATGCGCTTCTCGAGCACGCCGTCGATCTTCATGATCAGCCACGCGCTCAGCGGTCCCATGATCATGGCGCCGAGGAACATCGGGATGTCGGCGCCGACGATGAGCCCGATGGTGCCGAGCATGCCGGCCACCGCGCCGCGCTGGCCGTGGACCAGGCGCCCTCCGGTGTAGGCGAGCAGCAGCGGCAGCAGGTACAGGATCATCGGCTCGATCGGCTTGGCCAGGTCGGCGTTGGGCAGCCAGCCGGTCGGGATGAACAGTGCCGTCAGCAGCCCCCACGCGATGAAGGCGCCCACGTTGGGGATCACCATCGCGGTGAGGAAGCCGCCGAAGGCCTGCACGCGCGCGCGGTGCGAGCGCCGGGTCGTGCCTCCCGGCGGCGGGCTCGTGCGGTCGGGCGCGTCGGCGCCGCTCTGAGCGCTCGGGCGCTCGCTCGTCGGGGTGCTCACTGGTGTCCTCCTTGGTGGGTGAGGCTGCCGTCGGCGTGCAGTCGCAGAAGCACGTCGACACGGGTCCGGTCGCTGTCGGCCAGGACGCGGATGACGTTGGGGTGGTCGCTGCGGGCGTGGAAGGCCTCGGCCTCGGAGCGGCTGAGACCGCCGCGCACCTTGCGGGCGACGAGTCGCTCGGCGAGGTCGGACGGGTCGGCGTCGACGAACACCACGAGGTCGGCGGCCGACGCGACGTCGCGCCAGCCCGGCTCGTCGAGCAGCAACCAGGTGCCCTCGAGCAGCGCCAGGTCCGCGGTGAGCGGTCGGCGCTCGGGGGAGACCTCGTGGGTGCGCCGGTCGTAGACCGGCCAGGACGCCGCGCCGTCGCTGTCGTTGCGGGCCGCGGCCAGGTCGCGCACCAGGGCGACGACGTCGAACGTGGCCGGCGCCCCCTTGATCGAGCTCAGCGGGGCGGCGTCGGGGGAGGTGTCGTCGGGGTCGGCCGGGTGGTCGGCCAGGTAGTCGTTGCTGTGGTGGTAGCCGTCGAGGCCGAGGACGTCGAGGGCCAGGCCGCGGGCGGCGGCCTCCTCGCCGATGACCGCTGCGAGGGTCGACTTGCCGGCACCGGGCGGCGCGACGAGCAGCGCGAACGCACGGCGGTGGCGTCGCGGACGGGCGGCGACGCGCTCCAGGGCCAGCAGCAGCACGTCGCGGAGCAGGTCGGGGTCGACGTCGGCCTCGACGGGCACGCCGTCGACGATCACGCTCCGACGCGCCGTCGGGCGTGCGGCCGCGGCGCGGGCATCGGTCTCGGGCACGGTCATCACCTCACCTGCTCATCCGAGCGTCATGCGCTCATATGATCAAGTAACGCTCAGGTGAGCGCAGGCGTCAACCCCTTTCCCCCGAACGAAGGACACGTTGCCGGGGCGGACGGACGGACGGCCCGGGACGCGACGGCGCCGGGGCTGGGTCTGACGGAGCCGGAACCGGAGCCGGTCTCAGTGCGCAGCGGCGGCGGGCAGCTCGCGGTGCAGGCGCAGCACCGGGCTCGTGACCTCGGGCCCGCGGAGCAGGGCCAGGGCGGTGCGGTCGTCGGTCACCAGCGAGGTCAGCAGCCCCGAGCGGGCGGCCGAGGCGATCGCCGGGGCCTTCTCCACGCCACCGGCCACGGCGAGGACGCGCGGCGCGCGGGCGAGCTGGTCGACGCTCACCGAGACCCGTCGCTCGTCGAGGGTGCCCGTGACCGGGGTGCCGTCGGCGCGCAGGAAGATCCCGGCCAGCTCCGCGCAGGCGCCCTGGTCGTCGAGCTCGGCGCGGTCGTCGGCGGTGAGGTAGGGCTGCAGCTGGGTGATCGGGGGGTCCCAGGACCCGAGGGAGAGGACGGCGTGGTGCAGGTCGCCGTGCAGGGCCAGCACCCGCGCGATCGCCGGGTCGGCGCGCCACGAGGAGGCCACCGCGGGGGTCGAGGCGAAGAGCGGGCAGAACAGTCCCACGGTCTCGGCGCCCGAGCGGTGGGCGATGCGGCGGACCAGCTCGATCGGCGACTTGGTGATGTCCGTGCCGACGGTGCCGGTCAGCTGCACGAGGGTGCACGGGGGGAGGAGGTCGACCTCCTCGGCCAGGGCGACGAGGGTGCGACCCCACGAGAGGCCCACCAGGTCGCCGTCGCGCACGTGGCGCGCCAGCTGTCCGGCCGCGGCGCGGGCGAGCACGCGCCGGGTGGCCTCCTCGGAGTCCTCGGCCGGCACGACCGTGCACTCCCGCAGCGCCAGGTGCTCGGCGAGGGCCTGCGACATCTGTGCGCGGTCCGGGGCGCGGTCGTGGACCCGGATGGTGACGACCCCCTGCTCGCGCGCCTGCTGCAGCATCCGGGCGACGCGGAAGCGCGAGATCGAGAAGCGGGTCGCCAGATCGGTCTTCGACTCGTCCTCGAGGTAGAAGCGACGGGCCAGGTCCGCGAGCTGGCTCCACTCGGCGTCCTCCACGACCTCACCCCGCTCTCTGCCTGGCACGCACGCACTCGTCGGCCACGAGCCTACGGGCCGGCCGCTCCCGGGTGCGGGTGAGGGCGATCGCCGGAGTGCTGGTCGGGTCAGCCGTCCTGGTGCCTCAGGTGCCTCAGGTGCCGCAGAAGGTGCGGTAGCGCCCGAAGTCGGCCGGCGCGGGCTCGGCGTACCGCTCCATCCCCTCCCGTACGACGAAGGGCTGCGTCACCGCCTCGAGGAGCCGGCCCAGCGGGGCGAGGTCCCCGGAGGTGGCGGCCTCGAGGGCCTCCTCGACGAGGTGGTTGCGCGGCACGTAGACCGGGTTGACGCGGTCCATGGCGTCGGGGTCCGGGCCGGCCGCCGCCCACCGCTCGGCCCAGGCGTCGAAGCCGGCGAGGTCGAGGAACAGGTCGCGGGCCGGGGTGCCGTCGCCGCGTCCCTGCTCCGCCAGCGCCCGGTAGAACGAGGTGTGGTCGACCGGCGAGGGCTGCATCAGCGCGAGCAGGTCCTCGGCCAGCGGCTGCACGACGTCGTCGGCCAGCCCGTCAGGCAGCCCCAGCTTGGCCCGCATCCCGTCCAGCCAGGCCCGGCTGTAGGCGGTGCGGAAGCCGCCGAGGGCCTCGACGGCCAGCTCGACCGCCTTGTCCTGGTCGTCGTCGATCAGCGGCAGCAGCGTCTCGGCGAAGCGCGCGAGGTTCCACTCCGCGACGACCGGCTGGTTGCCGTAGGCGTAGCGCCCGCCGTGGTCGATGGAGCTGAACAGCGCAGCCGGGTCGAAGGCGTCCATGAACGCGCAGGGGCCGTAGTCGATGGTCTCGCCGGAGATCGTCACGTTGTCGGTGTTCATGACGCCGTGGACGAAGCCGACCAGCATCCACTGCGCCACCAGGCTCGCCTGGGCCGCGACCACGCCGCGGAACAGCGCCAGCGCCGGGCGCTCGTCCTCGGCCGCGCCGGGGTGGTGCCGCCCGATCGCGTGGTCGACCAGCCGGCGCAGCAGGTCGTCGTCGCCCAGGGCACGGACGTACTGGAAGGTGCCGACCCGCAGGTGGCTGCGCGCGACCCGCGTCAGCACGGCGCCGGGCAGCACCTCCTCGCGCTGCACCCCACGTCCGGTCGCCACCACCGCCAACGAGCGGGTGGTCGGGACGCCGAGCGCGTGCATCGCCTCGCTGACGACGTACTCGCGCAGCATCGGGGCGAGCGCGGCCTGGCCGTCGCCGCCGCGGGAGAAGGGGGTGCGCCCGGAGCCCTTGAGGTGCACGTCGCGCAGGGCGCCGTCGGGGCCGCGCAGCTCGCCCAGCAGCAGGGCACGGCCGTCGCCGAGGCGTGGGGAGTAGCCGCCGAACTGGTGCCCGGCGTAGGCCTGGGCCACCGGGTGCGCGCCCTCGGGGACGGAGCGACCGATGAGGAAGCGGACGCCCTCGGGCTCGCGCAGCGCCGCCGGGTCGAGGCCCAGCTCGGCGGCCAGCGGCTCGTTGAGAACCAGCAGCTGCGGGTCAGGGGCCTCCTGCGCCTCGTGCGGCACGCCGAGCTCGGGCAGGCTCCGCGCGAAGACGTCGTCGAGGGGGACGCTGACCGCGAAGGCGTGGCTGCTCACCTGTCGAGGCTACGCGCGGCCGGGTGACGGCGTCCGGCCCCTCACGCGTGGGAACACCCGCCCCGGTCCCGACGTTGCAGCGGAGGTGAACGACTTCCACGACCTGCCCGCGATCGACGTCCCGCCGGTGGTCCTCCCCGGTCAGCGCGCACCGGAGTCGGCGTACCGCGTGGCGCACGACCTGCTCGCCCGCCGCGCCCCCGTCGAGGCCCTCGAGGTCCTCGAGCCCGCGCTGGCCGAGGAGCCCGCCAACCGCGGCCTGCGCTCGCTGCGCGCCTGGGCGTTCATGATCCGCGCCCAGCTCGCGAAGGCGGAGGCGGAGCTGCGCAGCCTGGTCGAGGACGACCCGAGCGACGACTGGGCCCACCACGCGCTGGGTCGCACCCTCGAGCGTCGCGACGACCTGGCGAGCGCGCTGCCGCACCTGCGGCTGGCCGCGGTGATGAGCGGCGACCCGGTCCACGAGGCCGCCGTCCGCCGCGTCGCGACGCGGCTCGAGGGTCGGAGGGGCTGAGCGGATCTCCGTCCCTGCTCGCGCCGCGGTGACGGGGTCGTGGGCGCCGCCGGAAACCGGCTGGACCTCGAGCATGGTTGAGGTCCTAGTGTCGGGGGCGTGACCCAGCAGACGACCGCGCGCACCGCAACCACGTCGCTGCTGACCCCCGGCTACCGCGGCACCACGGTGGGCGCCGTCGCGCTCGTCTTCCTCGCCGCCTTCGAGGCGCTCGCGGTGGCGACCGTCATGCCGGTCGTGACCGCGGACCTCGACGCCGAGGACTGGTACGCCGTCGCCTTCTCGGCCACGCTCGGCGCGAGCGTCGTCGGCATGGTGCTGACCGGGCTCTGGGTGGACCGCGCCGGCCCGGCCCGCCCGCTGCTGAGCGCCGTGGGCGTCTTCGCGCTCGGGCTCGTGGTGTGCGGCACCGCCCAGGAGGTGACCGCCCTGGTCGCCGGCCGCTTCCTCCAGGGCCTGGGCGGCGGAGGCCTGAGCGTCGCGCTCTACGTGCTGGTCGGTCGGGTCTACGCCCCCGTCGACCGGCCCCGCATGCTCGGGCTGCTGGCGGCGGCCTGGGTGCTGCCCGGCCTGGTCGGGCCCTTCCTCGCCGGCACGGTCGCGGAGGGCGTCGGGTGGCGCTGGGTGTTCCTGGGCGTCGTCGGCATCGCCCTCGGCGCGGTCACGCTGCTCGTGCCGGGGCTGCGGTCCCTGGCGCCCGTCGACCCCGACCACCGTGACGACCCCGCCGCGGTCGCGGTGGTGCCCGGTGGTCGGCGCGAGGGCGCGCGGCGGGTGCTCCTCGCTGTCGGCGTCGCCGCCGCGGTGGTGGCGCTCAACCTCACCGGCGGGCTCGACGGACTGCCCGCAGTCGCGCTGGCCGGTGCCGCGCTCGTCGCCGCTGCCCTCGCCGTCCGCCCGCTGCTGCCCGTCAGCACCCTGCGCGCGGCCCCGGGCCTGCCGGCCGTGGTCGCCACCCGCGGCCTCATCGGCGCCACCTTCTTCGCCTGCGAGGTCTTCCTGCCCTACCTCCTGCAGGAGCAGTACGACGTCAGCGTCAGTCGCAGCGGGCTCGTCCTGACCGCCGCCACGCTCGGGTGGGCCGCCGCCTCCCACGTCCAGGGGCGTCTCGGGGAGCGGCTGCCCGACGCCACCGCGCTGCGCATCGGCTCGGCGGTCGAGATGTGCGGCGTTGCGACCGTCGTCCTGTCGGTCGCCCTCGGGCTGCCCGCGGCCGTGGTCGTGGCCGGGTGGTTCCTGACCGCGACCGGCATGGGCACGGCCTACCCCCGGACCACGGCGGCCGTGCTCACCCTCAGCCCGCGCGAGCAGCACGGCCGGCACTCGGCCGCGCTGACCATCGCCGACAGCCTCGGCGCCGCCACGGCCGTCGCCGTGGTCGGCATCGTCTTCGCCGCCGTCGGCACCGCCGCCGACCGGGACGCCTTCACCGCCGCGCTGGCGTGCACCGTGGTGCTCGGCGTCGCGGCCACGCTGGTCGCCCGCCGCGCCTGAGCAGGGTGCCGGGGAGGACCTCGGGGGGCCGGGAGGGCGCGGGTGCGCGGGCGGGAACACGCGAGCGGGAACACACGGGCGGGAACACACGGGCGGGCCGCGCGGTTGTGCGGCCATGCAGGTGCGCCAGGACCGTGACGAGACCGCGGGCAGCAGGACCGGACTCGCCGGACAGCTGTCGGCCCCGCTGCGCAGCTTCCTCGCCACCGAGTCGGGCAGCGCCGGCGTGCTGCTGGCCGCTGCCCTCCTCGGGCTGGCGTGGGCGAACTCACCGTGGTCCGACGCCTACGAGTCGCTGTGGGCGACCGAGGCGGCCGTCCAGGTCGGCGACGCCGTGCTGGCGATGGACCTGCACCACTGGGTCAACGACGGCCTCATGGCGGTCTTCTTCTTCGTCGTCGGCCTCGAGGTGCGACGCGAGCTGTCGGTTGGCGAGCTCACCGACCGGCGCCGGGTCCGGCTGCCGCTCGCGGCCGGGCTGGCCGGCATGGCCGTCCCCGCGCTGGTCTACCTCGCCCTCAACCCGTCCGGCGAGGCCGCCGACGGGTGGGGCATCGTCATCGGCACCGACACCGCCTTCATGCTGGGCGCCCTCGCGGTGCTGGGGCCGACGTTCTCCACGCAGCTGCGGATCTTCCTGCTGACGCTGACCGTCATCGACGACATCGTCGCGGTCACCGTGATCGGCGCGGTCTACTCCGACGAGGTCTCGCTCGGGTGGCTCGCGGTCGCGCTCGCCACCCTCGTCGCGCTGGCCGTGCTCGACCGCTCGCGGGTGTGGCGCGCGTCGCCGTACGTCGTGCTCGTGCTGGTGCTGTGGCTGGCGACCGTCAACTCGGGGCTGCACAGCTCCATCGCAGGGATGGTCGGCGGCCTGCTGATCGCCGCCCACGACCCGCGCAAGGACGTCGTCGAGGGCGCGGCGCAGCGGATGCGCGCCTTCCGCCAGTCGCCGGTGCCCTCGTTGGGACGGTCCGCGGTCCGCGGGGTGGCCCAGTCGATCTCGGTCAACGAGCGGCTCCAGACGGTGCTGCACTCGTGGACGAGCTACGTCGTGGTGCCGCTGTTTGCGCTGGCCAACGCCGGCGTGGACCTGCGGGGCGGCGTCCTCGGCGACGCGCTCACCTCGCCGGTGACCTGGGGCGTGGTGGCCGGGCTGGTGCTGGGCAAGCCCGTCGGCATCACGATCGCCGTGCTCGCGGGGGCGCGGCTGGGCCTCGGGCGGCTGCCGCAGGGCGTCGAGACCGGCCACGTGGCCGGCGGCGCGGCGCTGTCGGGCATCGGGTTCACCGTCTCGCTGCTCATCACCGGCCTCGCCTTCGACGACCCCGCCCTCCAGGACCAGGCCACCGTCGCGGTGCTGCTGTCCGCGGTGCTCGCCTCGGGCTTGGGGTGGTTGCTGTTCCAGGCCGGCCGCGTGCTGCGTGGGGAGGGCGACGCCGACCTGCCGCGCTTCCTCGACCGTGACGTCGACCCGGGCGTCGACCACGTCCGCGGCCCGGTCGACGCCCCGCTGACGCTCGTGGAGTACGCCGACTTCGAGTGCCCGTTCTGCGCGAAGGCCACCGACCTCGCGCGCGAGCTGCGCCACCGCCTCGGCGACGACCTGCGCTACGTCTTCCGCCACCTGCCGCTGACCGACGTCCACCAGCACGCCGAGCTCGCCGCGCGCGGCGCCCTGGCCGCCGACCGGCAGGAGGCCTTCTGGGCCATGCACGACCTGCTCTTCGCCCACCAGGACGAGCTCGAGGTCGAGGACCTCGTCGGCTACGCCGGTCAGCTCGACCTCGACACCGAGCAGTTCGTCCGCGACCTCGAGGACGACGAGCTCGACGCCCGCATCCGCGCCGACGTGGCCAGCGCGGAGGCCAGCGGCGCGCGGGGCACGCCGACGTTCTTCGTCAACGGCCGTCGCCACACCGGCCCGCACGACGCCGAGAGCCTGGCGGAGGCGCTGGCCGGTCGGTGACCGCGGCCGGTGCCCCCGTCGGGCACCTAGGATGGGTGGCCGTGCCCCCGACCGTGAGCGTGATCCTCGCCGAGGTCCCGCTCGCCGACCCCGTCGGGGCGTGGCCGCTCGTCGGTCTCGACCTCGTCGGGGTGTTCGTCTTCGCCCTCTCCGGGGGCCTGGCCGCGGTGCGCAAGCGCTTCGACATCGTCGGGGTGCTCGTGGTCGCCTTCGCCGCCGGGCTCGGCGGCGGGATCCTGCGCGACGTGCTCATCGGGGCGGTGCCCCCCGTCGGCGTCTCGGACTGGCGGCTGCTCACCGCGGCGCTGGCGGCGGGGGTGCTCACCTTCGTCTTCCACCCGCGGCTGGGCCGCATCGGGCGGATCGTCACGGTCCTCGACGGGCTCGGCCTGGGGCTCTTCGCCGTGGCGGGCACGCTCAAGGCGCTGCAGCTCGGGATCGAGCCCCTGCCGGCCGTCGTCGTCGGGCTGCTGACCGCGGTCGGCGGCGGGATCATCCGTGACCTGCTCACCGGGGAGGTGCCGCGCGTGCTGACCGACCAGGAGCTCTACGCGATCCCGGCCCTGGTGGGAGCGGCGTTCTACGCGGCCGCCTACGACTCCGGCCTCACCCAGGAGGCCGTGGCGTGGGGGTGCGTCGCCCTGATCAGCGGCGTGCGCCTGCTCGCCGTACGCCGCCGGTGGCGGGCGCCGGTGCCCCGCAGCGGTCCCTGACCCACCCGCTCAGGTGGCGGGCGCGTCGTGGATCGGGTCCTTCGGGAGCCGCTTGACCTTGCGGCCGCGCTTGCGCCGGCTCGGGATCATCGAGCGCATCTCCTCGAGGTTGCCGAAGCACAGCAGCCGGTCCCCGGCCTCGAGCACGTGGCGGTCGTAGGGGTTGGGGATGACGTGGGTGCCGCGCTGCAGCGTGAGCACGGTGATGTCGCGGTCCCGCAGCCCGCTCTGGCCCAGCGACCGGCCGACCAGCTCGGCGGCGTGCTGCACGTGGATCTCGGCCACGCCGTAGCCGGTGGAGACCGTCAGCCGCTGCCGCACGTCGATCTCGGGGAAGGCGACCTGGTTGTCGATGTGGTCGATGATCGCGCCCGCGACGTCGAGCTTGGTGGCGGTCTCGATGCCCTCGAGGCCGGGGGAGGAGTTGACCTCCATCACCAGCGGGCCCTCGAGGCCCTCGAGCATGTCGACGCCGGCGACCCGCAGGCCCATGATCTGGGCGGCTCGGACGGCGGCACGCTCGTACTCCGGGTCGAGCTCGACGCGCTCCACGGACCCGCCGCGGTGGACGTTGGAGCGGAACTCGTCGCCCTGGGCCACCCGACGCATGGCCGCGACGACGCGGTCGCCGACCACCAGGGCGCGGATGTCGCGGCCCTTGCTCTCCTTGACGAACCGCTGGATCAGCACGTTCTGCTTCGTGCTCTGCAGTGTCTCGATGATGGCCTCGGCGACGTTGAGCTCGGGCGCCAGGATGACGCCGATGCCCTGCGTGCCCTCGAGCAGCTTGATGACGACCGGCGCCCCGCCGACCCGCTCGATGGCGGGGATCACGTCCGCGCGGTCGCGCACGAAGGTGGTGGCCGGCATGCCGATGCCGTGGCGCGACAGGATCTGGGTGGCGCGCAGCTTGTCGCGCGAGTTGGCGATGCCGTTGGAGGTGTTGGGCGTGTAGACGTCCATCTGCTCGAACTGGCGGACCACCGCGGTGCCGAAGTAGGTGATCGAGTTGCCGATCCGCGGCAGGATCGCGTCGTAGTGCGAGAGCCTCTTGCCGCGGTACTGCAGGTCGGGCTCGTCCTCGGACAGGTCGATGCCGAAGCGCAGGGTGTTGAGCACCTTGACCTGGTGCCCGCGGTCGAGCGCCGCGGTCCGCAACCGCTGCGTACTGTACGACCGGGGTGCACGGGACAGGATCGCGAGCTTCATCGTTCCTCAGACCAGGGAAGGGGACAGGTGGCCGACGACAATTCCTACACCGTCGCGGGCTGGCGGGAGTGGGTATCCCTCCCCGACGTGGGCGTGACGTGGATCAAGGCCAAGCTCGACACCGGGGCCCGGACCTCGGCCATCCACGCCTTCGACATCACCGAGACCGAGCAGGAGGGCGCGCCCTGGGTGCGTTTCTCGGTCCACCCCTGGCAGGGCTCCGACGAGGACGCCGTGGAGGTGTCGCTGCCGGTGCTCGACCGCCGCGAGGTGCGCAGCTCCTCCGGCCACAGCGAGGAACGCCTCGTGGTGTGCATGGACGTCACGCTGATGGGCATCGTGACCCCGGCCGAGGTGACGCTGAGTCGCCGTGACGAGATGGGGTTCCGCATGCTGATCGGCCGGGAGGCCCTCGCGCAGGGCTTCGCCGTCGACCCGAGCCGCTCGTACGTCGGTGGCCGGCCGCGGCTCGCCGTACGTCGGCGCAACCGGGGTCGTTGATGGCACGACCCTCCTTCGAGATCGGCTCCGTCCGTGTCCGCCCCGGGCGCCACCAGGCCCTCTCGCTGCCGATCACGCGGCTGGTCACCGGCGCCGACGTCGACCTGCCGGTGCGGGTGGTGCACGGGCGCGAGGACGGGCCGACGGTCTGGATCGACGCCGCCATCCACGGCGACGAGGCCGTCGGCGTCGAGGTGGTGCGGCAGGTGCTGGCCGACCTCGACCCGAAGACGCTGCGCGGCACGCTCATCGCGGTGCCCATCGTCAACGTGCTGGGCTTCATGAACGGCAGTCGCTACCTGCCCGACCGGCGCGACCTCAACCGGTCGTTCCCCGGCTCGGCGCGCGGGTCGCTCGCCGGCCGCATCGCCCACCTCATGACCACCGAGATCATCGACAAGTGCGAGGTCGGCATCGACCTGCACACCGGCTCGGACCGCCGGTCCAACCTGCCGCAGATCCGCACCGACCTCGAGGACCCGCGCACCCGCGAGCTGGCCGCCGCCTTCGCGGCACCGGTGATGATGCACGCCAAGCTGCGCGACGGCTCGCTGCGCTCGGCCGCCCGGGAGCGGGGCGCCAAGGTGCTGCTCTACGAGGCCGGCGAGGCCTGGCGGATGGACCAGTGGGCGATCGACGCCGGCGTGCGCGGGGTGCGCCGCGTGCTCGCCGCGATGGAGATGGTCGAGCCGCTCGCGGAGGAGCCGCCCGCGCCGAGCGCGGTGTCGTGGCGCAGCGGGTGGGTCCGCGCCCGCGGCACCGGCATGCTGCACCTCGAGGTCGACCTCGGGGAGCGCGTGGAGAAGGGCGGCCGCCTCGGCGGGCTCTTCGACTCCTTCGGCAAGCGGGTCCGGCTCGTCCACGCCGACCGGCCCGGGATCGTGGTCGGGCGCACCGAGGCGCCGCTGGTGAATTCGGGCGACGCCGTGGTCCACATCGCCGAGGTCGAGTAGCCCGCCCCGCCGGGCCGGGCTGCCGGAAATCGGCTGGATCTCGCGACGGCCGGCTGGAATCCTTCAGGGGTCGGTGGTGTTGAGCCCTCTGGTCCCACTCCGACCACCTGATCCTCCACCCGATCCTCATGCTGCCGGCGACCCCGGCCTGCCCTGCACCAGGAGCTCCGCCGTGCGCGCACCCACGCCGACCACCCCCTCGCCGTACGCCGTGCTGCGGTGGCTGGTGCTGGCGACCTTCATCGTGATCCTCAACGAGACGATCATGGTCAACGCGATCCCGCGGCTGATGGTCGAGTTCGACGTCACCGCCCGCGACGCCCAGTGGCTGTCGACGGCGTTCATGCTGACGATGGCCACCGTCATCCCCGTGACCGGCTGGTTCCTGCAGCGGGTCACGACCCGCACCGCGTTCACGGTCGCGATGGCGACCTTCATGACCGGCACGCTGGTCTCGGCGCTGGCACCGGTCTTCTGGCTCCTGGTCAGCGGTCGCGTCGTCCAGGCGGCCGGTACGGCGGTCATGGTGCCGCTGCTGATGACCACGCTGATGACCGTGGTGCCCGAGCACGACCGCGGACGTGTCATGGGCAACGTCACCCTGGCGATCTCGGTGGCCCCCGCTCTCGGCCCGACCATCTCGGGGATCGTCCTGCAGTGGACGTCGTGGCGCTGGCTGTTCGGTCTCGTGCTGCCGGTCGCGGCGGTCATCACCGTGCTCGCCCTGCGACGGCTGAAGAACGTGGGCGAGACCAAGCCGGGCGCGATCGACTGGCTCAGCGTGGTGCTGGCCGGGCTCGGCTTCGGCGGGCTCGTCTACGGCCTCTCCGGGCTCGGCGAGGGCGCCGCGAGCGCGGTGCCGCCCGTCGCGCTGGTCGCGGCCGGGCTGGTGCTCATCGGTCTGTTCGCGCTGCGCCAGCGCAGCCTGCAGAAGCGTGACGCCCCGCTGCTCGACCTGCGCACGCTGGCCCACCGCACCTTCACGCTGAGCCTGTCGCTGCAGGCCGTGTCGTTCCTGGCCATGCTCGGCGCGATGATCCTGCTGCCGCTCTACCTCCAGGACGTCCGCGGCCTCTCGCCGCTGCAGACCGGCCTCATGGTCGCGCCGGGCGGCATCGCGATGGGCCTGCTCGGCCCCAGTGTGGGATGCGCGTTCGACCGCTTCGGCGGTCGCCCGCTGGTGGTGCCGGGTTCCGTGGGCATCGTGGCCGCGCTGGTCGTCATGAGCCGGGTCGGCGAGACCACGCCGTACGCCGTGATCGTGGGGGCGCACCTGCTCCTCATGGTCAGCCTGGCCGCGACGTTCACCCCGGCGTTCACGCTGGGGCTCGGCGCCCTGCCGGCGCACCTGTACTCCCACGGCAGCTCGCTGCTCGGCACCGCCCAGCAGGTCGCCGCCGCCGTCGGGACCGCGGTGGCCATCACCGTGCTGTCGTCGCGGGCGGCCGACCTTGCCACCGAGGGGGCGTCCCCGGACGCGGCGTTCGTGGGCGGCATGCAGACCGCCTTCACGGCCGCGGCCGGGATCGCCCTGCTCGCGGTCGTCTTCGCGGTGCTGCTGCCCTCGCGCGTGCCGACGCAGCCGGGGGTGGACGCGGCGGCTGAGCCGGTGGCGGCCCCGGCCTGACGCCTTGTGCGGTGGATCGTGACGGTCAGGCCGTCACAACCCACCGCACAAGCAGCGCCGCCGGCCCGCCGACCGTCACCCGACGTCGACTCGGCCGTTGATGGGGCATGACGCCGCGCGCCGAGACACCCACCGAGCCCGCTGAGACCGCCGTGCCCGCAGGGCCGCGGATCCCTCGCCGGGGGCTCCTCGCGGCCGGCGCCAGCGTGGCCGCGGCTGCCTCGCTGTCGACCGCCGCTCGTGCCACCACCACCGCGTCCGAGCGGGTGTTCCGCCACGGCGTCGCCTCCGGTGACCCGTTGCCGACCGCGGTGGTGCTGTGGACACGGGTCACCCCGCGCGCCGCGGCGACGCCCGGCTCGGGCGTGGGGCCGCGGGTCGAGGTCGTGTGGGAGGTCGCGGAGGACCGCGACTTCAGCCGCGTCGTCCGTCGTGGTCGGGTCGCCACCGGTCCGAAGCGCGACCACACCGTGAAGGTCGACGCCGACCGTCTGGCCCCGGGTCGCTGGTACTTCTACCGCTTCCGGCTCGACGGCGTCACCAGCCCGGTCGGCCGCACCCGCACCGCTCCGGCCGCGTCGGCCGCCCCCGACCGTCTGCGCCTCGGCGTCGTGTCCTGCTCGCAGCTCACCGACGGGTTCTTCGCCGCCTACCGCCACCTCGCCGACCGGGACGACCTCGACGCGGTGCTGCACCTCGGCGACTACCTCTACGAGGGCGGCAACGGCGACGACGACGTGCGCCCGCACGTGCCCGCCCGCGAGATCGTCAGCCTCGCCGACTACCGCCGGCGGCACGCGCAGTACAAGACCGACCCCGACCTGCAGCGGCTGCACGGGCGTTACCCCTTCATCGTCACCTGGGACGATCACGAGGTCACCAACGACAGCTGGCGCGCCGGCGCGGAGAACCACCAGCCCGACGAGGGCGACTACCTGAAGCGCAAGGCCCGCGCCCAGCGCGTGTACGACGAGTGGATGCCGGTGCGTCTGAGCGGCACCGCCGCGACCGGTGACGGCACCCGGCTCTTCCGACGGCTGACGTGGGGCACCCTGGCCGACCTCAACCTGCTCGACCTGCGCAGCTACCGCGACGAGATGGTGACCACCGCGGCCCCGTTCCCCCTGCCGCAGATCCAGGACGAGGCCGACGACCCCGACCGCACCATCACCGGCAACCGCCAGATGGCCTGGCTCAAGGACTCGCTGCTGCGCGACCACGCGCAGTGGAAGCTCATCGGCAACTCGGTGATGATCGCGCCGCTGTCCTTCGCCCAGCTGCCCCGCGACGCCGTGGAGGCGATCAACGCGGTGACCGGTGAGGGGCCTGCCGACGGCGTGCCGCTCAACCTCGACCAGTGGGACGGCTACACCGCCGACCGTCGCGAGCTGATCGCGCACCTCGACGACAACGGCATCACCGACACGGTCTTCCTCACGGGCGACATCCACTCGGCGTGGGCCAATGACCTGCCCCTGGACACGGGCACCTACCCGGCCACGAGGAGCGTCGCGGTCGAGATGGTCTGCACGTCGGTCACCTCGAGCAACATCGACGAGGAGACCGGGGCGCCGCCGCGGACCGCGACGCTGGCGATCGAGGCCACGCTGCAGGCCAACAACCGTCACGTGAAGTACCTCAACTTCGACGACCACGGCTACTCCGTGCTCGACGTGGACCGCGAGCGGGCCCAGATGGACTACTTCGTGCTCGCCGACAAGCGTCGGCGCGACAGCGCCGCCCACCGGACCGCCTCCTGGCTCACGCGGTCGGGGTCCCAGCAGGTCGAGAGCACCACGACGCCGCTGGCCTGACCTCGGATCCTGACCCCGGTCCCGACCTCGGATCCCTGGGCCCGGTCCCGACCCGGGTCGGTGTCCGGGGAGGCGCTCGCGGGGTGGCAGGATCGCCTCCCGTGACGATTATCGCCGCCGCGGACGGCTCCGCCCTCGGCAACCCCGGCCCGGCCGGCTGGGGCTGGTACGTCGACGACGCCTGCTGGGCGGCCGGGGGATGGGCGCACGGCACCAACAACAAGGCCGAGCTGACGGCCGTCCTCGACCTGCTGCAGCAGACGGCGCACCTCGACGACGACCTGCTCGTCTACTGCGACTCGACCTACGTCATCAACTCGGTGACCAAATGGATGGCCGGCTGGAAGCGCCGCGGGTGGAAGAAGGGCGACGGGCAGCCCGTCCTCAACGTCGAGATCATGCAGGCGCTGGACGCGGCGATGGCCGGCCGACGCGTGAAGTTCGCCTGGGTCAAGGGCCACTCCGGGCACCCGCTGAACGAGGCCGCCGACAAGCTGGCGAACGCAGCGGCGACGTCCTGGAAGGGCGGGTCCGCACCGGCGCCCGGACCGGGCTTCGAGGGCGCGGTGACCACCGCGGTCGTCGAGCAGCCCAAGCGCGTGTACGACGACGCCGACCTCTTCAGCGGGCTCTGACCCGCCGCTCCGTCATACGCCTGGACGGTTTCGGGGCCCCAGAACCGTCCAGGCGTATGACGAGGGGCCGGGTGCGGCGGGGCCCACGCACATCGACGGTGATCCTCGGCGACCTCCGTATCAGGCTGAGACCAGGACCTTGTGGCGCTGTGCGGCGGACCCGTATCTTGCCAAGCCTGTGACCTGCATCACTCGCTCGGCAGGAGGCGCGCATGACCCAGCTCGATCGTCCGCCCGGTGCACCCGACCCGGTCTCGGTGCCCTTCACCCCGGGCATGCGGGACAACCCCGACGAGCTGGCGCAGTTCGGCGACGAGATCGCCCGGGACCCCGAGGTCAAGCACGACCCGACCCCGACGGAGGAGTTCACCGAGGAGTGGCGCAACGCGTCGTACAACTGCTTCTCGAGCGGCCACAAGTTCTGCCGCGAGGTCTGCCCGGTCATGCAGGTCACGCGCAACGAGTCGTGGACCCCGACGGCCTTCCACGCCAACGTCGTCGCGATGGACAAGGGCGAGCTGAGCATCGAGGAGGTGGCCGGCGACTACGTCAACTGCACCCAATGCGGGGCGTGCGAGCTGCGCTGCCCCAACACGCTCTTCACCGGCGACTTCTACCGCTTCCGCACCCGCACGGTCGACGTGGTCAAGGCGGTCCGCGCCTTCGCCGTGGAGAGCGGCATCCACCAGCCCGCCTGGAAGACCTGGAACGCGCGCACCGACGACAAGACCCACGAGCCCGTGCTCGGGGAGATCCCGATCAAGCAGGAGAACGTCCGCGACTGGTCGGCCGGCCTGGACATCCCGATCGGCGGCGAGTCGGTTCTCTTCGTCGACTGCGAGGCGGCCTACTACCGGACCTCGGTGCCGCGCGCGGTCGCGCAGATCCTCCAGCTGGCCGGCTACGAGTTCGGCCTGATGGGCGAGCAGTGGTGCTGCGGCGGCCCCGCCGCCGAGATGGGGTACGTCGACCAGGCCCAGCGGTTCGCCCGGCACAACCTGGACAACTGGCGCTCCACCGGCACCAAGCGCATCCTCGTGCTCGACCCGCACGACTACATCTCCTTCACCGAGGACTACCCGAAGTACTTCGGCGAGGAGTTCGACCTCGAGGTCGTGCTCGTCGTGGAGCTCTTCGCCGAGCTCATCCGCGAGGGACGGCTGACCCCGTCGGTGCCGGTCGAGCGGGCGATCACCTACCACGACCCCTGTCGGCTCAACAAGCGCAAGGGCGTCTGGAAGGAGCCGCGCGAGATCCTGCGGTCGATCCCCGGCCTCGACTTCTCCGACGTCGACCGGGTGACCCAGTGGTCCTACTGCTCCGGCGGCGGCGGTGGTCTCCCGGTCGAGAAGCCGGAGCTCACCGCGGCCATCTCGGCCAGCCGGCTGGAGAAGGCGGCCGCCCTCGAGGTGGACACCCTCGTCAGCGCCTGCCCCTGGTCGGAGCGACCGCTCAGCGCGGCCGGCGAGGCGGTCGACATCGACGTCGTCGACATCCACGAGCTGCTCGCCGCGTCCCTCGGCATCGAGGTCGGCGGTACGACGAACGGCTCGGCGAACGGGTCGGCGCGATGACCGTCACCGTGGAGGCGCTCGACGAGCTCGTCACCGCGCTGCGCACCGTGCTGGCCGACGACCAGATCCTGACCTCGAAGACCGATCGCTACAACCGCGCCCGCGTGCCGGCGCCCTTCCCGGTGCACCGCTGGAGCGAGCGGCTGCCCGACCTCGCGGTGCTGCCCACCAGCACCGAGCAGGTGGCCGGCGTCGTGCGCATCGCCAACGAGCTGCGGGTCCCGGTGGTGCCGCGCGACGGCGGCACCGGCCTGACCGACGGAGCCGTCCCGCTGCGCGGCGGCATCGTCGTCGACGTCAAGCGGATGAACCAGGTCAAGGAGCTCGACCTGGAGAACCGCACCGTCACCGTCGGCACCGGCATCAGCATGCTCAAGCTCAACGAGCAGCTGGCCAAGCACGACCTGTTCTACCCCGACGACCCGGCGTCGTACCCGTGCTCCCTGGTGGGCGGCCGGATCGGCACCAGCGGCTGGTCGCTGATCGGCTCGCGCTACGGCCACAGCCGCGACCTCGTCCTCAGCTTCGACCACGTGCTGCCCACCGGCGAGGTCATGCACGTCGGTGACGGCATCGGCCACAAGATCAGCAAGTCGTCGAGCGGCTACCAGCTCAAGCACCTCTTCATGGGCCACCAGGGCACCCTCGGCATCGCCACCGAGGCCACGCTCAAGCTCTTCCCCAAGCCCGAGGCGGAGCTCTCGCCGTTCTGGGCCTTCGACAACTACGACGACGCCTACCGCTGCGTCGGCGCTCTCGCCCGCGCCGGGGTCGCCACCTTCGCCGGGGCGGTGCTCTTCGACGAGTGGAAGGTCGCCTACCTCCGCCGCGACGACGAGGCCTACATCCCGCAACCCAACGACGTACGAGCCCTCGTCTGCGCCGTCATGTACGGCTACGAGGACGAGGTCCGCCCGGCCGGCAAGCGACTGTTCCGCATCGCCAAGGATCACGGCGCCCGCTACCTCGGTGACGAGATCTCCGAGGGCGACTGGGCCGCGCGCCACGACCGCTACGCCACACCGCTGCACGGGCGCACCAAGGCCGGCCAGGTCGTGCCGATGAGCTGGCACTGCGAGGACGCCGCGGTCAACTACACCAACCTGCCGTCGGTCTCGAGGGCCTGGCACGAGATCGTCGCCGACCTGCGGCGCCGCACCGACGTCTTCGACGACTGGGGGATGTTCACCTACACCTCCGGCAGCACCGGCGTGGACTACCTGACCGAGATCGACGTCGGCATCTGGGAGCAGCAGCTCGACGACCGTGCCTGGGAGATGTGGGTGAAGGCCAAGCGCGACATCGCTGCCGTCGCGCTGGCCCACAACGGCTCGATCAGCGCGTGTCACGGCTCCTGCCGGGAGGGCGAGGTCGACCTCGTGCCGCAGGAGCTCGGTCGCGGCTTCGACGTCATGCTCGACCTCAAGCGCACCCTCGACCCGAACAACATCATGAATCCCGGGAAGTACCTGCTCGACCGCGCCTACGAGACGGGACCCCACGCATGAGCGACGCGCACGACCGCACCCCCATCGGCTACAGGTACGCCGAGCAGGTCACCCCGCCCGAGCCGCAGCGCGTCTCCGACGTGGCGATCACGACCCACGAGCACGTCTACGAGGTCGACCCGCGCCTGATGGAGCGCTGGGTGCTGCAGCAGCAGTTCCCCAACTGGGACAGCCTGCGGATCATGAACAGCCGGGGCGACCACCTGGAGTGGATGCACCGGCACTTCGCCCACACGGTGGTCACGGGCTCGGAGCTGCTGGCCGAGGTCGACGCCGAGGGCGCCGGCACGGACGGGGCCGACCGGTGAGCCGGGCCGACACGCCTCCGGCGCACGACGACGAGAGCGCCCGGCTCGAAGCGCTCGGCTACACCTCGGAGTTCCGCCGTGAGATGAGCATGTGGGCGAACTTCTCGCTCGGCTTCACCTACCTCTCGCCCGTGGTGGCGACGTACACGCTCTTCGGCATCGCGATCGTCGCCGGCGGGCCGCCGATGATCTGGTGGCTCGTGATCGTCGGCGTCGGCCAGTTCCTCGTGGCGCTGGTCTTCGGCGAGGTCGTCTCGCAGTACCCGGTCGCCGGCGGGGTCTACCCCTGGGCCCGCCGGCTGTGGGGGAGACGCTGGGCCTGGATGACGGGCTGGGTCTACATCCTCGCGCTGCTGGTCACCATCGCCAGCGTGGTCTACGGTGCCGGTCCCTACCTCGCCGCGCTGCTCGGCTTCACCGCCGGCACCGGGTCGACGATCGTGTGCGCGCTCATCATGCTCGCGGTCGCGCTGGCCCTGAACATGCTCGGCACCCGGGTGCTGGCCTTCGCCGCGGTCGTCGGCTTCACCGGCGAGCTGCTGGGGGCGTTGGCCGTCGGCGGCTGGCTGCTGCTGACCGAGCGCAACCAGGACCTCTCGATCCTCTTCGACACCCAGGGCGTGACGGGCGAGGGGGGCGGCTACCTCGCGGCGTTCTTCGCCGCCGCCATCATCGGCGTTTACCAGTACTACGGCTTCGAGGCGTGCGGCGACGTCGCCGAGGAGGTGCCCGACCCGACCCGCGAGATCCCCAAGGCGATGCGGCTGACGATCTACATCGGCGGCGCGGCCTCGACCCTGGTCTGCCTGTCGCTGCTGCTGGCGGTCAAGGACTTCGGCGCCATCATCAACGGCGAGGACCCCGACCCGGTGATGACGATCCTCAACGACGTCTTCGGCACCGTCGGCACCAAGCTCGTCCTTGTCGTCGTGATGATCTCGTTCCTGTCCTGCACGCTGAGCCTCATGGCCGCCGCCAGCCGGCTGATGTACTCCTACGCGCGCGACGACATGATCTTCGCCTCGCACCTGCTGCGCCACTTCGACCGGGTCCGCCACGTGCCGCCGTACGCGATGATCGTGGCCGCCAGCGTGCCCGCCGTCGTCGTTCTCGGCTCGGTGGTGTCGACCAAGGCGCTGACCTCGATCGTGTCCTTCGCGATCCTCGGCATCTACCTCGCCTTCCAGATGGTCGTGCTCGCCGCGCTGCGCGCCCGACTCAAGGGCTGGGTGCCGTCGGGTCCGTTCACGCTCGGGGTCTGGGGGCTGCCGGTCACGGTCGCCGCGCTCGCCTACGGCGTGCTCACGATGATCAACGTGGCCTGGCCGCGGACCCCCGACGTGCCCTGGTACGACAACTGGGTCGTGGCCCTCTCCGCCCTCGTCGGCATCGGGGTCGGCCTGGTCTACATGCTCGTCGCCAAGCCCTACCTGCGCAGCGAGGCGACGTCCGGCGACGCCATCCCCACCAAGGAGGAACGATGAAGTTCAGCTACGTGATGCTCCCCGACTACCCCCTCACGGAGTCGTTGGCGTCGATCAGGAAGGCCGACGAGCTCGGCTTCCACGCGGTGTACGCCGCCGACGAGACCTGGCACAAGGACCTGTGGCTGCTCTTCGCCGCGGCCGCGGCCGACACCAGCCAGATCCGGATGGGGCCCAGCGTCTCCGGCGTGGTGCTGCGCGAGCCGACCCTCATCGCGCAGGCGGCGGCGACGCTCGACGAGCTGACCGGCGGTCGCGCCGAGGTGGTGCTCTCCAGCGGCAACTTCGGTCTGCTGGCGCAGTACGGCATCGACTGGTCGAAGACCAAGCCCCTGTCGCGGGTGAAGGAGGGCGTCGAGGTCATCCGCACCCTGCTCGACGACGGCGTCATCACCCACGAGGGCGAGTTCTTCAACTACACCGGGCTCTTCACCTTCGCGCGCCCGGTGCAGGAGCGGCTGCCCGTGAAGATGGGCGCGATGAAGGGGCCCAAGTCGTTCCAGGTGTCCGCGGAGTTCTCCGACGGCTGCCACCACGCGCTCAGCTACACCCGCGAGGCCTACGACTACATGATCGAGCACTGCACCATCGGCGCCGAGCGTGCGGGCAAGAACGTGCAGGACCTCGACCTGGGGGCGTGGATCGTCTTCTCCGTGGCCGAGGACTCGGCGAAGGCCAAGGACGCCGCCCGCAGCATGGTCGGCCTCTACGCCTCGTCGATGCCCCACGACCAGCTGCGGCGCAACGGCGTCGAGCCCGAGGAGGTCGCGCCCATCATCGAGGCCATCGGGGCCGGCGACATGGCCAAGGGCATCGAGCTCACCACCCCCGACCTCGCCGAGCGGCTGTCGGTGGCCGGCACGCCGGAGGAGTGCGTCGAGAAGATGCAGACCCAGATCGCGGCCGCCGGGGTGAACCACATGATCCTGGCCATCACCGACGCGTCCCTGGTCAAGGCCCTCATGGGCCGCGAGATCGAGGGCGTCCCGGACGTCGACACCCAGCTCCAGCTGATCCACGACCGGGTGATGCCCGCCTTCGCCTGAGCATCTGACGGTCCACCCGCTGACCCGGGTGGACCAGTCAGCTGGGTATCACCTCCTGCCGCCAGGGGCTCCTGAGGAGTGAACTGAACTTCTCACGAGCCTTTGGAGGGGCCATGTCCGTGAACCACGACGCCCGTTGCTACTTCGTGCCGCCCTACGTGCAGTCGGAGGTGAGCAGGAACGCCGGCGGCGCTGCCGCCGACACCAGCCAGTCGGCTCTGTCCGACGCCGCCCGGGAGAGACGCGACGCCGCCGCCGCCGGCCCGGCGGCCGCACCCGCGCCGGGGGCCGCGCTCGCGCCCGCCCCCACCGGCACCGGCCGGCGCGAGGTCTACGACAGCGCGGGCACCACCGACCAGCGGGTGACGCTGGTCCGCTACGAGGGCTCGCCCGAGACCAAGGACGTCGACGTCATCAACGCCTACGACAACGCCGGGATCGTGCGGGCCTTCTTCGGCAAGGTCCTCAACCGCAACTCGATCGACGACCGCGGCCTCGACCTCGTGCTCAACGTGCATTTTGGTACGGCGTACAACAACGCGTTCTGGGACGGCGACGAGATGACCTTCGGGGATGGCGACGGCGTGATCTTCACAGGTTTCTCGCGGTCCCTCGATGTCGTGGCCCACGAGCTCGCGCACGGTGTCACCCAGTTCACCTCGGGGCTCGTCTACGAGGACGAGTCCGGCGCCCTCAACGAGCACTTCTCCGACGTGTTCGGCACCGCCATCACGCAGTGGGCGGCGAAGGAGTCGCCGGCCGAGGCCGACTGGCTGATCGGGGACGAGATCATGGGCCCCGACCTGTTCGGTGAGGCGCTGCGGTCCATGCGCCACCCGGGCACGGCGTACGACAACCCGATCCTGGGCCAGGACCCGCAGCCCGCGCACTACGCCGACCGCTACACCGGCACCGCCGACAACGGCGGGGTGCACATCAACTCCGGCATCCCCAACCGGGCCTTCTACCTCGCCGCGACCGAGATGGGAGACACCGTGCTGACCAGCCGGATCTGGTACCACGCGCTGCACTTCCTCGCCCCCCGGGCGACCTTCGCGCAGGCCGCCACCCAGGTGGCGGAGTCGGCCCGCATCCTCGTCAAGGCAGGGGCCGTGCCCAAGGGCGCGGCGCAGGTCGTCCGCGGAGCCTGGAACGCCGTCGGCGTCTGACGGCGCCCTGGTCGACCACACCCGGTGGTCGAGCAGGGGTGAGGCCCGGTGGTCGCGCGCACCCGGTGGTCGAGCAGGTTGCGCAGCAACCGTTGTCGAGACCTGGTGACTCCCGGGTGGTCGCGCGCACCCGGTGGTCGAGCAGGTTGCGTAGCAACCGTTGTCGAGACCTGGTGACCCCGGGTGGTCGGGATCCCGCCTGGCTCGCGAGGTCTCGACGACGCTCGCTGGCGCTCGCTGCTCGACCACCGGATGGGGTTGCTCGAGCGCATCCCGGTGGTCGAGCAGGTTGCGTAGCAACCGTTGTCGAGACCTGGTGACCCCGGGTGGTCGGGATCCCGCCTGGCTCGCGAGGTCTCGACGACGCTCGCTGGCGCTCGCTGCTCGACCACCGGGGTTGGCTCCCTGTCTGGCTCACCGGTCTCGACGACGCTCGCTGGCGCTCGCTGCTCGACCACCGGGGTGGGGTCCCTGCCTGGCTCACCGGGTCTCGACGACGCTCGCTGGGGCTCGCTGCTCCTTGGATCGAGCTTGTCGAGATCGACCACCGGATGGGGTGCTCGAGCGCATCCCGGTGGTCGAGCGGGTTGCGTAGCAACCGTTGTCGAGACCTGGTGACCCTGGAGGGTCAGGTCCCTGCCTGGCTCACCGGGTCTCGACGACGCTCGCTGGCGCTCGCTGCTCCTTGGATCGAGCTTGTCGAGATCGACCACCGGGGTCTGCTCGACCAGCGGGGGTCTGCTCGACCGCCGGGGGTCAGCCGGCGATGGCGCGGGACAACGAGGCGGCGGTCCGTTGGAGCAGCGGCACCGCGCGGGCGACGACGTCGTCGGTCATCCGGGGCTCGGGCCCGGAGACCGACACCGCCAGCCGCAGGGTGCTCCCGGGTGCGGGCGGCACGGCGACGGCCACGCAGCGGACCCCGACCTCCTGCTCGCCCTCGTCCATCGCGTAGCCGAGCCGTCGGACCTCGGCCAGCCCGGCGACCACGGCGTCGAGGTCGGTGACGGTCGCGGACGTGTGGCGGGCGAGCCGGATCCGCCCCAGCACCGCCGCGGCCTCGGCGTCCGAGACCTCGGCCAGCATCGCCTTGCCGACCGCGGTGCAGTGGGGCTGCACCCGGCGGCCGACCTCGGTGAACATCCGCATCGAGTGCCGCCCGGGCACCTGGGCGACGTAGGTGACCGACGAGCCCTCGAGCATGGCGAGGTTGGCGGTCTCGCCCAGCGCGTCGACCAGCCCGCTGAGCAGGTGCTCGGTGCCGGCGCCGGCCATCGAGCTGGCGGCCGCTCCCAGCGGCACGAGCCGGAACCCGAGCGCGTAGCGACGGTCCGGCGACTGACGCATGTAGCCGCGCTCCACGAGCGTGCGCAGCAGCCGGTGCGCCGTGGCCAGCGGGACGTCGGCCGCAGCGGCGATCTCGCCGATCGTGGCCGAGCCGCCACGCGCCACCACGACCTCGAGCAGGTCGAAGGCACGGTGCACCGACTGCACGCCCCCGCCCCCGCCCTCGCGGGCGCCCGGGCCGGAGCCCGTCCGTCCGGCCGGCTGCTCGTTCGGCTCTGCCGTCGTCATCGGATCCCCCCGAAGTGGTCGAAGAAGCCCTGCTCATGAGGTGTGATGGTTGACACCTCGGGTACTCGTTGCCTAGTTTCCATTATCAACGAGTGATCTTTCCACCATACGGAAAGATCGGCAAGGAGTGGCATGGCAGAGCGCGTGCAGACCGGTGGACTCGACGTCGCCGCCCCCCTTCACCGGTTCGTGGAGGAGGAAGCACTGCCCGGGACGGGCCTCGAGTCCGCGATGTTCTGGGACGGCGTCGCCGCCGTCATCAACGATCTCGCGCCCCGCAACGCCGAGCTCCTCGCCAAGCGCGAGGACATCCAGGGTCGTCTCGACACCTGGCACCGCGAGCACCCCGGCACGCCGGACGCGGGGGAGTACACCGCGTTCCTGCGCGAGATCGGCTACCTGCTCGACGAGCCGGCCGACGTCGCGGTCTCCACCTCCGGCGTCGACGACGAGGTCGCCACCATCGCCGGCCCGCAGCTCGTCGTGCCGCTGCTGAACGCGCGATTCGCCACCAACGCGGTCAACGCCCGCTGGGGCTCGCTGTACGACGCCCTCTACGGCACCGACGTCGTCCCGCACGACGGCGACCTGGCTCCCGGCGACGACGGCTACAACAAGACCCGTGGCGACGAGGTCATCCGCCGCGGGCGCGCCTTCCTCGACGAGCACTTCGCCCTCGCCTCGGGCTCGCACGCCGACGCCACGGCCTACACCGTCGACGACGACGGCCTCGCGGTGACCGTCGGCGACGACACGGTCCGGCTCGCCGACCCGGCGCAGCTCGTCGGCTTCCGCGGCGAGGCTGCGACGCCCGACGCCGTGCTGCTGGTCCACCACCGCCTGCACGTCGAGATCCAGATCGACCCGTCCGACCAGATCGGCGAGACCGACAAGGCCGGCGTCAAGGACCTGCTGCTCGAGTCCGCGGTCTCCACGATCATGGACCTCGAGGACTCGGTCGCCGCCGTCGACGGCGAGGACAAGGCCCTCGGCTACCGCAACTGGATGCACCTCATGCAGGGCACCCTCGCCGAGGAGGTCACCAAGGGCGGCAAGACCTTCACCCGCTCGATGAACCCCGACCGCGTCTACTCCACGACGACGGGCGAGGACGTCACCCTGCGGGGCCGCTCGCTGCTCTTCATCCGCCAGGTCGGTCACCTCATGACCACCGGCGCCGTGCGCGACGAGGACGGCAACGAGGTGCCCGAGGGCATCCTCGACGCGATCATGACCGGCCTCGGCAGCCTCAAGGCGCTGCGCGGCGAGGCCGAGCTGGCCAACTCCCGCGAGGGCTCGATGTACGTCGTCAAGCCCAAGATGCACGGTCCCGAGGAGGTGGCCTTCGCCGTCGAGCTGTTCGGCCGCGTCGAGGAGCTGCTCGGCCTGCCGCGGCTGACCATCAAGGTCGGGATCATGGACGAGGAGCGCCGCACCACGCTCAACCTCAAGGCCTGCATCAACGAGGCCCGCGAGCGCGTGGTGTTCATCAACACCGGCTTCCTCGACCGCACCGGCGACGAGATCCACACCTCGATGCAGGCCGGCCCGGTGGTCCGCAAGGCCGCCATGAAGGGCGAGACCTGGATCAAGGCCTACGAGGACCTCAACGTCGACATCGGCCTCGAGTGCGGCCTGCTTGGCCGCGCCCAGATCGGCAAGGGCATGTGGGCCGCGCCCGACAGCCTCGCCGACATGCTGGAGGCCAAGATCGGCCACCCGCAGTCCGGCGCCAGCTGCGCCTGGGTGCCCTCGCCGACCGCCGCCACGGTGCACGCGCTGCACTACCACCAGGTCGACGTCCGCGCCCGCCAGGAGGAGCTCGCCGCCGGAGGTCGCCGCCGCGAACGCGACGACCTGCTGCAGATCCCGCTCGGCAACCCCGACGACTGGTCGGAGCAGGACCGACAGGAGGAGATCGACAACAACCTCCAGAGCCTGCTCGGCTACGTCGTCCGCTGGGTCGACGCGGGCATCGGCTGCTCCAAGGTGCCCGACATCACCGGTGAGAACCTCATGGAGGACCGCGCCACCTGCCGGATCTCCGCCCAGCACGTCGCCAACTGGCTGCACCACGGCGTCGTGACGTCGGAGCAGGTCGAGGAGACGCTGCGCCGCATGGCGAAGGTCGTCGACGAGCAGAACGCGGGCGACTCGACGTACACCCCGATGGCGCCGGACTTCGACGGGCAGGCGTTCGCCGCGGCGCACGACCTGGTCTTCGAGGGCCTGACCCAGCCCAGCGGCTACACCGAGCCGATCCTGCACCGCCGTCGTGCGTCGAAGAAGGAGCAGTCCGCATGAGCCTCACCCTGGACACCGCCCGCAGCATCATCGCCGGCGCCCGCGCGCACGGCAGCCAGGCCGGCTTCAAGCCGCTGACCGTCGTCGTCCTCGACTCGGGCGGCCACGTCGTGGCCGTCGAGCGCGAGGACGGGGCGTCGATGAGCCGCTTCGAGATCGGCTTCGGCAAGGCGTATGGCGCGCTCTCGCTCGGCATGGGCTCGCGCTCGATCATGGGCCGCGCCGAGCAGCAGGCCTACTTCATCGCCGCCGTGACCTCCGCCGTCGGCGGGGCGCTCGTGCCGGTGCCCGGCGGGGTGCTGGTGCGCGACGAGGGCGGCGACCTGCTCGGCGCCGTCGGCGTGACCGGCGACACGAGCGACAACGACGAGGCTGCGGCCGTGGCCGGCATCGAGGGTGCCGGCCTCACCGCCCAGGCGGACTGAGGAGCCCCGATGACGACCACGCAGGAGCCGACGGGCGTGGAGGTCTCCCCGGAGATCGCCGCGGTGACCGACGCCGTGCGCGGGGTGATCCCCGCGGCCGGCATCATCACCGACCGCACCCGGCTGCGCACCTACGAGTGCGACGGGCTGGCCCACTACCGGGTCACCCCGGCCCTGGTCGTCATCCCCGAGGACGCCGCCCAGCTGGCGACCGTCATCCGGGCGTGCGCCGCGCACGGCGTGCCCTACGTCGCCCGCGGCTCGGGCACCGGGCTGTCGGGCGGCGCACTGCCGCACGCCGAGGGCGTGCTCGTGGTGACCTCGCGGATGCGGGCGATCACCGAGATCCGGCGCGCCGACCAGCGTGCGGTCGTGGAGCCCGGCGTCATCAACCTCGACGTCACCAAGGCGGCCACCCCGGAGGGCTACTACTACGCCCCCGACCCGTCGAGCCAGCAGATCTGCTCCATCGGCGGCAACGTCGCGGAGAACTCCGGCGGCGCGCACTGCCTGAAGTACGGCTTCACCACCAACCACGTCCTCGGCGCGGACTTCGTCACGGCCGAGGGGGACACGGTGCCGCTGGGCGGGCTCGCGCCCGACAGCCCCGGCTACGACCTGCTCGGCGCCGTGGTCGGCTCCGAGGGCACGCTCGGCATCGTCACCTCCACCACGGTCCGGCTGGTCCGCCTGCCCGAGGAGGTGCGCACGATCCTCGTCGGATTCGAGACCACCGACCAGGCGGGCGCGGCCACCTCGGCGATCATCGCCGCGGGCATCGTCCCGGCCGCCATCGAGATGATGGACGCGCTGGCCATCGAGGCCGCCGAGGCCGCGGTGCAGTGCAACTACCCCGACGGCGCCGGCGCGGTCCTCGTCATCGAGCTCGACGGCGCGTCCGTCGAGGTCGAGCAGGAGTACGTCGAGGTCGAGCGCCTCTGCCGGGAGAACGGCTCCTTCGAGCAGCGGCTCGCCGTCGACCCGGCCGAGCGGGCGCTGATCTGGCGCGGACGCAAGTCGGCCTTCGCCGCCGTCGGACGCATCAGCCCGGACTACATCGTCCAGGACGGCGTCATCCCGCGCACCGCGCTGCCGGAGGTGCTGCACCGCATCGCCGAGCTGTCGGAGGAGTCCGGGGTCCGGGTGGCCAACGTCTTCCACGCCGGCGACGGCAACCTCCACCCGTTGGTGCTCTTCGACGACGCCAAGGAGGGGGCCGCCGAGGCCGCCGAGAAGGTCAGCGGCGCGATCCTCGACCTGTGCATCGAGCACCGCGGGTCCATCACGGGCGAGCACGGGGTCGGCATGGACAAGTCGAAGTACATGCCGCGCATGTACAACGACGAGGACCTCGACACCATGCAGCTGGTTCGCTGCGCCTTCGACCCCCAGTCGATCTCCAACCCCGGCAAGGTCTTCCCGACCCCCCGGCTGTGCGGCGAGGTCCCCGGCAAGCGCAAGGAGGCCCACCCGCTGGTGCAGGCCGGGCTGGCGGACGCGTTCTGATGACGACCGAGACCCTCACCCCGACCGCCCGCGAGGCCGTGGCCTCGGCCTGCGCCGACGTGCGCGACGGCTCGGAGACGGACGCCGTCGACGGCGTCACGCCCGGCCTCGTCGCCCGTCCCGCCGACACCGCCCAGGTCGCCGAGGTCATGAAGGCCACCGCGGCGCACGGCCTGAGCGTCGTCCCGCGCGGTCGCGGCACCAAGCTGTCGTGGGGCACGCCCCCGAGCAGCGCCGACGTGCTGCTCGACCTCAGCGGCCTCGACGAGGTGCTCGACCACGCCGCCGGCGACCTGATCACCGTCGCTCGGACCGGCACGCTCGTCGCCGACCTGCAGCAGACGGTGGCCGAGGGCGGCCAGCGCCTCGCCCTCGACGAGACCGTGCCCGGCTCCAGCATCGGCGGCACCCTGGCGGCCGACACCAGCGGCCCGCGACGCGTCGCGGTCGGCACCGCCCGCGACCTGCTCATCGGCCTGACGATCGTGCGTGCCGACGGCGTGGTCGCCAAGTCCGGCGGCCGCGTGGTCAAGAACGTCGCCGGCTACGACCTCGGCAAGCTGCTCATCGGCTCCTTCGGCACCCTCGGCGTCATGACCGAGGCCGTCTTCCGGCTGCACCCGCTGCCGGAGACGCGCCGCTGGGTCACCGCCCGCGTCGCCGACGCCACCGGCGTCCACGACGCCGTGCAGGCGGTGGTGCACTCCCAAGCCGTCCCGGCCGCGGTGGAGGTGGAGTGGCCCACCTTCGGCGAGGGACTCGTCCACGTGCTCTTGGAGGGGCGCGAGGACGGGGTGGCCGGGCGCTCGACCACCATCGAGGCGGTGCTCGCCCGGGGTGCCCTCGACGTGTCGTCCCGCGAGGAGCCTCCCGCGGGCGGTGCGACGTACCCCTGGGACACGGACGCCCGCGGCGACGAGCGCGCGACGGCGTTCAAGCTGACCTTCGCGCTGTCCGGGCTCGGTGACGTGCTCACCGCCGCGCGCGAGTCCGGGCTCCACGTCCGCGGCTCCGGCGGCGTCGGGGTGGCCTACGCCGCCCTCCCGGCAGGCGCGGGCGTCGAGGCGGCGCAGGCCGCGCTCACGCGGGTCCGCGAGACCTGCGGCCGGCACGGCGGGGCCGCCGTCGTCGTCGACGCACCGGCCGAGGTGAAGGCCGGTCTCGACGCGTGGGGGCCGATCCCCGCGCTCGACCTGATGCGCCGCGTCAAGGACCAGTTCGACCCCGACCACCGGCTCGCGCCGGGCCGCTTCGTGGGAGGCATCTGACATGACCAGCACCGACGACAGGCCCGACGGCGACGAGCTCGGCAAGACCGGAGCGGTCGTCGACCTCGGCATGCCCGCCCCGGGCGGCGCCTTCGACGAGCACCACCCCCCGGACGCCGCGCTCATCGGCGACTGCGTCCACTGCGGCTTCTGCCTGCCCACCTGTCCCACCTACCTGCTGTGGGGCGAGGAGATGGACTCCCCGCGTGGGCGGATCTACCTCATGAAGGAGGGCCTCGAGGGCGAGCCGATGACCGACGAGATGGTCGGCCACTTCGACGCCTGCCTGGGCTGCATGGCCTGCGTGACGGCCTGCCCGTCCGGGGTGCAGTACGACCGCCTCATCGAGCAGACCCGCGCCCAGGTGGAGCGCAACCACGACCGCACCGCGCCCGACAAGGCGTTGCGCGGACTGATCTTCTCGCTGTTCCCCTATCCCAAGCGGCTCAAGGTCATGCGCGGCCCGCTGCGCGTGATGCAGAAGACCGGTCTCGACAAGGCGATGCGCCGCACCGGGCTGCTGGACCGCATGGCGCCCCAGCTGGCCGCCATGGAGCGTCTCGCGCCCCCGCTGGGCAAGCCGATCCCGCTGCCCGAGCGCATCGAGGCCACCGGCGAGCGGCGCGCCACCGTGGGCATGCTCGTCGGCTGCGTGCAGGGCGCCTTCTTCCCCGGCGTGAACGCCGCCACCGCGCGCGTGCTCCAGGCCGAGGGCTGCGACATCGTCATCCCGAAGTCGCAGGGCTGCTGCGGCGCGCTGTCGGTCCACAACGGCCGTGAGCCGGAGGGCCAGGGCTTCGCCCGCAAGCTCATCGACACCTTCGAGTCCTCCGGGGTCGAGTACGTCGTCGTCAACTCGGCCGGCTGCGGGTCGACGATGAAGGAGTACGCCGAGCTGCTGGCCGACGACCCGACGTACGCCGACAAGGCGAAGGCCTTCGCCGACCGGGTCCGCGACGTCGCGGAGATCCTCCACGAGCTCGGGCCCGTGGCCCCGCGCCACCCGCTCGAGATGACCGTGGCCTACCACGACGCCTGCCACCTCGGTCACGCCCAGGGCATCCGCGCGCAACCGCGCGACCTGCTGCGCGCCATCCCCGGGCTGGAGCTCAAGGAGATCCCCGAGGCGGAGATCTGCTGCGGCTCGGCCGGCATCTACAACATCATCAACCCCGAGCCCGCCCAGCAGCTCGGCGACCGCAAGGCCGCCAACATCGTGAAGACCGGCGCGCAGGTGCTGGTCACCGCCAACCCGGGGTGCCTCATGCAGGTCACCTCCGCGATCGAGCGGTCGGGTCACCCGATGTCGATGGCCCACACCGTCGAGGTGCTCGACGCCTCGATCCGCGGCGTGGCTGCCGCGAATTTCACGTCAAACTGACAAGATCACGCACCGTCCCTGTCAAGACCGCATCCTCGAGAGGCCGTCATGTTCCAGCAGAATCCCGAGGCAGTAGGTGACTCGCTCGCGCTCAGCGCGCTGTGTGCCGCCGTACCGCTGCTGACCCTGTTCATCCTCCTCGGCGGCCTCCGCATGAAGGCGTGGCTGGCGGGACTCATCTCGCTCGGGGTGTCGATCGTCATCGCGATCGTGCTCTTCGGCATGCCCGTGAGCCAGACCTTCTCGGCCACGGCCGAGGGTGCGGCGTTCGGCTTCTTCCCGATCCTGTGGATCGTGATCAACGCGATCTGGGTCTACAACCTGACGGTGAAGTCGGGCCACTTCGACGTGCTGCGGCGCTCCTTCGAGAAGGTCAGCCCCGACCAGCGGATCCAGGCGATCATCATCGCCTTCTGCTTCGGAGCCCTGCTCGAGGCGCTGGCCGGCTTCGGCACCCCCGTCGCCATCACGGTCGTGATGCTGATGGCGCTGGGCTTCCAGCCCCTCAAGGCCGCCGCGGTGGCCCTGATCGCCAACACCGCCCCGGTCGCCTACGGCGCCCTGGCCACCCCGATCGTCACGCTGGCCTCCGTCACCTCCACCGTGAACGACGACCCGGGCCTCACCGTCGAGAACCTCGGCGCCATGGTCGGTCGCCAGACCCCGATCCTCGCGATCTTCGTGCCGCTCGTCCTGGTCTTCGTCGTCGACGGCAAGCGCGGCGTCAAGCAGACCTGGCTGCCGGCCATCGTCGGTGGTCTCGCCTTCGGCATCGGCCAGTTCATCGCGGCCAACTACATCTCGGTCCCGCTGGCCGACATCATCGCCGCCCTCGTCTCCGCCCTCGCCATCGTGGCGCTGGTGCGGGTGTGGAGCCCGTCGCAGACCATCACCGCGGCCGACATGCGCGACTCCGACGAGTCCGCCGGTGAGTCCGGTGGCAGCGCGGTCGGAGCCGGCCGTCCTGGTGGCGCCGGTGGCCCGGGTGCCACCGCGACCAAGACCGAGCCGGCCCACGCCGACAGCCGGGCCGACGTCGTCAAGGCCTACGCGCCCTACCTGGTGATCGTGGCGATCTTCTCCGTCATCAACATCCCGGCGGTCAAGGAGTTCTTCGCCGCCGAGCCGTGGACCTTCGCCTTCACGTGGCCGGGGCTGGACATCCTCAACCCGTCCGGGGACCCGGTGGCCACCATCTACAACTTCAACTGGTTCCCGGCCGCCGGCACGCTCATGATCTTCGCCGGCATCATCACCGCGGCGATCCTCAAGGTCTCGCCGGGCACCGCCCTCAAGACCTACGGCGAGACCTACGTCGAGCTGAAGTCGGCCATCCTCACCGTCATGGCGGTGCTCGCCCTGGCCTACGTCATGAACCTCTCGGGCCAGACCGCGGCGCTGGGCGCGTGGCTCGCCGGTGCCGGTACGGCGTTCGCGATCCTCTCGCCGATCCTCGGCTGGCTCGGCGTGGCCGTCACCGGCTCGGACACCTCCGCCAACGCGCTCTTCGGCGCCCTTCAGGTGCAGACCGCGGCGCAGGCCGGGCTCGACCCCGTCCTGATGGCGGCGGCCAACACCTCCGGCGGCGTGCTCGGCAAGATGATCAGCCCGCAGAACCTCGCCATCGCGGCGGCGGCGGTCGGCATGGCCGGCAAGGAGGGCGACATCTTCCGCAAGGTCGTGGGATGGAGCCTGCTGCTGCTGGTGTTCATGTGCGCGCTCGTCGCGCTGCAGGCCACCCCGGTCCTGTCCTGGATGGTGCCCTGATCGTGAAGGCACGGCTGAGGCCGTCCACCGCCGCCGGGCTCGTCCCGGCGGCGGGGGCGGCCTTTCTCCTCGTCCTGGGCACGGTCGTGCCCGTGTCCGCCGGCGCCTCGCCCGTCGCGGCCCCGTCCTCCGCGGCCGTCTCGCAGGTCGCGCTCGCCCCCGCCGCGGCACGGAAGGCTCCTGCTCCCCAGCGGTGGCTGCAGATCGAGCGCACCCGGCGGGGCTACCTCGTCACCGCCGGTCTCCAGCACAGCCGGATGCGGATCACCGAGACCCGCAACGGCCTGCGGATCGTCGACCCCGGCACGGCCGAGCTGCGCGAGAGGCTGCGCTCCTGCGAGCGCGTCCGGGTCCGCGTCGGCATCGGCGCGCTCTGCCGGGTCTCCGACCGCGTCACCAAGCGCCACCCGATGCGGCTCGGCGTCGTGCCCCGGCTCGGCAACGACCTCGTCGACGCCCGTTCGCTGCCGGCCCGCTACAACCTCTCGGTGCTCGCCGACGCCGGGCACGACGTCGTACGCCTCGGTGACGGCGACGACTTCGTCAACGGCTACACCGGGGTCGACCGGGTCTTCGGCGGCCGGGGCAGCGACTGGATCCGCACGGGCATCGGGGACGACGTCATCAAGGGCGGTCGCGGTGGTGACCGGCTCGTCGGTGTCGAGGACGACGACGTCGTCCGCGGCGGCGCGGGCCGCGACCAGGTCGGCGGCGGGCCCGGTCGGGACCGCCTCTACGGCGGCGACGGGGCCGACGCGATCTCCTGCGGTGACGGGCGCGACCACGCCTGGACCGAGCGCGGGGACACCCGACGCGACTGCGAGCGCCTCCACCGCTGACCGAGCACGAGCGGGGCCGCCTCAGCGCTGGTAGACGTCGGGGACGCCGTCCTGGTCGTCGTCGACGTTCTCGGCCTCCCAGATGCGGCGGTAGACCCGGTCGCGGGTCTTGACGAGGACGCTCGCGAGCAGGGCGGCGACCAGCGAGCCGAGCAGGATGCCGACCTTGACGTGGTCGTCGGTGTCGCCGCCGCCTCCGAACGCCAGGTCGCCGATCAGCAGCGACACGGTGAAGCCGATGCCGGCGAGCAGGCCGAGCCCGACCACGTCGAGCCAGCTCAGCTCCTCGTCGAGGCTCGCCCGGGTGAAGCGGGCGACGACGTACGTCGTGCCGACGATGCCGATCGGCTTGCCGAGCACCAGCGCCAGCACGATGCCCAGCGCGACCGGGTCGGCCAGCGAGTCGCCCAGGCCCTCGAGGCCGCCGATCTCGACACCGGCGGCGAAGAACGCGAAGACCGGGACGGCGACGCCGGCCGACAACGGGCGGATCCGGTGCTCGAAGTGCTCGGCCAGGCCCGGGCCGGCGTCGGGGCCGCCCGCGGCCCGGGAGCGGATCACCGGCACCGTGAAGCCGAGCAGCACGCCCGCGACGGTGGCGTGCACGCCGGACTCGTGCATGAGCACCCACGTGACGAGCGCCAGCGGGAGCAGCAGCCACCAGGACCGGACCCGCTTCTGGACCAGGAGGGCGAAGAGCCCGAGCGGCAGCAGCGCCGCGGCCAGCGGCAGCAACGCCAGGTCGGAGGTGTAGAACACCGCGATGATCGTGACCGCGATCAGGTCGTCGACCACCGCCAGCGTGAGCAGGAAGGTCCGCATGCCGCTCGGCAGGTGGGTGCTGATGATGGCCAGCACCGCGAGCGCGAAGGCGATGTCGGTGGCGGTCGGGATGGCCCAGCCCTGCAGCGCCCCGTCGGTGCGGAAGGTGACCAGGGCGTAGACCACCGCCGGCACGACCACACCGCCGACCGCGGCCAGGATCGGCAGCGCGGCACGCTTGGGGTCGCGCAGGTCGCCGGCCACGAACTCCCGCTTGAGCTCCAGGCCGACGACGAAGAAGAAGACCGCCAGCAGCCCGTCCGCCGCCCAGGTGCCCAGCGTGAGGTCGAGGTGCAGGGCCGACGGTCCGACGGTGAGGTCGCGCAGCGCGACGTAGGAGTCCCCGGCCGGGGAGTTGATCCACACCAGGGCGACCACCGTGCCGAGCAGCAGCAGCGCCCCTCCGACGGTCTCCTGGCGGAGCACCTCGGCGATGCGGGCGGTCTCGGCCCAGGACCCCCGTCCGAGGAAGGTACGGCGGGCGTGGCGCTGCTCACGGGACACGGGGGAGAACCTCCAGGGTCGACGGATCCGTTGCCGACCAGACTTCCCGGCGCACCACGACCAACCTTCCCACAGGTTGTGGCCTCAACCCCCGCGGACGACGTTGGTCACTCGGGTCGTTGACGAGCGGCCCTCACCCCGGCTGCCCCGCACCGACAAGGTGGGGCGCGAGAGGTAGCCGGGGCACACCCGCTGCTGCCATGGTGAGGGACGACTGCGCGGGAAGGGCACCTGATGGCCCGGACGACACAGCACAGCACCACGAGGTCCGACGGCGCCGACACCGCTGCCCACAGCGATGGTGGCACCGGGACCCACGGCTCCCCGTGGGTGATGCTCGTGGTGGCCACGATCGGCTTCGCCGTGAACTTCTGGGCCTGGGCGCTGCTCAGCCCGCTGGGCCCGCTGTTCCGCGAGAGCGGGTCACTCGGAGCCCTCAGCGAGTCCGACGTCGCGCTGATGGTCGCGGTGCCGGTGGTGGTGGGGTCGCTCGGCCGCATCCTGGTGGGTGCGCTGACCGACCGCTTCGGCGGGCGCGTGATGTTCCCGCTCGTCTCGGCGGCGACCACGGTGCCGATCCTGTTCCTCGCCTTCTTCGCGCTGGACTCCTACGCGCTCGTCCTGGTGGGCGGGTTCTTCCTCGGGATCGGCGGCACCGCCTTCGCCGTCGGCGTCCCCTTCGTCAACGCGTGGTTCCCCCCGGAGCGTCGGGGCCTGGCGGTCGGCATCTTCGGGGCGGGCATGGGCGGCACCGCCGTCAGCGCCCTGACCACGGTCCGACTCTTCACCGACGCGGGGGAGAAGGCTCCGTTCCTCATCACCGCCGTCGCGCTGGCGGTGTACGCCGTGGTGGCGTGGCTGGTCCTGCGTGACGCCCCGGGACGTTCCGTCCCCACGACGTCCCTGGCCGCCCGGCTGTCGGCCAACGCGCGTCTGCCGATCACCTGGCAGGCCTGCCTGCTCTACGCCGTCGCGTTCGGCGGCTACGTCGCGTTCTCGGTCTACCTGCCGTCCTACCTCAAGACCGACTACGACCTCACCCCGGCGGACGCCGCCAACCGGATGGCCGGCTTCGTGGTGGTGGCGGTGCTGATGCGCCCGGTCGGGGGCTGGCTCTCGGACCGCTTCGGTGCCGTCCCCGTCCTCGCCTCCGGCTACGCCGTGGTCGTCGTGGGGGCCGGGGTGGCCGCGACCCACCCGCTCCTCGAGCACATCGGCACGGTGGCGTTCCTGGCCATGGCCGCGGCCCTCGGCTCGGGCAGCGGCGCGACCTTCGCGCTGGTGGCCAAGGTGACCGACCCGTCGCGGGTCGGCGGCGTGACCGGCCTGGTCGGCGCCGCGGGCGGGCTCGGCGGCTTCGTGCCCCCGCTCGTCATGGGCTACGTCTACGGCCGCACCGACTCCTACGCCATCGGGCTGTGGCTGCTGTCGGTCACCGCCGCCCTGACGCTGGTCCTCACCCTCACCGTCGTACGACGCACCGAGCTCGGCTCCACCCGACGAGAGGTCCTCGCATGACGTCACCCTCCGACCGCGTCGGCGACGCGCTGCTGCGCAGCCGACGGTTCTTCACCCAGGGCACGGTGTCCGAGGACCTGAGGACGCTGACCCACCAGGGCGGACGGGAGGCCGACGACTTCTACCGCGACCGGTGGAGCCACGACACAGTGGTGCGGTCGACGCACGGGGTGAACTGCACCGGCTCGTGCTCCTGGAAGGTCTACGTCAAGGACGGGATCATCACCTGGGAGACCCAGCAGACCGACTACCCGTCGGTGGGACCCGACAGCCCGGAGTACGAGCCCCGCGGCTGCCCGCGCGGCGCCGCCTTCTCCTGGTACACCTACTCGCCGACCCGGGTGCGCTACCCCTACGTCCGCGGCGTGCTGCTGCAGATGTACCGCGAGGCGAAGACGCAGCACGACGGCGACCCGGTGAAGGCGTGGGCCCACGTCGTCGACCACCCCCAGCGCGCGAAGGCCTACAAGGCCGCCCGCGGCAAGGGCGGCCTGGTCCGGGCGAGCTGGGACGAGGCGACCGAGATGATCGCCGCCGCCTACGTCCACACGATCATGACGTGGGGCCCCGACAGGGTCGCCGGCTTCTCCCCGATCCCCGCCATGTCGATGGTCTCCCACGCCTCCGGCGCCCGCTTCACCTCGCTGGTCGGCGGCTCGATGCTCTCCTTCTACGACTGGTACGCCGACCTGCCCGTCGCCTCCCCGCAGGTGTTCGGCGACCAGACCGACGTGCCGGAGTCGGGGGACTGGTGGGACGCCGGCTACCTCGTCATGTGGGGCTCCAACGTGCCGGTCACGCGCACCCCCGACGCGCACTGGATGACCGAGGCGCGCTACCGCGGTCAGAAGGTGGTCGTGGTCGCGCCCGACTACGCCGACAACGTGAAGTTCGCCGACGAGTGGCTGGCGATCGCGCCGGGCACCGACGGTGCGCTGGCCATGTCGATGGGCCACGTCGTGCTCAAGGAGTTCTTCGTCGACCGGACGACGCCGTACTTCGCCGACTACACGAAGAAGTACACCGACCTGCCCCACCTCGTGGTGCTCGACGAGGTGGAGGTCTCGACAGGCTCGACCACCGGGGGCTCGACCACCGGGGGCTCGACCACCGGGGGCTCGACCACCGGGGGCTCGACCACCGGGGGCTCGACCACCGGGGGCTCGACCACCGGGGGCTCGACCTACCGGCCCGGCAAGTTCCTGACCGCGGCCGACCTGGCCGCGCACCGCCACGTCGAGAACGCGCACTTCAAGACCGTCGTCGTCGACGCCCGCAGCGACGAGCCGGTGGTGCCCAACGGCGCGCTCGGCCACCGCTTCGGCGACAGCGGCGTCGGGTCCTGGAACCTCGACCTGGACGGCGTCGACCCCCGGCTGACCCTGCTCGGCACCACCCACGACTCCGCGCTCGTCGAGCTGCCCCGCTTCGACGACGTCGACGGCACCGCCGACTCGCTGACGCGCGGGGTGCCGGTGCGCCGCATCGACGGCCACCTGGTGACGACCGTCCTCGACCTCATGCTCGCCCAGTACGGCGTCGCCCGCGACGGGCTGCCGGGCCACTGGCCCACCGGGTACGACGACGCCACCGCGCCGTACACCCCGGCCTGGCAGGAGGCGATCACCGGCGTGCCCGCGGCGGCCGCGGCCCGGATCGCGCGCGAGTTCGCGGCCAACGCCGAGGAGTCGAAGGGCCGCTCGATGATCCTCATGGGGGCCGGGACGAACCACTGGTTCCACTCCGACACGATCTACCGCGGCTTCCTGGCCCTGACGACGTTGACGGGCTGCCAGGGCGTCAACGGCGGCGGCTGGGCGCACTACGTCGGCCAGGAGAAGTGCCGGCCGGTCACCGGCTGGGCCCAGCTCGCCTTCGGCCTCGACTGGGTCCGTCCGCCGCGGCAGATGATCCACACCGCCTACTGGTACCTCCACACCGACCAGTTCCGCTACGACACCTTCGGCGCCGACACCGTCGCGGCGGCCACCGGCACCGGGCAGCTGGCGGGGCTGAGCACGGCCGACGTCATCGCCAAGAGCGCGCGGATGGGCTGGATGCCGTCCTACCCGACCTTCGACCGCAACCCGCTCGAGCTCGCCGACGAGGCCGCGGCCGCCGGCACGCCGGTCGCCGAGCACGTCGTCGAGCAGCTGCAGAGCGGCGACCTGCGCTTCGCGGCCGAGGACCCCGACGCGCCGGAGAACTTCCCGCGCATCCTCGCGATCTGGCGAGCCAACCTGCTGGGCTCGTCGGGCAAGGGCAACGAGTACTTCCTCAAGCACCTGCTCGGCACCGACAGCTCGCTGCGCGCCACCGAGGCAGGGGAGGCCCACCGGCCGCAGGAGGTGGACTGGCACGAGACCGCGCCCGAGGGGAAGCTCGACCTGCTGCTCACCCTCGACTTCCGCCAGACCAGCACGACGATCTTCTCCGACATCGTGCTGCCGGCGGCCACGTGGTACGAGAAGCACGACCTCAACACCACCGACATGCACCCCTTCATCCACTCGTTCAACCCCGCCATCGCCCCGCCCTGGCAGACCCGGACCGACTGGGACGCCTGGCAGACGATCGCCACGAAGTTCAGCGAGCTCGCCGTCGGGCGGCTCGACACCCGCACCGACGTGGTCGCCGTACCGCTGCTGCACGACACCCCGGACGCGATGGCCAACCCGCACGGCGTGGTCCGCGACTGGAAGCACGGCGAGTGCGCGCCGGTCCCGGGCGTGACCATGCCGAAGATCGTCGAGGTCACCCGCGACTACCCGGCCGTCGGGGCGCAGATGCAGGCGCTCGGGCCACTGCTGGAGAAGCTGGGGACGACGACGAAGGGCGTCACCTACGACGTCACCGCCTCCATCGACTACCTGCGCGCGAAGAACGGCGCGATCCGCGGCGGGGCCGGCGACGGGCGACCCTCGCTGGTGCGCGACGTGCACGCCTGCGAGGCGATCCTGGCGCTGTCGGGCACCACCAACGGCCACCTCGCGACGCAGGGCTTCAGGACCCTGGAGAAGCGGACCGGCCGGCTGCTGCACGACCTGGCCGCCGAGCACGAGGGCAAGCAGATCACCTTCGCCGACACCCAGGCCGCGCCGGTGCCGGTGATCACCTCGCCGGAGTGGTCGGGCTCGGAGACCGGGGGGCGCCGCTACTCGCCCTTCACGATCAACGTCGAGCGCCTCAAGCCCTGGCACACCCTCACCGGGCGGCAGCACTTCTACCTCGACCACGACTGGATGAGCGAGCTCGGGGAGGGGCTGCCGGTCTACCGACCACCGCTGAACATGGGCGCCCTCTTCGGGGAGCCGGACATCGGGAGCACCGGCGAGCTGGGGGTGACGGTGCGTTACCTGACGCCGCACAACAAGTGGTCGATCCACTCGGAGTACCAGGACAACCTGTTCATGCTGTCGCTCTCGCGCGGCGGCCAGACGATCTGGATGAGCGACCGCGACGCCGCCAAGGTCGGCATCGAGGACAACGACTGGATCGAGGCGGTCAACCGCAACGGCGTCGTGGTGGCCCGCGCGATCGTCTCGCACCGGATGCCCGAGGGCACGGTCTACATGCACCACGCCCAGGACCGGCTGATCGACGTACCGATCGCGGAGACCTCCGGCAAGCGCGGCGGCATCCACAACTCGCTGACCCGCATCCTGGTCAAGCCCAGCCACCTCATCGGCGGCTACGCGCAGCTCGCCTTCGCCTTCAACTACCTCGGTCCCACCGGGAACCAGCGCGACGAGGTCACCGTGATCCGCCGACGTTCGCAAGAGGTGACCTACTGATGGTCTCGACAGGCTCGACCGCCAGGACAGAGGTGCCCTACTGATGGTCTCGACAGGCTCGACCGCCAGGACAGAGGTGACCTACTGATGGTCTCGACAGGCTCGACCGCCAGGACAGAGGTGACCTACTGATGGTCTCGACAGGCTCGACCTCCACGGCGACCGAGGTGACCCGCTGATGAAGGTCATGGCGCAGATGGCGATGGTGATGAACCTCGACAAGTGCATCGGCTGCCACACGTGCTCGGTCACGTGCAAGCAGGCGTGGACCAACCGCACCGGCACGGAGTACGTCTGGTTCAACAACGTGGAGACGCGGCCCGGGCAGGGCTACCCACGTCGCTACGAGGACCAGGAGGAGTGGAAGGGCGGCTGGGAGCTGAACCGTCGCGGTCGGCTGAAGCTGAAGGCGGGCGGGCGCCTGAAGAAGCTCGCCACGATCTTCTCCAACCCCAAGATGCCGTCGATCCACGACTACTACGAGCCGTGGACCTACGACTACGCCACGCTGACCGACGCTCCCGCGCAGGAGCACACCCCGGTGGCGCGGCCGAAGTCGCTGCTGACCGGCAAGGACATGAAGATCGAGTGGTCGTCGAACTGGGACGACGACCTGGGTGGTTCGAAGGCCACGGAGAAGCTCGACCCGATGCTCGCGAAGATCGCCGACAAGGTGACGTTCGAGTTCGAGCAGACCTTCATGTTCTACCTGCCGCGGATCTGCGAGCACTGCCTCAACCCGTCCTGCGCGGCGTCGTGCCCCAGCGGCGCGATCTACAAGCGCGCGGAGGACGGCATCGTGCTGGTCGACCAGGACCGCTGCCGCGGCTGGCGGATGTGCGTCTCGGGCTGCCCCTACAAGAAGGTCTACTTCAACCACCGCACCGGCAAGGCCGAGAAGTGCACGTTCTGCTTCCCGCGGGTCGAGGTCGGGCTGCCGACGGTGTGCGCGGAGACCTGCGTCGGTCGGCTGCGCTACATCGGGCTCGTCCTGTACGACGTCGACCGGGTCCAGGAGGCGGCGTCCACCCCCGACGAGCACGACCTCTACGAGGCGCAGCGCTCGGTGCTGCTGGACCCGAACGACCCCGAGGTGGTGCGCGCCGCCGAGCGTGACGGCATCCCGCGCGACTGGGTCCTGGCCGCGCAGCGCTCCCCGATCCACGCGTTGATCAACCGGTTCAAGGTCGCCCTGCCGCTGCACCCGGAGTACCGCACGATGCCGATGGTCTGGTACATCCCGCCGCTGTCGCCGGTCGTCGACGTGGTCCGCGACACCGGTGAGGACGCCGAGGACAGCGGCAACCTCTTCGCCGCCATCGACGCGCTGCGGATCCCGGTGGAGTACCTCGCCGAGCTCTTCACCGCCGGCGACGTCGCGCCGGTGGACGGCGTGCTGAAGAAGCTCGCCGCGATGCGGTGCTACATGCGCGACCTCAACCTCGGGCGGGAGGCGGACCCCTCCATCCCCGCCGCGGTCGGCATGACCGAGGAGGAGATGTACGACATGTACCGCCTGCTGGCGATCGCGAAGTACGACGAGCGCTACGTCATCCCCACTGCCCACGCCGAGCAGGCCCACTCGCTGGAGGAGATCGCCACCGAGTGCTCGGTCTCGGAGTACGGCGGCGGAAACCCGGAGATCTTCGGCGAGGGCTCGGGCGGGCTCACCCCGATCGCGGTGGAGAACTTCCAGATGCTCCAGGAGCGCCAGACGTCCGACACCCTGGCGTCGCCGGAGGACAAGCGGTCGCGGGTCAACCTGCTCAGCTGGGACGGCAAGGGCAGCCCGGGCGGGCTGTTCCCGCCGCGCTCGGACGGGACGGACGAGCCGTGAGCCGGCTCCGGGAGCGCGCCTCACGCCGGTCGTCAGGGGAGCGGGGCTCGCACCTGGCCCGCGAGCAGCGCCTCGTCGCCTGGCAGTCGGCCTCGCTGCTGCTGGGCTACCCCGACCAGCACCTGCTCGACCACCTGGCTCTCGTGGCGGAGGGGAGCCGGACCCTGCCGGAGGCGGTCGGCGAGCCGCTGCGCCGCAGCGCGACCGCGCTCGCGGAGCTGCCGCTGCCCGACCTCGAGGCCGACTACGTCGAAACCTTCGACAGCCGGCGCCGCCACAACCTCTTCCTGACCTACTTCGCCCACGGGGACACCCGCAAGCGCGGCCTCGCGCTGCTGCGCTTCAAGCAGGCCTACCAGGCGTCCGGCGTCGCGGTCGACGAGACCACACCGGTCGGCGCCGAGCTGCCCGACCACCTCTCCGTGGTCCTGGAGTACGCCGCCACCGTCGACCAGGAGCAGGGCCTCCAGCTGCTGCTCGACCACCGGGCCGGTCTCGAGCTGCTCCGGATGTCGCTGGCCGAGAAGGGCTCGCGCTGGGCGGGGGCGGTCGAGGCCGTGACGGCCACCTTCCCGCCCCTGCGCGGCGAAGAGGTCGAGGCGGTGCGACGGCTGGCCGCCGAGGGCCCACCGGCCGAGGAGGTCGGGCTGACGCCGTACGCGACGCCCGGCTTCGACCCGGGGCCGGCGCCGCCCGGCCCGCCGGGGCCGAGCGGACCCACCCTCCTGCCGATGCCGACGTTCCGGGCAGGGGGCTGAGGATGGACACCTTCCTGTGGGTGGTCGTGCCCTACGTCTGCCTGACGACCTTCGTCGTCGGTCACGTGTGGCGCTACCGCTACGACAAGTTCGGCTGGACCACCCGGTCCTCGCAGCTCTACGAGGACCGGCTGCTGCGCTGGGGCAGCCCGCTGTTCCACTTCGGGATCCTGGCCGTGTTCCTCGGCCACGTGATGGGGCTCGGCGTGCCGAAGTCGTGGACCGAGGCCGTCGGGGTCTCCGAGGGGCTCTACCACGTCCTCGCCGTCTCGGTCGGGGCCGTGGCCGGCTTCGGCACCGTCGTCGGCATGACGATCCTGATCTACCGCCGGCGCACGGTGGGGCCGGTCTTCTCGGCCACCACCCGCATGGACAAGGCGATGTACGCCGTGCTGGCGACCGTGATCGTCCTCGGGCTGGCCAACACCGTGATCGCCAACGTGTTCGGCCACTACGACTACCGCGAGGGGGTGTCGATCTGGTTCCGCGGCATCTTCCGCTTCTCCCTGCATCCCGAGCTGATGGGGGCGGCACCGATCGGCTTCCAGCTGCACGGGCTGGCCGCGATGGTCCTCTTCGCGCTGTGGCCCTTCACCCGGCTGGTGCACGTCTTCAGCGCCCCGCTGGGCTACCTGACGCGGCCCTACATCGTCTACCGCAGCCGCGACGACCGGCTCGGCAGCCACCGCCCCCGGCGGGGGTGGGACCGCGTGGGCTGAGCGCCCCCGCCCGACCGCACCGCCCCCCGAACCTCACCCCGGCCCTCACCCCGATCGGTGTCACCTCGACCCAGGAGCTCCCCGTGCAGAAGGAATCACTCACCGCCCTGCAGCGCCACCACCTCGACAAGGCCCGCCACGCGACCAGCGGCCGCAGCGCCCACACCGTGTACGGCGGTCACGAGCACGCGCTCAGCCAGACCGTCATCGCGCTGCGCGGGGAGTCGCAGCTCGACGAGCACGAGAGCCCGGGGGAGGCCACCCTGCAGGTGCTGCACGGGCGCGTCACGCTCGTCGCGGGGGAGGACCGCTGGAACGGCTCCCCGGGCGACCTGCTCACGATCCCCGACGCGCGCCACTCGCTCGAGGCCGTCGAGGACTCGGTTGTGCTGCTGACGGTGGCCAAGCGCCGCTGAGCCGGGCCTTCGGTGGCCGCACGTCGACGGCACGGTCGCCGCAGAGGCGCCGTTCAGTCGTCGCTGCCCTCGCGGCCCTCGAGGAGGCCCAGCCAGGCCGACCCGCCGCCGCTCAGCCGGCCCACCTCCTCGCCGCCGTCGCAGCGCAGCAGCGCGACGGTGACCTCGCCGGGGGCGCGGTGGACGACGCGCCACACCGCCCCGGAGTCCTCCCAGCGCTGCAGGTCGGCGACGAGCGCCTCGGCGTCCTCCGACTTCCGGGTGTCGTCGGGGTCGGTCCCGGGCTCCACGGCAGCTCCTTCCTGTGATCGGGCACGTTGTCGGACAGTCGTCTGACCATAGTCATCCGTACCGCTGACGGGCAGCCCTAGCCAGGGGTCCCCGAGGCGAGGAGTGTGGAGGTGACGAAGCCCGACCGTGGCCCGACCGTCGCCTGTCACCGGAGGACCCCACCCATGACCACCCCGAACCACCCGCTCCGGGTGCCCGTCCAGCAGGGCCCCGTCTACGCCGACCTCGACCTCGCCGACCTCGGAGCAGCCGAGGGGCGCGTCTCCGCGCTCGTCGTCCACGAGTCGTCGTTCGGCAACACCAGGACGATCGCGATGGCGGTCGCCGAGGGGGTGGCGGCCGCGCTCGAGGGGGACGCCTCGGTGGCGCTCGCAGCGGCGAACCGCGTCGAGCCCGAGATGACGCAGTCGGTGCGGATGCTGCTCGTCGGCGCGCCCACCCACGCCTTCGCCCTCCCGCGCCAGTCGACGCGGGAGGACGCCGTACGCCAGGGGGCGACCGGGCCGGTGATGTCCGGGGTGCGGGAGTGGATCGGCACCCTGCCGGTGCGCAGCCGCGACGCGATGGCGGCCACCTTCGACACCCGCGTCGAGCTGATGCGGCACCTGCCCGGCTCGGCGGCGACGTCCGCGCTGAAGCAGCTCGGGCGTCACGGCTACCGCACCGTCGAGCACGAGAGCTTCTACGTCACCGGGACGCCTGGACCGCTCCTGCCCGGTGAGGAGGAGCGGGCCTACGCCTGGGGTCGTCGGGTCGCGACCGAGATGCGGGCGGCTCTCGCCGCCCGCACCGGTCGCTGACCTCGGACCGCCCTCCGAGAGCCCTCAGGCGCCGACGAGCTCGCGGTCGCGGGTCTCGGCCTGCGCGGCGATGTGCTTGCGCAGCGAGTCGCCCTCGACGTCCACGTCCGGCAGCAGGCGGTCGAGCCAGCGGGGCAGCCACCAGGCCTTCTCGCCCAGGACGTACATCAGGGCCGGGATCAGCGTCATGCGGACCACGAAGGCGTCCAGCAGGACCGCGACGGCCAGCGCGAAGCCCATCGACTTGATGATCGGCTCGTCGATCAGCATGAAGGCGGCGAAGACCGCAGTCATGATGACCGCCGCGGCGGCCACCACCCGGGCGCTGTTGCGGAAGCCGTCGACGACCGACTCGCGCGGCGAGGCCCCGTGCACGTGTGCCTCCCGGATCCGGGTCACCAGAAACACCTGGTAGTCCATCGCCAGGCCGAAGACCACGCCGATGAGGAAGATCGGCATGAAGCTGACGATCGGCTGCGGGTCGACCAGGCCAAACATGCCCTCCTGGAACACCGCGACCGTCGCGCCCAGGGTGGCGAGCACCGAGAACAGGAACCCGAGGGTGGCGGTCAGCGGCACCAGCACCGAGCGGAAGACGACCATCAGCAGCAGGAACGCCAGGCCGATGACGACGGCGAGGTAGACCGGCAGGGCGGCGTCGAGCCGCTCGGAGACGTCGGTGGTGATGGCGGTCAGGCCGGTCACCCCGATCGTCGTACCGGTGTCGGCCTCGGTGGCCTCCTCGGTGGAGCGCAGCTCGTCGAGCAGGTCCTGCGTCGCAGGGTCGTCGGGGCCGGCCTCGGGGGTGATGAGGACCTGCGCGCCGTCACCGGCCTCGCTGGTGCCGGCGACCTGGGCGTTGGCGACGCCCTCCTGCGCAGCGGCCCAGGCGACGACGTCGCCGAAGGCCTGGCCGCGCTCGTCCTCGGCCACGTCGCGCGCGTCGACGACGGCGATCATCGGCGCCTCCCGGCCGGGGCCGAACGACGCCGAGATGAGGTCGGAGGCGCGGCGCTGGGTGGTGTCGGTCGCCGCCGTGCTGTCGCTCGGGAAGGCGAGGTAGAGGTCGCGCACCGGGGTGGCGAGCACCCCGAGGACGACGACGACCAGCAGGGCGACCGCGACCGGACGCCTGCCGACCACGCGGGCCCAGCGGGCGCCGTTGTTGACGACCTGGCCCTGCTCGTCGTGCTTCGGGCGGTAGCGGCGGACGGTGCCGCCGAACGCCTTGGACTTGAACAGGCCCAGCAGCGCGGGCAGGAGCGTGAGCGCGACCAGGACCGCGATCAGCACGGTGGCGGCGGCCGCGATGCCCATCGCGGTCAGGAAGGGGATGCGGACGACGGCGAGCGCGGCCAGCGCGATGAGCACCGTCAGGCCGGCGAAGACCACCGCGGAGCCGGCGGTGCCGACGGCGACGCCGACCGCCTCCTCGCGGTCGTCGGTGCGGCGCAGCTCGGAGCGGTAGCGGGCCAGGATGAACAGCGCGTAGTCGATGCCGACCGCGAGGCCGATCATCGTGGCCAGGGTCGCGGTGCTGGAGCCCAGGTCGAGGAACGCGGTGGCGGCGGTGATGCCGGAGATCCCGATCCCGATGCCGATGAGGGCGGTGAGGATCGGCAGCCCGGCGGCGACCAGCGAGCCGAAGGTCAGCACCAGGACGGCGAGCGCGACCGCGATGCCGATGAGCTCGGACTCCCCGCCGGGCGGGGCGAAGCTCTGCATGCCCTGCCCGTTGACCTCGGCCTCGAGGCCCGCGTCACGGGCGTCGTCGAGCGCGCCGCGTACGGCGTCCTGGGTGGCGGGGTCCACGTCGGTCACGGTGTCGACGTCGAAGGCGAAGGTGATCAGCCCGACGCGGCCGTCCTCGCTCAGCGGGGACAGGGTCTCGGCGTCGGCGACGGCCTCGGCGCGCGGGGTGCCGGCCTTCACGGCGCTCTTCACCATCGCGTCGACCTGGGCCGGACCGGCGGTGCCGGGGTTGGCGAGCGCGGGCTCGGCAGGCACGTCGTCGATCGCCTCGAGGTCGGCGACCAGGGCGTCGACCGCCTTCGCGGGGCCGGGGTCGGTGAGCGTCTCGCCCTCGGGCGCGGCGACGACCACGTTCACGGTGGCCTGGTCGAAGGCGTCCTGGGCGGTCGGGAACAGCTCCTGCTGCAGGTCGGCGGCCTCCTCGGACGGGATGCCGGGGATGGAGAAGGTGTCGGTGGTCGGCTTGGCGAGCGTGGCCGCGGCGGTGCCGACGACGACCACGGTGACGAGCCAGAGGGCGAGGACGATCGGCCAGCGGCGGAACGACGCGCGTCCGAGGCGGTAGAGCAGGGTGGCCATGCGGGGGACTCCTGGAGTGGGGGGCGGGGCGGGGGACTGGGGGTGCCGGGGACCTGCGGGTCAGGTGCCGTAGGCGCCGGTGAAGAGGTCGCGCAGGGCGCGGATGTTCTCGGCGACGAGCTGCGGCATGGCGTCGGCGGCCAGCGTGTCGTCGGACAGCGCGCGGTCGAGGGCGCAGTCGAAGGTGGCGGCCAGGACGCGGACCAGCAGCTGGGCCGTGGCCAGGTCGAGCTTCTCGCCGGTGCGCGCGACGAGCAGGGCGCCCAGGTCGGCGCTCACGCTCGCCAGCCGCTCGTGGACGGCGGCGAGCAGCCGCGGCTCGGCCAGCATCACGCGGCGTCCGAGGGCGAGCTCCTCACGGGTGAGGGTCTTGGCCTCGAGGACGTGGGCGGCCAACGCGATGAGGTCCTCGACGAGGTCGCCGTACGGGCCGCCGGCGACGAAGGTCGCCCACACCTCGTCGTCGAGGTCGGGGTCCGGACCGAGGACGGCGTCGACCTTGCTCGGGTAGTAGTTGAAGAGCGTGCGTCGCGAGACGTCGACCGCTGCGGCGAGGTCGTCCATGGTGAAGCCGTCGAGCCCGCGGTCGTCGGTCAGCCGCTGGGCCGTCAGCGTGATGCGGTGGAGCATCCGCTGACGGCGGTCGCTCCGACCCTTCGTTTCTGCACTCTTGTCCACAGAGTGCATTCTTGCACTCTGATCAAGTGAGTGCAAAAAGCGTGGCGACCGTCACGCGGCCCCGAGGCGGTCGGGCGCTCGGCCCGCGGCGCCGGTGGCGTCAGCTGCCGCTGGAGAGAGCCTTGCGGCGCCCGCCCGGGATGCGGTTGGCGAGGTCGCCGAGCGGGCCGACCGTCTCCGAGAGCGTGGTGACCGAGTCGTGCAGCTGCGGCAGCACCTCGACGAGCTCGAGCAGGCGCGGGTGCACCTTCTCCAGGATCGGTCCGAGGGCGACCAGCTGGTCGAGGGTGCCGCCGTGGGCGACCAGCTTCTCGACGAAGCCGCGGTCCTCCAGCAGCCGGTCGACCAGCCCGCCCTCGGCGAGCACCGTGTCGAGCGCGCCGCCCGGGCGGGTGATCCGGTCCAGCGCCCCCTCGTCGGTGACCAGCCGCTCCAGCGGACCGTCCTCGACGAGGAGCCGGTCGAGCGCGCCGCCCGGCGCGAGGAGCCGGTCGAGGGGCCCGTTCGGGGCGAGGAACCGGTCGGCGGCGCCGTTCTCGCTCAGGATGCGTCCCAGGGGGCCGTCCTCGGCGAGCAAGCGGTCGAGGAAGCCGCCGGGCGCCAGCGCCTTGCCCAGCGGCCGGTCCGCGCCGGCCGCCCGCGAGATGGCCGCGATGCGACCCAGCGGGCTCTGCGGGTCACGGCTCATCGCGTCGAGCTTGCCGATCATGCCGTCCTCGCCCAGCAGGGCCGAGAGCTGGTCGAGGTAGCCGCCGCGACGCCGCATCGGCCCCCGCGGCGCCATCAGCTCCCCGGCGGCCAACGTGATGTTCACCCCGGCCACGGCGAGCTGGCCCGGCAGGGCGGCGAGCGCGGTCGCCCGGTGGAGCAGCAGGGACGTGTCGGGGCGCGCGAGGGCGCGGTCGAGCGGAGAGGCCATGCGCGAAGCCTAGGCGGGCGCCGGGGCCCGCCGGGCCGCTTCCATCACCAGGTCCGCGTTGATCTGGGCCCCCGCCATCGCCCCGGCGGCAGCCGAGGCGCCGACCTGCGCCGCGAGGTCGGCCACGTTGCCGGCCGCCCACACCCCGGGCACGTCGGTGCGCCCGAACGTGTCGACGGGCAGGTGCACGCCCAGGCCGCTGGGGTGGTCGACCACCGCGAGCCCCAGGCCGGACAGGAAGCCGGCCCGCGCCACCATCCGTGACTGCACCGTCACGACCTCGCGGGGCGCGACCGAGCCGTCGACGAGGCGGACGCCCGTCACTCGGCCGCCTTCTGCCACGAGCGCCTCGACCTCCCCGGTCACGACCCGGACGCCGCGGGCGTCGAGGAGAGCCCGCTGCTCGTCGTCCGGCGGGCTGGTGTGGGAGAGCAGGACGACGTCGTCGCTGAGCTGGGAGAACAGCAGGGCCTGGTGGGTGGCCATCGGTGTCGTCGCCAGGACGCCGATGGCCCGGTCGCGCACCTCGTAGCCGTGGCAGTAGGGGCAGTGGATGACGTCGTGACCCCACTGCTCGCGCACGCCGGGCACGTCGGGCAGCTCGTCGACCAGCCCGGTCGTCACGAGCAGGCGCCGCGCGGTCACCGTGCGTCGGTCGGCGAGCGTCACCGTGAACCCGGGCGCCGGAGACCCGTCGTCGGCGTCGGCCGCGAGGTCCGTGGGCTCCGCGGTCACCACCTCGCCCGTCACGACGTGGCCGCCGTACGAGCGCACCTCCGCGCGGCCGCGCGCCAGCAGCTCGCCCGGGGGCGTGCCGTCGTGCCCCAGCAGGCCGTGCACCGCGTGCGCCGGGGCGTTGCGCGGGTGCCCGCCGTCGATCACGACGACCGAGCGCCGCGACCGTCCCAGCATCAGCGCGCCGTTGAGCCCGGCGGCTCCTCCGCCGATCACGACGACGTCGTAGTCCTTCTCCAACCGATCGGTCATCTCGACCACCTCCGAGGTGAGCGTGCGCCGCGTCGGAGCCTGGTGGCAACCTTTCTTGCCGGTTTGGCAAGTCCGACGTGTGGATCCGGGGCGGGACGACCCGGGGCGGGCAGGGCTGGCACACTCGAGCACCTCGCCGAGCCAGGAGGACGCCGTGCAGGTCCGCGACAACCCCGCCAGCAGCCGCTACGAGATCACCGACGGTGAGGGCGGTGCCGTGATCGGCTTCGCGGCCTACCAGAAGGCCGAGCGGCTCATCGTCTTCACCCACACCGAGATCGACCCGGGCTGGGAGGGCAAGGGGGTGGGGAGCCGCCTGGTGCGCGCCGCCCTCGACGACGTGCGTCGCCAGGGCCTGCCCGTGCTGCCGACCTGCCCTTTCGTGCAGTCGTGGATGCAGCGGCACCCCGACTACGCCGACCTCGACTACCGGGCGCCGCGGAGCACCGCGACCGACTGACCCCGGTCACGTCGCCCGGTCGCCCGGCGCCCGGTCAGACGGCCGCTCGGTCCTCGGTCTCGGGGACGACGGCGACCGCGCAGCGGGCGTGCTCGACGACGACCCGGCTGGTCGACAGGTGCGTGAGCGAGCCGATCCGGGACCGCCGGTGCGAGCCGACGACGAGCAGCCCGACGTGGTCGGAGAGCTCGACGAGGTGGTCCACCGCCGGGCTGGCGACGGCGTCGAGGGTGACCTCGACGTCGGGGTACTTCTCGGCGAGGCCGGCCACCGCCTCGGCCATCGTGCGGCGGACCGCCTCCGGCTCGCCCGGCTGCAGGTCGGGGGAGCCGTCGTTGACGTGGCGGGGGATGGGGTCGTAGCAGGTGACGACCGTCAGTCCGGTGCCGCGGCGCGACGCCGCCGCGTAGGCGTGGGCGAGGGCGTTCGCGGAGGCGTGCCCGCCGTCGGTGCCGACCGCGACACCTCGCTTCTCGCCGTCCAGCGAGGGGCGTACGACGAGCAGCGGGCTGTGGGCGTGACGGGCGAGCCAGGCGCTGGTCGAGCCGAGCAGCATCCGCTTGAGCGCACCGTGGCCGCGCGAGCCGACCACGAGCACGGCGGCCTCCTCCGAGCGCGTCTCGAGGACCTGGCGGGCGTCACCCATGGCCAGCTCCTCGGTCACCTCGAGACCCGGGTGGGCCTCCCGCACGCCGGTGACCGCCCGGGTGAGCACGGTGGCGGCGTACTCCTTGAGGGCGTCGGACAGGCCGACGGCGGTGTGCGGGTAGGTCCCGGGCGCGTAGCCGGTCGGGTGCGCCGACCAGGCGTGGACGACGTGCAGGGGCCGGTGGGAGGCGGTCGCCTCGAGGGCGGCGGCCTCGAGGGCCCGGGTGCTGGCGTCGGAGTCGTCGACGCCGACCACGACGGCGCCACGGGGAGGGGTGAAGGTCATGCCCTCAGCGTGTCGCGGCGCGTGCCTGCCCGGCAGGCCCGGATGTCATCACCGCGAGGGTCGACCGGCCCTGCACCCGGGGTCACTCGTTGGTGGGGATGTCCGGCGGCGTGCGCTGGTAGCGCACCGGGACGCCCATGAAGCAGTCCGGCTCCTTGGTGAGCGGGCTCTCGTTGCCGGTGCTGACGAAGAGGACCCAGCCGCCGCCGAGCTGTGTGGGACCGACGCCCTTGAGCGAGCCCTGGCCGTCCTCGCCGAGGAACCGGTCGAGGAAGGCGCGGGTGGCCTGCTGCGCCTTCTCCTCGCTCTGCGGCGCGCAGTTGCCGGCCGGACCGGCCTGGCGCGCGGTCTCGCGCTCCTCGCGCCGCTCCTCGCTGCCGTCGCCCTGGAGCGCCAGGAACCCGCCCACCAGCAGGACGCCGACCGCCAGGGCGGCGACGACGGCGGTGATCTTCGACTTCACGAGTCCTCCGAGGTGAGACCGCCCGGCCGGACGGACCCTCACTGTAGGCAGTTCGGGACCCTTCAGGGTCAGGAACGGCGCTTGCGGTCGCGCCCGATCTCGCGCCCGAACACCTCGTCGACCCGCTCGGCCATGACCATCTCGAAGGCCGCCACCAGGGCCTCGGTGGCCAGGTTGCGCACCATCTGCAGCGCGTCCTGGACGCCGGGCCACTCCTCGGACGGCTGGCCCCGGTCGACGAAGGGTGCCCAGACGCGGTCGACGTACAGGTCGAGGTAGGTGCTGGCGACGCCGTCGGCGTGGCGGCGCAGGCGCTCGACGACGCGCAGCGCCTCGTCGGCGGTCAGGCCGAGGGTGTGGACGGCGTGCTCGCCGGCGTCGACGAGGCGGGTGGAGAGCACCTCGAACTGGTCGTCACCGACCGAGCGGATGATGCCGAGCTTCTCGGCGCGCGCCAGCACGCTGCGCTCCTCGGACTCGCCGACGCCGAAGCGCTGCCGGAGGTCCTCGAGGGTGGACATGGTGCCGGGGGCGTCGCCGAACAGGCCGGCCACGGTGCGGCTGAAGCGCAGCAGGTCGGCGTCGGAGCGCCCGGCGTTGTCGAGCATCCGCGCGATGGAGTCGAGCTTGAGGCCCTCGCTCTGCAGGTCCTTGATGAGCTCGATGCGGGCGACGTGGCGCTCGTCGTACCAGCCGGTGCGGCCGCGGACGTCGGGCGGCGGCAGGAGCTTGCGGGACTGGTAGGCGCGGATCGACCGGACGGTCATCCCGGTGCGTCGGGCGAGCTCCTCGATGACGAACGGCTCGGGGTCGGACGTGCTGCTCATGTGAGCAGTATGACACTTGTGACTGTGACATCGTTTGGTGTTACATAGAGGGATGAACATGTCAGCCGCACTGCTGTCCGCGACCGAGGTCGCCGAGGTCACCCGGCCCGCCGGGCCGGCCCCGCTGGACCAGGTCGTCCTGGCCACCGGCGTCGTCGTCGTGGCGTCCGTCGCGCTCGGTGCCCTCCTGCTGGCCCACCGCTCCGGACGTACCACGGTCCTGGCGCGGCTCACCGCCCGGGCCGAGGCGACCCAGGGCCTCGGCGGCGCCGCGGGGTGGGCGACCGTCCCGCTGATGACGGCGATGGTCTCGCTCATCACGGCGCTGATCGGCATGTACTGGGACATCGCCCTGCACATCGGCGTCGGCCGCGACGAGGGCCCGCTGGCCAACCCGGCCCACTACCCGATCCTCATCGGGCTCTTCGGGCTGTCCGCCTCGGGCGCCCTGGCGTGCGCGCTGCCCCGCGGCGACGAGGCCGGACCCGCCGCGGTCCGCGTCACCAGCACCTGGTCCATGCCCGTCGGCGGACTGCTGATCCTGGCGGCCGGCTCCTACGCGCTGCTCGGCTTCCCCCTCGACGACGTCTGGCACCGGCTCTTCGGCCAGGACGTGACGCTGTGGGGCCCCACCCACCTCATGCTCATCGGCGGCGCCGGTCTCTCGCTGGTCGGGATGGCCATCCTGCTCCAGGAGGGGCTGCGCGCCCGCAACCCCGGCGGCGCCCCCGAGGCCGACGGGTCGCTGCCCAGCCTGCTGCGCCGCGTCGGCGTCATGGGCGGCATGCTCATCGGGCTGTCGGTCTTCCAGGCCGAGTTCGACTTCGGCGTCCCGCAGTTCCGCCTGGTCCTGCAGCCGCTGCTCATCGCCGTCGCCGCCGCGCTCACCCTCGTCGCCGCCCGGATGTGGATCGGACGCGGGGGCGCGCTCGCCGCGGTCGGCTTCTACATGCTCGTCCGCGGCGGCGTCAGCCTGCTGGTCGGCCCCGGCCTGGGCGAGCTCTTCGCCGCCGTGCCGCTCTACTTCGGTGAGGCGCTCGTGGTCGAGGTGGCAGCCCTCGTGCTGCTTCGTCGTCGCCCGCTGGCCTTCGGCGCGGTTGCCGGTTTCCTCGTCGGGACCGTCGGGTTCGCCGCCGAGTTCTGGTGGACGCGCCTGGTCTTCCCGTTGCCGTGGACCAGCGACATCCTCGTCGAGGGCGTCGCGCTGGCCGTGGTCGGCGGCGTCGCCGGTGGCGTGCTCGGTGCGCTGCTCACGCTCGGCCTCCACCAGCGGCTGCCCGCCCCGCGCGTCGCTGCCGGCCTCTTCGCCCTGTCGGTGCTCGCCATCTCCGCTGCGACGTACGACGGGCTGCGGACCGACGTGCCCGACGACCTGTCGGTGACGCTCGACCTCGAGCCCACCTCGGCCGCGACCGGCACCGTGGCGCCCGAGCATGTCGTCGGCACCGTCCGCTTCAACCGGGCACCCGTCGACGACGAGGCCGCCTGGGTGACCGTCACCGCCTGGCAGGGCGAGGGGTCCGGCACGGTCCCCGACGCCCACGGCCTGCACGTCGAGCCGCTCGAGCGGGTCTCGGCCACCGAGTACCGCCTCACCGAGCCGGCACCGGTCGGCGGCACCTGGAAGACGATGGTGCGCGTGCACGACGGCCGCACCCTCACCGCCGCCCCGGTGTTCCTGCCGGCCGACCCGGCCATCGACGCGCCCGAGGTGCCCGCCACCGCCGGCGAGACGCGGGCCTTCGCCGAGGAGCACCTGCTCCTGCAGCGCGAGCGCAAGGACGGCGTGGCCGGCTGGCTGTGGGCCGCCGGTGGGCTCGTGGTGCTCGTCTGCTCCGGTGTCCTCGTGCTCGCCCTCGGCTGGGGCGTCAACCGCTACGCCCGCTCCGGCGGGTCGGTGCGTCCGCGTGAGCGGGAGCGGGTCGCCTCGTGAGCCCGGTCGCGCTGCACATGGGCAGCCTGCACGCGATCGAGCTCGTGCTCTTCGTCGCGCTCGCCGTCGGGCCGTTCCTCGGCCTCGGGATCGTCATCGTCGTCGCCCGACGTCGGGACCAGAACCGGCTCGACCTGCTCGACCGATCCCACCCGCTCGACCGACCCAACCAGCTCGACCAGCTCGACCAGCTCGACCGACCCAACCAGCTCGACCAGCTCGACCGACCCAACCAGCTCAACTGAGGAGAACCGCCGTGCTGAACAACCTCTCGGGAATCGCCCAGGTGCAGGACGCTCTGGAGACCACCAACAAGCTCCTCGCCGAGGTCCTCGCCGAGCTGAAGCGCACCAACGACGAGCGCCTGTCCCACCTCATCGAGGTGACCGAGCGCCACACCCCCGCGGGCTCCTGACCGGGTGCCGGTTTCCCACGGTATGCAGGTGAACTGGCGCTCCCCACGGCGTCCGGAGCACGGGGAGTGCCAGGACGCCATGGGGAGCAGGGGCGGGAGGTACGCCGAGCGCCGGCCGGGCCCGGCCCGCTCGGCTCTGCGGATCAGGGCTTGAGCAGCACCTTCACCGCACCGTCCTGCTTCTTCTGGAAGATCTCGTAGGCGTGGGGCGCCTCGTCGAGGGACAGCTCGTGCGTGGCGAACGTGTCGACGCCGAGCGGGTCCTCGTCGGTGAGCAGCGGCAGGATGTCATCGGCCCAGCGCTTGACGTTGGCCTGTCCCATCCGCACCGTGAGCTGCTTGTCGAACATCGTCATCAGCGGCAACGGGTCCTGCGCTCCGCCGTACACGCCGGACAGCGAGACCGTCCCGCCGCGGCGTACGGCGTCGATCGAGGCGTAGACCGCCGCGAGCCGGTCGACACCGGCCTTCTTCATCATCGGGGCCGCGACGGCGTCGGGCAGGAAGCCGACGACGTTCTGCAGGAAGGTCGCGGCGGGGGAGCCGTGGGCCTCCATGCCGACCGCGTCGAGGACGGAGTCGGGGCCGCGGCCGTCGGTCAGGCTGCGCAGGTGCTCGCCGAGGTCGTCGTGCTCGCGCAGGTCGACGGCGTCGATGCCCCGGGCGCGCAGCCGCTCGAGACGCTCGGGCACGAGGTCGACGCCGATGACGCGGTGGCCGAGATGGGTGGCGATGCGTGAGGCCATGTCGCCGATCGGGCCGAGACCCATGACGACGAGGGAGCCGCCCTCGGGCACGTCGGCGTACTGCACGCCCTGCCAGGCGGTCGGCAGCACGTCGGAGAGGTAGACGAACCGCGAGTCCGGCGGACCCTGGGGCACCTTGACGTGGGTGAAGTCGGCGTGGGGGACCCGGAGCAGCTCGGCCTGGCCGCCGGCCACCGCGCCGTACAGCGAGGAGAAGCCGAAGAGTGCGGCGCCCGTGCCCTGCTCGCGGACCTGGGTGGTCTCGCACTGCGTGGGCAGGCCGCGCTCGCACATCCAGCAGCGGCCGCAGGCGATCTGGAACGGGATGACGACGCGGTCGCCGACGCTCAGGTCGCGGACTTCGCTGCCGACCTCGACCACGGTGCCCATCGGCTCGTGGCCCAGGATGTCGCCGGGCGTCATGAACGCGCCGAGCGTCTCGTAGAGGTGCAGGTCGGAGCCGCAGATGTTGGTGGTCGAGACCTTGATGACCGCGTCCGTGGGCTGCTCGATGCGGGCGTCCGGGACCTCGTGGACCGCGACGTTGCGCTTGCCTTGCCAGGTGACTGCCTTCATGGGGCTGTCCTCTCGATGTCGTGAGGGTCCCTCGCCGGCGGCCGTCGGCCGCCCGACTGTCGTGACGGGACCGTGGAGGTTGCCCCGCCCGGGAGGGGGCCAACACGCCCGTAGGGGTGGGTGGGCGACCGTCCGGGTAGGAACCCGTCATGCGCGTCGCGATGCTCGGAACCGGTATCATGGGAGCCGCCATGGCCCGCTCCCTCGCCCGCGAGGGACACGAGGTGGTGGCCTGGAACCGCACCCCTGAGAAGGCCCGCGACCTCGGGAAGGGGATCACAGCCGCGACCTCGGTCCTCGGGGCCGTCACCGGCGCCGACGCGGTGGTGACGATGCTGTTCGACGCCGACTCCGTGGTCGCGGTGGCCCCCGAGGTCGCCGAGGCGCTCGGTCCCGAGGCGGTGTGGGTGCAGGCGAGCACGGTCGGCCCCGACGGGATGAAGCGGATCGCGTCGGCGGCCGGCTCGGTGTCCGACCGGCTGCTCGACGCTCCGGTGCTCGGCACGCGCAAGCCGGCCGAGGACGGGGCGCTGGTGCTGCTGGTGTCCGGCCCGGCGGCCGCGCGCGAGACCGCGGGTCCGGTCTTCGGGGCGGTCGGCTCGCGCGTGGTGACGGTCGCCGACGAGGTGGGCCCGGCCAGCGCGCTGAAGCTGGCCTGCAACTCCTGGGTCGCGACCATCAACGCCGCGACCGCGCAGGCGATGGCGCTGGCCGAGGGGCAGGGGGTCGACCCCGCGCTGTTCCTCGAGGCGATCAAGGGCGGGCCGGTCGACACGCCGTACGCCCAGCTGAAGGGCGGACTCATGCAGTCGCGCGACTGGGACACCCCGGCCTTCGCCGTCGACGGGGTGCGCAAGGACGTCGGGCTGATGCTCGACGCCGCAGAGACCGCGCACGTGCCGCCCGCGCTGCTGACCGCCCTGCTCGGCCTGTACGACGACGCGTCGGCCCGTGGTCACGGCGGAGCCGACATGGCCGCCGTGCGCTCTGCCTTCGACGCCTGAGCTGCGGACCCATCGCGGCAGGTCGTCCGCGGCGGTTCGGTCGCGGCGGGTCGTCCGCGGCGGGTCGCTCGGCGGCCTCGACATCCGTGCGGTCCGGTGGTCACCCTGGACCCATGGCGTACGACGAAGCCCTGGCCGCCCGGGTCCGCGACGAGCTGGCGGGCGAGCCGGGGTCGACCGAGAAGCGGATGTTCGGCGGGCTGGCGTTCCTGCTCGGCGGCCACATGGCGGTGGCCGTCAGCGGTGCTGGTGGGCTGATGCTGCGCGTGCCGCCCGAGCGCCTCGACGAGCTGCTCGCCGAGCCGGGAGCCGGCCCGATGGTGATGCGCGGGCGGGAGATGACGGGCTGGATGCGGGTCGAGGCCGACGCGGTCACCGACGACGAGGTGCTGGCGCGCTGGGTCGGGGTCGGTCGCGACCACGTCCGGACGCTGCCGCCCAAGCCGGGCGCCGAGACGCCGCCGGGCTAGACCCGGCCCGGACGCCCCGACGCACCGACGCCCCGACGCACCGACGCCCGGACGCCCGGACGCCCGGACGCCCCGCCCCCCTCACGCCCCGACGCCCGGACGCCTTCACACCCGGACCTCGACCGAGCGCAGATGCGTGGGAAAAGCACGTCGGGAGGCGGCCCGGAGGTGCTTTTCCCACGCATCTGCGGGGTCGGCGGGCGCGCCCGACGTACGCGTCAGGCGGGTGGCAGCGCCGCGACCGCCTCGACCTCGACGAGCTGGTCGGGGAACCCGAGGGCGGCCACCCCGAGCAACGTGCTCGGAGCGTCGTGGTCACCGAAGGCGGCGCGCACGACGTCCCACGCGGCGACCAGGTCCTCGCGCCGCGACGAGGCGACGTAGACCGTCGACTTGGCGACGTCGTCCAGACCGGCTCCGGCGGCGGCCAGCGCGACCTCGAGGTTGGCCATCACGACGGCCGCCTGCCCGGCGACGTCGCCGACGGCCACCACGTCGCCGGCCTCGTCGAGCGGGCAGGCACCGGCCGTGAAGACCAGGCTGCCCGGCGCGGTGACGGCGGCGTACGCGTAGGGAACGGTGCCGTCGAGCGACGCGGCACGCACGAGGGAGACGGGTGGCACGGGCTCCTCCGGTCGGTCGGGGTCCGTGCCACCCTGCCACGCCTCGGCGTCAGAGGCGCGTGCCCACCGTCAGCAGGTACTCCTTGCCGAACACCGCGTCCTCCGGCGTTCCGCGGTTCCACCGGTCGCAGAAGGTGTCCAGGTCGGTGTCGAAGTCGTGGGCCCGGCCCTCCTTCTCCGCGTTGGCCCGCACCGCACGCGTCGGCCCGTAGAACGCCTTGAAGTGCTCGGCGTACTCCTGCGGCCGGCCGAACGCGGTGATCGCGAGCTCGTCACGGGTGACCGAGTCGAGCCGCACCCGGCCGCCGAGCAGACCGCGCAGGTGCTCCTCGCTGCCCCACAGCGGCGGGGGAAGCGCGCCGGCGGGCGGCGGGGGTGCGTAGGGCTTCATCGTCGCGAACAGCGCACCGAGCATCCCCTCCGGCGTCCAGCTCAGCAGCCCCAGCGTGCCGCCCGGTCGCAGCACCCGCACCAGCTCGTCCGCGGCCGCCTGGTGGTGCGGCGCGAACATCACGCCGATCGACGACATGACGACGTCGAACGAGCCGTCCGCGAACGGCAGGTGCTCGGCGTCGGCGGGCACCCAGTCGATGTCGAGGCCCTGCGCCTCCGGCCGGGCCCGTCCGGCCTCGAGCAGCTCCGGGGTGAGGTCGCTGGCGGTGACGTGCGCCCCGCGCTGCGCGGCCGGGATCGAGGCGTTGCCGGTGCCGGCGGCGACGTCGAGGACGCGCGCGCCCTCCGTCACCCCGCACGCCTCGACGAGCCGCGGTCCGAGCGGCAGCAGGAACGTCTCCACCATGGTCGGGTAGTCGCCCGAGGCCCACATCGTGCGGTGGCGGGTCTTGAGCTCGTCGTCGGAGATGGTCGTGGTCATGGGTTCCTCCTTGTAGGTCCTGGTCCCACCGTGCTCCCGACCCGGGGGTCCCGGCATCGGGAGGACTCCCCATCTGCTCCCTATCGCGCGATACTCCAGGTGATGGCGGCGGTCGTGGAGGACCTGAGAGCGGGCGCGCGAGCCATGGAGCAGGCCCGGTGGCTCGAGGCGCGCACGGCGTACGAACGCGTCCTCGACACGGACCCGAGCCCGGAGCAGACCGGCGCCGCCCTCGAGGGGCTCGGCCAGGCGCTGTGGTTCCTCGGCGAGGTCGCCGCGGGGATCACGGCGCGCGAGCGCGCCTTCACCGAGTACGCCGCCGCGCGGGCCTGCGGCGACGCGGCCCGGGTCGCGGTCTGGGTCTCCCACCAGCACCTCACGGCCGGTCGTACGTCGGCCGCGCGGGGGTGGTTGGCCCGGGCCGAGCGGGCCCTCGAGCACGTGCCGGAGTGCTCCGGCCACGGCTGGGTCGCCGTCGAGCGGGCCCGGCACGCCACCGACGTCGAGGAGCAGGTCGGCCACTGCGAGCGGGCGCTGGACGTGGCACGGCGTACCGGAGCCGAGGATCTCGAGGTCTTCGCGCTCAGCCTGCTCGGGCGGGCGGAGACCGCAGCCGGGCGGCGCGAGCGGGGGATGGGCCTGCTCGAGGAGGCGATGGCGGCCGCGACCTCCGGGGTCGTGCGCAACGTGCACACGCTGGCCGAGGCCTACTGCAACCTGGTGATGGCGTGCACCAACGCGGGTGAGTGGGAGCGGGCCGCGGAGTGGTGCGAGCACGTCGAGGAGTTCGCGCGCACCCACGAGACGGCGCCGCTGTGGGGGGCGTGCCGGTCGGTGCACGCCGAGGTGCTGCTGGCGCGGGGGCACTGGGCCGAGGCCGAGACGGCTTTGACCGCTGCGCTGGAGACCGCCGGCCGGTTCGTGCCCGGCATCGGCGAGCCCGCGATCGCCTCCCTGGCCGAGCTGCGGGTGGCGCAGGGGCGCCTGGCCGAGGCCGAGCAGCTGCTCACCGGGCGCTCCGAGACGGCGTCGGCGCTGCGCTCGTTGGCGCTGCTGAGGATCGCCGACGGCCGGCCGGCGGTCGCCGTCGAGCTGCTGACACGCGGGCTGCGGGCCGCGGGCGGCGACGTCATGCGTACGGCGCAGCTGCTGGCCGCGCTCGTCGACGCCCACCTCGCGGTGGGGGACGCCCCGTCGGCGGGTACGGCGGCGGCGCGGCTCGACGCGCTGGCCGACTCGACGGGGATCCACCTGGTGCGGGCACGCGGCGCCCTCGCCTCCGCCCGGGTCTTCCTGGGATCTGGCCCGACCGGAGCCCCCGGTGCGGCTGAGGATGCTGAAGGGGCTGCGGGCGGAGGGGTGGCCGAGGGGGCCGACGGAGGTGGTGTTCGGAGTGCAGGCGCTGACGCTGGCGAGGGTCGTGGCGAGGGTCGTGGCGGGGGCGCTGTTGAGGACGTCACGAGGTGCGCGGCCAGGCGGGCCGCGGAGGCGTTGGCGCTGTTCGAGTCGCTCGTGATGCCGTTGGAGGTGGCCGAGTCACGGCTGGAGCTGGCACGCGCCTCGGTGGAGACGAGCCCCGAGGTCGCAGCCGAAGAGGCCGATGCAGCCCTCGCGACGTTCCGTGAGCTCGGCGCGGTCGCGGCGGAGCGTCGGGCGGAGTCGGTGCTCGCGGGGCTGCGTAGTCCCGGACTCGGTGGTCGTGGACCGATGTCTACGGGTGCGGGGGTGTCGGCCAGGGGGGCCGCCGGAGTGTCCGTCGGGGCGTCCGCGGGGGTCGACCGCGTGCAGGCCGGGCTGCTGGGGCGCCCGTTGACCGCGCGGGAGCGCGAGGTTCTCGAGCTGGTGGCACGAGGACGGTCCAACGCCGCCATCGCCCGGGAGCTGGTGATTTCGGAGAAGACCGCCGGCCACCACGTCAGCCACATCCTGGCCAAGCTCGGCGCCCGCAACCGCGCCGAGGCGGCCGCCATGTCACGGGCTCCATCACCCGGATCCTGAGCCCGCAGTCACCTCGCGGATCCCGGCCCTTGCCCAGCGGCTCCGTGCCTGGACGTGACCAGTGGCTAACCCCTGGGCGTGACCAGTGGCTCGGTGCTCTGGGCCTCCAGATGCGTGGGAAAAGCACCCTGAGGGCGGGGTCCGGGGGTGCTTTTCCCACGCATCTGTGGGCCTGGACGGCTACGCGGGATGGGCGGCAGACCAGGAGGTGGCAGAACCGAGAGAAAAGCACCCGCCATGGGAGTGATGAGGTGCTTTTCTCTCGGTTCTGCGACGCCCCGGCCCAGGGGCGCGGCACGGACGAGGACCTGGTTCAGGCCAGGCGGGCGAGGACGGCGTCCGCGGCCCGGTCGGCGGCGGCGGGGTCGACCAGGTCGAGGAAGAACGACGGCTCGGCCAGCTCCAGCTCGAGCAGCAGCGGACCGTCGTCGCTGGGCAGGAGGTCCACGCGGGCGTAGAGGGGTGGCCCGCCCGGGATGGCGGCGACGACGCGCGCGGCCGCGGCGTGCTCGACCTCCGACGGCTCGCGCGGAGACATGTCCTCCTCCTTGAACAACCCGGTGGCTTCCCCGCCGTCGGCGGTGAGCAGCGCGGCCTTGCGCAGCGCGTGGGAGAACGTCCCGTCGTAGAACACGAGCGCTGTCTCGCCGAGCTCGTCGACGCCGTGGAGGTAGGGCTGCACCATCACGGTCCGGCCCGTCGCGAGGATCGCCTCGACCCGCCGCCGCGACTCGACGCCGTCGCCGGGCGCGACCCGGGTGGTGTCGAGCGACCCGGCGGAGACGGCCGGCTTCACGACGTGCTCGACGTCCCCATAGGGGTGCTCCTCGTCGGCGCTGTCGAGGAATGCCGTCGGCACCGTCGGTACGCCGGCCGCGGCGAGGTCGCGCAGGTAGGTCTTGTCGGTGCTCCACCGCAGGACCTCGAGCGGGTTGTGCAGCGCCGTCACCTGCTCGACCCGGGCCGCCCAGGCGAGGAACTCGTCACGTCGCCGGGCGTAGTCCCACGTCGAGCGGACCAGCACGAGGTCGGCGGCTGACCAGTCGACGGACGGGTCGTCCCAGACCGCCGGGCGGGCCTCGACACCCCGGTCGGCCCCGCGCTCGACCAGGGCCCGTTGCAGGGCGCGGCTGTCGTGGTCGAGGTCGGGCAGCTCGGAGCAGGTGGCGATGAGGACGAGCGCAGTCATGCGGCGACGCTAGCGAGAGGCCCGGACAGGACGCCGGGCCGGGCCGCGGTACGCCGTACTCCCCACGGCAACCTGACGCTCCCCACGCTCCCGACGCCATGGGGAGCGCCAGGTTGCCTGCATACCTTGGGAAACCGACCGCTCCGACCAGGTCAGCCGAGGGTGGCGTTGTAGCGGGCGAGCTCGGAGACGAAGGCGGTGAGCTCGTCGTCGGACCAGCCGGCGAGGCGCTCGTCGAGGCGTTTGCGGCGGTGCTCGGCCATGTCGGCCAGGCGCGTGCGGCCCTCGTCGGTGACCGCGATGAGCGTGGCGCGACCGTCGTCGGGGTCGGGGGTGCGGTCGACCAGGCCGAGGTCGATGAGGTGCTGCACGCCACGGCTCATCGCGCCCTTGTCGAGGTCCATCGCCTCCACGAGCGCGGAGGCGCGCAGGGGGCCGTGCTCGGCGACGTGCACGAGCAGGAAGTACGCCGACGGGTGCAGGTCCTCGTGCACCAGCCGGGCCCGCTCGCCGATGGCGCGGCGCACCCGCCGCAGCAGCACGCCGACCTCCTGCTCGAGCCGGTGGACGACGTCCGACCGCACGTCCGACCCTCCGCCCGCGCCGGGACCCATGCCGCTCACGCCTTCTCGGGAGCGGCGGGGACCGGGGTGACCGACCCGGCGGCCTCCTCGACGTCCAGGGTCGTGCGGAGCGGCACCTCGCGGACCGCGAGGATGCAGACGAACGCCACCACCGCGAACGGCACCGAGATCAGGAAGAGGTGTCCGGTCGCGTCGCCGAAGGCGGTCTCGTAGAGCTCGCGCACCGGCGCCGGCAGCGACGCCAGGTCCGGGATGCTGCTGCCCCCTCCGGAGCCGGAGACGCCCATGCGCTCCAGCCCGGCCTCGAGGGAGTCGCGGACCTGGTGGGCCAGCACGGCACCGAGTGCGGAGACGCCGACCGCGCCGCCCATCGAGCGGAAGAACGCCACGGTCGCGCTGGCGGCGCCCATGTCGGCCTGGCGGGTGTTGTTCTGCACCGCGAGCACGAGGTTCTGCATGGTCGCGCCCATGCCGAGGCCGAGCAGGGCCATGTAGCCGCCGACGACGTACAGCGAGGTGGCGTGGTCGATGGTGGACAGCAGCGAGAAGCCGATGACGACGAGCGCGGAGCCGCCGACGAGGTAGCGCTTCCACTTCCCGGTCGAGGAGATGATCCGCCCGGTGACGATGCTGGAGACCAGCAGTCCACCGACCATGGCGATCGACATCAGGCCGGCCTCGGTGGGCGACATGCCGCGGGAGAGCTGGAAGTACTGGCTCAGGTAGACCGTCGAGCCGAACATCGCCAGCCCGATCATCGCCGAGGCCAGGGTGGCCAGCACGATGGTTCGGTCCTTGAACAGCTTCAGCGGGATGACGGGCTCGCGGGCAACCCGCGCCTCGACGTACACCGCGGCGGCGATGACGAGCACGCCGACGCCGAGCAGCAGCGCGGTGGTGACCGAGACCCAGTCGAAGCTCGAGCCGGCGAGCGATACCCACACGAGCAGGATCGAGACGCCGCCGACGATGAGGGTGGCGCCGGCCCAGTCGATGGAGACCTCGCGCTTGACGACGGGCAGCTTGAGGCGCCGCTGCAGGACGACGTACGCCGCCAGCGCGATCGGGAGCGGGGCGAAGAAGCAGCCGCGCCAGCCGAGCGGGCTGTCGACGATGAGGCCGCCGATGAGGGGGCCGCTGACCGTGGCCAGGGCGAAGACCGCGCCGATGTAGCCGGAGTAGCGGCCGCGCTCACGCGGGCTGACCATGCTCGCGATGACGACCTGGACCAGCGCGGTCAGGCCGCCGACGCCGAGCCCCTGGAAGGCGCGCGCCCCGATGAGCACGCTCATGCTCGGTGCGAAGGCGGCGACCAGCGAGCCGGCGGAGTAGATCACCAGCGCGGACTGCACGAGCAGCTTCTTGCTGAACAGGTCGGCCAGCTTGCCCCAGATCGGGGTCGTGGCGGTCATCGTCAGCAGGGTCGCCACCACCACCCAGGTGTAGCCGGTCTGGGTGCCCTCGAGGTCGGCCACGATGCGCGGCAGCGCGTTGGTGACGATGGTGCTCGAGACCATGGCGACGAACATCGCCAGCAGCAGGCCGCTGAGGGCCTCGAGCACCTCGCGGTGCGTCATCGCGCCGAGGGTCGGCGTGCTCGTCGCGGTCGGGTGGGTCTGGGTCACGGTTTCTCTGCTCACGTCAGGTAAAAAGGTTGCTAGTGGCAACTATATTCCCGGCGGGGCGTGCGGCGAAACCGTGGACAGCCCTTGCATGTGCGTCGGGCGGAGGGGCACGGTGACGGATGAGCCGAACCCAGCCGACCCGCAGCACCGTCACCGGCAAGCCCCTCGCTCGGAGCGAGGCGAAGGGCATCGACGCCTGGTGGCGGGCGGCCAACTACCTGTCCGTCGGCCAGATCTACCTGATGGACAACCCGCTGCTGCGCGAGCCGCTGCTGCCCGAGCACGTCAAGCCCCGCCTGCTCGGCCACTGGGGTACGACGCCGGGGCTGAACTTCCTCTACGCCCACCTCAACCGCGCCATCACCGCCCGCGACCAGGACCTGATGTACGTCATGGGCCCCGGCCACGGCGGTCCCGGCCCGGTCGCCGCGGCCTGGCTCGAGGGCACCTACAGCGAGGTCTACCCCGCGATCGGGCGCGACCTCGACGGCATGCGGCGGCTGTTCCGCCAGTTCTCCTTCCCCGGCGGCATCCCCAGCCACGTCGCGCCCGAGACGCCGGGCTCGATCCACGAGGGCGGCGAGCTCGGCTACGCCCTCTCCCACGCGTACGGCGCCGCCTTCGACAACCCGGACCTCGTCGTGGCTGCCGTGGTGGGTGACGGGGAGGCCGAGACCGGCCCGCTCGCCGCCAGCTGGCACTCGACGAAGTTCGTCGACCCGCGCCGCGACGGCGCCGTGCTGCCGATCCTGCACCTCAACGGCTACAAGATCGCCAACCCCACGGTGCTCGCCCGGATCCCCGAGGACGAGCTGCTCTCCCTCATGAGGGGCTACGGGCACGCGCCGTACGTCGTCTCCGGCTCGGACCCCGCCGAGATGCACCAGGCCTTCGCCGCCACGCTCGACCACTGCCTCGACGAGATCGCCGACATCCAGCGCGAGGCTCGCGGGCAGAAGAAGGGTCGCGTCGCCACGCGACGCCCCTGGCCGATGATCGTCCTGCGCTCGCCCAAGGGCTGGACCGGGCCGAAGGAGCTCGACGGCCACCGGGTGGAGGGGTCGTGGCGCTCCCACCAGGTGCCGTTCGCTGACGCGCGACCCGACCCGGCGCACCGCAAGGTGCTGGAGGACTGGATGCGCAGCTACCGGCCCGAGGAGCTCTTCGACGAGTCCGGGGCGCCCGCCGCGGCGATCGCCGACCTGCACCCGGTCGGCGAGCGGCGGATGAGTGCCAACCCGCACGCCAACGGCGGGTTGCTGCTCAAGGACCTCGTGATGCCGGACTTCGCCGACTACGCCGTCGAGGTGGAGGAGCCGGGGACCGGAGCCGTCGAGTCCACCCGCGTGCTCGGGCGCTTCCTGCGCGACGTGATGGCACGCAACGGCGAGACCTTCCGGCTGTTCGCCCCGGACGAGAACAGCTCCAACCGGCTGCAGGACGTCATGGAGGTGACCGACCGGACGTGGAACGCCGAGACGCTGCCGGACGACGACCACCTCGCCGTCGACGGCCGGATCATGGAGATATTGTCAGAGCACACTTGTGAGGGCTGGCTGGAGGGCTACCTGCTCACCGGGCGGCACGGATTGTTCTCGTGCTACGAGGCGTTCATCCACGTCGTCGACTCGATGTTCAACCAGCACGCCAAGTGGCTGCGGACCACCAATCACATCCCGTGGCGGCGACCGGTGGCCTCGCTCAACTACCTGCTGACGTCGCACGTGTGGCGCCAGGACCACAACGGCTTCTCCCACCAGGACCCGGGCTTCATCGACCACGTGGTCAACAAGAAGGCCGAGGTCATCCGGGTCTACCTGCCCGCCGACGCCAACACGCTGCTGTCGGTGGCCGACCACTGCCTGCGCAGCAAGCAGTACGTCAACGTGATCGTGGCGGGCAAGCAGCCGGCGCCGCAGTACCTCACGATGGACGAGGCGATCGTCCACGCCACCAAGGGGATCGGCATCTGGGAGTGGGCCGGCACCGAGGGCGAGGGGTCGCAGGGCGGCGAGCCCGACGTGGTCATCGGATGCGCCGGCGACGTGCCGACGATGGAGGCGCTGGCGGCGGTGATGATCCTGCGCGACGCCTTCCCCGACCTGCGGATCCGCTTCGTCAACGTCGTCGACCTGATGCGGCTGCAGGACCACACCGAGCACTCGCACGGGCTGTCGGACGCCGACTTCGACGCGCTGTTCACCCGCGACAAGCCGGTGATCTTCGCCTACCACGGCTACCCGTGGCTCATCCACCGGCTGACCTACCGCCGCACCAACCACGACAGCTTCCACGTGCGCGGCTTCAAGGAGGAGGGCACGACCACGACGCCGTTCGACATGACGGTGATGAACCAGATCGACCGGTTCAACCTCGCCATGGACGTCATCGACCGGGTGCCGCGGCTGCAGGGCACCAGCGGCCCGGTGCGCGAGCGGCTCAAGAACAAGCTCATCGAGCACCGCCGTCACGTCCGGACCGAGGGGGAGGACCTGCCCGAGATCCGCGAGTGGCAGTGGGGCTCGGCTGCCGGTCCCGAGGTCGTCACCGAGGACGCCGCTCTCCACACCCCGGAGGGCTGACCCCCGGCAGCCGGTCAGGAGCGGGCCGGGGTGGTCGGGGACGCCGATGGCCCGGTCGGGGGAAGCGATCGTCCAGAACGCGGCCCATGTCGAGGAGTGGGCACGGCTATCTCCTATAGTCGAGTGACTTACTTTACTATGACCTGAAGGAGACGCCATGGCGCTCAGCCCGGCGCCCGCGGACCGGTTGCCCGACCGTCGCGGCGGCCTCTCGGCCGTGCCCGACCCCGCCCGTGACGGCGCCCCCGGGACGACGCGCACCGCGACGTCCACCGCCCTGCCGCTGACCTTCGAGCACACTGGCCGCACCTTCGGCACCGGCCTCGGCGCCAACGCCGTCCTGCGCGGCGTGGACCTGCGGGTCGCGGCCGGCGAGGTCGTCGCGCTGCTCGGGCCGTCCGGCTGCGGCAAGTCGACGCTGCTGCGCTCGGCCGCGGGCCTCGACCGGCCCACCGAGGGCCGCGTCCTCGTCGGTGACCACGCCGTCGACGGCATCGACGCCTCCTGCGCGGTCGCCTTCCAGGAGCCGCGCCTCATGCCGTGGAAGATGGTGCGCGAGAACGTCGCGCTCGGCCTGCCCCGGGGTACGCCGCGCGCCGAGGGGGTCGACCGGGTCGCCGAGCTGCTCGAGCTCGTCGGGCTGGCCGAGCACGCCGACAAGCGGCCCCGCGAGATCTCCGGCGGCATGGCCCAGCGCACGTCGCTGGCCCGCGCCCTGGCCCGACGCCCCGGCGTGCTGCTGCTCGACGAGCCGTTCGGCGCCCTCGACGCGCTGACCCGGATGCGCATGCAGGACCTGCTGCTGTCGATCCACCGGGCCGCCCCGACCACGGTCCTGCTCGTCACCCACGACGTCGACGAGGCCCTCCAGCTCGCCGACCGGGTGGCCGTCCTGGGTCGCCCCAGCGCGGGGGAGCCCTCCGGACTCGTCCGCCTGGTCGACGTACCCGGTAGCCGCCCGCGCGACCGCGGCGCCGCCGACCTGGCCGCGATGCGCTCCGACCTGCTCACCAGCCTCGGGGTCGACGCCCACCGGCACTGATCTGCCCCGAACCACCCGCAACGATCCGCACCCGCGCTCGCGGGCGCACCCTCCCCCCACCCTCCCGAAAGGTTCCACCATGCCCACGACCGGCACCCCGGCCGCTTCCCGTCCCACCCGCAACCCCCTGCGCGCCACCCGCGCCCGCGTCGCGGTGGCCGCCGCCGCCCTGACCCTCGCGTCCAGCGCGCTCGCCGGCTGCGCCAGCGAGGCCTCCGGCGCCAGCGGGTCGGACGGCGGGCCGGAGCTGGCCATCGACTTCGCCACCTACAACCCCCTCAGCCTCGTCATCAAGGACCAGGGCTGGCTCGAGGACGAGCTGAAGGACGAGGGCGTGTCGGTGACGTGGGTGGAGTCGACCGGCTCCAACATCGCCAACCAGAACCTGCGCGCCGGCGCCATCGACGTCGGCTCGACCGCCGGCTCGGCCGCGCTGCTGGCCCGCGCCAACGGCACGCCGATCAAGATCATCGACATCTACACCCAGCCCGAGTGGGTCGCGCTCGTCGTCGGCCCCGACTCCGACATCAAGGAGGTCGCCGACCTCAAGGGCAAGACCATCGCGGCCACGCTCGGCACCGACGCCTACTTCTTCCTGCTCCAGGCGCTCGAGGAGGCCGGCGTCGGCCTCGACGAGGTCACCATCGAGAACCTGCAGCACCCCGACGGCCAGACGGCGCTCGAGGGCGGCTCGGTCGACGCCTGGGCCGGCCTCGACCCGATGATGGCCGACGCGGAACAGAACAGCGGCGCGAAGCTCATCTACCGCAACGTCGACTTTGCCTCCTACGGCACCCTCGACGCCACCGAGGACTTCCTCGCCGAGGAGCCCGAGCTGGCCCAGACCGTCGTCGACGTCTACGAGCGGGCGCGGCAGTGGGCCATCGACAACCCCGACGAGGCCGTCGCGATCCTGGCCGAGGAGTCGGGCGTCGAGGAGTCGGTCGCGAAGACCGTGCTCACCGAGCGCACCGGCTTCGACATCGACAACGTGCCCGGGCAGGCCCAGATCGACGTGCTCGAGAAGATCGGGCCGATCTTCGTCGACTCCGGCGACGTGTCGTCGCAGGACCAGGTCGACGAGGCGCTGGCGTCGCTGATCGAGGACGAGTACGCCAGCAAGGCCGACCCCGCGCGCGTGGGTGGCGAGAGCTGATGGCCCTGCAGGACATGGTCGCGGCCACCTCCGGTGTCCGCACCGCCGGCTCGTCGGGCCGGTACGCCGCTTCGGCCGCCCGTCGTGGAGGTCGCTGGACACTGGGACTGGTCGTGCCGCTCGCCCTGCTGGGGCTGTGGCAGCTGGTGACCAGCGCCGGGGTGTTCAGCCCCGTGCAGCTGCCGCCGCCCGTCGACGTGCTGCTGGCCGGACGCGAGCTGTGGCAGCGCGGCGAGCTGCTCGGCCACATCCACATCTCGACGCAGCGGGTGCTCATCGGCTTCGGCATCGGCGCCACCGTCGGCCTGCTCCTCGGGTCGCTGGTGGGCCTGTCGCGGGTGGCCGACACCATGGTCGGCCCGACGATCGGAGCGCTGCGCGCGGTGCCGTCGCTCGCGTGGGTGCCGCTGCTCATCCTCTGGATGCAGATCGGCGAGGACTCCAAGCTGACCCTGATCGCGATCGGGGCGGTGTTCCCGGTCTTCACGACGGTCGCGGTGGCGCTGCGGCACGTCGACCGCCAGCTCGTCGAGGCGGCGCGTGCGTTCGGCTTCAGCGGGGTCCGGCTGCTGCGCACGGTGCAGCTGCCGGCCGTCGTCCCGGCCGTGTTCTCGGGCCTGCGGCTGGCGCTGGCGCAGTCGTGGCTGTTCCTCGTCGCGGCCGAGCTGATCGCCTCGTCGAAGGGCCTCGGCTTCCTGCTCATCGACAGCCAGAACAACGGCCGCACGGACCGGCTGCTGCTCGCGATCGTGCTGCTGGCGGTGCTCGGCAAGACCAGCGACGCCCTGCTCGGCGTGGTGCAGAAGTGGGCGGTGAGGCGTTGGGCGTGAGGAATCCGTCCCGTCCGGGCGCGTCGCGGCCCGCTTAGTTGTCTGTGCCGGGGGTTTCCCCTAGCGTCGCGACCACGTCGGCCCTACGCCGCGTGCCGCCTGGGCCGGTTCGACCGGCCCGCGGACCCTCGATCTCAGGAGAACCACCATGCGCAAGGACGAGCTCATCAAGGCCATCGCCGACTCGGCGAACCTGCAGAACGCCGAGGCCTCCCGGGCCCTCGACGCCGTCGTCGAGATCATCTCGGACGGTCTGTCCAAGGGCGACAAGGTCCAGATCGCCGGCCTCGGCACCTTCGAGGCCCGCCCGCGCAACGCCCGCGAGGGCCGCAACCCGCAGACCGGCGAGACCATCCAGATCGCCGCCACCACGGTGCCCGGCTTCAAGGCCGCCAAGCAGCTGAAGGACCGCGTCGCGGGCTGATCGCCCCCACGTCCGACAGGGCGGATCGGCAGGTCCCACGACCTGCTGGTCCGCCCTTCGTGCGTCCGGTCACGTCCCGCAGGAGTTCGGGCAGGGCCCGGCGGGGTACAGGCCCACCATGACCTCGCTCTGGCACGACACCTCCTCCCGCGCGCCCTCCGCCGGCGGCTCCCTCCCCGAGCACGCCCAGCTCGTCGTGGTGGGGGCCGGGATCACGGGTCTCACCACGGCCCTGCTCGCCCAGCGCGCGGGGGTCGACGTACTCGTGCTGGAGGGGCGGCACCTCGGCGCCGCCGCCACCGGCAACACCACCGCCAAGGTCAGCCTGCTTCAGGGCACCATCCTCTCGGCGATCCGCGCGCACCACGACGACGACGCGGTCCGGGCCTACGTGCAGGCCAACGCCGCCGGGCAGCAGCAGGTCCACGAGCTCATGGACGAGCTCGGCGTGGCCTACCAGCGCGAGGCGGCGTACACCTACGTCAACCACGACAGCGGGATCAGCACGCTGGAGAAGGAGTACGACGCCGCGAGCGCCGCCGGTCTGCCCGTGCTGTGGGCCGAGACCACCGAGCTGCCGTACCGCACCGGCGGCGCCATCCGGCTCGCCGACCAGCTCCAGATGGACCCGGTCGAGCTGCTCGAGGCCCTGCACCGCGCGTTCGTCGACGCCGGCGGCCGGGTCGTCGAGGGCGTGCGGGTGACCGGCCTCGGGCTGCGCTCGGACACCGTCCAGACGACGTACGGCGTGGTCCGCGCCCCGCACGTCGTGCTGGCAACCGGGGCGCCCATCCTCGACCGTGGCGGCCACTTCACGCGTCTGGTGGCCGAGCGCTCCTACGCGCTGGCGTTCCGGGTGCCCGACGGCGGCCCCGCGGTGCCGGACGGCATGTACCTCGCGGCGGACTCGCCGAGCCGCTCGCTGCGCTACGCACCGCACGACGACGGGCGGCTGCTGCTCGTCGGCGGCAACGGCCACGAGGTCGGTCGCGAGCCCGACACCCAGCGCCGCGTCGACGAGCTCGTGAGCTGGACCGAGGAGCACTGGCCGGGCGCCGTGCTGACCCACCAGTGGTCGGCGCAGGACTACGCCG